>JAFRGQ010000033.1 GCA_017433725.1 Lachnospiraceae bacterium
GCAGCATCCGCAGCGGCATATGCTGAGGCAACCCCTGCAAAATCACGCATAGAGTTGGGCGGCCTGCTTCTCAAACTCCGAGACGGTCATATTGGCCTCTTCTGCCGCTTCTGCCGGTGTCATGCGGCCTTTTTTGACCAGATTGACAAGCATGCCAAGGGCACCCTCCGCGCGGCCCTGTTCGCGGACTTCCATATCGTGAATCATCATGGTCATATACTCCAACCTCCTGTCTTCGTTGGTCTTTACGGCATTCACTGCCTCGTCCAGTTCTCTGCTGTATGAGCCTGTTACCTTACCCGATCCCAGATAAAGGATCACTTCCTTCAGCTCATCGCTGATCTCGCCTTCCGTACCCGCGGTGTTCACAACGATCTTGTATGTATCATCCCCTAAGCTCAGCCCGGGTACTTCCCTGCATACGGTCTCAAACGTATATATGTACCGGTTCCGTCCGAACGGGTCATAGCTGCAGATAAAGATGACAAAGGATTTTCTCAGGTTCCGATAATCATCCCCGGGATGCAGAACGTGGATGTCAATCACCGACTGGTAGTAGCGCATCCGCCGCGGCAGATTCCGTTTGTCCGTCGTCTGCACCTCGACATTATAGATCGTGCCCTTCTCGTCCTCCACGTACAGATCAAGACGAATTCCTTTCGAGCTGTAACCCTCTTTCGCAGTCTTCTGCGGTTCAACCAGTTCTATCTTTTCAATTTTGATCTCCAGAATGTATTCCAGCAGCGGTTTCAGATGCTTTGTGTCCCGCATGACGGCGGCAAACATGTAGTCGTCCATCAGGGTCAGTTCTTCTATCGGCTTAAAAGCTCTCTCGTCAGCCATGCGCATCACCCTTCTTTCGACTCTATTGTAGAGCATGCCTGGGGCAAATGCAAGTAGAAACTGTTAAATATTATAATCATCCATTTCCGCGTACGGATGGAAGCGGCATCGGATGTTGCGATGATGATATCAACCATGATATAATTCAAAATCATCATAGAGAACAAATACCATTATTTTCACAAAGAAAGGAAGAATGAATTTTTCTCTGACGTTCGCGACCCTGTTTGGGAGATTATCAAGAAGATATAATTTGCAGCTTTTTTACGGAAATGAGGTGAACCCTTTGTATAGTGCTATTGATGAATTTGGCTATGATGTCCACGCTGATGAAGCCAGAAAAAACGAACAGTATTACTGTCCTTTTTGTCACGCCCCCATGATCTTAAAAGCAGGGCGTTATGTAGTCCGCCATTTCGCGCATCTCAGTTCTGCCGATTGCGACCCTTGGTACAGTGGTAAAATGAGCAAGTGGCACAAGGACCATCAAGCGCTGTTTCCGGAAAACTGCCGGGAAGTGAAAATTTGCGATGATGAAAACCCGAGCATCTATCATATCGCTGATATATTCATAGAGCGAGAAAAGGACAGCAACATCATTGTAGAATTTCAGAATTCATCAATAACTACTTTGCAGTTTGAGGAAAGAACTTCATTTTATATGAATAACCGTAAGAACTATATTGACGGAGAGGCAGTAAAAAACATTGTAGTCTGGGTTTTCAATTATACGGATAAAAAAGTATTTGTTTCTGAGTCTCTCGAAGAGGGTTATATCGTCAACTACACATGGCCTGGAAATGACAGGGTCAGATTCCTTGATGATCATTGTGGAGGATACTATATTTACATCATTTTCCAAATTACGAAATGCAAATATGAGATTCATAAGCGAAAATATGTCGGATATGACGAATATGAAAAATATGAGTTAGTGGAATCTGATCCTAACAAGGCACCCATTTATGTTCATGTGTTCAAAGAAGAAGATAATTATCGCACCTTCGAAGGAATTAGAATACCATGCAACGCAATTGAACGTTACATCACATATGCACCCGATACTTACTTAGAGGCATATTCTTATTTTAAAGATTCTATACCAGACGATGACGATTACATATAAATATCAAGGAGCTGCAGCAAATGAACTTGCCCAGCTCCTTTTCACATTCCCTTCTCTTTTCGCTTCCTCCTCGGTCATGAACAGGCGCTTGCCGATGACGGACTTCTCGAGTTTGGCAGTGCCCTCTGCGAAGGTAAAGTAAAACCTGCTGTTCCCGATCCTCCCTACCCTGCCGCTCTTCACCTCGCCGGTGCCGCGGTCCATGTAATAGAGGGGCTGGCCTGAATGCAGCCAGAGCTCCTGACGAAGCTGGGGCCGAAGCGAAGCAGGTGCCGGAGCGAGCGATCCATTTCAAAAGGCCGCAAAGCGGCAACCGCTTTCTCCTCCCAGCCAGGGAGGCGCCGCGCGAGGAACGAGCGGGGCAGCCGGCGACGAGCGTACGGCTCCGCGCAGAGACGGCTCCGGCGGAGCCTGCGGAGCCGGTGCCGGGAGCGAGGAAGACGGACGGACGCGAAAGCGGACGGGCCGAACGGTCGTCTCCCCCTACGAGCGCATCGCCGACCACTGCTCGAACGTCGCGCTCGCCATGCTGCGCCTCGAGCAGGGCGACTTCGAGACCCACGACTATGAGGAACAGCTCCTGCGCGAACGCCGCCCCGAGTTCGAGC
>JAFRGQ010000034.1 GCA_017433725.1 Lachnospiraceae bacterium
ATGTCATCAAAGATGATGATTCATCAGTTACTGCTTCCTGATTAGGTCATGTCTATATTTACTATTCAAAAGCCCCTTGAGGGTTTGTTTGCCATGCTCTCTTTACGGTATCTAACCGCCTGCCTCTTTTTTCAAACTTATTACACCTCCGGAGGCAGATTTTTACTATACTCTTTGGATGATTTCACGCCTTTTCCTTCAGGAAGACTTAGTCTTCATTTCTTTCGAATAATTCTTTTTAACTGATTTAATTATTAGGAAGCAAGTAAGGTTTGTAAAGAGCTTTTTTATTCTAAACAAGAGCTCATTCATGATAAAATAACAGAGACGATTCTTGCTATAATGCGACCGCTGCCATTCCGTTAATCGAGGCATTCTGATAAGGGAGAGATTCATATGATTAAAAAAATATCCGTATTTGCAGCAGATATCGACGGAACGCTCGCGGAAAAAGGGGGCGATCTGATGCCCAAAACAAGAGCCGCGATACAGCGATTACACAATGAAGGCGTCATGATAGGTATTGCGTCCGGCCGGCCTCTTGACTTCGGCCACACGATCAACAGGTCAAAGGACTGGAGACTCGGCTTTGACTTCGATTTCGCCATAGGCATGAACGGTTCCGACAAGACGAAAGCGGTCGCTCAGGCTGTGACGGAATATGACGTTCGCCACGACGGCGTCGGCCACTATCTGGAGGACCACTGGTTTTCGGCCGGATAAGCCGAAGTAAAAGAAGCCGAAGCCAGAGAAGCCGAAGCCAGAGAAGCCGAAGCCAAAGAAGTTGAAGCAAAAAGCAGAAGTGAAATAAGCCGAATAGAAGAAGCCGTCCAAGCGCTTGTGCATGGGACAAAGAATGCGGCGAAGGAGATTTAGACGATGAAGTGTATCAATTGCGGTGCTGACGTCAGACTGACCGACAAAGTATGTCCGTATTGCGGCCGGGTAATTAAAGAAAACGCCGGCTATCGGGCAGATATGGAGTACTACAAAAAGGACAGTGCAAGGACGAAGAAAAAAGTCAGAGAGATCCTTTCGGAGAATATTCCTATCGTGATCAGTGCAATAATCCTGGTTGTGTTGCTGATTGCCGACGGCGTTCTGCTATATGTGGAGGAAAATGCTTTTTATTTCCGTGAGAGTGCGGCACAGAGAGAATCCGAAAAGAAATACGAAACGTATTCCGCCGCAATTCAGGATTATCTGGATGCAGGGGATTATGCCGGGTTTTCGGCATTTGAGGAATATCACAACATAGCGGAATGGGAACCGCCGTATGATGATCTGAATGTGCTGTGTGATATGGCTAAAGAGTATTCTTCACTGGTTTCGGCGGTGGAAGAAGTAACGATGTTCGGACCGGACGCTAAATGGTACAGGCCGGAGTCGGATATTCGAGACTGTCGCAGCGCGATTTGGTATTTTAATTTTCAATTTGAGCACAACCTTTCGAAAATCGATGAGGACCCCTACAAGGATTACATCTATGATATGAAAGCAAAGGCAGATACCATAATGGAAGTCTATCTGGGACTGGATGAGGCCGGACGTGACGAATACTTCTCCTCGTCGTCTAATAAGCAGGAAGCGTATCTGGAGGAGGTTTTGCTGCATGACTAAAAAAACGATCCTCAGAATTTCAATCATAATAAATATCATTCTGGCAACAGTGTTTGTCGTTTCGCTGCCCGGTGCGATGGGTGCACTGGTGTTTGAGTATGTAGAGCAGGATACGATTCGTCCGGATACACTCAGGAAATATCTGGAACGGGAAAATTACGGAACCGTGGCGGCCCTTTCCCGCCCGATTCGCGGAGGTGCGGAAGTTTCAGACACAGATGCCGATTATTATAAACTGGGTGAGTATGCGGAGCTTCTGTTTTTGAAGGAGGTATACGCCAAAGCCGGAAATGCAGATTCAGCGAAAGCCTGTGAAGACAGGATTTCCGAGATCCGCAAGGAAATGCCGGAGTATGGATCCGTGCTTGATAAGATTGAACTGAGCGTGGAAAATGCTGTTAAGGAGTGAGGAGAAAATGGAAAACACCGGGAAAATGGTCATCTGTCCGAACTGCGGAGCAGAATTTGATGTGTCGCTGGTTCGCTGTCCGTATTGCGATGCGGGATTTGCACCTGCCGAAGAAGAGGAGTATATGGGTCAGCTGGAAGAGATCCGCAAGGACCTGGAGGGACATAAGAACGACGGTGACAAAGCACTGAAAAAGGGGTTGGGGACGGTAGTTCGATACACTATTGTGTCGGTTGTTGTGATTGCGCTGCTTTTATTTGCCATCATATGGATAACCGGCAGCCTCGAGAAGATCAGGGCTGATCGCCTGAAAGAGGAGTTTCTGCTCAATCAGGGAGTAACGACGCAACAGGAGGATTCGGCAAAATGAGATGTAAAAAATGCGGGCACGAAATCGGGCCGGAGGAACTGAGGTGTCCCTACTGCGGTGCGGAGAATTCGTATGCGGTGCAGCATCAGA
Source organism: Lachnospiraceae bacterium (assembly GCA_017433725.1). GTDB lineage: Bacteria > Bacillota > Clostridia > Lachnospirales > Lachnospiraceae > Chordicoccus. The sequence goes on from JAFRGQ010000034.1 coordinate 2,490, forward strand.
AGAATATGAAGCGGTTCAAAAAGGACTACAAAAAGACTCGAAATGAGGTCATCCGTTCTGCCCAAAGCACAAGAGGGTTGGCAACAAGAGCCGCGATTCTGATTGTCCTGATTATCGGCTGCATCATTATGACTATAGTTACTTCTCTGAATTATGTAGACCCCGATCCGAGGGAGGCCAATCGACGGGATGCAGAGAGACATGTCGACGAATATGTATCGGAAGCAGAGGAGTTCTTAAAGCGCGGAGAATACACAGAGTTTGTGAGTTTTATGTATGCTCACGACCTTCATAATATCGCATGGGACAAAGCGGAGCACCTTGTCAGCGTGAATTATGTTGCACAAGAATATTATGAATGTATCGAGCATATGGAGGAGATCATTTTGCGATCTACCGATCCGGATTATTTTGACGGTTTGGATACCGATATCCGAAATTTCTGTATGTATGTGGACGGGTTCTACGAAGTGCTGGAAGTGCAGAGGAACAGGAAGAAGAGTAAAGAATACCATGCCTATATGGACGACATGGACGCGGAGCTGAGAGCGGCTATGAGAACTTACTTTTCTATGGATGATCAAGCGCTGGAGGAGTTTCTTTCGAAGACGGAGGCACAGAAAGCGGTAATACTGGAGGGGATATTAAGACATGAATAAGATGATGAAAGTGGTTCTGGATATTCTGATTGTGATCGCATGTCTTGCCTTTTTGTTTTTAACGATAGAAATGGTGAGCTCCTACAGATACGCACACCGCGAGAAGGAGGATCCTATAGAGACAGAGCTGAGGGTGTTTGAGTATGAGCTGAGACACAAATCCTACGGTGAGATCATAGATACTTATTATGTCGAAAGAATGTACAACTTTGAACCACAGGACGGTATGGAAGATATTTATAATGTGGCGGAATATGCGCACGCCGCATTTATGTCCAGAGTGTATGCGGAAAAGGGAGATGACCGTATGAGCGAATCAAATGCCTTGAGAATGGAGACCGTGAGGAACAGACTCGGGGCTTATGCTTACACGGCGGATGAGGTCGACGAGGTCATCCGAAATGCACCGTGAGTACAATCTCGCGGTGAGGAATAAAAGCCTCCGTCGAATTGCAGATTTGAGCGAAAACAATGACCGATTGCACTTAACATAGAGCGAATCAGCCGGTGACAGAAAGAGGTAAAAGCCATGAAATTTATACATCTATCCGATCTTCATCTCGGAAAACGTGTCTTTGATTACAACTTATCGGAAGACCAGGAGTACATCCTGCAGGAAATCCTTAAGGTGATCGACAGCGAATCCCCGGACGCCGTACTCATCGCCGGAGACATTTATGACAAGAGTGTCCCTTCTACCGAGGCGGTGGAAATACTGGATGAATTCCTCGTCCGGCTGTCCCGGCGCAATCTGCAGGTGTTTCTTATCAGCGGAAATCATGACTCGCCGGAGCGCCTGGCATTTGCATCCCGCTTGATTGCCTCCGCGGGAATCCATATGTCACCGGTGTACAACGGGGAGGTCGAGCCGACCGTACTGACAGACGAGCACGGTCCGGTCAACGTCTACCTGCTCCCATTCGTTAAGCCGGCCCACGTGCGCAGGGCTTTTCCGGATGAGAAGATCGACAGCTATAATGACGCGCTTCGCGTTGCGGTCGACGCACTTCATATTGACAGATCCGAGAGGAATATTCTCGTCACGCACCAATTTGTCACAGGAGCGATCCGTTCAGACTCAGAGGAAATCTCCGTGGGAGGGACCGACAATATAGATGCGGCCGTTTTCGAGGGCTTCGACTATGTGGCTCTCGGGCATATTCACGGTCCCCAGAACATAGGGTCCGAGCGCATCCGCTACTGCGGGACGCCCTTAAAATACTCCTTCTCCGAAGCAAAACATGAAAAGTCGGTAACCGTGATTGACATAGAAGACAAAGAAAATTTCTCTGTCAGAACGGTCCCGCTGCATCCGCTAAGGGACATGCGGGAGATCGAAGGCACCTATGAGGAGCTGACATTCCGCCCGAATTATGAGGGGACCGACACGGATGACTATATGCACATCACCCTCACCGATGAAGAGGATATTCCCGACGCGATCGGAAAGCTGCGGCTCATCTACCCCAATCTGATGTGTCTGGATTACAACAACAGCCGCACCAGATCCGCGGGGATACTGACCGATCTGGAAGATGTTGACCGCAAATCCCCGCTTGTCCTTTTCGGGGAATTCTACGAGCAGCAGAACGGGCGGTCCATGAGTGACGAACAGCAGGATTTTGCCCGAGAGATCATGGAGAGCATCTGGGAGGAAAAGATATGAGACCTATACGATTGGAAATGTCTGCATTCGGCCCGTATGCAGGCCGTACCGTGGTGGATTTTGACAAATTAGGCACAAGCGGAATTTACCTCATCACCGGCGATACCGGAGCGGGGAAGACGACGATATTTGACGGCATCACCTACGCCCTTTACGGGGAAGCCAGCGGGGAGACGCGCGATTCCGGGATGTTCCGATCCCAATATGCCGCGCCTGAGACGCCCACGGAGGTCCGCCTGACATTTTTGTACAGGAATAAGGAATATACGGTGCGGCGCAATCCGGAATATATGCGTCCCCGATTAAAAGGAGAGGGGTTTACCACCCAGAAGGCAGGAGTGGAACTGACGCTCCCGGGCGGTAAAGTGGTGACCAAAAATAATGAGGTCAGGGACAAAATTAACCTAAGAGTAGCGCAAAAGTAACACTACATTTCAAACATATATCATCTGCTTGTAGTTAGTGTAATTAAGTTGCTGTGGTATCGGTATGCGGAACAATTTGAATATGTCCTTGACCTGCCTGTTTGGCGAATCAATCACAA
>JAFRGQ010000035.1 GCA_017433725.1 Lachnospiraceae bacterium
ACACCGGTGCTCACAAAATCAACAACGTACTTGGTCAGGCCCTCCTCGCGAAAAGAATGGGAAAAACAAGGCTTATTGCGGAGACCGGGGCCGGCCAGCACGGCGTTGCCACCGCGACAGCGGCCGCTCTCTTCGGAATGGAATGCGATGTGTACATGGGAAGACTTGACACAGAGCGGCAGGCACTCAATGTGTATCGCATGGAATTGCTCGGCACGAAAGTGCATCCGGTCGATTCCGGCACCGGAACCCTCAAAGATGCGGTCAATGAAGCCATGCGTGAATGGTCGTCAAGATGTGCAGATACGCACTACTGTCTTGGCTCTGTCATGGGACCGCATCCTTTTCCGACGTTAGTCCGGGATTTTCAGGCGGTCATCTCGAAGGAGGCGCGTGAGCAGATACTTGAAGCGGAAGGAAAACTCCCGAAAGCAGTTCTTGCCTGCGTCGGAGGAGGTTCAAATGCAATCGGTATGTTCCATCACTTTGTCAATGATGAGGGCGTTGCCCTGATCGGCTGTGAGGCAGCGGGCGAGGGAGTAGATACCGACCGCACAGCCGCAACGATGGCAACTGGTACGCTTGGCATTTTTCACGGCATGAAATCCATTTTCTGCCAGAATGAGGAAGGACAGATAGCACCGGTCTATTCGATTTCAGCAGGACTTGACTACCCGGGAATCGGACCTGAGCATGCATATCTCGCATCTACAGGGCGTGCGCAGTATGTTCCGGTGACAGATGAGGAGGCGGTGTGTGCATTTGAATATCTCGCTAAGACGGAAGGGATTATATGTGCAATCGAGAGTGCCCATGCTGTTGCGCATGCGCTGAAGATCGTTCCTGATATGGACCCCGCGGACAGTGTGATTATCTGCCTGTCCGGGAGAGGAGATAAGGATGTAGCTGCCATTGCAAGATACCGCGGACATGATATTCATGAGTGAGATAAAAGCAGGAATAACCGTACACTTAATCAGTCATTTCAGTATCTGTCTGATGTAAGCTGACCTGATGATGGGATACATGCACTCTGTTGGAGTGATACAAAATGACTGATACTGAAGCAGTGAAATGAAGGAGCGAAATATGTCTACAATAAAAGAAGTATTCAGCGGCGGAAAAGCATTTATTCCTTTCATAACAGTCGGAGATCCTGACGCAGAGAGCACGGTAAAGCTTGTATTGGCAGCTGCCGAAGCCGGAGCGGATTTAATCGAGCTTGGAATTCCGTTCTCAGATCCTACAGCGGAAGGACCTGTCATACAGGAGGCGGACTGCAGAGCGCTTCAAGCGGGCATGACGGTCGCGGGGGCATTTGAAGTCGTCAGAAAAATCAGAGAGGCAAATGCTGATATCCCCCTTGCATTTATGACGTATTTGAACCCGGTTTTCAAATATCCGGGCGATGGGACATTTTCAACAAATGGAATGGATGAATACTACGAGCCCTTTTTTGCTCAGTGCAGCATAGTTGGGATCACTGCACTGATCATTCCGGATCTCCCGTATGAAGAGCACGGTGAAGTTCTGCCTTACTGTGACAAATACGGCATAGAGCTGATCTCTATGATCTCACCGACTTCGGAGGACAGGATAAGAAGAATTGCGAAGGAAGCGAGAGGATTTATTTACGTTGTATCTTCCATGGGCGTCACCGGAGTCAGAAGCAGTTTTCAGTATAACTCCATAACGGATATGGTTTCACTGATCAGGGAAGCAAACCCTGATATTCCCTGCGCAGTCGGTTTCGGCATCAGCACGCCGGATCAGGCAGCCAGGATGGCCGGGATTTCGGATGGGGCTATCGTAGGCTCTGCAATTATGCGATTGATTCATCAGTACGGCGGGGAGTCTCAGCAGGTGATACGTGATTATGTGGCGAGGATGAAAAATGCTGTGATGTCAGCGTTATAATATTGAATGAAACTCGTATTTTACGATGAACACAAACCCACGCCGGGTTTCTCAAAAGGAGAGATCCGGTGATTTTTTTGTGTCATAGGGAACTGTGTTTCCTATGACACAAAAACGCTCAGCTACACAATGCTCCACTGGAGCATTGTTACGCATGCATAGGCACGCGAGGATGCGACTGGTGCGCAGATGAATATGCAAGCTGACGCTTGCGCGCACCAGCGCGCAAAGAGTCGCAAAGCGACTCTTTGTTCTGTCATAGGAGTGGAATAATGAAATCTGACATGGTATGATGAAGTGCGTGGAACGAGAAACGTTCCTGATATGCAGAGGGAGAAGCCACGCTTTTTGTGCGAAATAGCCGGAAAGCAGGGTCACTATTGATCGAGGAGTAAGACATATACATGGACACTAATCGTAATCCGGCCGGTTCCGTAGATTTTCTTCACGGGCCGATCATGAAGAGCCTGCTGGTTTTCATGTTTCCTGTTTTTATATCGAATATATTTCAGCAGTTCTACAATGTTGCGGATACTGCACTTGTAGGTAATTATCTGGGCGAGACTGCACTTGCAGCTGTCGGGTCGGTCTCATCTATATTCGAGCTTTTGGTGTTTTTCTCCCAGAGCCTTGGGGTTGGACTGGCTATCGTTGTTGGGCGTGAATTCGGAAAAGGAGATAATGAAAGACTGAAGCAGGCGGTAGCAGGTTCCATCGTCGTTGGCAGTTTGGTCTGCATTGTCTTAACTCTTCTGATGGTGTTCGGCATGAGGTCATTTCTTATTCTGATCCATACACCGGAAGTGGTTCTTGAAGAATCGTATGCCTATATCAGGGTGATTTGCACATTTATCGTAGTGATGTTCATCTACAACCTGTGTTCAGGAATCCTCAGGGCCATCGGAAATTCGGTTATGCCGCTGATTTTCCTGATTTTCTCATCCGTTATGAACATCGTATTGGATATTGTGATGCTCAGCGTCTTCCATATGGGCGTAGTCGGCACTGCTATCGCGACAGTGGCAGCACAGGGCATTTCCGCTGTTTTGTGTATCATCTACATATTGAGCCGTGTACCGCTGATCATTCCGGAGAAGAGACATTTTCGGTATGAGCGCGCGCTTTATACTGAGCTGGCATCTCAGGGAATTGCTATGGCCGGTATGGGTTCGATCGTTAATATCGGGTCTATTATCCTGCAGATCGGAATCAACAGTCTGGGTCCTGTCGTGATCGCCGGACACGTGGCGGCTCGAAAGATTTTTTTCATTCTCCTGACATTCAGTCATTCCATGTCGACGGCTGTCGCGAATTTCGTTTCGCAGAACAGAGGTGCGGACAACAGAGAGAGAATACTGGAGGCAATCAGAAAGAGCCATATACTCATTTTTATTACGACGATAGTTATGATTATATCCATGCAGCTTTTCGCAAGGACTTTGATTGCCCTGATTTCAGGATCTTCCAATGAGACAATATTGCAGAACGGATCGAACTATCTGCGCTTTTGCACGCTCTTTTTTGTACCGCTGCTTGAAATTCAGGTTCTCAGAAACTCTCTTCAGAGTATGGGTTCCAAGGTCATACCGATTATTTCCAGTGTTATTGAACTTATCGGAAAGATCCTGTTTACGCTTTTTCTGATTCCGCGCTTCGGCTACAGCGCAGTCATTGCCTGTGAGCCGCTGATCTGGGTCGTGATGGCGGCGCAGCTTCTCTATAGTTTTTATCATGATCCTTATATAGTGGCGAGAACGAATATCGGCACGTCTTACAGCCAGCACTGATCCGCTGAGATCTCCTGTTCAAAGATCCTGCCGGTGTCTTTAGCATATTTAGCCCTGTGATATTTAAAGAGCATCTTGTCCTCATTCAGATATCCAAGTATCTCAATCTTTCCTGTAACATGTGACATCATGAAGCGACAGCTTTTTCCCTGACCGTTCTGCATCTGCAAAGCACTATGCACAATTTCATATCCTTTTTTCAGCGGGACCTGAAAGTGATTCATGACTCCCTTCACGGGGCGGCACTGGAAGATATAGTACGGAAGTACACCGATTGTTGTCAATTGTTTCAGAAGTCGGCCGAGCACATTGCTGTCGTCATTGATTTCCTTAAGAAGGACTGCCTGGTTCCGAACCGGGATTCCTGTTTTCAGAAGGATATCGACAGCTTCAGCAGACTCCGGTGTAATTTCGTTGGGATGGTTGAACTGTGTGATAACATAGATTCTTTTCTTTGCGGAAAACTCCTTCAAGATATATATAAGATCCTCATCTGTCGTAATGCGCTGAGGGAGTGTTACAGGCATACGTGTTCCGAAACGTATGAAATCCAGATGAGGAATATCGCATAGTGCTGTAAGATACCGGGCAATCGTATCATTGCTGTTCATGAACGCATCTCCACCGCTGATCAGTACGTTGGAGATTTCAGTATGCTCCCATATGTAAGAAGCTATCTCATCTAAGTGAGCACAGATTTCATCTGCAGTCAATCCTACCAGCCTTTTTCTGAAACAATGCCGGCAATACATGGCACACTGATTAGTCGATAAAAGAAGAGCTGTATCGCTGTACTTGTGCTGCAGACCGGGAAGGACAGTATTGTCCTGTTCACCGCTTGTGTCAAAGCTTCCTGTCTTGTTTGACTCTTCCGGAGAGGGAAGGCTCATTTTCCTGATTGGATCGTTCGAATCGGAAGGATCAATCAAAGAGAAGTAGTATGGGTTCGTAAAAATCGGGAATTGTTCCTGAATCTGCTTGAGAGAGTTTTTTTCATCTTCGGATAAAAGCAGTGTTTCCGGTAATGACTCAATTGTGCGATATCCGTTCGCTAAGAGGGATTGCCAGTGTTTCATAGTATTTCTCCTTCATAGTGTTGGGTTGCGGGTGTCGCATGATAGTTCAGGGGTCACAGCGGGAAAGTTAATTCGAAATGCTGAAAAATGACAGATGCGCGGCGTGAGTTCAAGAAAAAACACAGTGAGCCAATGAAAGGGAATAAGTAATAGATCTTTCAAGAACGCCTCGGCGTTCTTGCCGCGACGTGCGCGGCGCGTAAGCGCCTTCCACTGCGCACGTCTGCGATCCGCCGGAGATTTTATTCTTCATCGCGAGATTGTACTCACGATGAAGCCAAATTTTACTTTGCGCGCGTATCTCATGACATAAGTCACGAGTATTGCGCGATGAAGAATAAAATAGATTATGCAATATTATCTTAACAGAGAGTTGACCGAAGCGCAAGGTGAACAGAGACAAAAAGGCTGTCACATGAAGGATAGCACAACGAGATATGGTTAAAACATGCGCATGGCACGATCATATTTCTCTGTTGCAAAAGTTCATGCGACAGCTACTTTATTGTATGTTATAACAGTGAGAGAAGAACCTGAAACTGATGCCATGTTATTTCAAACACGTTTCGTTGTATAATCAGATTCTTCTTGTCATATTCTGTCTCAAATCGTAGATTGCCCGTATGGCATCTTCATATCGCTCCTCCGGCACACCGATCAGGAGATTGAGTTTCCCCGCACCTTGATTGATGGTACTGATCTCAATATCTTCCTTTGTCAATCTCTCCAGCACCTGCACGTTCGCGTCGCTGGCCTCGGTCGCCTTTTCGCCCGTCACTGCTATGAGGGATTGTTTTTCACGCAGACCGATGAAATCGGGATTCAGCGTTTCGCGTATTTCCTCGAACAGATCATCTTTACAGCTGTCCAGCAGGTCGCTTCGAATCACCAGTGTGATAGAATCAATTCCGGTCAGACAATACTCGAAGGGGAGAGCGCGTTTTTTTAGGATATCCAGCATAAGAGCGCTGAAGCCGGATCCATCAGAAACCATGACCTTCTCGATTTGGATAACGGACATTCCTTTTCTTCCGGAGACACCTGTCACCGGATTCTTAACGACGCCCGCCGGAAGATGACGCACTATCATGGTGCCGGGATCATCCGGTCTGTTCGTATTGCGAATATTGATGGGAATCTCCATCTCGGAAGCCGAAAGCACGGCATCCGAGTGCAGTACGGATGCCCCCATATAGGAAAGAGTCCTGAGTTCCCGGTAGCTCATATGAGAAACCGTTTCGGGATGATCGACTATCCTGGGATCTGCGGCATACAATCCGGATACGTCCGTCCAGTTCTCATAGAGGTCCGCTTTGAGCGCGCAGGCGACAAGACTTCCTGTGATATCAGATCCTCCTCTTTCAAATGTATGGATCTTCCCCGCCATATCTGCCCCGTAGAAGCCTGCAATGACTGCATGTTTCAGAGGTAGGAGAGAAGCGCGGATCGTGCGAATCGTCATGGCCATATTCAATTGGCCGTTTTCATCAAAGCATATACACCACGCCGGGTCAACAAATGTGTATCCAAGGTATCTGGCCAGGATTTCTGCAGTGAGATATTCTCCTCTGCTGGCTGTATAATCCCGCTTCGGTTTTGAGGACAGCGATTTTGTTAAATGTCTGATTTCTTCTTCAAGCGGAAAGTCTATATTCAGATCAGTCAGTATTTCCCGGAATCTGTTTTTTATCTCATCCACTTCTGCGGAGAAAGATTCTCCGGCAAGCGCTTTTTCGTAAGAATCGAGAAGAAGATCCGTAATCTTTCTGTCCTCGGGAAATCGTTTTCCGGGTGCAGAAACGACTATGAACCTTCTTTCCGGATTTTCATGGACGATTTTACTTATTTTGCGGAACTGTGCGGCATCTGCGATGGATGTACCGCCAAATTTGGCAACAACTATATGTCTACTCATAATGTCCTCCGACTCTGCCGGCACAGTGTCCTTTGGAGTAAGAAATGTATCGGATATGTTTAAGGATTTATAATGGAAGATAACGAGGGAATGTTGGTCGGCTCAAGGGGCGGTATGCTTTCCGGTCTTGACTGAAGGGGGTTCAGCACTTCGACCAGATCGTTCTGCACGCTCTCACCGGCTGCTTCGCTCTGATTCTCATCGAACTTCATCTTACCTGTAATATATGTGATGCCGGATTCGGCATCGAAGATTGAAATGGTACCTCCGGTCATATAGTAAATACCTGACAGAGAGCCGCCCGGTTCGACCTGACCGTCACAGGTATATCCATCCGGAAGATAGAATACCAATAACGGAATATAAAGGGTATCATCTTCTGCCGTATTCGATTTCTCGCCTGAAGACTGAATCGGATAGAGCGGAAGAGTGTGGGAGCTTCCGTTCTTTGTTGTGACTGTGAAAGAGGCGGATACAGATGTGTCTTCCCCCTCTGTTTCGTTCTGATATGCAGAGAATTGCCAAATCGTACCGTCAGAGGCGACCAGAGGATGTGCGGTGTCGGTCGGTTCAATAGTGCTATCCGTGATTTCCTGTGTACCGAGCCAGAATACGGAGACGGTCCAGGTCGTTCCGTCTGACGCCCTTGCTTCTGCGGTCGTATCAAATGCCTCACCTGCTGTAGGCGGAATGACCCCGGTTATTTCAATATCAGATAAGGGAAGTAAGTCGGACTGTTCGCTGTCTACGTAAACAGGGGCTGTCTGGGCAGCCTGCACAGTGAGAGCCGGCATGCCTGCAGTGCAGAATGCGGCACTGAGGAGAGTGAGCATGATTCTCTTGATATATTTATGCATAAAGGAACCTCCATGGCGTTATGCTTTATTTTATCATATCTATCCTCATATAGTCTATCAATTCTGCCTGTAAGTGTTCATCCCCGCACAGCCTGCGAATTTTGGCGGAAAATTCTGTTGATCCGGAAAATCGAGTTTACAAAATAAAATATCGGTGTTACAGATGCAACATAAACGACGACGCATGAAATCAACACACACAGAGCAAGCATCTGAATACCGCTTCCCAGATAGCGGTATAAATCGAGATATTTGAACACATCTCTGATCAAACGGTGCACGATGTATATGCTGAGTGTCCGTTCTCCGACATATGTGATGAACAGCCTTTTTTTCGGGATGACATTCATGAGCGAAAATGTCATGAGCGCCGAAATTCCGTACCAAAGCAGTCGATAAATGCATCCGGTCATGTGTGAAATGTCCAGAGCATCATAGGAGCTTTTTGCGTATATTATTTTAAGAAAATCCGATACTGCATCTCGCCAAAAGAACAGGACAGCAAAACAGGTGATTAAAACAGCCCATGAGAAGAACCTGCTCTTTCGGTTGATCTTTTTAATCCATGCACCGTCAAAATAGTATCCAGCCAGGAATGCAGGGAAGAAAACAATCACCCGGGACATTGAGAGAAAGCTGCCGCATTCCGGAAACATTCCGCACACCACAGCCGCCAAAATTGCGACCGGGATAGAAATTGCAGGACGTATGCGTGATACGAAAGGTATCAGCAGATACCAGAAGAACATGGCCAACATATACCATGGCGCCCCGGTCACCTTATAAAGGATTTTTGGTCTGACTCCCTGCGTGAAAATAAACTCGATGATCTCAATGCAGATTGTAAAGAAGACAAATGTTACCAGAAAACCCGTCAGTTTTTCCTCTTTTCCTTTTTTTCGAACATAATTCTTGGATGTATATCCGGACACGAAAACAAAGGCCTGCATGTGAAAAATATAGATCCAGTAATACAAGGCCCTGGTGAACTGCCCTTTAGCGGGTGCCGGCATAAGAAAATGTCCCAGGACGACAAGAAAAATCAGGACGAACTTTAGATTATCCCAATAAGGATCGCGATGCTTTTGCATATTTTAACCACTTCTCACTCTGAAAAAACGTCAGAAAATGTATATCGTTTACCATGCCACATTATAGCGAAGAATTCTCTCGGTTTCCAATCAGTCTGCGTAAACAGACAGTCAAATGTTGCGAAAAATCAGATGTACTAAGTCTGTTTGTTTTCTAAATTATTGCAGCCGAAGTAACGAAACAGTAACTAAAAATATAATTATCGTATTAGGTACAAAATGAATGAAAACAATGGTGTCAAAATCGATAGTATGATAAAATGTATATAAGTACGAGCAAATGTGCAGTTATTTTCGATACACATAGGCACGTAAAGTTTTAAAAAAGGAGCAACTCGATTTTGAAACCAATTAAAGATTTAAGATTAACTATCAACACATCCACAGAAAGTCTGATCAAGTTCGATGCCGATATTAAAAAATATGAAGTGACCGTTCCGACAGATTGCTTCGGAGCCCTTCTTAGACTGGATTATGAGCCTGAGTTTTATATAAGTATCCGTTCTGACCGCGATGCCGGAAGATTCGGCTATGCGGATCTTGACCCGAATATGGGAGATTATATCGCCGGCACTGAAATTCCATACTATGAATATTATGGCGGCTATATCATCCGCCTTGAGAAGAGAGAGGCTTTTTTTGAATATGATCTGGATGCAACCATTACGATAGATGTAGGCAGTACAGAGCATGGTACCGACCGCTATGAAATCCATATTCACAGGGATTCCGGAAAAAAACTCCGCGCTCTCTTTAGAGAAGAATCCTTCTATGACGGTGAATTCGACATTACAATGCCTTATTATTTATATGTTCCCACAAACTATGACCGGAGAAAGAAATATCCGTTAGTGATCGGTCTGCACGGAACAGGTGAGGTAATGGAGCCTATATGTGCAGTGTTGATGAAGACACAGATGGGGACTGCATTTGCAGAAGCTTCCGAAGCGGGAAATAATGAATGCATTGTATTAATACCCAAGTGTAATGTTCGCTACGACGAGGATGATAACTGGACGACTCTTAATCAGTTCATTCGTCAGAGAACAGATTCTCCGTTCTGGCCGATGCCTCAACTCAAGGTAGCATGGAAACTGATAGAGCAGCTCATGAAAGATTATCGCATAGATGATAAGCGACTCTATCTTACAGGAATCTCTTCCGGAGCATTTGGTGCTTATGTAATGGCCATGGAGCATCCGGATACATTTGCGGCTTTGGTTCCTGTCGCAGGTGCTGCTAATCCCGAACGGATCGGCGCTTTGAAGCAATTGCCGATGTGGATCTTCCATGCATCTGATGACCCGGTGATCGTCCCATCCTATACGTTGGATCCGACGCTGGCATGTCTGGATAAAGCAGGTATCAAATATCGCCTGACCCGGTATCCGGAAAAGCAGATTTTCTGGCAGAGCGCTCATTTCTGCTGGGAAGTTGTCTATAAGGACAAAGAGCTTATGGAGTGGCTGTTTTCACAGCGGCTCGGAGGACTTAAGAAAATCAGGAGAAAAATAGGAATCCATTCCGGTGATAAAAAAGAGGGTCAAGCAATTAATGATGAAATTAATGAGATGGCCGCTCAGGCAATTGAAGCAGCTGAGTTTAAAGCGCTGTAAACACGAAATAATCCACAATCGACTTTTGGCGTTTTAATCAGAGGATTTTCATAAATGAATAAAACCGGCATAGTGCCGGCCTGAAAATTGCTGCTGCTTCTTAATCAGAGCAGCAGCTGATAAAGCACTATAGGAGGAACAAGATGGAAAAAACACTTTATCCCCTGAACGTAGGACAGATGCTGCAATATCTGCCCATACGGGAGACAGGTACCCAGCGTTGCTGCAACATCAGCGTCTTTTCCGGTCTGCAGTTTGAGATTGATTTCGATCTGCTCAAAAGATGCATCAAGGACGAGTTCAAGCGTTACGAATGCCTTCGCCTCCGTTTTACGGCACCGGATGAAGATGGAAATGTACAGCAGTATATCGCAGATCGGGACGACCGGGAAGTTCCGTATCTGGACCTGTCTAACATGACCATGAAAGAAGCGGACGCTTACCTGCAGGAGAAGACTTTCGAAGAATTCAATGACCCGGATATTCCGATGGTTGAGATTACGATGGTACGCATGCCTGAAGGATATAACGGTATGTATATCCACATCGATCATCGTCTGGTAGACTCTTCGGGTCTTATCGTCATGGTCAACGATATTATGGAACTTTATTGCCACTACCGCTTCGGCTCTGAGTATCCGAAACCGCTGGCTTCTTTCGAGGAAGTTCTGATTAGCGATCTCAAGAAAGCTCAGAACACGAAACGTCAGGCAAAAGACGAGAAATTCTGGCATGATTACCTCACCGAGGACGGCGAACCGATTTATGCCGATATCAGAGGTCCGCGTATATTGCAGGAGAGCAGAAGAAATCACGGTGACAAGTCACTGCGTGTGGCGGATGTTGAGACGAAAGACCGTTCCGTTGGCGTAGCAGATTTCCATCTTGAGCCGGAAGCAACACAGCAGCTCCTGGACTTCTGCGCAATGCACAGTGTTACCATGACGAACCTGATTCTGCTTGCGATGAGAACATATCTGTCAAAAACGAACGGCGGACAGGAAGACATCACCCTCAGGAACTTTGTATCACGCAGATCAACTATGGCTGAGTGGACGTGTGGAGGAAGCCGTGTATTATCCTTCCCGTGTCGCACCATTATAAGTCCGGATACTGAATTCCTGGATGCTCTTTATGAACTTCAAAATGTCCAGAATAAAGTGTATCTCCATTGCAATTATGACCCGATTGCAGTTGATAAGATGCTGAAAGATCTTTACGGTGCACCGGATAAAACCGAGTACATTTCCATGTCATTGACTTATCAGCCCATGCCGGTACGTGTGCAAAATGAACATCTTGTAGGTATCAAGACGCGGTCGGTCTGGTATCCCAACGGTGCAGCTACAAAGCAGATCTACCTTACTGTGACTCACAGTTCAAACGATGGCGGACTCATCTTTGATTATCACTATCAGAAAGCTGTTCTGTCGTATGATGACATTCAGAAGCTGTACTATTACATGATGAAGATGATGTTCCGGGGCGTCAGAGAGCCGGATGTTACGATCGGTGAACTGATTTCCACCACTTAACCAATCTGAGAGAATAAAACATCCGGTGGATCATAGACGTCCGCAGCTGAAGGAGCCTGGACCGCGCACGTCGTGGCAAGAACGCCGAGAAGTTTTTGAAATTTTCAAAATAACCGAAGCACATGAGTTAATAAGTAATCTTATTCTGCATTCGATTCGGAGGCAGGGTAAGTTATGACGTTCCGCAGCAGGACGTTTTAAAGAAAAAAGAAAACAAACAGGAGGACTATTATGGATCGCAAACAGGAATTTTTGGAAATCGTTGCCAAGTACTGTGATAAAGATGTATCGGAGCTGACGGAAGACATGCGCTTCCGTGAAGATCTCGGCTTTAATTCATTGAGCTTCATGACATATCTCGGAGATCTCGAAGACACTTTTGATGTAGAACTTGATGAGGAGGGAGCACTCCAGATCACGACCATCGGTGAGGCTCTCGACTACATGAACACTCTGCTTCCCGAGGAATAAATAACGTCTGAGACCTTTTGCGAGAAAAGGAGAAAAATCATGGCCAATGAACACATTATTGCAAATCTGCTGGAGAATACGGTCGAAAAATATCCGGATACTCCTGCTGTCCGTTGGATCGTAAGGAAACAGATTCCCGAAAAAACGTATGCGGAGTTGAACAGTGACAGAAATAAAGTAGCGTCAGCTCTCCTGAAAAATGGATTCGAAGGCAAGCAGGTTGCGATGATCGGAAGTGGTTCCTATGAGTGGATCGCTACGTATCTCGGAATTGTAAGTACGAAAATGACCGCTGTACCTCTCGATCCGTTGCTTCCGCCGTTGGAACTCTGTGATCTGATAAACCGCTCGGATTCAGAAGCTCTTTTCGTCGCTCCGAAACTTGCGTCGCTGATCGATATAGTCAAAGCGAATTGCCCGGCTGTTCGTCTTTATGTAGTCCTGAATCAGGAGCCGTCAAAGGATCCCTCGATTCTCTCATTTAAAGAGTTTATAGCAGATGAGAGCGGGGAAGCGATCCCAGACGAAAAGCGTCCGGAGCCTGATGACGTCTGTACTATTATTTTCACGTCCGGCACGACAGGAAAGCCGAAAGGTGTTATGCTGAGCCAGCGAAATCTATATGATGATGTGACGAATGTTATTGTGAATTTCGATCCGGGCACAACGATGCTTTCAGTACTGCCGGTACATCACGCATACTGCCTTGTCATGGACTGGCTGAAAGGCTTTTCTCTCGGTGCAACGATTTATATCAACGATACGCTGCTCCA
This sequence comes from Lachnospiraceae bacterium, assembly GCA_017433725.1. GTDB lineage: Bacteria > Bacillota > Clostridia > Lachnospirales > Lachnospiraceae > Chordicoccus. Next base: position 13,039 of record JAFRGQ010000035.1, read on the forward strand.
TATGCTGAGAAATATAGGAATTGTTCAGCCGCAGATTCTGCTCATGGTTCCGCTTATGATCGAGACGATCGGAAAGCGCCTTGCGGCTGTGGACTCCGACGTTCCGAAGAGAGATATTGCAAAGCAGGTACTCGGTGAGAACCTTGAATACATTTTCTCCGGCGGTGCGCATCTTGATCCCGCATATATCACATTGTTCGAAGAGTATGGAATCAAGGTCTGCGAAGGCTACGGTATGAGCGAATGCTCACCTACAATCAGTACCAACGGTCAGAATGGCAATAAGCCCGGATCTGTCGGAAAGGTCCTTGCAAATATGGAGATTCGCTTTGTGGACGGAGAAATCCAGGTCAAGGGTTCCAACGTCATGAAAGGCTATTACAAGATGCCGAAAGAGACAGAAGAGGCGTTCATGGACGGCTGGCTTCGCACAGGCGACTTGGGACGTATCGATGAGGACGGATATCTGTATATAACAGGACGTCTGAAGAATCTCATTATTCTCAGCAACGGTGAAAATGTATCACCGGAAGAAATTGAGAATGTGATGCTGACAGATGATCTCGTAGGCGAGGTCGTTATTGCCGGCGAAGAGAACGGACTTGCGGCACGTATTTATCCGGATGCCGATGTCGCGGAAGCCAGAGGACTTTCTCCTGAAGAAGTCGCGGCAGCCCTGCAGGGAATTCTGGATGCGTACAATAAAACACAGCCTTCTTATCGAGCGATTACTTCCCTCAAAATCAGGAAGTACCCGTTCATAAAGAACTCTACAAAGAAGATCATCCGTGCAAAGATGGATATTGACGAAGCACCGGCTGAAGCTTAAGCACAAGTATTGCGCGATGAAGAATTAAGCCATTCCCACCGGCAGGCATGCTATGGGAATGGCTTTTCGTTAACAGGAGAAAAATATGGGAAAATATTTGGAGAGAGCAAAAGAACTGAGAGCTTCAAATGAACGTCATTATAACTGTACACAGGCTGTTGTAATTCCGTTTTCAGAGCTGCTCGGAATCGATGAAGAAACAGCTTTCCGTCTGGGTTCCAACTTTGGCAGCGGAATGAGGACCGGCTCGGTATGTGGCGCCATTACCGGCGGTCTGATGGTTCTTGGAATGTTGGGAAAGGATAAGCCGTCTGATGCGTCGGGTTTTATTCGCAGAATTCGCGATAACCATGATGGGATGACGATGTGTGCAGATCTTCTTAGGGTCAACGCGCAGCGGGGCGGAAACAAAAAAGAGCACTGTGACGGTATGGTCTATGAATCCGTAGAGATTCTGGAGGAAGTGCTTGGTCTTTCATAAGAAGAATTCAGCGTTGTATTAAGTTACATAAGAGGTGTATCCATGAAAAAGAGGCTGCGTTCAGATTTCAACAGACGCCAGTACATGCTGTCTCAGGACTATGAGATCTATTATTATGAGGATCTTCACCATATGAATGTAGATCCGCATGTTCATACGTATTATGAGTTCTATGTTTATCTGGACGGAGACGTTGATTTTGAGATAGAAGGCAGGAAAAACAAGCTGATAAAAGGCGATTGCATTCTTGTTCCTCCGGGAATAGAACACCGCGCATTTGTCAATAATCCCGATATCGCTTACAGGCGTGTCATTGTCTGGACATCACCTGAGTATATGGAGAACCTGATTGAAAGATATGAGGAATTCGGCTGTCTGAAAGAACATTTTCAGGATTCGAGCGGCTATCTGTTCCACACAGACCCGATTACATTCAACAGCATCTGGGGCAAGGTCGTGAGCATGCTTGAAGAGCTGAACGGGAACAGCTATGGAAGGGAAACAGCAGTAGAACTCAAAATGCAGGAAATGCTTCTCGATATAAGCAGGTTAGTTCACGCCGCTTCCAGCCCGGAGCACCCTGAAACAGAGAAGACCCTGTATCAGAGTCTTCTTGAGTATATAGACAGCCACTTGGATGAGAAATTGACGCTTGATCGGCTGAGCGAGGTCTTCTATGTCAGCAAATATCATATTGCTCATGTTTTCAAAGAAAACCTTGCAATTTCCGTTCATCAATATCTGCTCAAAAAAAGGCTCGCATCCTGCAGAGAAGCGCTGCTGCTCGGAGAGAAGATAAGCGAGGTATATACCAATTACGGTTTCAGAGATTATCCGGGTTTTTTTAGGGCTTTTAAAAAGGAGTACGGTCTGTCGCCTCAGGAATATCGCAAACTTTACGCTGTCAGGAACCATTCTATGGATATAGCCGAGAATAAAAAACCATGAACCGCAACTTTTGCAATATGCACAACAATCCTGTCAATTCCGCATTGGCGGGATTTTTTTTATACTCTTTTTAGTGAAACGGACAGTAGTTCTACTACGGAAGGCGACAGCTTAGGAAGTGGTCAGTCTTTTACGAAATCTTCTCTGTATGGTGAGAAAATATCAAGAAGGACGCCAGCTTCAAGGCAGACACAACCGTGTACAACTCCGTCGGTTTTGAGTAATGTATCACCTTCAGTAACTTCTCGTGTTGTATCACCGATCGTGAAAAGGAAACGACCGCTTTTTACATAGGTTATCTGAGTGTGCGGGTGGCTGTGCTTTTGGCCAACTGCATCTTTGGAAAAGGTATTTTCAACGACCATAATGTCATCTGAGTATGCCAGGACACGACGAACTACCCCTTCCCCGGCTTTTTCCGGCTCGATATCTTTGTAAAAGACCCAAACATCATTTTTCATTTTTTATGCTCCTTTGCTTATGGAATGCATGGCAAGCTTCGGGCTTACCATATGGATCGCGAATCACGCTTTCAGCATAACGTTACATAAGTATTCTAAGAGAACCTGACGAAGATTTCAACAAAGAATGAAATTCGAGATGTCCCGAAGAAGATTACAATAAAGCATGAAATCCGGGATGACTCGAATAAGATTTCAATAAGGGATGATATCCGGGAGAGCTCGAAGAAATTTGAAATTCCGGGGAGCACAGAAATGATCTGAGCAAAGAATGGAACGATGAAGGTCCGATACATTTTGGACTTGTAATTCCAATAAAAAAGGAGGGAATAATATGCCAATGAAAATGGGATGGCGATGGTACGGCGAGGGTAACGACCCTGTCACATTGGGTGACATCAAACAGATCCCCGGAGTGACAAGTATTGTCTGGGCTCTGCATCACAAGATGCCCGGAGAGATCTGGGAAGAGGATGAGATTCGTGAGGTTGTAGATCAGATTCATGCTTACGGTTTCGATGCGGAGGTCGTCGAGTCTGTTAATGTACATGACGATATCAAGATCGGTCTGCCGACAAGAGACGCTCTGATTGAAAACTACAAGCAGTGCATCCGGAACCTCGGCAAGTTCGGCGTCAAGGTCATCTGCTACAACTTTATGCCGGTTTTTGACTGGACGCGTACAGATCTGTTCCACCCGGTAGGAGACGGCTCCACAGCTCTGTTCTATCAGAAGGATATGATCCAGAGCGACTACAAGGCCATGGCAGAATATATCATGAGCTTTACAGAGAAGTACAACATGACATTCCCGGGCTGGGAGCCGGAACGCATGGCTAAGCTTGATGAGCTTTTCAAGGCTTATGCGCCTGTCACCAAAGAAAAACTCTGGGATAATCTGAAGTATTTCCTTGAAGCAATTATGCCGGCCTGCAAGGAGGCTGATATCAAGATGGCGATCCATATGGATGATCCGCCATGGGATATCTTCGGACTTCCGAGATTGATGGTGGATGAAGCGGCTTGCGCTAAGCTTCTGAAAATGGTCGACGATCCCCACAACTGTCTCACACTCTGCACAGGTAGCCTGAATGCAAATCCGGCAAATAACTGTGCTGACATTGTAAGAAAGCATTGCGACAGAATCGCATTTGCACATATTCGCAACATTAAGCATTTCCCGAACGGAGACTTCTCGGAAGCAGCTCACAGAGACTGCTGCGGCGAGACAGGCATCATTGAGATTCTGAGAGCTTATCACGATTGCGGATTTGACGGCTACATAAGACCTGACCACGGAAGACAGCTGTGGGAGGAAGGTCCGGGATCCTGCAGACCGGGCTATGGCAAGTATGACCGCGCGCTTGGCGTTCAGTACATGCTCGGAGTATGGGATCTGCTTGACAGACTTGCTGAGGAAAAAGGAGAGTAATAATGAAGCTTAGTTTGAACGGAATTCAGGATAAAGAACAGTGGAAGGGCTATAAGCTTCCCGAATTCGATATTGAGGCAGTTAAGAAGAATACATATGAGAATCCGACATGGGTACATTTCGGAGCGGGCAATATCTTCAGAGCATTTCCGGCAGCGCTCCTTCAGCAGCTGCTTGACAGCGGTGATGCTGACACTGGCGTTATCGTAGCGGAAGGATTTGACTTTGACATCATCGACAAAGCATACAAGCCGTATGACAATCTGAGCCTTCTCGTTGTGCTGAAAGCTGACGGTTCCATCGAAAAGAAAGTTATCGCTTCCGTTACCGAGAGCGTTAAGGCGTCTCCGGATTTTGCGGATGACTGGAAGAGACTCTGCGATATATTTGCAAATCCCAGCCTGCAGATGATCAGCTTCACAATCACAGAAAAAGGCTACGGCGTTGCACCGGCTGACCTTGAGAGAGGTCTCAATCCGGTCCTCATCATGGGTAAGGTGACGGTTCTTCTGTATGAGCGTTTCAAAGCCGGCGAATATCCACTCACCGTTCAGAGTATGGACAACTGCTCACACAACGGAGATAAGGTAAAGAGCGCTGTTCTTCAGTATGCAGAAAAATGGGCAGCGGAAGGCCTTGTTCCGGCTGAATTTGTTGACTGGCTGAAAGATGAGACAAAGATTACTTTCCCGTGGAGCATGATCGATAAGATCACACCGAGACCGGATGCCGCAGTTCAGAAGATGCTCGCTGAGGACGGATTCGAGGACAGCAACACGATCATCACAGATAAGCACACCTACACGGCTCCGTTCGTCAACGCCGAGGAGACTGAGTACCTTGTCATCGAAGATAATTATACAAATGGCCGTCCGGCTCTCGAGAAAGCGGGCGTCATTTATACAGACCGCGAGACAGTAGACAATGTAGAGCGCATGAAAGTAACGACCTGCCTGAATCCGCTTCACACAGCTATGTCGGTATTCGGCTGCATGCTCGGTTACAATCTGATTTCCGCCGAGATGAAAGATGAGGACCTCTGTGGTCTCATCACCAAGATGGGATACAAAGAGGCAATGCCGGTCGTCGTTGATCCGGGCGTTCTTCATCCGGATGAATTCATTGATGCAGTTCTCACAAAACGTCTTCCGAACCCCTTCATGCCGGATGCACCGCAGAGAATCGCGACGGATACATCCCAGAAGATCGCTATCCGCTTCGGTGAGACAATCAAGTCTTACAGGAAGAAAGCCCTCGATATGGACCAGCTCACACTGATTCCGCTTGTCCTTGCAGGTTATGCGAGATATCTGAAGGGCATCGACGATGAGGGAAATCCGTTCGACATTTCTCCGGATCCGCTTCTTGCAGAGCTTCAGGAAATCGTTAAGCCTCTTGAAATCGGAAAGAAGGAACAGGATTACAGCTGCCTGAAAGAGCTTTACTCCAGAGAAGATATCTTCGGACAGAACCTGTATGAGGCGGGACTCGGCGAGAAAATAGAGGGTATGGTAGCTGAGCTTTATGCAGGAAAGGGTGCTGTGAGAGAAGTTCTTCACAAATACGTCTCTGCCAGATAATAAAATACAGATTTCTTTCCAACTGTGAAATATAATACAGAAGTCTTGCCATTTTGCACTGATTAAAATTATTTTGCTTTAAAAAATTAGTGCAAAATGGTAATATAGTTAGTGGCATTTTTTATTCGGTTTTATGTTTATAAAGGAGGACATAGAATGAAAAAGAAATTAGTAGCTACTATGATTTCAGCTGTTATGGCACTCAGTCTCGCAGCATGCGGCGGATCTGCAAGTTCATCAGGTTCATCAGGCGCTGCAGCACCGGCTGATACATCAACAGCAACAGCAGCATCCGGCGATGCTTCTGCAGATCCGGAGGTTACACTCGTTATGGCTGAGGTTAACCCGCTTGACACAATCGTCGGTATGACTGACGTGTATTTCAAAGAGCAGGTTGAAGAGCTTTCCGGCGGATCCGTAAAGATCGACCTTCAGGATTCAGGTGTTCTCGGATCAGAGAATGACGTTCTTGACGCTATGCTCGGCGGCGACGACTCCATCGACATGTCCAGAATTTCCGCATTTGCTCTCAGCAGCTATGGCTGTGGTAAAGCTACACTTCTTTCCATCCCGTTCACATGGGAGAACAGAGATCATTTCTGGAAATTCGCAGAGAGCGATCTTGCAGAAGAATTCCTTGCTGAGCCTTCAGAGCTTGGCCTTGGCGTTACAGGCGTATTCTACGGCGAAGAAGGTTTCCGTCATTTCTTCTTCAAAGACGGTCTTGATATTAAGGGCATCGACGACCTGAAGGGTCTCAAGATCCGTGTTTCCAATGACCCGGTCATGAATGGTATGGTCGAAGGCCTCGGCGCTTCCCCGACAGTCGTTTCCTTCGGTGAGCTCTACAGCGCACTTCAGACAGGCGTTGTTGATGCAGCTGAGCAGCCGATCGCTAACTACAAGTCCAACTCCTTCCAGGAAGTTGCTCCGACTCTTCTTCTGGACGGACATACACTCGGCGCTATCCAGGTCATCATTTCCGAGGCATCTCTTGACAAGCTGACAGACGCTCAGAAGAACGCTATCTTCGAAGCAGGCAAGAAGGCTGAAGAGTACAACAAGAGCATCTCCCAGGAGAAGGAAGACGAAGTTCTTAAAGGTCTCAAGGATGAAGGATGTAATGTTGTCGAAGTAAGTGACCTTGCTCCGTGGAGAGAAGCTTGCGCGAAGGTCATCGAGGACAATACATCTTCACAGGCTGACCTCTATCAGCAGCTTCTTGATCTTGCAAAATAATAAGTAGCAGAAATGCAGCTCTTCAGGTAGCCAAACGGTTACCCTTTGACAAGATTGAACCAGATGGCAGGGGTATCAGGCAGGTTCCGGTGCCCCTGCCTTTTTGAAAAGATGACACAAGTGCTTCAGCGCTGTTTTTGGCGTTCTGAAGTGAAAATTGGGTCTCCGTGAGGAGGAGAGATATGCCAGTTATATTTGAAAAACTAGAAAAAATTAAGCCTTTGTATGATGTTGTCAGCAAAGTGCTTATGATTATCTGTAAGCTGTTCCTGATTACAGATATCATTATCACGTCGGTTTCGGTTGCCGGACGTTATATTCCGTTCATTCCTGATCCGTCATGGTCTGAAGAGGTCGTCCTTACCTGTATGTCTTATATGGCTGTTCTTTCAGCTGCTCTTGCCATCAGGCGTAAAGCACACATCAGAATGACGGCATTTGACCGTTATCTTCCTGCAAATCTTCTTAAGACACTCGATCTCCTTGCTGATATCGGCGTTCTCATTCTCGGAATCGTTATGCTGGTCCTCGGAATGGGCTATGCGAGTACGATCGGATCGAGAGGCACATATGTATCGATGCCGTCCGTCTCCCGTTTCTGGATGTATTTCCCGATTCCGCTTGCAGGTTTCTTTATGATTATATTCGAACTGGAAGCAATCGTTAATGATTTTAAGGCATTCTTCCTGAAAGATACGGAGTATGATCTTAAAAATCAGGCAGAAAAAATGATTGAGGAGGCAAAAGGATGACAGCAAATACTACTGCAATTGCAATATTAATCATCGGCTTCCTGATTCTGGTATTTCTCAGATTTCCGGTTGCTTACGGTGTAGCACTTTCTTCCATGGCGTGCCTTCTTTATCAGGGCAAGTCGCTTAACAGTCTCTGCCAGCAGATGGTCAAGGGCATCAGCTCTTTCTCCCTCATGGCAGTACCGTTCTTTATTACGATGGGTATTCTGATGGGAAGCGGAGGTATATCCGAGAAGCTGATTGCACTGGCCAATTCCTGCGTAGGGTGGATGCGCGGCGGAATGGCCATGGTAAATATTGTAGCTTCCTATTTCTTCGGAGGTATTTCCGGTTCCGCTTCTGCTGATACAGCTTCTCTCGGATCGATCCTTATCCCGATGATGGTCGATCAGGGTTACGATGCTGATTTCTCCACCGCTGTTACAATTACATCTTCCTGCGAGGGTCTGCTTGTTCCGCCGTCTCACAATATGGTCATCTACGCCATGGCTGCAGGAGGTATTTCCGTAGGACGTCTGTTCCTGGCAGGTTATATTCCGGGAGCGATTCTTGCAATCTCTCTTATGGTCGGTTCCTATATCATCTCCGTAAAGAGAAATTATCCGAAGGGTGAGAAATTCTCTCTGGGAGTATTCTTTGAGCAGTTACTGACCAGTATCTGGGCTCTCGCGGCAATTCTTATCGTTGTCGTCGGCGTTGTCGCCGGTGTGTTCACGGCAACAGAGTCAGCCGCTATAGCTGTTATTTATTCGCTTATTGTTTCCCTGTATGTGTATAAGGGACTTACATGGAAGGGCGTATGGGATGCTCTGGACGGCTGCGTGGATACACTTTCGATCGTCCTTATCCTTATTTCAACATCGAGTATTTTCGGTTACTGCCTTACACAGCTCCATGTTCCGGATCTCGCAAGCCATGCAATCCTTGGTCTTACAGATAACCGGATCATCATTGCACTGCTGATCGACCTGATCATCCTGCTTCTCGGCTGTATCATGGATATGTCACCGATCATTCTTATTACAACGCCGATCCTTCTTCCGATCGCAACACAGATCGGAATTGATCCGATTCAGTTCGGTATCATTATGGTTCTCAACTGCGGTATCGGTCTGCTGACACCGCAGGTTGGTGCGGTCCTCTTCATCGGTTCCGCTGTTGCCAAACTCAAGATGGAGCAGGTCGTAAAAGCGACGCTTCCATTCTATATCTGTATGTTGATAGCACTCCTGCTTATCACATTCATTCCGGGAATTTCACTGGCTCTGCCGAATCTGCTCATGCCGGCGTAAACGGAATTTACTGACTGAATACTTTATAGCCTGACCGTTGCCGATTACTCGGTAGCGGTCTTGCTTGCATAAAGGAGTAAAATGCAGCTATGAATAATATCACCATTATCCTTATCATGATTCTTGTCCTGATCGTAGTACCGGTCGTATTTGCTAAAATATCAGGAAGAGATCCCATGGAAGTCTTTTTCGGTTCGAGAGTGAAGGGCTCCGCATTTGCAGCGAAAGAAAAGGGAGAGGCTAAAAAAGAAAACACAGCAAAAAAAACGGAAAAGAACAGCGACCGTAATGAACTGCTTGTCACGCTTTCAGAGATCACTAATTATGTGAGGCGCAACCGATTTTACGTGATTATGCCCGGAACTTTACAGTATCAGGGGAAGGTTGCCAATCTGGGAGCTATCATTGTAACGAGGGGTTCGGTGATCGGAATCAACTGTTTCGGCTATGGCGGAACGGTGACGGCAGGAAGCGGAAAGGATGACTGGACGCAGAGGATAAACGGTGAGAAGAAGAAGTTCGCAAGTCCTGTTGTCAAGAACAGCGAGCAGGAGAAGATTTTGAGGGCTGTGCTTGACGCGGAGGGCTTGCAAAACGTCGAGTGCAGGGTCATCGGGGTGTTCACATCGGCTACCGTGCAGCTGACGGGGGCCGGGGGTACGGGGTGCTATACGAGGAATACGCTGAAGAGTTATTTGGCGTCAGATGAGTGTGTGGTGAGTAGGGATTTGGTGCCGAAAGAGGTGGGGAGGAAGTTGGAGCCCTATGTGAAAAGGAAGTAAGGTGCTTAGTTTTTCCACCCGGGATAGTATAGGACAGTCTCATCATAAAAAAATGCATCGTCGGGACGCTCCCGCTCGGTCTCGCTGGCAGCGGTACTAATAAAAATTCATCGCTGAGGCTCGAATTTTTAAAGTACCGGCCGCTCGACGACGCCCTCCGATTGCATTTTTAATGATTCGACTGTGTTGTAGGTAAGGAGTGGGAAGTATGAGCAGCTTACAGTCTTTTACATAGGGAGAGAGAAGTGAAGCGGCTTATGATTTAAAAGGTTGCGAAGATCAGGGTGCTTATACTTCCCACACGGGGTAGTAGAGGACAGTCTCATCATAAAAAAATGCATCGTCGGGACGCTTTCGCTCGGTCTCGCTGGCAGCGGTACTAATAAATTTTCGGCGCTGGCGCTTGAAAATTTAAAGTACCGGCCGCTCGACGACGCCCGATCGATTGCATTTTTAATGATTCGACTGTGCTGTTGGTATGGGGTGGGAAGTATGAGCACTATAGTGAGGTCAAATGTCAGATGAATGAGAGAACGCTACGATTAAAAAAGAGCATCGAAGAACGCATCGTCGGGAAAGGCGACGTCATAGACAAGGTGATCATCACCCTCCTGGCGGGCGGTCATCTGCTCCTGGAGGATGTCCCTGGCGTGGGGAAGACCTCGCTCGCGAAAGCCCTGTCGGATTCTCTGTCGCTCTCCTTCGCGAGGATCCAGTGCACGCCCGACACGACGCCCTCGGACATCACGGGTCTCTCCATTTACAGGCCCTCAGACGGAACCTTTCAGGTACTGCCGGGTCCGATCGTCAATAATATAGTGCTTGCCGACGAGCTGAACAGAACCTCCCCCAAAACCCAGTCCGCCCTCCTGGAAGTCATGGAGGAGCATAAGGTCACGATCGACGGGAAGGAGATAGCCGTACCGGAACCCTTTATGGTAATCGGTACACAGAATCCTGCTGAGATGGCCGGAACCTATCCGCTGCCTGAATCCCAGCTCGACAGGTTCATGATGAAGCTTTCCATAGGTTATCCGGACGTTACAGCGTCGCAGGATATGGCGAAGCGGTTTATAGAAGGACAGCTGCACAGCCGGACTATGCCGGTCTTAAACGCAAAGGATCAGATAGAGATGCAGAATGAGGTGAAGCAAGTCAGCATTCATGCGAACCTGCTGACTTATGCGGCGGAGATCGTTGACATGACGAGAAACAAGGCGGAAATCGCCTGCGGAGCTTCGCCCAGAGCGTTCCTCTCGATGCTCAGGTGTGCCCAGGCATTAGCTTGCATGGATGAGAGGACCTATTGCATTCCCGAGGATATCGCAGAATCAGCCTCACTCACCCTTCCGCACAGACTTATTCTGACGAACGGGGCTAAGCTCAGCCGTATTACTAAGGAGGACCTTGTTAAGACGATTCTCGGTCAGGTGAAGGTGCAATAAACCATCAGACAATCAGACAAACAGAGTCATAGGCTCGTTAAGAGTGTCATGAGCGTTCAGTAAAACAGAGTTCCCGGTCAGTTGAAGGTGCCATGAGTATTCAAGTCAACAAAGCGCGTGTTGTCATATATTTCATAGTGATATCTGCATGCCTTGTGTTCGCCAGCCTTTATGGCGGACCCGTGTCCTATGCGCCGCTTTACGGGGCTCTTCTCGTTTTACCTGTTTCGGCTGCATACATCTTCCTGAATTTCAGATTCCTCCGAGTTTATCAGGAAATCGAGGTACACAGGTTTCCCAAAGGAGAAGATCACAGGTACCGAGCCGTCATTGAAAATGCCGGATTCCTCCCCGTTCACAAAATGCGTCTTTATACTCACAGAGACAGATGCGATCTCTATGAGATAGAAGACGGGCAGATTCTCTCGCTCGATATCCGGGAAAAGAAGGAACTGATTTCGGGAATAAGCTGCAAATACGCAGGTTCTTATGATATCGGCCTGTCAAAAGCCGCATTCACGGATCCCTTCTCGATTTTCACAGTGGTGGTGAAAATACCGTACAATTTCAGGGCTGTTGTGAGTCCGCGAATTACGGACATTGCAGATTCCTATCTGGATCTGGAGAATCTGGTGAACAGCACGGGGCTGAAAAGCAATTGGATGACGGAGGAGACCCCGGGCAGTGATTTGAGACCCTATCAGAGAGGAGACGCACTGAATTCTGTCAACTGGAAGGTTTCCGCGAAGCTTTCCGAGCTGACAGTCAGAATTCCTGATAAGATGGAGAAGCGTACGGTGACTATCCTGATGGAGGCTGCCAATGTTCCGGATAACTGTCAGGAGTTGGAATTCCTGAAAAAAAGGGATTATTTTCTGGAGTTCATCGTCTCCGCGGCCTGGCACTTTGCGAAGCAGGGAGTACCTGTCCACCTGATTTATCCTTCCGGTAAAGTGAGCGAATCGGAAGTGGACTCGTATGAAAACTTTATGGAGTTTTATAATACCGTTGCTGACGGTATTTTTTATCATTCTGAAGAGGAGTATAATAAAATCCGAAGTCTGGTTATGAACAGAGGGAGCAGTTGGTATGATAACAATACCTGGATTCTTATCAGAGAAGATCCTGAGCCGGGAGAGAGTCACTGCACAGTTTGTGACTGAGATCAGGCTGCATCTTTTTGCACTTGCTCTTTTTGTCATTGGCCTTGAAGGATATCTCCTTAAAAAGGGAGAGGTTCATGGATCTGAGAGAAGTACATTTGTACTGACCGCTTTCTGTTTTTTTGCGCTCTATAGTCTTCTTGAGTACCTGTTCCGACTGTTTACCGGTAAAAGAGCATCCGCTGTTTTATCGCTCCTGCCCGCAGGTATCGTGTTTCTGTTCTTGAGAGACAGTGCGGTGCGGGACGGACTGGCTACCACTGTGGTTGCTGCCGCTGCGATTGTTGCCGCAGCCGTCAGAGCAGCATGTTCTTTTATGCCTTACAGAGACAGCGTTCTGCAATATGGTGTATTTGTCCTGGATGCCGTGGCAATATACTTTCGATTCGGCAGACTGCTGCTGGATGGCAGTCATTCCACGGACAGAATTCTCTTTATTGTGCTCACGATCCTGACTTTATCGAGTCTTCAGAAAATCGTCTGTGAGAGGAACAGAGATGCATTTCCCTTCCATTACTTTATTCTGATAGGAGTCATTATGCTGTCGGCTCCCATGGGGAAGGATCCGATTGACTGGACGCCTGTGGTCAAGACAGGGCAGAGAGTAGCGGAAAGCGCTTTGGGCATTGTTGACCGTGCTTCCTATTATCTGTCATCCCTGTTTCAATCGGGGGACTATACGACCGGCTACAGCTCACTTCTTGTGGACGGGAGGAGAGTCAACCAAACGGACAAGACACAGCTGAATTTGAAAATATATGAAACGCCCTACCATGTTTTCAGGGATGCGAAAACTGACAAAAACATGGTAGTGAAAAAGACGGTTTATCTTACCGGAGGAAGGGCAGCTGACAGGGCGCAGCTCATACGATTCCTGAAATTCATGAGAGATCATGGCGTGTCACATGAGTACGCGGCGCTATTTTCTGAAGTCGCTAAAATGGATGTGGAATATGCCTATCTTGACACGTTCGACGAGATAGCACCCATTAACTCCATTGCTCTTCAATCTGAAAAGGGTAAAATTGTTGAAGGAACAGGCATTCGCAGACACAGAAAAGGGTACAGAATCGAGGCGGAATACCTTGACATCGATTACGGGAGTCCTTATCTGATCGATCTTCTCGAAAAAACAGGAGATCTGCGCCCATTTTCCTACGACGACGCATGTGGGTATATGACGGAGCTCTTCGGCGTCTCTTTAGAGAAAATTATGACGAGGGGGGAGTACGAGGAGGCATACAACGAAACAATCGATGCAGCGCATTTTACGAAGGCGGCGGATGGAGATGACACGGGCGGATCAGTAAAAGAGAAAAATGAGAACCCCATGCGGGAGTATCTGGCAACAGACGGTGCGGATACGAGGATGAAGGAGCTTGCCCGGGATATCACGAAAAATGCGGAAAACTGCTATGATGCATGCAGACTCATCGAACAATATTTAAGACAATACACATATGACACGGATGCGGTCGGTGGCTATGATCCGAAGTCAAATATGAGCACTTCGGGAGGTATGGCAGATATTGCGCAGAGATTTCTCTTCGAGACGCAGAAAGGCTACTGTGTGCAGTACACATCTGCCATGGTCATATTGCTTCGCATTTCCGGGATACCCGCGAGAGTGCAGACCGGGTTTAGATATGTATTTCCTCTCGAAGAGGAAAGTGTTTACCCTGTGAGCAGCAACTGCGCGCATGTGTGGCCGGAAGCGTTTATTGACGGATTCGGATGGGTTCCCTTTGAGCCGACAGCCGCGTTCAGACGGCAGGCAGATTATACTTGGCGAAGGAAAGCAAAGAGTACCCCGGAAAGCATCGGGGATTACGATGCCGGAGATGTTCCCGACTTGCCGGATCCTTCGACCTTCGATCCTGCATTGCCGATAGATTCAGAACAGATAAATGAGGCGGATACCCCTGCGATTATGAAAGTCGTGTGGCCGGTTCTGTTCTGCATAGCAGGTATTCTTATCGCGCTCATCTTCTATATGACTGTTTTCGGCAAGCTTCGCTACATGCGTGCGACGCCTGAAAAAAAGCTTGTGATGGATGTGGAGATGATTAAAAAGGCCATCCTCCGGCAGTCGGAAGAGAAGTTCGTTGACAGGGGACTGCTCATGGATTATGTCGGTCGGGTGCCGTCTGAGATGCGTACGGATCTCAAGAGTGTATTTGACGTATACTACAGGATCACATACGGTGCCGAAGCGGACGGGCACGTCACTCCGGAGGAGAATGAACTTGCAAGAAGCTTACGGGATCAATGCGTTGAATTATCGCGAACAAATTTACATAAGAGAGGGAAACGGAAGAGATTCCGGATGTTCTCAAAGCAGAAAGCAAAATAATACAGATCAGAGAGGAAAAAGTAATGGGAAACGGAAGAGATTCCGGATATTCTCAAAGCAGAAAGCAAAATAACACAGATCAGAGAGGAAAAAAAGTAATGACACCAAAGACACAGGAAATGTTAGATCGGCTTAAAATATTCTTTGACGAGGAGGAGCATCTTAACAATGCCGCTCATATCGTTCAGTTCGACATGGAGACATTGTGCCCTCCCGCTGCCATGGAAGCGGCCGGCGATACGGCTTCTTATCTGACAAATAAAATCTTTTTGATACACAGGAATCCGGAGTTCCTCGAGGCTGCTTCCTGGCTCTATGATCACCGGGACGAGCTCGATGAATTTGACCGTACCATGGCGGAGCAGCTGCACAGGGAGGACGCCCGCATATGCAGAGTCACTCCCGAGCAGGACAGAGAGTTTTCGAAGACATACAATAAAGCCTATGCTGACTGGCTCAAGGCGAAGCAGAAGTCGGATTTTGCCGCATTTGCCCCGTCTCTCAAGGCCGTGCGGGAGGTGGAACTCACGAGGGTTGATCTGATGACCGAGAAAAGTCCGGTCGTCTATGACAATCTTCTGGACCTCTATGAGCGTGGGATGACTTCCGCAAAGCTTGATGAGATTTTTGACAAATGCCGCACGCGCCTTGTGCCCCTTCTGCGCAAAATTATGTCGAGCGAAAAGGTCATCCGCCGCGATTTTGTGACACGTACGGTGGATGAGATTGCACAGGAGAAAATGGCGCGTTATCTGCTCGAGACAATCGGTTTTGATTTTGAGCGCGGCGCATTCTCGACTACCGAGCACCCGTTCACGGACAGTATGGGACCGGATGACGAGCGTGTCACGACGCATTTTTTCCCAAATCTCTTTCTGTCCAGTATGTACAGTACAATCCACGAGGGCGGTCACGCGCTGTTTGACCAGAATCAGCCGCGCGAGGATTGGACACATCACATCTATGAGGGAAAGACGATGGGACAGCACGAGTCTGTATCCAGATTCTATGAAAATGTGATCGGACGCTCGGAAGCTTTCATTCATCTTATTTACCCGAAAGTTAAGGAGCTCTTCCCGGATGCAATGTTTGACGTGACCGAGCGGGAGCTGTATGAGGCAGTCAATATCGTAAAACCGTCGCTCATTCGCACGGAGGCAGATGAGTTCACTTACATTTTCCACATTATGATCCGGTATGAGATTGAAAAGATGATCGTGGCGGGTGAAGTGGAAATCGATGACCTTCCGAAGATCTGGAATGATAAGTACGAAGAATATCTCGGAGTCAGACCTTCCGATGATGCATCGGGAGTGCTTCAGGATGTTCACTGGACGTCCGGGTTCGGCTACTTTCCGACGTATGCGCTCGGCAACATGTACAATTCCATGTATGCGGCAAGGATGCGGAAGGAAATCGATGTAGATGAGGCGGTTGCAAATGGCAACTTTGCTCTCATAAACGACTGGATGGCGGAAAATGTGTGGAAGAAGGCGGACCGTCTTGCACCGGCTGATTGGATCAGGGATATCACGGGGCGAGAACTCTCGCCGGATGATTTCCTGGACTATCTGGAAAAGAAGTATTCTGCGTTGTATGGGCTCTGATATCCGCAGGATATCCTGCACTGTAAGAGTAAGGAAAGTGCTTAGCACCATGTGCGGCGCGGCAAGAACACCGAGACGTTCTTGATTAAATCCTGCAATGTATGACGCATGGTGCTATATAGAAAGTATTCGGCACGGAATGTATCGTGATGCACATTAGTTATGAATCCGAAAAAATCAAGACTGAGTATTCAGCGTGGTGCCGGAAGTAAAATTCAGAGAAATAAACAGAGGGAGAGTGAAGAAAAATATGGCTAATGAAAAGACAATTTCGGAAAGTTCGGAACTGAGCCGGGATAAAGTCATCATAAGAACGAGTATCATAGGCATTCTGGCAAATGTTATGCTCGCCGCCTTCAAAGCATTCATCGGATTGGCGTCCAATTCTATAGCCGTCATTCTTGACGCGGTTAACAACCTGTCGGATGCTCTTTCTTCGATCATAACAATCGTGGGAACAAAGCTCGCAGGAAAACTGCCGGATAAGAAGCATCCCCTCGGATACGGTCGAATCGAGTATCTCAGCGCCATGATTGTATCCGGCATCGTTCTCTATGCAGGTATCACCTCAGCTGTGGAGTCCGTAAAGAAGATTATTCATCCGGAGAAACCGGATTACAGTGTCACTTCTCTGGTCATTATCGCGGTCGCAGTCGGCGTCAAGATCATCCTGGGACGATTTGTAAAAGCACAGGGAGAGAAAGTGCATTCCGGTTCTCTGATAGCATCGGGTTCCGACGCTATGTTCGATGCGATTCTTTCATCTTCGGTACTTGCTTCCGCCATTATTTTTATGGTAAGCGGTTTATCTCTGGAAGCTTATGTCGGAGCTGTCATCTCAGTAATTATTATTAAATCCGGTGTTGAGATGATGAGCGAGACGCTGAATGATATTCTCGGTACGCGGGCGGATAGGGAGACCACATCTGAAATAAAGAAAATTCTGACAGCGGAAAAGGAAGTGCGCGGAGCATATGACCTGATTATTCACAATTACGGACCGGATAAAAACGTTGCATCCGTTCATATTGAGCTGCCGGATACCATGACAGTCAAAGAGGTAGACCGTCTGACGAGAAAGCTCGAGACGAAAATCTATAAGGAGACCGGCATCATTATGACAGGTGTCGGTGTATATTCTTTCAACACGGGCGACGATGAGGCTGCAAGAATCCGAATGGACATTTATAAGAAAGTACTGGCTCATGATTGGGTCGTCCAGATACATGGCTTTTATGTGGATCTTGAGACAAAGGAGATGACATTTGACGTTGTCATGAGCTTTGATATTGAGGTAGAAAAAGGTTTGAAGATCATATACGATGAAGTATGCGCTGCTTATCCGGATTACAAGATTCTTATTGCACCGGATGTGGATATATCAGTGACGGAATGAAAATTAGGTCGTTCAAGAATGCCTCGGCGTTCTTGTCGCGACGTGTGCGGCGCGTAAGCGCCTTCCACTGCGCACGTCTGCGACCCGCCGTAGGCTTTTATCGCAAGCTGTAGCGCAACTTCCGATGTGATTACCGGAGTATTATTGAAAAATATCAGGAGTTTAGTATGAAAATTGGAGACACAGTCATAAGAACCGTCAGAGGTGATATCACGAAAATCGATTATGTGGAAGCCATCGTCAACGCAGCGAACCGCACTCTCCTCGGAGGTGGCGGCGTGGACGGAGCCATTCATCGTGCTGCGGGAAGAGAACTTCTTGCAGAGTGCCGTACATTGCACGGCTGTGAGACCGGTGAGGCCAAGATGACCGGGGCTTACAATCTTCCCTGCAAGTATGTCATCCATACCGTAGGACCCGTCTGGTCCGGCGGAAGGAGGGGAGAGCCTGCGCTCCTGACCGGCTGTTATATGAATTCACTGACACTTGCAATGCATAAGGGAATCAGGACCATTGCATTCCCGTCTATATCAACAGGCGTGTATTCGTATCCGATCGATCAGGCGGCCGAGATCGCAGTAGACGCGGTGGTCGAATTCGTGCAGCGGCATCCGGCAGCGATGGATGAGATAATCTGGGTGCTCTTCGACGACGTGACTAAGCGATATTATGATAAGGCACTCGAGCTGGCAGAGAGGACTCTGTAGTAAAACTTTCGATTATCTATGAGGGGAAAGATATGACAGTTGACGAGGCAAGAAAGATACAGAGAGACTTCTATGACAAGTCTAACCCGTCCGAGGAGGACATATTCCTTTTCACTGAGGCAATGGGTTTTCTGATCCGTGAGCTGAGCGATCCGCATGATATGATGGAGCTTGGCGGTTGGTATTATGACAGGCGCCAGTTTGATCTGGCGCTGAAGTATTACGAAATGGCTTCAGCTTATAATATCGATGCAGCGGATGAATGCCTTGGATACATCTGGTACTACGGCCGCACCGGTGAGCGTGATTATGAGAAGGCTTACCGCCATTTTTCCCGGTCGATGGAACGCGGAAATCCGGTCAGTACATATAAGATCGCAGACATGTACAGGAACGGATACTATGTCGAAAAGGATCCTGAGAAATACAGGCATATCATCGAAGATCTCTATCCTCGTGTGAAGAACGCTTCCTATGTTCATGAGCCTCTGCCCGAGGTGTTTACACGTCTTGCTCGGATTCGCAAAGAGGAAGGGATGTTTGAGGAGGCTGCTGACCTGTATCTGCAGGCAAAAGATTTTCTTGCACAGCGAATTCAGTACAATGCGTTTTTCGGCAACCTCAATATTATGAAATGGCTGATTGATGACTTATATGAAATCATCGAATTCGATCCCGAATATGTTGATCTGTTCGATTTATATTATGTTCTGAAACAGCCGGCACACGTCACATTCCTCTATAAGATGAAAAAGCAGGTACTGGAATCTATGGAGGAAGACGGAGCGGTCGTGGTTCATTTTAATGATAAATGGTATCGGGACCGTGATGAATTCTTCAGGAAAGCGGTTGTCGATGGTGAGAAACTGACTTCATTATATCAGAGTCTATATGGATTTCATGTGTCCATCGTGTAATCACTATTGAATGATTGCAATAGCATTATCAATATTATCGTATTCAGTGAGTTAAACGCTGAGAAAATCGGTTCATTAGGATAATAACGCTATGATGACGTTTTTTGGGGGGGAACGGCCATGGATATAATAAAAATCAGGAATGCGGATTACGACAGGTATGAGGAACTGCTCATGCAGCGGGACCAGATCCGTAAGGAAGCAGATATCTGTCACGGACTCTATGTCAGGGAATTCGGGGATCTGCATCTGCAGATTTTTGAAAAGCAGATCGCCTGTATCCGAAAGAAAAAACTGATAGGGTACTATCAACGCGCTATGAACCGCGGTAGCGTGATCAATCAGGCGTCAATAGATGCGATGATCAATATTGAGATGGAGAACTACCGGAGACAGCTTCAGAGCATGATAGAGGAAAACGCCGCCGCAAAACAGATGTCGGAAATCAACTCTGTGACACTTCTGAAAATTAAGAGAATTTATCGAAAGCTGGCCAAACAGCTGCATCCGGATATCAATCCAAAGACAGGCGAAATTCCTGAACTGATGGAGCTTTGGAATATGATTACAACAGCCTACAATACAAATTCTCTGATAGACATGGAGGAGGCGGAAATTCTTGTGAAAAACGCGCTGGAGCGGATCGGCATGGGCTGTATGGAAATCGAAATACCGAATCTCGAAGAGAAAATCGAAGCTGTAGAGGCTGATATAAAGAAAATTCGGGAGACGGATCCCTATCAATATAAGTACCTTCTTGAAGATCCGGAGGCTGTGGAGGAGAAAAAGCGGGATCTGAAAGAACAGCTTAATGAGTATGCGGAGTATGAGAAACAGTTGGATGCCGCAATCGATCAGATTCTGAGCAGCGGTGTGAAGATCGTCTGGAAAATGGACTGAGAAATAGTATACAGACGGCAGAACCGGACATGAGGGTTGTTGAAAATGGCAGAAGAATTAAGTATCAAGCAGGATGGAATTGTATCTCTGACAGAGAATCATGATCTCGGAAGTCTTATTAAACCGCTTACAAAGGAAATTCATCTTTTTGACTCGTTCGTTGCGGGGACAACGCATCTGTCTGATAAATCCGTACTCGATGAGATCGGAATCGGAGACAAGCTGACACTGAGACGAGAGGATAACAAGTTCGACAGTAACGCGATTCTTATTCTGACAGAGAACAAAAAGAAACTCGGATATGTTCCGGAGAAGGACAATGTGATATTTGCAAGACTGATGGATGCGGGAAAACTGCTTATCGCCCGCATTGCGAAGATCGAAAAGAGAGGGAGTTTTACGCAGATCAGCATCGGGATTTATCTGATAGATTTCTGACTCCTGCATTTCTCTTACCAAGATAAGTGCAAAAAACATCACTATACATAGTCACGAGAAGATGTGCGGGATTCAGTTTTGAATGATGTCAACTTGAGGTGATTGTGATATGAAATATAAAAACTACATCTTCGACCTTTACGCGACCCTGGTCGATATACACACGAATCAGAATCCAGCTGTTTTCTGGCGTCGCATCGCCGCTATCATGCACTCCTACGGCGCGGTATATAAACCATCTGATCTGAAGAAACGCTACAGATCTCTGATTAAGGCAAATGAAGCCCGGCTCTCAAAGGAGCTCGGAACCGAATTCCCTGAAATTGAACTGGGTGATGTTTTTGTAGAGCTTCTTTTGTCTGCACCGGAATATCATGCAGACGGTATCTGGGGAGATCCGCATCAGTGGTCTGAGGAGGTACTTGAGAGGTGGTGCTCGGCATTTGTATACGCATTCCGCGTCATCTCCCGCATACGCTTTAAACTGTATCCGGATACGATCGGGATGCTTGATAAGCTGAAAGCGGAGGGAGCGCACATCTACCTGCTTTCCAACGCTCAGAGTCTCTTCACGAGGCCCGAGATGGAAGAACTCGGTCTCACTTCCTATTTTGAGGATATCTTTATATCTTCGGAACATCATATGAAAAAGCCTGAACCGCGCTTCATGCAAGAACTTTTCGATAAACACAGGCTCGATCCGGATGAGAGCGTTATGGTCGGAAACGAAATCAGATCGGATATCGTGATGGCCGCCCGCTGCGGGGTGAACGGAATTCTGGTCAACCACGACGGTTACAGTGAGCAGGAGATAGAGGACGGTTTTGCAAAAGCGTTGGGGATGGTACCTGATGAAAGGCGGGGAAAAGTGGAACTGAAAGCACACGAAAATCTTATGTGTGCTATAATGTAAGAAATAATACTTAAGGAGCTTCTATGGATATTCAGTATTTGTTATGGCTACAGGATTTCAGAAACGGCATGAACGATGCATGGACCCCGTTCATGGAGTGGGTATCGATGTTCGCGGTAACGTACCTCATCATGATCCCGGTGTTCTACTACTGGTGTGTTGATAAGAAAAAAGGACTCTATACCCTTGTTGCTTACTATTTCTGTATGGTCCTGACACCGTTCATTAAGCTGACATGCTGTATTTATCGTCCGTGGATCCGGGATGCGCGTGTTCTTCCGGCAGGTGACGCCATTACAACGGCGACCGGATATTCTTTCCCGAGCGGCCATACCTCGACTGCCGGACCGTTGGCAGGCGGCATGGGCGTCACCCTCTGGGGAGATAAGAAAACGAAATGGCTCGCAGTGATTTTCTTCCTGTTCGTGCCGCTCACCGCATTCTCCAGAAATTATCTGGGCGTGCATACACCGCAGGATGTATTTGTCGGCATCACGATCTCGATTCTGAGTTTGATCCTGGCGGCTAAACTGTTCCAGTATCTTACAATTCATCCGGAAAAGGAAGATATGTTCCTTCTGGTAGGCTTCGTTATCTGCTGCCTCGCACTGCTGTACTTCAAGGTCAAGCCGTATCCGATGGAAATGAATGCGGACGGTGAGCTGATCGTTGATCCGCAGAAGATGATGAACGATGGTTTCGGCGATGTGGGCAAGATGATGGGCTTCATTATCGGACGCTCCATTGAAAAGAGATGGGTCAAGTTCAAGGCGACCGGTTTTAATGTGAAGGGCGTGATCATCTGTCTCCTCGGTTTGATTCCGATGTGGCTTCTTAAGACGTATCTCAGCCCGGCACTTGTTGCGGCTCTCGGATCTCACTGGGGCAAGCTGCTGTTCTCCATCATTCATGCATGTTACTATATCGCTCTGTTTCCGGCAGTTTTGAATATTTTCAATAATACGGTTTCAGATAAAGCATAACATCCGTCACAGAGAGTAAAAACAGTATGAAGATTCTACTTGTGGCTGTCAACGCAAAATATATTCATTCATGTCCCGCAGTGTATTCACTGCGGGCATGTTGTATGCACCCGGAACTTGTTGAGATAGCAGAATTTACAATCAATGACCGCTATCAGGATATTCTTGCCGAGATACTGGAGCGTGAGGCAGGACTTATCGGCTTTTCAACATACATATGGAATACGGATATTGTTCAGGATCTGGCAACGGATATACGAAGAGTGCGGCAGGAGCTGGTCGTTTTATTTGCCGGCGGTCCCGAGGCATCGTACGCACCGGAAAGATTTCTTGGAAGCTGTGACTTTGTGATCTGCTGGGAGGGGGAGAGACCGTTTGCACAGATTGTAGAGTACGTAAACAGGATTGAAACCGGGCACAATG
Organism: Lachnospiraceae bacterium; assembly: GCA_017433725.1. Lineage (GTDB taxonomy): Bacteria > Bacillota > Clostridia > Lachnospirales > Lachnospiraceae > Chordicoccus. Next base: position 36,083 of record JAFRGQ010000035.1, read on the forward strand.
AGGTCCCGGTAGAAACACTTTTACCTGACGAATACGAACCGAAGCAACAGCTTGAAACTCCTGCAGGGTATACGGTGAGCAGGTCAGTGATGCAGCAGAATACCGGCCCGGTGATGAAGCAGGAAACGAAGCCGGTGGTTCAACGGGAAATGAAGCCGGAAGATAGGGATATAGAAGAAAGACTTGCCTGCATTATAAACTATGTAAGGACGCAGGTTCCCGGTGCCGCCTTCTACGACCATGATCGGCTTATCATTCAGCCTGCTGAGGATGAGACAGATGAGGATATAAACGCAATACCGTTTCTATATAATGACCTTGAAGCGTTCGACAATCGGATCATCTATTATGAGTCAAGCCGTGGGTGTCCTTTCAACTGCACCTACTGTCTGAGCTCCATTGACAAGCATGTCCGCTTCAGAAATATCGAAACAGTGCTCAGGGAACTTCAGTATTTCATCGACCGGGAGGTGCCGCAGGTCAAGTTCATAGACCGGACATTCAACTGCAATCATGAGCGCACGATAATAATCTGGAACTATCTGCGGGACCATGATAAAGGAATTACAAATTTTCATTTTGAAATCAGCGCAGATCTGCTGAACGAACAGGAACTTGCTTTGCTCGAGACGCTTCGTCCGGGGCTTGTACAGCTGGAAATCGGTATTCAGTCGACGAATCCGGATACGCTCACAGCTATCCGGAGAACGATGCATCTGCCGAAACTCTTTGACAATATAAACAGACTTCGCAGAGCGCAGAATATAAACTTACATGTAGATCTCATAGCGGGGCTTCCGTATGAGGGGATAGCGCGATTCGCACAGTCTTTTGACGATGTATACGCGCTGCATGCGGATCAGCTCCAGCTCGGTTTTCTGAAAGTACTGAGCGGGACCGCTATGCATGCGATGGCGGAGGAATATGATCTGCGGTATTCCAGGCGGCCTCCTTATGAGGTGCTCTCGACAAAATGGATATCGTACGCTGAGCTTGATCAGCTTCGAAGAATCTGCGATGTTCTGGAATACTATTATAATTCGAGACAGTTCATACACACACTGGAGTATCTGGAAAAGTATTGGGAGAGTGCATTTGCATTTTTCCGCGAACTTGCAAAGTTCTTCCGTGACAGGGGCTATGATAAGGCGAAACCGGCCGCCGCAAGGAGATATGAGGTGCTGGAGGAGTTCGTGTCTGAGATAGACAGGTGGCTCATACATGCAGCAGATACCGTTTGCAGTGAGAACCAAGTACGCCATATACGTTATGACGGGAATCAAGACTATGACTTCGAAGTTTTTTGTGAATACCTTCGTCTGGACAAGGCTCTTCACATTCATAAGAGCCGCCGCCGGAACGTATATGATGAGTATGACTTCGGAGATGGGAAGGTACGGATCACGGTAGATTACGATCGCAGGAATGTACTGACCGGGGAGGCTGCTTATACGATCGAACCGGTTGAGTAAAGGAGAGCCGCAAAAGGCTGCATCATTACTGCATTGCACCTGTGATATGGTTTATTAGAGGGAGCTGGTTCGCGGCTTTCGTGGCGAGGCAGGAATGCCGGAACGTTATTGATATTGTATATATAGTTGTAATATCGTAAAATGGACGTAAGAAGACAGTGAAAGGAGAAGTTTGAAAAAAGAGGCAGGCGGTTAGATACCGTAAAGAGAGCATGGCAAACAAACCCTCAAGGG
>JAFRGQ010000036.1 GCA_017433725.1 Lachnospiraceae bacterium
ACGGTGGAGACACCGTCAAAGCAGGTAAAAGAGTCCTACAAACTGCTTCACACGGATGTTCCGGCTCATGTAGATCTGGACAAGTTTGGGGCGACTGTCATGAAGGCTAAAATGTAGTGCTACTTTTACTCTCATCTAAGGTTTAATACAACAAAGATATCTGATCATCAAAGTCACGACAAGGGGCTGTCCCTTAATCATACGAGAACGGCACGGGCCTCGTAAGGCTGCAGGATACCGTCTTTATGGGTTGTATAGTTGGAGATAAGCTCCTCACCGGCAATTCCGTCGAAGAGCGGACACGGCTGGTTGTACTCGGTCCAGTTGCAGGCGACGATCAGACGGCGGTTTTCGTAATTTCTCGCGAAGGCATACACCGTGCGGCTGTCTCCCATAAGCGGTTCATAATTTCCGTAAACGATCACCGGATTCCCGTGCCGAAGAGCGATCAGTTTCTTATAATAGTAGAACACCGAATCCGGATCCGCAAGCGCCGCCTCGGCGTTGATGACCTTATAATTCGGATTGACCGGAATCCAGGGAGTGCCTGAAGTAAACCCGGCATTGAGGCTCCCGTTCCACTGCATCGGTGTCCGTGCGTTATCTCTCCCGACAGCCCCGAAGCATGCAAGCATAGTCTCCGGAGACACCATCTTGTGCTCCTCGACATACTGTCTGTAGGCATTGAGCTCTTCCACGTCCCTGCAGTCTTCGATGCTCTCAAAGACCATATTGGTCATTCCGAGCTCTTCGCCCTGATAAATATAAGGAGTGCCCTTCATCATATGCAGATTCGTCGCGAGCATCTTCGCGGACAGTTCTCTCCATTCCGGCGCATCGTTCCCGAAACGGGACACCGCACGCGGCTGGTCGTGATTGTCCCAGTAAAGGCTGTTCCATGCACAGCCCTCCAGTTCACAGGCCCATTTATCCAGAACGGCCCGCACACCTGTCATTTGAGGCTTCGCGGTGGTCCATTTGCCGATCACGCTTTCCTTTTCGTTCAGCTGATCCACATGCTCGAACTGGAAGACCATACCAAGCTCCGTCCCGTCGCTGTTGGCATATTTCTTCGCCTCTTCGATTGTCACCTTTGCCGTCTCTCCAACTGTCAGCAGGTCATACTTGCTGAGCACTCGGCGGTTCATCTCCTGAAGGAACTCATGAACGCGCGGTCCGTTGCAGACAGAAGGAGCCAGATCTCCGTATATGCCGTCTTTATCCGGTCCGTCAGGAAATGCCTGATCCTTCGAAATCATACTGATCACATCCATCCGGAAGCCGTCGATCCCCTTCTCGCACCACCAGGTCATCATGTCAAATACTTCGTCCCGCACCTTCGGGTTCTCCCAGTTGAGGTCCGGCTGCTTCTTCGTGAAGCAGTGCAGGTAGTACATCCCTGTCGCCTCATCGAACTCCCAGGCCGGTCCGGAAAACCAGGACTCCCAGTTGTTCGGCTCATGTCCGTCCTTCGGTTCTTTCCAGATATAGTAATCGCGATAAGGGTTATCAACGGACTTGCGGCTCTCCACAAACCAGCTGTGTTCGTCAGAAGTATGGTTCACCACCAGATCCATCACAATCTTCAGTCCCAGCTCATGCGCTTTTTTAAGCAGCCGGTCGAAATCGTCCATCGTTCCGAACTCTGTCATGATATCCCTGTAATCGGAAATGTCGTAGCCGTTGTCATCGTTCGGCGATTTGTAAACCGGCGACAGCCAGATCACATCCACTCCAAGTTCTTTCACATATGGCAAATGTTCTGTAATTCCGTTTAGATCGCCGATGCCGTCCCCGTTCGAATCCGCGAAACTCCTCGGATAGATCTGATAAATGACCGCCTCTTTCCACCACGCCTTTTTTTCGTTCTGCATGAAAATGTTTCCTCCGTTCTTCACCCGCATTTCGATCCTGCACAAGGGACTGTCTCCCTTTTTGTTTTCGTGCCCGACTTATGTATGTATCATACCGCGCAGCATCCTCGGAAATCTCTCATGATCCGAATCAAAAATATAAGAATTCTGACCATTTTCATCATCTTTCAGCTTGCGTACGTGTAAATTCTTTCATAAAATGAATACACTGACAGACTTTTACAGTCTTCCCATCCCGGATCGGAAAGGAGAAAAGCCGGTTTTGAAAAAAAATCCGAAAAACAGCGTTCCCCATCCCTCCTCCCTGGAAGAAAAAAGACGGCAGGGTACAGTGTCATTTCCCTGTGCCAAATACACCGTGTCAGAAAACAGCGACGAAGACCATACAAGCTATCTCGCGAAACCGCACTGGCACGAAGCCTTTGAATTCCTCTATTTTGAAGAAGGTGAATACACTCTTGGCATCAACACGGAAAGCATTGAGGTGCACGCTCCGTCCATTGCCTTTATCGAGCCGAACTCCCTGCATTCCATCCGGAAGAAAGGGCGGATCCGGGAACATGCCATCCTTTTCCGTCCGGAAATTGTGAGCGGCGGCAACGCCGATGCCGCCCGGCATGAGATTCTCGATCCCCTGGAAGACGGGAAGATACGCTTCCCTCTCGTGCTGACTCCGGCAGACCCGGGCTATCCGGAAGTAGAGACTTCGATCCTTGCCATCTGCCGGGTTTTCGAAGCAAACGGTCTCACGGACGATGACCGGCTCTATCTGGCGGACGCCGTACCGGAACTCAAAGTCCGTGCCCATCTTCTCGCGATTCTGGCCGAACTCAGCGAACACAATCTCCTTAAAAATGAAATCCGCAGTACCGATCCCCGCGCCGAATCATTGAAAGACGTAGTCACCTACATCCGCGAACACTACGAAGAGAAAATCTATATACGCGACCTGGCCGCTATCATGCATATGAGCGAGCAGTATTTCATACGCTTTTTTCACAAGACCATCGGCCGCAGTCCACAGCGGTACATCTGTGAGATCCGCATGCGCGAGGCCCTTCTCCTCATTGAGCAAACCAGTCTGTCTGTCACTGAAATTGCAGGACGCTGCGGATTTGCCAGTGTCGGACTTTTTATTGAAGAATTCAAAAAACAGCATGGCACGACGCCATTTGTCTATCGAAAACGTTATCGAGGATAATCCGGCAGTAAAATTCGATATACTAACGGTTTTTTCTCAGAAAAATACGGCATTCCGACCATTGACTTCCCTTGCGGGATCTGTCTAAAATAAACCTTAGATGAGCAAGAAAGTAGCACTACACTCATCTAAATGTGTCGAAAACTATTGATTTTACTACTACATATTGCATTTCCGATCGCCACGTAGTATCATAAATGTAGTTCTATCAAACACTACAGCAATTCGTTTGGAGTACTACATGGCCTACATCAAAGCACAAAAGATTGATTACGACGAATCCGGCAGAATTATCAGT
>JAFRGQ010000037.1 GCA_017433725.1 Lachnospiraceae bacterium
ACGATGAGGGATGGAAAACCGCATAAATCCAACGCAAAGTCGACTATATGGAATTCATGAACTGTATTCAGTTGTCAAAGGGCAGAACTAATAGTTGCTTGTAATTGGTGTCATCGCCAACACTTTTGGCGACCATATCATCTTATTAACAAATATAACCGTGGGCACATCATAATGCCGAAGCAGCGACCACAATGTCTTCACCTGTGCGTTCACGCCATCCGCCGCGCTGATTACCAGCACCGCGAGATCCAGGACCTGCAGCGTGCGCTCCATCTCCGGCGAAAAGTCCGCGTGACCCGGAGTGTCGAGCAGCGTGTACTCACGCGCCGAGACGAGTTGGGCCTGCTTCGAGAATATAGTGATGCCTCGCGCCCTCTCCATCTCATCCGTATCAAGGAAGGCATCCCGGGTGTCCACCCGCCCCATTTTGCGGATGCTCCCTCCCAGATACAGGAGCCCTTCCGAGAGCGTCGTCTTGCCTGCGTCCACATGGGCGCAGATGCCGATTACGAGGTTGTCTGCTTTTATCATAAAAACTCCTTCTGCATATAAATCGCTATTCTGGTCTTAGTATACCATTTCGAGCATTATTCGCAATTGTTAATCGCTGTTGTGAGGGGCCGGCGGGGTTTACTCGGCTGCCGACATTCAATCCTAAGACACCGATTGTCAATCCTAAGTTGTCGGCATTCAATTTAAGATCGGAAGTACCGAAGTATTGGCTTGTTTGGCGGCTGCTTCGGTATTCCTAAGCAGCCGACATTCAATTCAAGACCGGAAGTACCGAAGTAAGGGCTTGTTGAGCGGCTACTTCGGTATTCGCATACCACCGGCAGGACAAACTCTTGCTGCATTTACCGAAGTAACCAAGATTTTGCGCTGTACTTCCGTAATCCCGTCAACCCAGCGTTACTCCAATTGTCTCATTTACGGAAGTATAGCAAGTTTTTCTCCCCACTTCCGTAATCTCGTCAACCCCAGCACTACCCCAGCCACCCCCATTTACGGAAGTATAGCAAGTTTTTCTCTCCACTTCCGTAATCTCATCAACTCGGCACTACCTCCAGCTGCCACATCTACGGAAGTATAGTAAATTTTCCTCTCCACTTCCGTAATCTCATCTTGCTTTCTCAACCTTAAGCCGACTATTTACGGAAGTAATGCAGGTTTTTGACTCTGCTTCGGTAAGTGCAAGCTACTATTTTATATGAGAGACGAAAGAAGATTGTCGGAGCGGCGAGTCGCATCTTTGTATTAGATTAAAAAGTACGATTCGATTATGTGAGATACGAAAATGCTTGCTTTACGGCGGAAATGTTTTATACTGTTACTGTTATTTTGGGGTGAATGCAGCGGAAGCTTAGGAATCTGCAACGGAGCTGTTGGTTTTGGAATGAGTGGCAGCTGAAGCGGATTCTCTGAAATCATAGGCATGTACTGTTTGTTTCGTAATGTATAGCAGCTGCTATGGAAGCTGTGGAATCCCGGATGTTTAAGGATGCGGTGAGGGCCGCGGGGGCTTGCACATTTGCGAAATGTTGCATGACAGAAAGGATTATGATGAAAGAATACACACCGGTAAAAGAGGGCAAGGTACGAGAGATTTATGACATCGGCGACGCGCTGGTGATGGTGGCGACGGACAGGATTTCGGCATTTGACGTCATCCTGAAGAATAAGGTCAGCAAAAAGGGGACCGTGCTTACGCAGATGAGCAAGTTCTGGTTCGATTTCACCGGCGATATTCTGCCGAATCATATGATTAGCGTCGACACGGCGGATATGCCGGAGTTTTTCCGTCAGGAGCAGTTCGACGGGAACAGCATGCTGTGCAGGAAGCTGACGATGCTGCCGATTGAGTGCATCGTGCGCGGTTATATCACAGGCAGTGGCTGGGCAAGCTATAAGAAGGATGGGACTGTGTGCGGAATCAAGCTGCCGGAGGGTCTCAATGAGTGCGATAAGCTGCCGGAGCCGATTTACACACCGAGTACGAAGGCTGAAATAGGGGATCACGACGAGAATATCAGCTTCGAGCGTAGCATCGAGGTTCTTGAGAAGCAGTTCCCGGGCAAGGGCGAGGAGTACGCAACGACTCTGCGCGACTGCACAATCGCTCTGTACAAGAAGTGCGCGGATTATGCGCTGTCCCGCGGGATCATTATTGCGGACACAAAGTTCGAGTTTGGTTTGGATGAGAACGGACAGATCGTGATCGGCGATGAAATGCTGACACCGGATTCGAGCCGTTTCTGGCCGCTCGAGGGGTATGAGCCGGGACATGGACAGCCGTCATTTGACAAGCAGTTCGTGCGCGACTGGCTGAAGGCGAACCCGGACAGCGACTATAATCTGCCGCAGGATGTCATCGACAGGACAATCGAGAAGTATCTGGAGGCTTATAAGCTGCTGACGGGCGAGGAGCTGTGAGACGGTTTCGAGAGTAGGACTATTACAGTGAATTAAGAATTATGAGTGTGTGAAAGCTGCGGCACGGGGTGCTGCAGCTTTTTTGGTGGGGCGGCATATGTGTTGAAGCAGGATTTACGGAAGTGGGGAGAGAAACTTGCCTTACTTCCGTAAATGAGATGGCTGGAGTAGCGTTAGGTTGACGAGATTACGGAAGTGGAGAGAAAAACTTGCTGTACTTCCGTAGATGTGGCAGCTGGAGGGAGTGCCGAGTTGCTGAGATTACGGAAGTGGAGAGAAAAACTTGCTATACTTCCGTAAATGTGGCCACTTGGGGGAGTGCCGAGTTGCTGAGATTACGGAAGTGGAGAGAAAAACAAGCGATACTTCCGTAGATGTAGCAGTTGGGGGTATGCCGAGTTGCTGAGATTACGGAAGTGGAGAGAAAAACTTGCTATACTTCCGTAAATGTAGCAGTTGGGGGTATGCCGAGTTGCTGAGATTACGGAAGTGGAGACAAAAACTTGCATTACTTCCGTAAATGTGGCAGCCGGAGTAGTGCCGGGTTGAATAGATTACGGAAGTACAACGCAAAACCTTGATTACTTCGGTAAATATAACATGAGTTTGCCCTGCCGGCAGCGTGCATTTACCGAAACAGCCGCCAATCATGCTCTTACTTCGGTACTTACGTCATAGGATTGAATGCCGCCAGCTTAGAAATACCGAAGCAGCCGCCAAACATACCCCTGCTTCGGTATTTGCATCATTGAATTGAATGCCGCCAACTTAAAAAAACCGAAGCAGCCGCCAATCATACCTCTACTTCGGTACTTCCAGCATTGGATTGAATGCCGCCAACTTAAAAATACCGAAGTAGTCGCCAATCATACTCCTACTTCGGTACTTGCATCATTGAATTGACCCGATGCCGGGTTTCATATCTCACATAATCGTAATCTTCGTCCCCTTACCGATCATCCTCAACGTCCGAACCATATAATCCTCCGGAATCGACACGCACCCCGCCGTCGGCTGGTTCCTGCTGCAGTGCAGGAAGATCGCAGATCCGAGCCCCGGAGTGCACGCGGTGTTATACCCGATATCCAGCAGATAACGGTACGCCTGCGTATACTCAATCAGATGCTCATCCCCCGGTCCCGACTTGGCCGCGTTGATCAGCGTATTATAGTACGGACTGTTGGATCGGCCGCACCAGTACATATCATTTGTCACCTTGGTGTAAGGGATCACGCTGCCCGGATCATCCGCGATGCCGTAAGCCTTACCGACGACAAATGTCCCAAGCGGCGTCTTTCCATCCCCCTCCCTCGTCTTGCCGGCACCGTTCCGTCCGACAAAGCCGGAGGTTCCGAGCTTCGCCTTGTATACGCCATTTTCAATCCGGTAGACCTGATATTTGCAGGTCGTACCGCTGCACACGACCTTGATGTGATGCGTTCCGTCGTAAGTCGTGATTTTCCTGAGTGTCCAAGCCTGCGCGGCGGAATTGTCTGCGGTGTTGGCCTGAATATTTGCTCCGTTCACGGCCTTCCCGCCCGCGACGGCTACGCGAGTCGTTTTGCCGTACGGTTGGATTTGATATTTGTTCGTATTTTTATTCCAGAAAATATGCCATTTCTGCGCTTTGGTAGCACCCATCATGTACTGCACGATATTTGTCCCGCTCGCGCCGCTGCCTCCCCGCAAATGCATCCTCCTCATCGAATTCACATTCATCACCGTGTAGAGCCCGTAACCGGAGCCGACGATGGCGAAGCGCTGAGCGTCTGAGCCATTTGCCTTATACAGCTGAATGTTGCCGTTATTCTGCGTGCTCGCCGCAGCGACGTCCAGGCACATATTGCCGTTCAGCCCCGACCGGAACTCATAAATTCCGTCGCGCGGCTCAACGTGAATGTTGCTCCCGTTCAGCTGATTGATGACCCAGTACTGTGAGGATTTTCCTGAAAATGTCACCTGCCCCACATTCCCATTCGCCTCCTCCTTCTCGGCGCTCATGACGACGTGGGAGCCGTTCATATTGCGAATGACATATTTTCCCGTTTGCGGATCCTTCAGTATGTACCACCTCTGGAGCGAAGACTTGCGGGAAGCGGCTTGATAGATGTTGCTGCCGTTTTTGGCATTTGCGCAGTCAAAATACTTAATTGAATTGTAACCGTTGATCCTGTACGTCCCGTCTCCCTGCGGGAAAATTCTGAAAATCTGCGCACCGCTGTTCAGTTTCGAGCGGATGCGAATATTGGCATTGTCTGCCTTGCTGTTACAAGTGATGTCCACCCCCAGCCCGCAGCTCGCCGTAATCCGATAGAACCCTTTCTCAAGACCCGCGTCCACGAGACGCGCTTCCGCGGCGACCTTGCCGCTCACCTTGACCAGCGTCCACATCTGCGCATTTGCGCTTCCTGCTGTGCAGGCCTGAATGTCTGTCCCAACGTCCGTTTTACCTCCGACCAATTCCAGAGCCAGGGACTTGCCGCAGGCGCGGATCCGGAGAGAGCCGTTGGGCATATCTTCGATCAGCCACTGCTGGTTCAGTTCGCCGGTGTAGGCATTCTGCGTGACGCTGGCGGTCATCAAAGTGGTTTGGGTGCCGGAGCTACCGCTCTGGCCGTTGGCTGTCTGGCTGCCGCTTTGCGCAGACGCTGTCGCCGAACCTTCGTTGTTTTGGCCGTTGGCTGTCTGGCTGCCGTTTTGCGCGGACGCTTTCACCGGATTTCCGATCTCAACGGCATTACCGGTGTGATAATTCACAAATGTATACCTCGACGTCGACTTATACCTCCTCACGTAGAAGGCTGTTGCGAATCCGCCGTTCCTTGCGATGAGTTCCACATTGGCACCGGCTGCTTTCGAGTTTCCGGCTATGCCCATACATCTCGTGTTGAGGAGCTTCGGGACGACCATGTACAGACCATCTTCGATGTCCGTGCGGATCGTGGCTCCGACCAGGGCTTCCTCTGAGACGGGAGTGTCAGAGAGGGCATCTTCTGCGACGGAGGCGTCAGTAAGGGCATCCTCTGCGGTAGATGTGTCAGCGAGGGCGTTCTCTGCGGTAGATGTATCAAAAAGAGCATCTTCTGCACCGGAGTTATCAGGAAGAGCATCCTCTGCGTCGGAGATATCGGCGGGGATGTTTTCCGAGTAGGTGTCCGCAGCTGTTGTTCCTGTGAAAGTCTCTGCAGAAGCTGTTTCTGTATAATCGTCCTCAGAAGTTGTTTCTGTGGGGTTATCTGCGAGAACCTCATCCGTGTCAAGTTTTTCTGCAAGAGTGCTGTCTGAGGCGGTTTCTTCTACTGAATTTCCTGCTTCCAGACGCTCGGTGGCTGATACCTCCATGGTTGGTGCCACAACGCAGGATAGCATTGTGATGATGAGTAATGTGACTAAGCATATAGATGACCTTTTTGATTTCATAATTAGTATTTACTTTCTATTATAGATTTAATTTCTTATGGATTCCTATTACTCCAGTAATTTTCAGTAAAGACCCTATTCCTTTCGCTCTTGCAATTGCTTTTCCAGTTCTGCTATTCGCTGCTGAGCATTCTCATACATCTCAGCAATAACATCCCGTTCCTCAGCAATAGCATCACGCTCCTCAGCAATAGCATCACGCTCCTCAGCAATAGCATCACGCTCCTCCGTAATAGCGTTCACCTCTTCCTGCCGCGCATCCCATCCTGCCGCATAGCTTCCCCGCATCCCGGAGACATATCGATCATGATAGCGGGCCATTGAGACCTCAGCCGGTTCTATATTTGATGTTGCCATTGACTCTGCCACCTCCTTATAGACAGGACTCACCGCGGCAAGGGTACGCATCTCCTCCCAAGTGCTGCATTTGAACAGCTTCGCCCAGAAATCAAGATGATTATCTCTGTCCCGCTGAGTCGCCAAGCTTTCCTGTGACAAGTCTAACACATTCAGTGCAAAATTGGGAGTGTACAGGTTCCGGTTCTCTACGTTCAGCAACCTGTATCTCGCATAAAATTCCGGCTTATTCGGAAAAATACTATATGTCATGATACTTATATGCATCGCTGGTTTGATTTTATCGTAGCCGTCACCTTTATTAGAATATATTTGACATAAATAATAAAGCGACCGGTTGATCCAGTCCTTATCCTGCCATGTCTGGAGTTCGATATTGGTGATGTGCGATTTGTTAATCTCAACCCTAACGTCAAGAATGCTCTCCTTCGTAAGTGCATTCTCTTGCATGATTGGATTGAGGATCTCCACATTTGTAATCTCATCAAAAGGAATCTCCATCAGATCCGACAGCAGCCCCCTGAGACTGATCATGGGGGATCTGTTCATGGCAATGTGAAATACGGCATCGTTCAGAAGAGTGAATTGTATCGGACCTTTTAAACTTTCGAGTTGCTGAGTAAAATGGACTTCCGGCATAGTGCCTCCTTTCAAAGACAGGTAGCCTGGTTCACAGGCTGTGTAAGACATGCGGTGAATCCGCACAATAGAAGAGAAATAATAAGACATCTATACCAAACTCAGATTAAAATGTAAATGGGTTTCACAAATGTGCGTAATCCGCTGCTATGAATTCCTCAAACTCCTGTAATTTCTACTATTTGTATTGCGCCTTGTATTCTTATCTTGCCTACTCCTGAGATTTACGGAAGTATGACAGGTTTCTCTTCCCACTTCCGTAATCCCTGCTCCTCAGACCCTCTGCCTGCTCCGACTTTACGGAAGTAAGACAGGTTTCGCCGGCTACTTCCGTAATTCGCAGAGACCCGGCCCCCTCAAATGCAAAAAAGCGCCCGGTTATCATCACAATAACCGGGCGCACCCGACATCTTCTTGAGCAGAGTTTTCCCAACCCGTGGCATTGCAATGCCCGCTCCTCAGATGACATGATCAATTGTATTATTAATAACCTGTACGACCCCTAAAGCACCGTATACCTTATCAGAAATCTACATCCAGATCGTAATATACGCAGTCAAGAAGCTTCTCCATCTCCTCCACGGACGGCTGACGCGGATTTGATCCCGTACATGCATCACCGATCGCATTGACAGCAATATCATGCTTCCTTGCCTGGAAAACATCTTCCGGAACAAAGCCCTGCTCTGTCGGATAGCTGTCCGCGCCATAGTTCTTGATGCAGTGCGGAATATTCAGATCGTCGTTCATCTTGCGCAGCATGGCGATAAGATTTGCGATCTTCTCATCCTGTGTCTCTCCGCCGAGCTTCATATAGTCAGCGATATAAGCGTAGCGCTCAGCTGCTCTCGCATCCTTTGCGTTGAAGGCGATAACTTTCGGGAGATACATGGCATTTGCGGCACCGTGAATGATATGAGCACCGTAATCAGCGAAAATAGCACCCGTCTTATGAGCCATAGAATGTACGATTCCGAGAAGACCGCTCGAAAATGCAATTCCCGCAAGGCACTGCGAATTATGCATACGATCGCGTGCTGCCATGTCGCCGTTGTAAGAAGCAACAAGGTCATCCTTAATGTGATCCATAGCAAAAAGTGCCGGAGCATCCGTGAAATCGGAAGCGACTGTAGAAACATATGCTTCGATAGCGTGTGTGATTGCATCCATACCGGTGTGCGCTACAAGCTTCTTCGGCATTGTCTCAGCGAGCTCCGGATCGACGATGGCGATGTCCGGAGTGATCTCAAAGTCTGCGATCGGGTATTTGATGCCCTTCTCATAATCAGTAATAATGGAAAATGCCGTAACCTCCGTTGCCGTTCCCGATGTAGAAGATACAGCAACAAATTTTGCTTTCTTGCGAAGTTCCGGAATTCCGAAAATCTTGCACATATCTTCAAATGTGCACTCCGGATACTCATACTTGATCCACATTGCCTTCGCAGCGTCGATCGGAGATCCGCCGCCCATGGCGATGATCCAGTCCGGCTCGAACTCGAGCATTTTCTTTGCTCCGTTCATAACTGTTGTTACAGACGGATCCGGCTCGATGCCTTCGATGAGTGCAACTTCCATACCGGCTTCTTCAAGATAAGCCTGCGCTTTCTGAAGGAAACCGAATCTCTTCATGCTGCCGCCGCCGACACAGATGACGGCTTTTTTGCCTTTGAAGGTCTTAAGAGCTTCGAGAGCTCCTTTTCCATGATACAGGTCGCGTGGATTAGTAAATCTCTGCATAATATATACCTCTTGTATGTGAGCTTGTTAATGGAATCCAATGTATTTCATTAATATGATATCACAATATCGATATTTCGCAACTGATTTTTTGAAAAAGACTCACACATCCACACCCATCACAGAAAATCCCCTCTCCATCCACTCTCGAATCTCCGAGACCTTCTCCTCCGTGTATATCTCCCCGGGAACAATCAGCGGCACATCCGGTGGATACAAGATCACAAAATCCGCGCACACGCGCCCCACCGCACGCTCCAGCGCTACCGTCTCACATTCGGCATCCAACGCGTCCGAAATCTTCATAACTTGCGCGACCTCCGACAGAACGACCGGCACTCGCCCCGAATCCTCCTTTCGTCCAAGCATGCCCTCTTGAATCTCACCGTCGACTCCGAAATCCGCCCTCGCATCATCCGTCTCCTCCGACCGAGTCCCGCTCAGCCCAGGCCTCTCCGCCTGAGCCCTCGCCTCCGACTTCTCACGCTCCACTCGCTCATCAATCTCGCGCATAGCCGTAATAAGCCGTCCGAACCCCTCGTCCGTATCCGCAAATGACGTCATCGCCAGGCAATACTCCCCCGTCCTCATCTCCATCTGCAAATGATACTCATCTCTCAGCACCCCATACAACCACTCGGCGCCATAAATATCCTCAGCACATTCAGCCGCTCGCCCAAACAGTTCGTCTGCATCGTCCCTCGAGCTATACTTTTCTAAATCAATCTGGGAATCTTCAACTTCTCTCTTCGACACATCTGATTGCCTCACCTGCACCAACACCAACTTCCCCGGATCCATCCGCGTCCCGACCGGATACGGCAGCATCCCATCCTCCGGCCCGACCACCGCGTTCTCGCCGCCCGCGAGCCTGAAATGCCTCAGGTCGCAGAGTTCCCGGCGAACCCGCTGCAGCCGCCGCGCGTACGCCTCAAACAGCTCCGCGCCCTGCTCCCGCACCATCCTGAGCGCACTCGTGATAGAAGCCATCAGCACATAAGACGGGCTGGACGTCTCATAAATATCCATGAAAAACTGCAACCGTCGGCTCGACACCCGCCCGCTCACATTGTGAAGCAGGGCCGTCTGCGTCATCGCCGGGAGCGTCTTATGCGTACTCTGCACAACGACATCCGCGCCGCAGCGCACCGCACTCTCCGGAAAATACGGATGAAACCCCAGATGCGCACCATGCGCTTCATCGACGATGAGCGATGCATTATGAGCATGTGCAAATGCCGCCCACGCCCTCACATCCTTCACCACGCCCTCGTAAGTAGGGCTTGTGATGACAATAGCATCGCAGCGAATATTGCTATCCCTCGCCTCTCCTGCCACCTCGAGCAAAGATTCAGCGTCACACTCAGAACTGCTTACAACTTTCTCTGAATCCTCCGTGTCCTCACGCATATTCTTTCCGCCGGATTCGCCGTCTACCGCTACCCCTGTAGCCAGATTCTTATTCTTCCCTTCGAATCTCCCTTCCTCAGCTTCCCCCGAGCACACATCCTCCACATACAGCACCCTCAGCTCCCGCAGATACGCCGCATGATACACCGCCATATGGCACGCCCGCTCAATCAGAATCGTCCCGCCCCTCGGCACCGCGGCCGAAATAGCAGCCAAAAGCGCGCACGTCGACCCGTTCACAGAGAACAACGTCTCCTGCGCACCATACATTTCCGCAGCAGCTTCCATCTCATCCCGAAGGACCCCTTCCGCATCGTGCAGATTGTCGAAGCCATCAATCTCAGTGATGTCCAGTTTCATCACCTGACCGCCGAGCGGGTCCATCACCCGCTTATGCCCCGGCATGTGAAAGGAGTACGCATCCGACTCCGCATACACCTGTAATTTCTTTTCCAGACTATCCTTCATATGTCACCTCATGGCCCTTAGCAGACCTTCCTATAGTTTTCTTCAATCTCCCGAGCTCTATCAGAGGACAGTTCCCAATATCCAAGAACCATCTTTATTTCCTCACAATAATATAACTTATTATCCCCAAAATGACCCGATCATGACATTCTCTGTCACAACCGGGTCATTTTACATTTTCCTTCTTATCTTACGTATACCGCAAGCCCTCTTAATTCATAATCTCAACCGGCCTTATCCTGCTCGCATTAAAGAAACTCTCAATATCATGAATACCGAGCGCATTCATATCCGCAATCGAATTCTGGTTCCCCAGCATCGCCTGCTCCAGACGGTACCCGTCAATATTGATACGAGAGTCGCGCACATAATTATCGCGGATCTGCATCCATACAGGCACGGAGCCGTCTACATTTGCGTAATAATCGTAGCCCGCACCCTTGTAATATGCAAATTTCTCGTTCGAATACGAATAATCCTCCGGCCCCGCAAGATCCGTGCCGTGTGCAAATATAATCGAATCCGTCTGACCCACAATCGGTGCGACCCAATTCATCCAGCGCTCATTATCCTGAATCAGGCTGTCAAGGCCCGTCGCCTGGACATTCCTGTGGCCCCAGGTATGACTTGCAAATTCATACCCCTCCGCCTTAAGCGCCTCCGCAATCTTCGTCGCCTCAGCAACGTCCGTATCCCAATCGAAATTCGGATGGTTCTCCAGCCAGACCTTCTGATTATCATCCAGTCTCGACTCCTCGCGGGTCTTATAGACCTCGTCCGTCCTGTAACCGAACACGCCGTTGTAACCCGTCAGCGCGATCATACAGTGCGCATTGTGATACGAGAAATCCGGATGCGCATCGATGAACGATGACAGAAGCGGAACGACATCATAATCGCCCACCAGCGTCTCGCCGGCCTCATTGATATACTCGCATTTTACCTTGCCGTTCTCATCCAGAACAAGCTTCGAAGCGATGCCCTGATTATCATAAGCATGATAATAAGACAAATCGTCTTCGGACATAACCGCCGGATGCTTGCCCGGGGGCAGCATCAGATTCTGATTCGGTGCAAAATGCTTCGTTCCGTCCGCATCCACCGTCTCCGTCGCAAGGTCATGCAGGGAAATGAGAACTACGCCGTAATCATACATCTGCTGCGTAATGACATTGAACTCCTCGGTCGAGCACATCCAGCAGTCATTATCCTTCGCAACAAAATCGCCGACCAGCTCCGCCTTAAATCCGCGATCGTCATTCAGCAGCGAATGATAGAAGAAATGCGGAATCTCCTCAACATTATAAGCAATGCACGTAGACTTCGTCTGTGTGTAGCGGTCGATGGCGTCCAGCATGTTCTGATTGGATTCATATCCTGCAAATGCCTGCACCCTCGCAATCGCCCCATCATAATCGTACATAGCCGCGAGCCTGTCAGCCTCACTTAAAATGGTAGCCTCATCCGTACTCAAATTGGAATAATCCATCACAGTAGCAGACCCGCCCGATGCATTTCCTGCACCTGCGGCAGCTCCGTCAGCCGACCCGCTTCCCGAAACGACGGTGCCGTCTTCCAGAGTCACCGAGCCATTTGCATTCAAAGTGCCCGTGACAACCGTGCCGTCACCGAGCGTTACGGTCCCGTCGGCATTTGCGACAGCACCGCTGCTCACAGCCTCAGTCGACCCGCCGGAAGAATCGGAATCCTTCTTCTTTCCGCCTCCGACGATCCCGCGAATCACAAAAATTAAAATCAGCAGAAGCAGCACGCCGCCGACCGGAATTGCGATCTTCAACATTTTTTCTCTCTGCTTCTTCTTGCGTCTGGCTTCGCGCGCCGCGCGCTTCGCTCTCCTCGCCTTTCTCTCCGCAGCAATGCGTGCTTCCTCTTCCCGCTGTTCCTGCTCGATTCTCTCCTCTTCTGTCATAGCCTCATCATTTTGCATGCTTAAGAACAGAACCCGCTGTCCCTGCTTGATTCTCTCCTCTTCTGTCATAGCTGTACCCCTTTAAATCACAACTTGTAACTGCTCAGCACCTTTTGCAGCCTTCCTGTACCTTGACGCAGATGCGCATAGCGTCTCTTTCCGGTCAGTACATTATTTCCGTCCTCTGCATTCTGCTCCGATATGCTTTAACTGCTTATTTAAGGAGCAAAATCCGAACACAAACTACATGCCATCGGCGCTTCCGCAGACCATGCTTCTATAATACACCATAACAAAGGTTTTCTACCACACAAACCTTATCACTTTATTCTTTCTGTAAAATATCGCGTCCCGTCGATGCATTTTTAAATGATGAGACTGATAAGAAACTACAAATAAAAAGTTTTAGTTAATTACTCTCTGACAACTATACTACAACGATACAAAAAGAGCAGACAGGCTATGACTTACGCCAATCCCATCTGCTCTGTTCTTTATTCCTAACACGGAAATACAATTTACGCTCCTCACATGCCATTTGATTAGATACCGGCTTAAGTCTCTGTATCTCATCAACATTTATGTTCCGCAAGCGATATTTAAATGCTCTGTGCGAAAAGTATCTCCCTGTATTTCCGCATAGATACCAGCCTCATATCATTCCATCAAATATTTCTTAATCAGATACACCGGCGTACAACTCCACGCATGGCAATAACTGTTGACGATCGGTGAACCGTACGGAGAATATCCCGGCTTATCCGGATCAAACGCCTCCCAGTAAGTGTCCGCTCCGAGAGAAATCATCTTTCCCCAGTAATCCTTCATGAGCTTCACCGCTTCCTCCGAAAGCCCTGCCTCAAAAAGTGCCTCCACGATATGATGGTACATATAAGGCGTCGCGATATTTTTGACCGGAAAAAGCTCCCTGATCGTACTCTCCATGATCTTTTTATTCTCTTCATCGCTCATCACATGGGCGAGGGCCATCCACACCTGACTTCCGATGTTGTACTCATCGCCGGTAGTTACAAACAGATTCCGCTCTTTATTAAACAACTGCTCTCTTGCATATGCGGAAATCTTAATAAGTGATGATTCATAATCGGCAATATCGGTATCGCCGACGAGCTTTGCGAGCTCTATGAACTGCTTCAGAACATAAATCACCTCGGCCTGTCCGGCGGTATCCTTGTTGAAGTCGTTGGACCAATCAACAAAGACGGGGTAGTTCTCGTCTGTCAGGAGCTTGCCGTTCTCATCGATCATCTTAAGAGTGATATCCATCTGGCCTTTCGCCACCGGATAGAGCTCCCTGACCAGATCCATATCCGGGTGCACCTTCTGCAGGTCGTACAGCGTCGAGATGAAGAAGAGGCTGTATTCAAAAAGGAATGTGTCATCCGGTACGTTTTTCGGTTTGGTAAATACATTTGCGGAAATCTTTCCGTCCTCGGTAGTCATCGCCGCGAAGAGGTACAGGCAGCGCTTTACAAGATC
Source organism: Lachnospiraceae bacterium (assembly GCA_017433725.1). GTDB lineage: Bacteria > Bacillota > Clostridia > Lachnospirales > Lachnospiraceae > Chordicoccus. The sequence continues at coordinate 13,898 of JAFRGQ010000037.1, forward strand.
TGTCCGGTCAAATGTTGCATAATTTGCCAAAGCCTGCAGTCGCAGATCGCCAAGCCAGAGCCTGCGGTCCCTCTTCGGACCGTCTTCAAATACATCCTGCATACAGTCAGCCAACGTTTTGACGCCCACATCATAAATTTTCTGAAGGTCGGGATCATCCAGCACAAGTGGCGTGAAGCTGCTGTAATCAGCCGATGTCTCGGTCGTGACGACCGGATCGGAAAATACTGCCTGCCACTTCGGAGATGTATCGATCACTGTGAGCTCCACATAGCGGAAGCTGTAGCGTCTCGGAAGCACCAGATCTGCCGGAAGCTCATCGAGATGAACAAATTCTTCCTGAATCCAGGAGCGGGAAAGCCAACCGTCGTAATCCCTGGATTCTGCCTTGAGTTCCTCCGGCATCTCCGCAAATTTCAGGCGGAGGAAAAGCGGGGCATCCATCGGTGAGCCGGTCTGGTCGATATGAATCCGGAAGGTTCCCACCATGTGGTCACCGAAATCCAGTATCAGCTTGTCATTGCGTTTGCAGCCATACTCTGCAAGGCTGCTGATATCCTTCCCGTTATCGGCCGGTGCCCAGCCTCCGAGCCAGGCAGGATCTTCACAGATGTCCACAAGCCGCACGGGCTTCACTTCTTTTTTAATAATCTCAGGTCTGTTTGCCTCTGACTTTGCCAGCAGGGCTTCGTCATGTCTGAATTTCAAAGAATTATTGATCTGAAATGTGAATGCCATTTTTCCTCTCCTTTAATATTACATCTGAGCCACGCCATACTTCTTCTGAAGTCTGATCATTGTTGTTCCGGCAACTGCGCTGATTAGGACGATGCCTGCAAAACCGTACATGGTTGTCTGAATACGCTCCGGTGCAACGAGATACGGTGTAATCAGAGCGAAGAGACCGCAGCAGAATCTTGAGAATCCGTTGATGAAGCCCTGCATGGATGCTCTGGCATTTGCCGGGAAGGATTCCTGTGTCCATACCTTGTAAATGGACTCGCCTGCGAACTGGTTACCGATATTGTAGCATGCAATCATGCCGACGATCATGAAAATTGCTCCGCCACCGAGGGCAATGCCGATCATGGCTGCTGCCTGGATCACGATACCTACATAGAAAAGTTTGTTTCTGTTTTTGCCGCCGGCGAGTGATGCGAACAGGATACCGCAGATCAGGCCGACAATATTGAGAACGATGCCACAGCCGGTTGCCAGAGACTGGGAGGCATTTGCCTTTACCAGAATGAATGTCTGGAACTGGCCGAATGTATTCGCAAGAAGATTCCAGCATACGTAGAAAATCAGGATGCAGAAGAAGAAGGATCTGAATTTTCCGGCTTCATTTCCCTTGAACAGGGATGTGAAGGAAACTTCATTTTTCTCTTTTGTGCCCTCAGCGGCGCGGAAACGGTCGCCAGCTGCATGGAACTCTTTGAATTTGCCTGAAAATGTTCTCCAGAGGAAAGCGATTGCCGCAAATGCTGCAAGAAGGGCAAATACCATTCTCGCGCCTGTAGCGCCTTCGACCCGGGATACGATGAAAGCCATCGCGTAGGAAGCAAGAACACCGATTTGCCAGAAGACCTGCGTTGAAGCTACCAGCTCAGCGGATGTCTTTTCATCGGGAGCGTCGTGAGAGATTACCGTCAGGCTGATCGGAAGGTCTGCGCCTGATGCGAAGCCGGCTATGATAAGGCCTCCAAGCAGCATCGGGAAGTTCCCGGACATGATGCAGATACCCGCACCGATCAGATACAGAAGATTCATATAATTGAAAGCAGGAATAAGTCCCATCATCTTCGTGATACTTCCTGCAAGAAGGGATCCCGCTGCGATTGCAAATGTCAACGCGCCGGACAGGATTCCGACCTGGCCGTCAGTCAGGCCGAGGCCTGACTGCCATACCGAGATGGTTGCCGAGAGACCGATGATAATTCCGGAACCGAGCATGGAGCCGATTCCCGCCGCTCCGACGAGCGGCATGTACTTTTTGGTGCCTTCATTTTTACTCATGATGCTATTCTCCTATTTTCTTTTTTGAACTATGTTTTAAAGCGTTAAGCCTGCTGGGACCGTCTCTCCTCCAGCTCCTTCTGAATCTGCGGGAACTGCTTGTCAAGTTTATAGAACGACATGGTAATGATGGAGCAAACCAGAAGGGTTGCAGGTATATAGAGGTACATAGCTCGGATGGCCAGCAGAGAATTTGCACTCTGGACTGTCGCCGCCGAATCATATGCTCCCCATGCCAGCAGTGCGCCGGAAATTCCGCCTGCAGCCGCCTGGGCTACCTTCCCGAGGAAGCCGTTCACTGAGGACAGAGTGCCCGCAGCCTGTACGCCGGTCTTCCATTCGCCGTAATCAACCGGATCAGCCTGCATGGAGAAGTAGATGCTCTCCTTGATGCCGTATCCGCATGCTGAGATGAATGCTCCGACTACAATGACATTTGTCTGAAGGTTCCCGATCCAAATAATCAGAAGACCGATCAGCTGTACGATTGCAGCCGTGGAATAAAGATTGCGTTTTCCGAGACGCTTTGCAAGGAACGGCACGGTCAGATTGACTGCCATAGGAACCATTGTCATGATCGTCGCTACGAGTGAAGCCATCGCGGTGCTGCCGACATAATACTTGTAGTAGTAAACAAGTGCGGATGACTGCATGAAGAATCCCGTCCACATGAAGAGGATGTTCAGTGCAAATAGCTTCCACGGCGTATTCTGTGCAAGCGATGCAACGGTCTCCTTGAGAGTGGCCTGCTTTGCATTTTCCTGCAGGTTGTTCTCGCGGACCAGTGCAAATGTCAGGAAGAAGCACAGGCATCCGACGACTCCGAAGATTCCCATGACCACTCGGAAGCCGAGGGCTTCATTTCCCTGTCCGACCATCTGTACCAGAGTAAGCGCTGTCGCGGATACGATCGTGGAACCCATGAAGGCGAAGAACTTTCTCCAGGTAGCCAGCACCGTGCGCTCGTTCATGTCATCGGTCAGAGCCGGGAGAATCGAGGCAAGCGGAATGTTTACCACTGTATACATGAAGGAAAGGAAAATGTATGTTGTGTATGCGTATCCAAGTTTGCCGCTCGGGCTGATGTTCGGTACACTGAACGCCAGGAACGCTGCAGCCGCAAATGGGACTGCGCCGAACAGGAACCACGGTCGGCTTTTTCCCCATCTGGTCTTCGTCTTGTCGATCGCAAATCCGACCAGCACATCCGTGATGCCGTCGATTACTCGGCAGACTACGAACATCGTTGCGATAGCCGCTGCGTCCAACTTCATGACATCCGTGTAAAAATAGAGCAGATACAGAGAGATGACCTGCCAGATCAAGTTACAGGCGAAATCGCCCATGCCGTAACCGAAGCGCTGTCTGTAAAGAAAACCTTTATTCATTGACATTTGTTAATACCTCCGGGTGTTATTTTGGGATCCCGTTTCCATGTGTCTATACTATACAATTCCGGGTGCTTATCAGCTATTGGGATGTTTGTCTAATAAATTGACTTTTTTTGACATCATCTTCATAAATGAGGTATAATATTTGAGAAAGACAGGTGCAGAAAGCTCCTTTCAGAGCAGAAATTTTAAAAAATTGACTTTTTTTGATGTTGCAATAAACACCATTTGCTTTCACGAAACCACCGCTTTTTGACGAACATAATAAGCAGTCTGTGGGGCTGCACTTCAGGTACTTAACGGAAAGCTTTTCGGAAAATATGAGCGCGGAAAATGCACCGCATCGCCGGAAATGAGAAACGTGACCGACAGACCGTACAAATAGAAAAAGGGAAATGGGCATGGATATGAATATGAACGGCAAAAATGAATACAGTGACGCAAATGATTCCGCATACGCAGATAAATACGAATACTCAAAAGACGGACAGGAATCTTACGAAAAGCACACTCAAAACAGGCTGCTCGAAATCGCAAAGCAGCTGAATGAGTTCAACGAAGACGAACTGTTCTACCGGGATTATTATGAAGCCGGGAAAAACTCCGAGAACCTCAGAAAGTTCCTTGGGGCGGTCGACCTGAAAGACGCAATACGCCGTCACCTGGTCATACCGGAATTACTGCCGGAAATCATTTCATATGAAATGGACGACTCTGAGTATTTCGAGGACGGGAGCAATAAAAATGTCATTATCAGCAAGCATAACCGCTACACGCCCGCTTTCCTGCATCGGCACGATTTTTTTGAAATCGTGTTCGTATACAGCGGGCAATGTGAGCAGACAATAGGACTTGATCGAAAGAAGTTTTCGGCGGGAGACCTCATATTTGTCGCACCGGGCGTTTATCATACTATGGAGGTATTCGATGATGAGTCCATCATACTGAATATCCTGCTCAGAAAAGGGACATTTTATCAGGTGTTCGGATCCTTAATGCACGGACACAGCCTGATCGGCGAATTCTTTTCCGGCGGACTGTATAAGTCCGAGCAAATACGCTATCTTGTTTTCCATAAGGGTACCCGGGAACTCAGGAGTGCCCAGGGCCGTGCCCTCGTGCTCTATCTGGAGCAAATGAACCGGGATCCGTTCTCGGATCAGATGATGATCGGCCTCGTCATCACTTTCATTGCCAAAACCATGCGCGATGATATGGATGTGATGGAGTCTTCTTATTCGGATAACAAAAGCGCAGGAAAAGATGATCTCCGCATCATGCGCTATATTCAGAACCATCTCGCGGATGTGACACTGGCGGACACAGCGGATCACTTCGGATTTTCCGTATCTTACTGCTCGCGGCTGATCAAATCCGCGACGGGACAGAATTTCAACGACTGGAAGAGGACTTTGCGCGTCAGAAAGGCCGAGGAGATACTGAAAGGCACACGTATGCCCATCGCAGAGATCGGTGCAGAGCTGGGATTCGAAAATCCCGAATCCTTTATAAGGGCATTCAAAAAAGAGTGCGGCATGACGCCTGCCAAATACAGAAAGCAGATGGCGGAGAGCCGTGTGAATAAAACATAATACATCCGGCGTTTGTCTCATTAAGCCAAAAAACCACTACATATAGCAGACGTTATTTGAACATATCGGCTACATGTAGTGGTGATACCGTCTTGCGACAGCCCTTTCTGCGTACATCTGATATAAACCGGCAGTCTTACCTGTCCTTCATATTCCTTGCTACCCGCATTATCTCCGTCACCAAGAGCGACACCCCCAGCACCTGCAGCGCATTAATAATCAGCACCACCGGACCGAGATACTCATAAGCCAGCTCCATCGTATTCCACGCGCAGAACCAGAGAATCGCAAATATATACAGCGCCGCACTCAGCCCCATCCCCAGAGACACAAGCAGGAGCGGCACCCTGTCAAAATTCTTCCTGAACAGGCCGACAATCAGTATGATGAAAAACAGCAGGAACCCGATCGCCGCCACGATCGTCACCGCAATGCCGCACTTCGAATAGACCAGCGTGTCATAAACCGCAAATGTCACCCCCACATCAAACTCCGACGCATTCGATCCGTCCTCGAGCACATACGGACTCTTCACAATCGCCGCCATCCGCTGAACATGCTCCGGATCTCCCTCAGCCGGCGACGCCGCCGTGACATTCAGACTATACTTAATAAGCACCTTCACCATCTCCGGGAACTTTGCCGGGAAATACTCCAGGATCTCCTCCTTCGTCATCCCCCGTCCGCCGGACGAAATATAAATCGACTTCGTGTCCTTCGGCAGCCGTCCGTCTTTGAATGCAGCCGTCAACTCCTCATGGACCTTCTTATAATACTCATTGACAACGGCACCGCCCTTCTCGTAGAGTCCGTTTGCCTCCACGGCCTCGCGCAGCGCCCAGTAAATGCCGTCACCGTGCATTTCCCCGTCGGTCGTGACCGCCCACGAACCCTGATACATCCCGTCGATATACGGCTTCGTCTCCGCCAGAGTCGGGCTTACCTCGAACGCCTTCTCGAGTCCGTCCCTCGACAGCCATATAATCAGCGACTGCTGCCCGTCATCAATATGATACAGGTCACTCATCACCTTGCTGTAATACGTGTCGTTGCGGTCCGTCACAGCGAACTCCCCGTAATGCCGATTATTGGTGAATCGTATTGCAAATGAAGCCGCCAAAAGGCTCACCGCCGGCAACAAAAAGCAGATGCAGCATGTGATTACATAAGCCTTGCTGTGTGGGACGCGTCCATGCGACGGCTTATTACCTCCGCCTCCAAATCCGCCTCCGAACGCACCGGAACTTCCCGACGGCTTATTACGCCCCCTGCCGGATCCGTCTCCGCCACCGGACCAGACACCGTACCCATTCGACGACTTATTATCTCCGGTAAACAACACCACCGCCGCAATTCCCAGACCGCATACCACAAACGGCGTCAGCCATATCCCGTCCTCCTTCGTGAACCAGAAGACAGTCAGCGACACACTTGCAAGCAGAGACCACAGAATCGTCCTCACAACATGCTGTCTCCTCAAAATAGTACCGTACACTCCGATGATCGCCGCGATGAGCAGAAGCGTCACAGACGACTGAAAGCCGGCCCGATAAATCTTCTGTATAGCATCCTTATTGAACATAATTGGCGAAAACAGCAGATAGACATACATAAAAAATCCGACATAGAGGTTCGGAAACAGCTTGTAGAGAGCTACACAGAAAAGCAGCACGCACAGGCAATAAAACACCGTATTTCCCAGAGAATAGGGAATCCCGAGTTTCGACATGATTGCGAGATACGCGGAATACCCAACGACCTTCGTGAGCGTCGCGCCGCGAAATTCTCCCAGCCATTCTCCCTTCAGCAGAGATTCCGCATAGCGCACCATCAGAAAATCATCCGCCATATATTGTCCCCGCAGATACACGGGGATGCCGTACCCAATATAAATGCGCAGCGCGGTCACCGCCGCACCAAGCCCAAGTATGATCAAGATTGCAATGGCGGACGGATGTCCTGTATTTGTTCTGCCTGATCGATGTGTATTCGCCATTTCCTTACCTCTGTTATTTCCACACCAGCGTAATAATCTTTACGCGGTTTCACCCAATTCTAAGCAATAATCCTCATGCTGTCTCAGCTGCGACTGCATAATTATCCTCGTACCTTCTTGCCGACTCATCTAAGCCCACGTAGTAATCCTTATACACTCAGGCTGGCTCATCATAGTCCACGTAATAATTTTCGCACCTTCTTGCCGACTCATCAAAGCCCACGTAATAATCCTCGTCTCTCTCCGGTCAGTTTCCTTACGTTTGCAATCACAATACACTCCGCGCACTCACTCGCGCCCATACTCCCACGAGAGTAGCGCAAACAACACAATCAAAAAGACAACAATCAAGCCAAATCCGACAGCCCTCTGCACACCGTCTTCCCTCCTGAACACGCTGTGCCTCCAGCTCCGAAACGCCGCTGCCATCTCCATATTCTTCCCCTGCTGCCTGCCTATCTGCCGGTCAAGCACAATACATCTGCCCTTCTCATACAGAAGAAACATGTATTTACCGGACTCTACAATATCCACCAGACGGCTTGACCTACAGCGCTTTCGCTTTCCATTTTCTTCGATGGATAGCACGAAATCATCATACACGCAACATTTGACCCTGTGGCGGGAAGATTTCTGCGGAAACATGCCATTTGAAATGCGCACTCCGCACATAAAATTATACAAAACCCACACCGCTAACGAAATCACGCAGAAAACGGTAAGCAACAAAAAAAGCCATTTGCCGGTTCTGACCGCATAAGATGCAGGCAAAATCGAAACCAGAAACAGCCCCTCGAGACATATCCCCGGATAGGAACGAAAGCTTTTTAAGGCAAATGCCTCCCTCATCTCTCCCCTCGCCTCCCCATCGTCGTACTCAAAACTGCAGAAAGCCCTCATTTCAGGATGTGCCTCGACATATCGCTCATACCTTCTTTTCATGAGTTCTTCATGACTGTCCGTGATCAGATACCTCCATACGCGAGACAGTAGCTCTCCCTCACAGAAACCGCTTACGCTTTCAAGCTCATGAAATCGATTTTGAACATAATACTCACACCACAAGACTGTCTGATACGTATCTTCCCACAGCGTGACAGGAATGCTCTCCGTCTCCGGGACGATGCGGAAGCCGTCCGAGCTGCACAGGATGTGACCGATATTCTGCCATTTTCCGGCATTTTCGTCTGCTGCATACAGGACCCATATGCAGTTTTCCTTTTGCGGCAAACGTCTGAAAACCTCTTCTATGAAACCCTGCGGATCCGTCTCATAATACCGGAAGGACAGGCAGTTCGGGGCACACACATCATCTCCCATACAGACGCTGTCCCTATAAAGTTTGACGATGCGGAGCGGTTCGTCCGGGTAGGGGTAGTCCATGGTGTGCCTCCTGGTATTCTGCCTAAAATAGCTCAAGTGCTCTTCAATGGAATCTATTATAACATTGCCCTTTTCCTGCATCAAATACTATTACCTCTCCTGCCTCTCCGCGCAAAGCCCCACCCACCCCACGAAAAAAAGAGCCTCCCCGAGGCCCTTTCATCTAACACCTTTATCTGTTTCCAAAATTCTATTCTCTCGTGAGACTTGAACTCATCTCTGAAAGAATCCCTTATTTCTTACCTTTTCCGGTCCACTTCCTGACCATAGCTCCGGCAAACATCGCCAAGATTGCCAGCACAAGCACTGTTTGTATAGACATTTCCAATCCCTCTCTTTCAAAACCCTTGAAAACCATCTGAAATCACTATGATGCGTCCTGCAATTTCCTGAACTCTGTAGACTTCGTATTTCGCTCATGAATTTCAAGCGGCAACCCGTCCTGACCCGAAAACCCGCATCCCATCAGACTTTGGTACTTTCACTCATAACTTCATATCAAAGACCCGTCAAGACTCGAAAATCTGCGTTCTTCCGACTCCTCATCACTCATGAATCTCCAGCGGCAACCCGTCCGGATCACGGAAAAATGTCATCTTCTTCCCAGTATAGTCATCATGCCGTATCGGCTCGCATGCAATTCCCTTCTCCTCAAGCATCTTCACCATATCATCGACGGAAGGGACGGCAAATGCCAGATGCCTCAGCCCGCACGCCTCCGGGTAAGACGGCCTTGACGGTGCGTCCGGTCTGATAAAGAGTTCAAGCTCCGTGGTCTCATTGACCTTCAAATCAATCTTCCAGTCATGCTCCCGCTGGTTTCCCCGAATGATCTCAAACCCTAATAATTCATGATAAAAATTCATCGCCTTATAATAATCGCTGCAGATGATCGCTATATGATGAATCGCGTTAAACATTATATTCCCTCCCTGAGACGGCTTTTCCATTAATACTATATTATATCAAACTCTGTCTCTCCCTGCAGTCTAAATCTGTATATTTCGGCATTTCGTTCCTGCCTTCTTCGACCACCGGCACCAGTTTACCGAAGTAATCGAGCTTTTGCCTTTTACTTCCGTAATCCGACCATGCCATACTGCCCCGAGTGCCTGCAATTTACCGAAGTAATCAAGTTTTCCTTTCTACTTCCGTAATCCGACCATGCCATACTGCCCCGAGTGCCTGCAATTTACCGAAGTAATCAAGTTTTTCCGCTCTACTTCCGTAATCCGACCAAACCAAACTACTCCAAACAGCGAAATTTACCGAAGCAATCAAGTTTTTCCGCTCTACTTCCGTAATCCGACCACTCTACACTATCCCAAGCGCTCCAATTCACCGAAATAAGTATCACAACTCCCCCCTCACCACCTCAATATATACAACCTCGGTGGGATTGAACAGCCTCGGCGCTACCCTCACAGTATTCGCCATTCCCTTGGAAATAATCATGCGTCCATACTTCCCCCGATGAATCCCGCTGGTATACTTCGGGAACCATCCCTGCCCCGGCGCAAAGAAGCCCTGCCCGAACAACCGGAACTGACCGCCGTGCGCATGCCCGGACAACACGAGATCAATATTTCGATTGATCAGCATCGGCTCCTCCATGCACCAGTACTCCGGATGGTGTGACAGCAGAATCCTATATCGGGGTACTTTCACAAATGTATCCAGCCACGCATAATCCGTCTCCTGCATTCTCGGACGCCAAAAAGGCTTCGGGATATGGTAGCGTCCCGCTCTCGTTCCTTCCGCCGCCTTCTCCCATGCCTCCATCTCCGCAAGCTCTCTCCTGTACCTCGACACATACGCCGACGTCAACCCGCCGATCACATACTTGTCTGTCTTCACAAAGCGATTGTCGAGCAGCTCCACACCCGTCTGCGCAATCAATTCGAAATCATCCTGATTCAACATCACCTCATGATTCCCGAGCGACATATACGTCGGTGCGATCTGCGCGCACTCGGATAAAAAGGGCAGAACATTCTTCTCGCTTTGCACGATCAGCATATCGTCCGTTGGTCTTCGCCTGAGCACGAGGTCACCGGTAATTACAATAATATCCGGCTTTCTGTTTCTCATGCTCTCAATTGCCTGTCGTCCATCCTTATTGTGAAGATCGGAGATGTGCGCGATCGTTAAAAATCCATCTCCTGAGATGCTGTAATTCTTTTCAATCATGATTCTATCCGTTCCGTATCATTCCAGTTATTGCTAACCGCCTCACATAGTCGCATTACATGCCGCATTTCCTGTTAGCTGTGCCAGCTCTTCTACCGTCACCCTAAATATTCTCGCAACTCTTCCCGGCTCCAGCCCATCTTCAAGCATAGTTTTTGCGTCTATTATGAGCCTGCTCACAAGGCGTGAGACTTTACCGAGAAGCCCAACCAACCGCTCATCGTCATCCTCACATTCCTTAAAATCCTTCTCCCGATTAAAAAGATAGAATGGAATCAGAAAGTACAGCTTCTTCCTGCTCTTTCGCATCAGCAGGAGTAGCTGCATTGTCAATGCTCTCAACTTTATTCATACAGATTTTTCTTCCATTATACAGTTGCAGGAAAAGCTATTCCAGAACAATTAAAAATCTGAACACCACGCACACACTGAACGATCTTATCCTCAATCCGTTAAATTATTCAGTGCCGTGGTGTACATTATTTGATCTGATTCAATGATAGAAAAAACAATAATTTCTATCATGCTTGCTTGACGATAGCTTCCTTCTCTGATATTATAATGATAGAAAATTTCTAATATCCGATCATTTGTCAGATAAGGAGGCTTACTATAAATGCACTTTGACAAGAAAGATATTGAATTATATCTTCATGGCGTCTGGGATGCTATCGATGCGGGAAAATACCAGATAGCACCGCGTCCAAAAAACAGGGAGCTTTTAACCGATTATGTGATATCTGAAATGGACGCAATAGAAATAATCAAAAGGTTAACGCCGATGGATTTTTCTACCGCTGTGCCAAATGATCATAAAGGCAAGGAATATGAGATATTGTACATTTTCGGAAAAGACATAGATTTGTTAGAGCGCTTTGGTGACGAGGAAAGAACCGTATCCCTTTATATTAAATTCAACAAGATTTCAGACCAATATTTATTCATTATTTCTTTCCATGAACAAGATCACCCGTTATCATACTATTTTAAATAAGTATTGGAATAGGAGGAAAACAAAATGGCAGCAAGAAGGAGGACATTCTGTCTGGAGTGCAGAAAAGAAACAGAATATGTACTCCGGAAAACACCGATAACGAAAACTATTCGGGAGAAAGAGTATCAATTTCAGATTACAACAGCTCATTGCAAAGAATGCGGATGTGAAGTTGGAGTAAACGGGCTTCTGGACTACAACGTCAAAGAAATTGATTCACAATTCCGAAAAGCTGAGGGAATTATTACATCAGAGGAAATTGAAAAGCTTGGAAAAATTTACTGCTTAGGAAAGACCCCTCTTTCAATTGCACTCGGCTTTGGAGAAATAACAATTACACGCTACCTTGCAGGGCAGGTTCCATCTAAAGAGTATTCTGATATAATGAGGGCTGCGTTGTCTGATACAACAGTAATGAGATCGTTGCTGGAGAGTAATAAGGATAAGCTTGCTGATACTGCATATAAAAAGGCAATTAATGCAATAACTGATTTAGAGACATTGTTCAGTGTGCCATCTAAAATGCTTATGGTTATATCTTACATCTTTGAGCGATTAGGAGAGGTTACGCCGTTGGCCTTACAGAAAATCCTGTACTTTATCCAGGGATTATATTTTTCAAAATATGGAACACCATTGTTCAGCGATAATTGTCAGGCCTGGGTTCATGGTCCTGTTTATGTTGAAATCTATGATTTGTTCAGCAGTTTCAGATATGATCCTATTGATGACCCCAGATTTGAATTGTTAAAAGGTAAATCAAACAGTCTTGATTCAGAAGAAAAGGAAGTAATTGATCTTGTTGTCAATACCTTCGGAATCTATGGTGGAAAAACACTTGAAAGAATAACCCATAAAGAAAATCCATGGCTTGATGCACGCGAAGGGTATTCAGAATCTGAACCTTCTCAGGAAGAAATTTCAAAAGAAGCGATCCGGGAATACTTTGTCGCGGTTAGAGAAAAATACGACTTAAATACTGAGTCCGGCATCATGGAATATATACAGGAAATGCTTGCGTCCGCATAGCTTGTTCTGACTTCGGTCTTTACAATAGAAAAAGCCGGAACAACCTTAGCAAACCATAAAAATACCTGTCATAAATAAGCGGCAGAAAATAAACAAAAGGAACTCCGGGGAGACCTCTTTAAAGTGCATCTTCACGGAGTTTCTAATCTGCCTGCCCCGGCTTACTAAAGCAATCTTTCAAATCTATTACTTTCCCGCCCATAATTCTCTCTGCTCCTTCCACCTTGCCTTCACCCCCCTCATGCCTTATGATAATAATATTTCAAGCACCCTCTGCCGGCAATTTATAAAGGACACCCCACATGAAGACAGAACCCAAACCCAAAATCACAAAAGACACCCTCCCCGAAAATTTCACCCTGCTCCTCGCTCTGACCGACAGCCTCCCGGTAATCTTCTTCGGTGCCTGCATGCTGCTCATCGGCCGCAGATTCTCGAGCCTCCTCTTCATGGCCGGAGCTCTCTTCTGCCTCATCGGAGGAGCCGGGAAGGTACTATGGAAAATAATCGTTGTCCTACAAAAGAAAAATGTATGGCCGCTATTTATCCAAATGCGCATCCTCATGCCCGCAGGCTTCCTCCTCATACTGGCATCCCTGTTTGCAAATGCTGACAAACTGAGCTTCCATACAATCTGCCAAGCCGTGACTTCATTTCCGTCTGTGATCTTCTTTGCTACGGGACTTCTGGGGATGGTTCTGATGACCGTATTTGCGTTCGTTCTCGACAGCGCGGACCCTAGGGCAAACTGGATTGAGCAGCTGACCAATGGCGTAGCGCAGGCAGCATTTTTCATTGGGCTGTTGCTGCTCAAGTGAACATGAATGCCGGCGCCCCATTTACGAAAGAAACCACCCCTCCTGCCCCACTTCCGTAATCCCCGCGCCAGCATGAATGCCATCCGCCCCATTCACCGATCAAGAAACTTTGAAATTCCCTATAATGCCCTTTCCCCTCCGCCTCCTCCTTGTCTTCAATCCTCACATGCTTTATTATACAATTATAATTCAAGCATTCTCTGCTTCCCCATAATAAAGGATACCCCTGCATGAAGACAGAACCTAAAACTAAGTTCACAAAAGAAATAGTCCCCAAAGCTCTCTCCCTGCTTCTTGCACTGACCGACAGCCTCCCGGTACTTATCCTCTACATCTTTACTGTCCTCTGGTACACCGTTCTGAACCGTGCAGAAACCTTTGAGATCCTTCAATCCGAACTCTTCTGGTCCTTTCGAAAGTTCCTCGCCGGAGACCCCCGCTTAGGCATCGAGATCGCCGGAAATATCATCATGTTCATGCCCTTCGGCTTCCTTCTCTGCGAACTTTTTTGCAAATGGCCCCTCGCCAGAACCTCCAGCCAATCCATTTACCCTATGGCATCCCCTGCATCGAATCTTCCGGCAAAAAGAATTTACGTCAGAAAGAACAGCCAATTTGTCGTTTCCTCGACATTTTCACCATCAGATATTCCTATGAAAAGAAGCTCAGGGAAACTCAGAAAATGGCTCCTCATCCCTCTCCTCGCCCTCTCCTTCTCGCTGCTCATCGAAAGCCTGCAGCTTACGCTGGTCCGGGGCCTTGCTGAAGCGGATGACCTCTTTACCAATACCCTCGGTGCTATATTGGGGATCTGCTCATATGAAGTACTTCGAAAACTGAGCGAAGAACGATTCTTCGAGGTTGTGCTTGCCATTATTCAAAAGACTCCTATTCGAAAAATCCCGATTCGAAAGACTCCTATTTCCAGTACGGAAAACGGTACCAGACATAGATTCGAAACTCTGAGTTCGGTTATTCGGGCTGCCTTTGTACTCATCTGCCTTGCCGTCCTCATCTTCGGCCGGATAACATATCCCCTCAAAGAGAATAATCTCACCCGTTCATTCTGCTTTCAAGTCGACGAGGCATCCACACATGATAACAATCTAACCCTCCGCGGTTTCGCATTCGGATATGACCGACGCCAGGTTCCGCCTCGACTCTTTCTTCGTCCAACCAAAACCAGGAACGAAGCAGATATGGATGTTACCCTTCGCCAGACAAAAACCGGGAATAAAGCAGATAGGAATATTAATATTCGTCTGACAGAAACAGAAGACACGATAGTCTTGGACGTCAATTACGGTGCCGCACGTCCCGATGTCAACGAATATTTTCTCTGCGATTACGACTACACAAATGTAGGTTTTACGGCTACAGGTATCGTTAATCCTGAAACAGAATATGAAATTTTGATAGAATGGCCGCTGACAAAGCCGGTTTCGACCGGGGTTTATATCTTGGGGGAGGATGTCCATCGTGTTGCAACTCTCACAGGCACCGGTCGATTCGAGCTGCCAAACCTCCCGGCCAACTACGTAAAAAACGGCACACTCCTCGTGTGCCGTCCTGACATCCATATCTGGGTTTTTCAATATGACGGTTATCTTTACTGGGTAGCGGACGAAGGATTCCTCTTTGAAGATGACGAACTGACTTACATTCAATACCTTCTGTGGACAACGCAGATAGAGAAACTACCGCCCGATCGCCTAAAAGCAAACCTCTTCTGGAACAATTTAAGCGGTTACTTTGAAAAATACGAAATCTCGGGTGATTTCGGAAACTATCGGGTAATGCGTTGTGAACTTCCTACTGAATACGCCATCACAGCCGTCTTAACTGGTTATTGCAAGGACGGGGAGTGGGTCTGGGCAAATAGCTTTCGACCGGTCTATGTGTTTTAAATCATGACTCAGCTGACTGTTCATGGTACAATAAAATTATGTTGTTGCTGTTAGAAAATCAGATGATTAAAGGTAGTATGATTGTTTTTCGTGCTATCTTTTTTCTTTAAGAAAAGGGAAGGTGCAGTATGTTAAAGAATGCTATTAAAAGGCTTTTTCCTATTAGCTGTATTGTGGCACTGCTCATGACGGCTCCCGGGATGACCGTACTGGCAGACGAAATGCAACAGAAAGAAGTCATTCTTTCTGATAACAGTGAGAGCGAATGGAGTGAATCAACTTCAGGAGCTGTATCACATGAGGAATCAGCTTCAGAAACTTTATCATATGAGGAAAGTATTCAGGAATCCGCCAATGAGCAAATTGCCGCTGAAACAGAAAGTTACGAGTCGCAGATGAATTCTGACGGGGACAGTATTCTGGAATTCGATGACTCACAGACTGCCGCTGGGACAGATGATTCCGATTCGGAAATGGATTCTGTTGATGAAAGCAATCAGGAGTCCATTAACGGGAATTCTACTGAGTCAGTGACTGAAGATCTCACGGATAAAGATGTGAGCATTTTAGAGAACGATTTCGATCAGGATTTACAGGAGGAAGAAGTAGGCGGCGGGAACATCGTTGTCGGGGAGGGTGTGACGGCTACCTATAACAAGGGTACGGGAGCTGTTGAACTCTATTCAAATGGCGGGACACTTGAAAAGAACTGGTATAGTTTAATCACCGATTCTTATAGAAATATCAGCTCAATTAAAATAGTATCAGGAAAGGTATATTTACCAGCTGATTCGAGTGGCTTTTTTGCCAACTATCGCTACCTTAAAAATCTGGATTTAAGCGGATTTGACACGTCGAACGTGACGAATATGTCTTATATGTTTTCAGACTGCGACTTCCTTAGAAAGCTGGACTTAAGCGGATTTGACACATCAAACGTGACGGATATGCGTTATATGTTCGCTAGCTGCTCCGTTCTGACAAACCTGGATATTAGCGGATTTGACACATCGAAAGTGACGAATATGTCCTATATGTTCCGTAACTGTTACCTTCTGACAAACCTGGATGTTAGCGGATTTGACACGTCGAATGTGATATATATGAATTCTATGTTTTATTACTGCTACGGTCTGACAGACCTGGATGTTAGCGGATTTGACACGTCGAACGTGACGAATATGGATTTTATGTTTTCTGGTTGCTCCGCTCTGACAAACCTGGATGTTAGCGAATTTGACACTTCGAATGTAAAGAATATGGGGGCTATGTTCAAGAACTGCTCCGCTCTGACAAACCTGAATGTAAGCGGATTTGACACGTCGAACTTGACGACGATGTATCATATGTTTTCTGGCTGCTCCGGTCTGACAAACCTGGATGTAAGCGGCTTTGACACATCGAATGCAAAGAGTATGGAGGGTATGTTCTCTGGCTGCTCCGGTCTGACAGACCTGGATGTAAGCGGCTTTGACACCTCGAACGTGACGAATATGGAGGATATGTTCGCAGGCTGCTCCAGTCTGAAAAACCTGGATGTAAGCGGATTTGACACGTCGAGAATGACGAATATGAATTATATGTTTGTTAGCTGCTCCGGTTTGGCAAACTTGGATTTAAGCGGATTTGACACGTCGAGAGTAAAAGAGATGAGTGCAATGTTCGCTGGCTGCTCCGGTCTGACAAACTTGGATTTAAGCGGAGTTAACACTTCGAGAGTGACGAGGATGTATTCTATGTTTTCTGGTTGTTCCGCTCTGACAAACCTGGATGTTAGCGGATTTGACACATCGAAAGTGGCACTTATGGGATATATGTTTTCTGGCTGCTCCGCTCTGACAAACCTGGATGTTAGCGGATTTGACACGTCGAACGTGTATGATATGGACGATATGTTTTCCGGCTGCAAAAGTCTGACAAACTTGGATGTAAGCAGATTTGACACGTCGAAAGTGACGTATATGAAAGAGATGTTCTATCACTGCTCCAGTCTGAAAAATCTTGATCTCAGCAGTTTTAACACGTCGAGAGTTCGTAATATGAGCAGGATGTTTGAATTTTGCAGAGACCTGACAAATCTGGATATTAGCGGATTTGACACATCATCTATACAAAGTAAAGGAATGCTCTATATATTCTATGGTTGTTCGAACCTGCAAGTATTAAAAACCCCAAGAAAGAATATCTACGAAAGATCCCTGCGGATGACCATGTATGATAAGTACGGAAAAGAATACACTACTCTGCCCCGCACGACTTCCGGAAGCATCACCCTTACAAGAGAGAGACCGGATGGAAAAACGGATCTTTCTGAATGCACAGTTACACTGAGACCGACAGGCTATACCTATAACGGGATTGCGAAAAAGCCGGTAGTCACGGTAAAGGACGGAGACACCGTTCTGGCATCGGGAACGGATTATACCGTCCGGTATGAGAATAATAAGAACGCAGGAACCGCGACCGTGAGAGTGACAGGAACCGGAAACTGTAAAGGAGAGAAAACCGCCACGTTCACCATCAAAGCAGCAAGCCTGGAGAAAGCATCCGTTTCGGGAGTGAGCCTTACCTATGGGTTCTCAGGAAAAGCATATACACCGGCGCCCACTGTGAAGACAGACGGCGTCACCCTCACGAAGGATAAGGATTACACGGTCCTTTATGGGAACAACACAGATCCGGGAAC
>JAFRGQ010000038.1 GCA_017433725.1 Lachnospiraceae bacterium
TCATTTCCGGACAGCTCCTAAACTGACTAAAAAGTTAGTTTCTGTCCCGTTTCCTTACATTACTGTTTTTGGTTTGTTCCGTTTTACGAAACTGTAAAGAATTTTCGAGTCTTGATGTGTTACGCTGTTCAGTTATCAATGAGCTTTTTGTTTGCGCCTCTTTTGCGGCGCGAATAAAATAATAACAAACATCCCAATGTTTGGCAAGTGTTTTTTTCTATTTTTTTTGGATTTTCTTATTTTTTTCTCGTTTTTTTCCTTTATCAGCTAAAAATCCGGGATAATGTTTAAACATGTATCGTTAAAAACACTATCCCGCGTTAGCTTCATAAAGTAAATTCTGTAAACATTTTTTACAGGCCGTCTAATGTCAGACCGTTTCACTGGTTTCTGATCTGCGAAATAGCCTCCTGCACTATCTCAACCGGTATAATGCGAATTCCTTCAACCTTTTTGCAAGCGTTATAGTTCGGACGCGGGAGAATCACGTCGGTAAAGCCCAATCTCTTTGCCTCCATCACCCGAATATCAGCCTGACTTACGGCTCTTATCTCCCCGGAGAGTCCCACTTCGCCGAATGCGATCAGGCTGTCCGGTACCGAAATATCTTTGTAACTTGTAAATAAAGCCAAAAGTATAGCCAGATCCAACGCAGGTTCATTGATCCTTATTCCTCCTGCCACATTGACGTATGCGTCACAGGATCCCAGATCCACGCCGCACCGTTTCTCCAGAACCGCTATAAGGAGATTAACTCTGTTATAATCTGTTCCGGCAGATGTTCTGCGCGGCATTCCGAAATTCGTCCTTGCCACAAGAGCCTGAATTTCAAGAAGAAGAGGTCTGCTTCCTTCCACACAGCATGTCACAATCGATCCCGATGAATCTTCCGGTCTTCCGCTGAGCATATACTCCGAAGGATTCGGGACTTCAACAAGTCCGCTTCCTCTCATCTCGAATACACCAATCTCATTTGTGGATCCGAATCTGTTTTTCACCGCTCTCAGAATCCGATAGGAAGCATGACGGTCGCCTTCAAAATAGAGTACCGTATCTACCATGTGTTCAAGGACACGCGGACCGGCAACAGCACCCTCCTTTGTGACATGTCCGACTACAAATATCGTGATGCCCAATCCCTTTGCAAGCATCATGAGTACGCCGGTCGATTCTCTGACCTGCGAGACAGACCCCGGAGCGCTGGCCACTTCCTCGTTATACATTGTCTGAATGGAGTCTATGACGCAGATATCCGGTCTCATCTCCTCGATAACTTCCCGAATGTCCCCGAGATTCGTTTCACAGAGAAGATACATATTATCATCGGCACCGCCTATCCGAAGAGCTCTCATTTTTATCTGTGCGAGGCTCTCCTCCCCGGATATATAAAGCACCTTTTGTCCTGACAGAGCAAGATTTCTGCAGGACTGTAACAGTATAGTCGACTTTCCGATTCCCGGGTCTCCGCCGATCAAAACCATTGAGCCCTTGACAATGCCGCCTCCGAGAACACGGTCAAATTCAGGCATGCCTGTGGACGCGCGTTCGTTTTCCTCCATGGAAACATCTTTAATAAGAACAGGGCGTCCTGACGCCCTGTTCCCCGTTTTGCTGCTTCTGCCACGACCGGTTTTTCCTGCAGGTTCCTCCACGAACGTATTCCATTCGTGACACCCCGGACACTGACCCATCCATTTGGATGACTCATAACCGCAGTTCTGACAGAAGTACACTGTTTTCTTTTTACCTGTTGCCATATATCACTTTCCGCAAAGTCATGCTTTTTCGATGCGCACATTGACCGCGCCTGCATTTGCAAGTTCAACACTGAAGGACAACTTGCCGCCGAGATTTGTCTTCTGCGATGCCCTTTCCACATTATTCAGGTAAACATTGTAATACGTTCCGCTCTCACCTTCAACGGTTATCTGAGCATCCTTCGGTCCTTCGACAGTGAACTCCATTCCGTTATCCAGGTATCTGAGATGGCTTACAGCTGTACCCGGCACAGATTCATAGACAAACATTTCGTTTCTCTCAAGTCTGGTAATCTCAGAATAGGTCTTCACCTTATAGATATCACCCTGATGCTCAAAATCAGCGAGTTTCTTCTTTGCCGGAAGCTCGTAATCTCCAAAACTGATGCTACCGTCTGTTTCTGTCTGAATCAGATTCTTGATTGTCGCCATAATTTCACCTCTTGTTAAACGTAACGCTCACGCGCCATAAAGTGCTTAAAGCACAGATACACAATATTTGTCTCAGTTGACACTGACCGAATCCTTCACCAAATCCCGTGAACGAGATATGAATGCTGCATTCAGTCTGCCACTTTTTCGGGAAGCCCCTCCTCCCCTGTTATACGAATCTCATTTCTCACAAGTCGGACCGTCACTTTGCCGCCCCTCGACACATCACCGTTAAGTACCAAGTCTGTCAACGGATTTTCGATTTTTTCCTGAATAGCACGCCTCAGAGGTCTCGCACCGTATTTTTCGGAAAATCCCACCCTGGCAATTTCTTTCTTTACTGCCGGTGTGATCTTCAGGTCAATGTCAAGCTCTTTTTTTGCACGGTTCACAAGTTCCTTTGCCATGAGTCCTACAATTTTAATAACCTCTTCCTGGTTGAGCGGATGGAAAACAATGATTTCATCGATTCGATTCAGGAATTCAGGCTTAAAAATGCGTCTGACCTCATTCATCACACCGCTTTTCATACGCTCATAATCCTGTGCCGCATCATTTCGCGCTCCGAAGCCCAGCTTCTTCGGGTCCACAATTGCCTGTGCTCCCGCGTTGGATGTCATAATTATGCAGGTATTTTTAAAATCACATCTTTTACCGTGTGCATCGGTTATATGTCCTTCGTCGAGCACCTGCAGCAAAATATTGAATACATCAGGATGTGCTTTTTCAATCTCATCGAAAAGTACCACGCTGTATGGATGTCTTCTGACCTGCTCTGAAAGCTGCCCTCCCTCATCATAGCCGACATACCCGGGCGGTGACCCTATCAGTTTAGATACACTGTATTTTTCCATATACTCAGACATATCCACTCTGATCATGTTCTCTTCCGATCCGAACACAGCTTCCGCAAGAGCCTTGGACAGCTCCGTCTTACCGACGCCGGTAGGACCGAGGAACAGGAAGGAACCCGTCGGTCGCATAGGATCTTTCAGTCCCACACGTCCGCGCTTTACTGCAGATGCGACAGCGTGCACCGCTTCCTCCTGACCGATGACTCTCCTGTGGAGTTTGTCCTCAAGTTTAACGAGTCGCTTTGATTCAGCTTCCGCAAGTCTCGATACCGGAATCTTTGTCCAATCCGAAACAACATCCGCGATGTCATTTTCACTGACAGACAGGATGCGGCTTACTTCAGATCTGCTCATTTTTTTACGGGCGTCAGCATTTTTCTCTCTGAGCTTTTCCTGCTCCTGCTGAATTTCACGCGCTTTCCCAAGATTGCCTGCAATAACGGCTTTTTCTTTCTCTTCTGCCAAAGTACGCAGCCTCTGCTCTTCAGACATCAACTTCTGCAGACTTCTGACATCCCCCAGTCTGGCTTTGGCTGCAGCCTCATCGATCAGATCAATCGCTTTATCCGGCAGACACCTGTCATTAATGTAGCGTTCCGAAAGATTCACGGCAGCCCTCAAAGCTTCGTCGTGTATTACAACTCCGTGATGTCTCTCATAGTACGGTCTCAGACCCTTCAGTATGGCAAAAGTTTCCTCCTTCGTAGGTTCCTCTACCATGACAGGCTGAAATCTTCTCTCAAGCGCTGCATCCTTTTCAATGTGCTTCCGGTACTCATCAATCGTCGTCGCACCGATCATCTGAATCTCACCGCGGCTCAGTGAAGGCTTTAATATATTGGATGCATCCAAAGCGCCTTCCGCTCCGCCGGCACCGATGATCGTATGTAATTCATCCACAAAAAGGAGGATATTGCGGTTCTGAGCAACCTCGCTGACAACATTTTTAATTCTCTCTTCAAACTCGCCCCTGTATTTTGTCCCGGCAACCATGCCGGAAAGATCCAGCATCACGACTCTCATATTTCGGACAGATTCAGGAACGATACCGAGCGCGATTCTCTGCGCCAGACCTTCCACAATGGCAGTCTTTCCTACGCCCGGTTCCCCTATAAGACAGGGGTTGTTTTTTGTACGCCGGCTCAGAATCTGAATGACCCTCGTGATCTCCGTCTCTCTTCCCACGACCGGATCAAGCCCGTTTTCTGAAGCGATTTTAGTCAGATCACGGCTGTATGCATCCAGTGTCGGCGTTCCGCGATCACTTTCCGGCCCGAACTTTCCGCTGAATATATCCTGCTCTCCGAGCTTGTTTTCGCTCCCCATAGCGACAAGTGTGTCCGCGTACAACTTGCGGAGATCGATCCCCATGGTATGAAGTAGTCTTGCCGCTACACAATCCGGGTCGCCAAGCAAAGAGAGCAAGATGTGCTCTGTCCCCGCTTCATCCGAATCAAATTCCCCTGCAATGCGCTGTGATTCATCAAGAATCTCCTGAGCGCGCGGAGAAAACTCACGGTCATCTATGACCGCGACATTTCCCTGAGGTGCAATGAGGCGGTCGATCAGTTTCATAAGCTTTTCAGGAACCACTCCCGCCTCAGACAACACAATGGAAGCGGTTCCCTCAACAGTATTCAACAGACCTGCCAACAGATGTTCTGTACCCACGTAATTCTGTCTGCAATAGCCCGCCGTCTTTTTTGACTTTTCAATTGCAGACAATGCCTCGTTGGTAAATCCCTGTTTCATTTATATTCCTCACAAATCTCATCGATCAGCGCATGCACCTCATCGATGGTTATATTTTTACAATTCGCCCTGGCGAGCGCGATTGTAAGATCGTTTCGCAGATCCTGAAGCGCTCTCATCTTCTCCTTATCCACCAGGACAATGGCCCCGCGCCTTCTGTCCACGGCAAGGAACCCTTCGTTTTTCAGAACAGTATAGGCCTTATTGACAGTATGCATATTGACTCCGACTTCTTCAGCCAGGGCTCTGACAGAGGGGAGACTATCACCCTCTCTCAGACGCGAAGTGGCAATCTCCAAAATAATCTGATTGCACAACTGCTGATAAATCGCTTCATCACTATTAAAGTCAATCTCAATAATCATAAGGAGCCCCTTTCCGCCTGTACAACCAAAAGCTGCGACCTCGATTTCCGGCAACACAGCAGATTTTGAATACCTCTGCAGCGTTGTGATTGTTATATAGAAACTATAACAGTTTCAGCCGCAGATTTCAACCGACTCCCGCAGTACTGACAGTGTAATAGTATTGTTGTCCCAATAAATTGTTAACGGAAGATTTCGGCGTCAGATGAAAGCTGTGATTTATAAGAATTTTCCCGTGTACATCCGTCAGCTGAGCAATAGCCTCATAGCTTCCGTCATCATTCTTTACAGCGCTTACGAATTCCGGATAACAGTCTGGTCTCGGGTCATTTTTGACATAATAGTTTCCATCATCATGCAACGAAATTCTCGCAATTGTTTCCGGAATTTCCGGCATTACGACCGTCTCCCCAAAGAGAACTCTTCCGACTTCCCGCACGACATCCGCCCCGACGATAAGGTATGCCTCGTCCTTGTCGTAGGATGTTCCCGAAGCACGCGGTCCGTACAGGCACAGATAATAATACATGGTTGTCCAGTAAACGACAGGATCATTCGGATTATAACCAAAGCTCGTAACAAATTCGACCACCATGATCGAATCAAGCGGTTTCAACATGCTTGTCAGGGTCTCGTCTACGATTGTTGACTGCATCTGCACGGTACTTGTCTCCGATACACTCGCATCGCTTACCGAATCATCCTCTTGTTTCACTGATCCTTCCTCTGTGACAGCCGAAGGATTCTCCGTTGTCGACCCGGCAGACGATGTTTTCCCGGAGGCACAGCCTGTAAGAGAAAGCATCAGAGCCATTATTAGTATTGTAGCTTTCTTTTTCATACCGTCCGTCTCTCCTTATAGTAATCTTCACTCAAACCCCACTACGATCCTGTCCCGAAACCGGAGAATTCGCATCGAAGTGGATAATGTATATGTAAAACAGTGATTTATTCAGCCTAAATGCATAAGAAGGCTGAATGCAGTTCTGTACCGTTCATCCGGCAAGACCTGCTTTCAGCCCCCTGTTCTGTTCACAGTTCAAAGAGTCATTCCACTTCCGAGAATTCGTCTTTTCCTACGCCACAGAGCGGACATACCCAATCTTCCGGTACATCTTCCCATGCTGTTCCCGGTTCGATGCCGTTATCCGGATCGCCGACTTCAGGATCGTACTCGTAGCCGCATACATCACATACATACTTCATAAATACACCTCCATACTTTCAGTAATGGCATAGTCACTCATGCTTCTCGCTGCACGGAAGCAGAGAATTACCTGTAAGAATTATACACTATCACACACCAAAAAGACACCTGAAATAAAACTTTTATAAATGGGAATTAAGAAACAATCCGTTATCGATTTTTGTCGTCTTAATCATAATTTTTAAAAAAGCACTTGACATTGTATTTATATTGTGTAAAATATAATTGTTAAAAACAATAATCGAGCTTAGCTCAAGGAGAAAAGTTATGGGATTTTATGATTATACAGTACCCGCACCGAAGGGTGCCGAAGTCAAAATGAGTGATTATGAAGGAAAAGTCGTCATGGTCGTCAACACAGCGACAGGATGCGGGTTCACTCCGCAGTACAAGGATATTGAATCCATGTATGAAAAGTACCACGACAAAGGTTTTGAAATAGTGGACATTCCCTGCAATCAGTTCAGAGACCAGGCGCCGGGCACAGACGAGGAAATTCACACCTTCTGCCAGCTGCATTACAACACGATGTTCCCGCAGATGAAGAAGTCGGACGTGAACGGTGAAAATGAGCTTCCGATCTATACATATCTGAAGAGTCAGCAGGGATTTAAGGGATTCGGTAAAGGGCCGAAAGCACTTATGATGAGTGCAATGCTGAAGAGTATTGATAAGGACTATAAGAACAATCCTGACATCAAATGGAACTTCACGAAGTTCATAGTTGACAGAAATGGTAATGTTGTTGCACGATTCGAGCCGACTGAGAACATGAAAGATGTTGAAGCGTGTGTGGAGAAACTGTTATAATTATATTTACAGTATTTTCAGAATGCGCTGAGACATACCTTCCGGCTAACTGCTCTGTTACGGGTGACCGATTTTTTCACTCTCCGGAATCGGTATGATCACATGCCTTGCCAGGGAGAACATTATGACAAAAATCGCTGAATATGAGGCATTACAGCTGGAGAATCAACTGTGTTTTCCGTTGTATGCCTGTGCCAGAAATGTAATCAACCTCTATACACCGTTTTTTAAACCATTAGGTATAACCTATACGCAGTACATTGTTTTTCTGGTCCTTTGGAATCAGGATTCCATCAGTGTAGGTGAGCTCGGAAAGAAATTGTATCTGGACAACGGTACACTCACTCCGCTGCTCAAGAAGATGCAGGAGAAAGGTTATCTGACCAGGCAGAGAAGCCGCAATGATGAAAGAATCGTGCTTGTCTCCCTCACAGAAAAAGGTTGGGCACTGCGTGATAAAGTTAAAAATATTCCGACAGAGCTTGGGGCCTGCGTACCTCTCACAGAAGAAGAATCACATACACTTTATACACTTCTTTATAAAGTCATTAATAATCTGGAAAAGTAAGAAAAATACGGCACTGTACATGAGTAGATATTAGATCCCTGCTCATTACAGTGCCGTTTTTCTGCCTTTTTTATCAAGAACGCTCTGCATTCTTGCAGCGCCGCGTGGTCCGAAGCACCTTTCTTCATTCTCCGGCTGCGACTCAGCCGTTATCAGGCCTCGTCGATTGCCTTACCGATGTCATGACGCATATACTTATTATCGAACTGAACAAGTTCTGTAGCCTTGTACGCATTTGCACGCGCCTCTACAAGCGTCTTGCCCTTGGCAGTCACGCCGAGGACTCGCCCGCCGTTTGTCACAAAATTTCCTTCAGAATCGAATTTTGTACCGGCATGGAATACGAACTTATCGTCACAACCCTTGAAATTCTCAAGTCCGCGAATCGGATAACCCTTCTGATAGCTGACCGGATAACCCTCGGATGCGAGTACTACACATACGCACGCGTTATCCTCGAATGAAAGCTCAATCTCATCAAGCTTCCCGTCCACACACGCTTCCATAACCTCAATCATATCATTCTTCATTCTGGGTATTACGACCTGTGCTTCCGGATCGCCGAATCTGCAATTGTACTCGAGTACTTTCGGACCGTCAGCTGTGATCATAAGACCGAAGAAAATGATACCTACAAATGGTCTGCCTTCCGCTCTCATCGCATCTACAGTCTTCTGATAAATGTGTTCCCTGCAGAAAGCGTCCACTTCTTCCGTATAGAACGGACTCGGGGAAAATGTACCCATACCGCCTGTGTTAAGTCCCGTATCACCGTCGCCCGCGCGTTTGTGATCCTGAGCGCTCGTCATAGGTCTGATCGTCTTGCCGTCACAGAATGAAAGAACAGAGACCTCACGGCCTGTCATGAACTCTTCGATGACCATCTGGTCTCCGGCAGAACCGAATTTCTTGTCCTCCATGATTTCTACAACACCTGCCTCAGCCTCTTCCGGAGTATTGCAGATCAGAACGCCCTTGCCGAGCGCAAGCCCATCCGCTTTGAGGACGACCGGGAAAGAAGTTGTTTTGAGTGCATCTCTGGCCTCTTCGGCAGAATGGACAGTCTTATATCCGGCAGTCGGAATACCGTACTTTTGCATTAGCTCCTTAGAAAATGCCTTGGATCCTTCAAGGATCGCCGCATTCTTTCTCGGACCGAATACCCTAAGGCCCTTGCTTTCAAATACATCGACAATACCTCCGACAAGCGGATCGTCCATGCCGATAATTGTGAGGTCAATTCCTTTCTCCTCAGCAAATTCAGCGAGCCTGTCGAACTCCATTGCACCGATCGAGACGCACTCGGCAAACTCAGATATACCCGCATTTCCCGGTGCACAGTAAATCTTTTCCACCTTCGGGCTTCTTGCGACAGCCCAGGCAATGGCATGCTCTCTTCCGCCGGAACCTACAATTAAAATTTTCATAATGAATCCTCCTGACTGTCAATTCTTGAAACGAACTTTCCCGTCAACAACCTCAATTTTATCATTTGCAATCAGATCGATTGCCTCAGGCATGATCTTCCATTCAGCCTGTTCCATGATTCTCTGCTGCAGAATCTTCGGGGTGTCTCCATCTTCCACTGCCACTGCCTTCTGAAGAATGATAGGACCCTCATCCAGATCCTTGTTCACAAAATGAACTGTAGCGCCGGACAGTTTGACTCCTCTCGCAAGAGCAGCCTCGTGAACCTTCAAACCGTAATAGCCCAGTCCGCAGAAAGAAGGAATGAGTGCGGGATGGATATTGATGATTTTGTTAGGATACGCATCGATCAGGATCTCCGGGATCTTCACAAGACATCCTGCGAGTACGATGAGATCTACATTGAGTTCGTCAATTTTTTCTTTCAGAGCGACATTGAATGCATCGCGCGTATCATAACTTTTCGGAGAAACGACATAAGCGGGAATCCCAGCCTTTGCAGCGCGTTCAAGGGAATATACGCCGGGATTGTTACTGATTACGCCTACGATTTCTGCATTCGTTATAGTTCCGTCTGCTATACTGTCAATGATAGCCTGAAGATTCGTACCGCCGCCCGAGACGAGTACGGCCATGCGAAGTGTTTTTGCCATTTTTCCCTCCGGGAAAGCATCTGATGCTTTCGTTATATGCTAAATCTTCCGTATGAAAATCTGTTCATTGTATCTGCTCATTCAGCAGACATATGGTCAGACCAGATCAACACCCTTATCCCCGGCAACAATCCTGCCGATTTCATAAGCTTTTTCACCGGCTGCCTCTATAGCCGCCATCGTCTTTTCCTTATCCTGCGGCTTCACGGCCAGGACCATGCCGATGCCCATATTGTATGTGTTATACATCATATGATCTTCGATGGAACCGGTCTTCTGAAGGAGTCTGAAAATTGCAGGAATCTCGTAGCTGTCCTTATTTATAACAGCGCGCGTTCCCTCTTTCAGCATACGCGGAACGTTTTCATAGAAACCGCCTCCGGTAATATGGCTGCATGCCTTGATCGTCACTCCGGATTCCTTCACGCTGCGAAGGGCCCTCACATAAATCTTAGTCGGAGCGATAAGTGCTTCACCCAGAGTCTTACCAAGC
Organism: Lachnospiraceae bacterium; assembly: GCA_017433725.1. GTDB lineage: Bacteria > Bacillota > Clostridia > Lachnospirales > Lachnospiraceae > Chordicoccus. The sequence goes on from JAFRGQ010000038.1 coordinate 10,320, forward strand.
TCATCATAATATGTATTCAGCGCTTCCTGTGTCATTGGGAATACTTTTCTGACAAGGGAGAAACCGTTGCTGTGCACGCCTGAAGAGGCAATTCCGATAAGGACGTCACCCTCAGCAAGGTCCTTTCCGGATATGATATCCTTTTCATCTACGACGCCCACCGCGAAACCTGCCAGATCATACTCGTCTTCAGGATAGAAACCCGGCATTTCCGCCGTCTCACCGCCGATCAGGGCAGCCTCTGACTGTATGCAGCCTTCAGCGACGCCGCTGACAATTTCTGCGATCTTTTCCGGATAGTTCTTACCACATGCAATGTAATCGAGGAAGAACAGAGGCTCCCCGCCCGCGCACGCGATATCGTTCACACACATAGCAACGCAGTCAATTCCGACAGTATTATGCTTATCCAGCAGAAAAGCAAGTTTGAGTTTTGTTCCGACGCCGTCTGTTCCCGACACGAGCGTCGGCTTTTCCATGTCCTTAAATTTCTCCATGGAAAATGCTCCCGAAAAACCGCCGAGGTTCGTGAGAACTTCCGGACGCATTGTTTTTCTGACATGCTCTTTCATAAGCTCTACCGACTTGTAACCTGCCTCTATATCTACTCCTGCACTTTTATAATCCATATAAGTCCTTTCTATCTGCTTCAAACACTCAAGTCTCGCCCGCATGAAACGGTGCGGGACTCAGGTTCAGTGTCAGCTGACAAATTCCTAATCGAAGCACCGCTGCCTTATTTTGTATAGTTCTTATATCCTACCTTCTGAAGCTTTGCATCCTTAGCCATAACGCCGGCTTTCTGGGAAGCCGAATAAGCCTTCAATTTTTCAAGCAGCTCTGCATCCGATGTTGCAAGGATCTTTGCTGCGAGCAGAGCGGCATTTGCCCCTCCGTTGATTGCAACCGTCGCGACCGGAATACCGCTCGGCATCTGCACTATGGAATAAAGACTGTCGCGACCTCCTAAAGAAGTCGTATGCATCGGGATTCCGATGACGGGAAGCGGGAAAATCGCTGCGCACATACCCGGCAGATGTGCCGCCATACCGGCTCCTGCAATGATGACCTTAAGACCTCTCTCTTCCGCCGTCTTCGCGTATTCGAAAAATTCATCCACCTCTCTGTGTGCAGAGATAATATGCATCTCGTAAGAAACGCCGAGCTCGTCAAGAACTGCTGCCGCCTTGGCCATGACCGGCATATCCGAGTCAGACCCCATCAAGATTCCAATTTTTGCCATATAATCCTCTTTCCGCACCGATTCCGGCATATTTGTTCCGTTCAGTGCTTTGTTTCCTTCAATCAGCAACCCTCATTTTCCTATACTTCTCTGAAATTATCAAGCGGGATATTCAACTCTTCCGTACCCGGCAGAACAAAACGTCCGTTTTCTATGATCGGGATCTCATCTCCGCACGGAAGCAGCACTTTTATACTCTCAAGCTCCTCGTAGGGAATCGTAATGTCTGTATGACAGCCAAAGTAAGCCTTTCCGGGATCTGTCCGCCTTAGGCACGACACTGAATTCTCCCTTGCTATGATTTCCTTTCCGTCGGGATTATATACCGGATTATCTTCCTCCCAGCTGTAGCAGGTATCTCCCATCGCGAAATGAGGTCCGGTCTTCTCTGCGATCAGAATCGGCAGGCGTCCCTCGACTCCGTATCTCCTGCCCATGACATAGGCATGCGTGTTCGTACCGATTGCGAACTCTCCGACAGGTAGCGTTGCATGGTGGAACATTATCTTGCTCTCAATATATTCACGGCCCTTCTCCGGATCGTCAAAATTCCCGCATGAATAATCCGTGATCATTCCGTCTTTCAGTGTGATTGAAAGATTTTTAAATTCATAGCCGTTCAGGAAAACCCGTGACACGAAAAGAGTTCCGTTCGTTCCCTCGAGCTGCGGCGAGGTAAAGACTTCCCCGACGGGAATGTTCACATCCGCCACGCAGTTTTCAAACGCCGTCTGCGTGTTTGCATCCTCAAGAGGATGAAAATGCACGATGAGATCCGTGACATTTGCCCCTCGACCCTTCACGCGGGCTGCATATCCCCTGTCAAGCGCATCGATCAAATGCTGCTGAATCTGTTCGTATTTTGCATTATCGAGTGTATTGATCAGAACGACCTCATCAAATATCTCCCGGAAATCCTTTCCGATCGAAGGTACCGGGAAGGAAACGATCGTAAAGGAACGCTCCTCCTGCTTAATATAGCGCTGCGTGATCTGCATGCCTTCATTCCTCATGCGAACGCTCTTCTCCTTCTGCAAAGGGCTGAGAGTGATTCGGTCCGGGCAATCTTCCGGGATGAACGGCTCCTCGCCGAATGTTTCAAGAACGGCAGGACCTGCATGGCCATATGCAAGTTCTTTGACTTCCTCGTAACCTTCACGGAGGGCTCTGAGACGTCTCGTCACATATTCATCATCCATGATAAGAGCCAGGTCTTCCTGATGATCGTATTCGAACTGCATGTTAGGAATCGCACCGGTGTATCCGTTTTTACGGTTGGCCGTTTTCGTCACCAGCCGATAAGGCGCACGCACGAGTGTGACCGAAAGTCCCATTTTTTCAAAATTCTCGATGGCATATCTCATCATGCGCTCAAATCCGAGACTGAATACGATCTGAACTGTTTTCTTGTTCTTGAGACTCTTTCGCGCACGAACAAAACCGATTCGGTAACCTTCCGTGAACGTATCAGCCATACTCCTGATCTTTTCTTCAGGCAGAGAATTCTGATATGCGGCGCACGCGATTACATCCTCGGATATATATTCTCCGAAGTCGAAAAGATAGTCCGTATCGGAGAAGTCGGCGTTTTTTATAATTTCCCTGCAAAAATCCATCTCTGGATCTACCTGGCGTCTGATTCTGTCGGCGATGAAATCCGGCATGTAGTCTTCCAGATAGGATCTGAAAATGGACTTCACGCCCTCATATTCCGGAAGCTCCTCATCCTGAAAGTCGCCGTAAATCTCGAGAAACAGTTCATACAGGACACATATCCCTTCCTCATCCTCCTCGAATACAGCGGGAATGATTCCTCTCAGTTCAGCGTAGACTGCCGAAAGCAGCTGTCCCATAGGGCTGCCCAGCTTCCCTGCAGCATAGCCGGGGTTGGCATAAGATGTGCCGTAGTTCTCCGGCAGGATATCACTGTATAAATCATAGTTTCCGGTTTCTTTCCTTACCGAGAGCAGAAACTCCGCGACCCGGTGAAAATAATCCCTGTACGGCTCCGGCACACAGGTCTCACCGGGTATCTCGGCAATTCTGCCCAAAGCCAGTTCCATTCGTTCATTCATCAGCGAAGCCCTCTCAAAAGCAGCGTGAGCCAGCCGATCATAATGACTCCGCAGCTGATCGATCCGATGACAGACAATCTCTGCGAAACATCCTTATCGGCAAATGATTTCATGCCTACATAAAAACCGTAGACAGACAGCAAGGTAGCCCCGATCGCGATCAGCCCGACAATGCTCCCCGCCTTGCCTTCCGCCAGAAAGGATATGATGGCATCCACGAGAAACAGGGCAAATGATATGGCCGCCATAATTACAGACGCGCGGCCGCCTTCCGAGTAGTCTTTGCCCACGAAACGATACTTTCTGTTATCTGCCATACTCTACCTCTTATGCCTCGGCACCGTACTTCTCATAGTAGGCGTCGATAGCAGCCTTGATCGTATCGTCTATCACAATACGACCCTTGTATTCTTTATTGTAAAGATGCTCTATGACTTCAGCCATTGTGACGATCGCACAAGTCTTGAGACCAAAACTCTCCTCAATCTCCTTAAGTGCGCTCTTTGTACCTGTACCTCTCTCCATTCTGTCAACGGAGACGACCAGGCCGATCACATCCACATCTCCCTGCGCGCGAAGAATCGGAACGGTTTCGCGGATAGATGTTCCGGCTGTCGTCACATCCTCAATAATGACGACCTTATCGCCGTCACTGATAGGACTTCCGAGCAGGATGCCCTTATCACCATGATCCTTGACTTCCTTGCGGTTCGAGCAGTATCTGATATCTTTACCGAATTCTCTGCTGATTTCCATGGTTGCTGCCACCGTAAGCGGAATTCCCTTATAGGCCGGTCCGAAAAGAACATCGAAGTCCAATCCGAAATTCTGCTCGATTGCCTTGGCATAGTAACCGCCAAGACGGGACATCTGTCCGCCGTCACGGTAAAAGCCCGTATTAATGAAAAACGGTGTCTTGCGTCCGCTCTTTGTGATGAAATCGCCGAACTTCAGGACGCCGCAGTCCACCATAAACTCTATGAACTCCTCTTTATATCTCTCCATACTGTTCTCCTTTCTATGACCCGCTGCATTACTCTACGCAGCCGATTATGTCGTGTACATCCCCTATTCCGTGATTCTCAAGGAACTCGCGTATACCGTTCGCGATCTCGACGGATGCATACGGATTGTGAAAATTAGCGGTTCCCACCGAAACTGCCGACGCCCCTGCCATCAGAAACTCTATTGCATCCGACGCGCAGGCAATACCGCCCATCCCTATGACCGGGATCCGAACTGCATGCGCCGCTTCATAGACCATACGCAGGGCTACCGGTTTAATAGCCGGACCTGAGAGACCGCCGGTTCTATTTGCAAGTGCAAATGACCTTCTCTCAATATCTATTTTCATGCCCGTGAGCGTATTGATAAGGGAAATCACGTCCGCTCCGCCGCTCTCGGCTGCTTTTGCACACTCCTTTATATCCGTAACATTCGGTGAAAGCTTCATAATGACCGGTTGTTTGGCGTGTCTCTTCACCTCAGATGTAATCTTCTCAATCGAACCGGGATTCGTTCCAAATGCGATACCGCCCTCTTTCACGTTCGGACAGGAAATATTAATTTCCAGCATGTCGACCTTTTCCTCTGCGAGGCGGTCTACCACATTCAGATATTCCTCTGTAGAATGTCCGCAGACATTGACAATGATCTTCGTATCATATTTCTGCAGGAACGGAAGATCCCGGCTTGTAAAAACATCTATCCCGGGATTCTGGAGCCCGATTGCGTTCATCATTCCGGATGCGGTCTCGACAATGCGCGGCGTGGGATTACCCGGCCACGGGCGATCCGCCACCCCTTTGGTTACCACAGCGCCGAGTGCGGAAAGGTCAACGAATTCTCCGTACTCCATGCCGGATCCGAATGTTCCGGAAGCGGTCATGACCGGATTTTTAAGGGTGACCCCCGCAAGTGTTACTTCTGTATGAGTCATGTGAGATCCACCTCCTCGGCAAGAAAGACCGGTCCGTCTTTGCAGATTCTTGTATTGTGGACATGTGAGTGTCCGTCGATTCCCGTTGTCCTGCACACGCAGGCAAGACACGCACCGATTCCGCAGGCCATGCGCTCTTCCATGGATACGTAACACGGGATGCCGATTTCTGCCGCGTACGCCTTGAGAGCTCTGAGCATGGGCTTGGGACCGCATGAGAAAATTACATCGGCCTTCACATCATCCGCCTTGATAGCATCTATGACATTGCCCGGCGTCCCGAGCGAACCGTCCTCTGTCGCAACATGAACATCCGCTTCCGATTCAAGATCCGGGAGCAGATACGTCTCCGATCTGTAACCTACTGCAAATGTCTTGTTCGTCAGTTTTCGTGCACACGAAAGGAGCGGTGGAATACCGATACCGCCTCCCACGAGAAGGACACGGCATTCAGCATATTCCTTCACGGGGAAACCGTTCCCGAGGGGTCCGAGTACTTCGATCTTCTCGCCGGCGATAAGCTTTGAGAACTCCGATGTACCTGCTCCTGCGATCCGGTATACTAACCGGATAGTTCCTTCCTCCGAAGACGATTCACAGATTGAAATAGGTCTCGGAAGAAGCCTTGAGGCATCTCTCGAATAAAGTGAAACGAATTGCCCGGGAAGAACTTCTTCCGCAAAGGAAACTCTCAGCACCAGACTGTAAATGCCTGCTGCAATGCGCTCCTGAGAGAGCACGGTTGCCAATTCCTTTATCATTTATGTTCCTTTCTTTCGGGTCTCCCCGCATAACGTTTATTTCAACCAAGTGCCTCAGCTATATCTGCTTTCATGTCAAGGACAGCCTCTCTGGCCGCATCTGCGTATCCGGCCTCACCATAGGAAGCATACTTCTCCTGCTTCCAAGCGGCAATGATACCTCTTGAAGAATTGACGATGGCTCCGAGTCCGTCATCGTTAAAGAAGTGAACAAGATCCTTGCCCTTTCCTCCCTGTGCGCCGTAACCCGGCACCAGTATATATGACTTCGGCATGATTGTTCTGAGTCTCTTTCCCATCTCCGGGTATGTAGCTCCGACCACCGCACCGACTTCGGAATATCCGCAGGCCTCCTCAGACGCATCCATGCAGGACTCCGCCCATTCGTTTACCTTCTCCCCGACAATCTCGTACATGGGCTTACCGTCCGCTTCCTTATCCTGGAACTCTCCGCTTGACGGATTGGATGTCTTGACCAGAACAAAGATACCTCTGTCATTTGCCCTGCAGACATCGAGGAAGGGATTTACACCGTCGCTCCCCAGATAGGGGTTGACTGTTGCAAAATCCTCGTCGAACGGAGCGATCTCGGTATCTCCGATTTTGATCTTGCCGAGATGCGCTGTCGCATAGGCTGCCGATGTTGAGCCGATATCTCCGCGCTTTACATCACCGATAACGACCAGCCCTTTGGATTTGCACAGCTCCGCCGTCCGCTTAAATGCGATAAGCCCAGGGATACCGAACTGCTCGTACATCGCTATCTGTGGTTTTACTGCGGGGATAAGATCACTGACCGCTTCAACGATTCCTTCATTAAAGCGATATATGATTTCTCCCGCTGCCTCCAGTGTCTCACCCTTTTCCTTTATTACTGCTTTCCGGATATACTCCGGAACAAATCCGAGCATCGGATCTAAGCCGATTACTATGGGTGCCTGTGTCTTTTTGATGTTTGTGATCAGTTTTCCTATCATATTGTTCTCCCGACATTTTACTGGTATCATAGCCACAGCATGCAGCCTGCCCACAGACAGACCTCTAATATGCTTTTCATATAATACACGAAAGATTCCGCTAATTCAAGTGGACCGGAGACTCGCTCATACCGAATCGGGACATATGGTATTCTACCCGGAATCTGTTATATGAACTGATACATGAAATATTTCCGGAGAGACATTTGAACAACCTCCCCAAAATGCCGAAAATGCCGATAAATTAAATAAAAATCGGCATTTTCCCTTGACGTTTAAGTTCCTCAAGTTTATAATGCATTTTGGTTAAGATATATGGAATAAACGTTGAGTTCACTGATAAGCCGAGCTTATATGGCAACCATATAAATCCGGCAGTCAGTGAATTTTGTTTTCCTTAAAATCTGATCTGCAATTTTTATCATATATAAATGGAGGGAATACTGATGAACAAGGGTACTGTGAAATGGTTCAATGCTGAAAAGGGCTATGGATTCATTACAGGAGAAGACGGAAACGATGTGTTCGTACATTTTTCCGCAATTCAGGCAGAAGGATTCAAGTCACTTGATGAAGGCCAGGCAGTAACATTTGATCTTCAGCAGGGCAATCGCGGATTGCAGGCTGCAAACGTAGTGAAGTTATAATCGGATGTTTCAGGAACCGTCATATGGCGGTTCCTTTTTTTATGTCATAGGAAACTTCGTTCCTAAGACATATAGTATAAAAAGAGACCGTTACATTAAGTTCATTCTGAATGTAACGGTCTTATTCTTCATTTCATCAATATCCGTATGAGAGTCCGTTGATATAATCTACATAGTCCGTCATATTGACCTCTGTAGCTGTCACTGCGGTCTCCTCACCTTCCTTCGGTCTCGTTGCCATCTGGTATGCCGAAACACCGAACCAGGCGATAAAAACTACGATGATGGCTGCGACAACACCCTTTTCGATTTTCGCAACTCTCTTTTCTTTCTTCAGGATCTCTTTCTTGTTCTTCTTATAGTCTTTATATGCGTCGACCTTTTTCTGGCTCATGAATCTGACCTTCCTTTACAATAGTACAGTTCTTCGTTCCGCTCTTGCGGAAGAGATGCGGCGCAAAATGCCACAAGCCATACTATACCACGAAGAAATTCAAATGACAACAATGATTCCGCCATCATTTGCATAAACCGTCGAAAGTCCGCCCGTTTCCTGAAGTATAACATCCTTGACATGCATTCTTTTCAGTATTGCATCACGGACCATGACTGCACGCTCATAGCAGTTGCAGTGGCTTATTCCGAGGAGCTTACTCTCCGGATTGGCTGTTCCCTCGACAATATGATCCACCATCTTTATGAGAGCCTTGTTGGATCCGCGGGCCTGATCGATCTGCTCAATGATACCTTCGTGATTCCCGATACAGATAGGTTTGATCTTAAGCACGGTCGCAGCCAAAGCTTTCAATCTGCTGAGACGGCCGTTCTTGCGAAGGGTTTCAAGATTATCGAGCGTAAAATAAGTGAGCTTCTCATCGTTCCAGGCTTCAATCGTCTCGACGATCTCGTCGAACGGTACGCCATCCTCCTCCATCTTCGTAATCATATGTACTATCATCGTTTCACCGACGGATGTAGATCTGGAGTTGAAGACGTGAATCTTTGCATCCGGGTATTTATCGAGATACATGTCTCTGGCAATAATAGCGCTCTGAAAAGATCCGGAGAGTTCCGCAGAAATTGTAACGCCGTACACATGCTCCGCACCGCAGTCGTATTCTCTGAAATAAGCTTCCGGTGACGGACAGGCTGTCTTTGCGCATGTCGGAGAATCGGCAATCTTCTTGATAAGAATTTTCTGGTTAATTGTTCCGTCATCAATAATCTCCTCATCGCCAATCATAAGCGTAAGAGGTACTATCCTGTATTCATCTTTTCCCTTGAATGCTTCTGACAGTTCACCTGCACTGTCCATAGCCACTCTGAACTTCATACTATTTCTCCATGTATTCTTTATTATCAAACAGTATCCATAATTAGTCTGTGCCTGTTGTTCTCAAGCTACACAATTTGTATAAAATTCATTTTTATGGTTTTCAAAACCATTTTTATTGTAGCATAACTGTATTCTGTCCACAAGCAGAACCTTATTGTGCACAATTCAGCCGCAGACAACCTATTTTTCACAGTATTCTATCATTTCAGGAGCGTTTCCGGCTGTAATCTTTGTCGGGTTTGTGTAGAATACTGTTTCTGTATCGTCTCCGTCCAACATGGATGCTGCGCGGTTCCCGGCCCACTCGGCCTGCGCTTTATAGTCGTCAAAGACCGTTCCGGTCATTTTTCCGTCCAAAATAGCGTGCATCGCATCTACGCTCCCGACGGCGCCCACAATATAAATATCTTTACCGTTCTTACGTCCGGATTGCTCGACTGCTTCCGCTGCCCCGAGAGCCATCTCATCGTTTCCGCAGAAGATTACTTCCGCCTCATCACCGAATTTTTCAAGAGCATCAGATATCACTTTCTTCGCCTTTTTGCGTTCCCAGTCAGCCCTCTGAAGCAGAATCATTTCTGTCTTGATACCGTTTTCATTCAGAGAACGTATAGAGTATTCTGACCTGGCGCAGCCTGTGCGATCATTCGGATCTCCCTGGAGCATAATATATTTTACTACGCCGTCCTCGTTGATATCTCCCTTATTAGGCAATGCCGCAACGATTGCCCCCTGATCCGAACCGGATCGGATACCGTCCGGTCCGGCATAGCAGGCGCGGATCTTCTCCGACTTCCATCGGATTTCCTCAGCCTCATCGGGCTCACTCATGATGTACACGAGCGGGACGCCCCTTTTATTGCACATATCCGTGATTTCAGAAACGTTGTTGACATCACAGGGCGCTATGATAATGACATCGGGTTTGTTGCCGAGAAGGGCTTCCACCTGCTCTATCTGCAGGTCCGGATCAAGACCGCAATCCATCATGTGAATATTCTCCGCCGTAAACCCCTGTGTTCCGACCATATACGATACCATTGCCTGATACATAACGCCGACTCGGGAATCCATTCTCTCCGCAAGAGAGAGCGCCACCTTCGCATCACGATAGGGCGACAATTCAATCAGACCGAGCATGCCCACGTACGTCCCGTCAGCGGCCACCAGCGCATTATCCTCGCGTCGGATCGTGCCAAAATTTACTCCCTCTTCCGAAACAACCGAATCGTCAGCCATAATATATACGAACGAAACGTTCCCATCCTCACGAGTCAGTGTCGCGCCGGATACAGCCTTGCGGCTGACTCTTTCCTTTATCGGCATAGCCTCCTCTTCGCTTTCATCGGTTACTTCCTGTTCGATATCGCTGTTTTGTGCTGCTTCGGAAGTCGTGCTCTCATCGCTCGTCGGAGATTGACTTCCTTTTCCGCAGCCCGCGAGTATCAGGACACACACAAGTGCCATGATCATCAGTGTCTTTTTCATATTTTCATACCTCTTTTTGTATGCTAAACTATATCTTAGCATGCAGTTCGGGAGGAAACAAGAATGATAGCCCTTCACATCCTCGATACGAAGGAATTTATGAAGCATTTTCTGCTCTCAAAAACATTTGACCGTTTCAATCTTTCGGAAGGTTCCGTCACGACCTTTTGCACATTCAGCATCGATGGCACCTGGCAGCGTGACTTTTACGATCCCGACGCAGAGAATGTCCTCTATGACAAGAATCTCACGCCGTGGAGCCTTCTTCGCGAGCATTGTTTCTCCATTATCAGAGGAAAACACACGCCTCTGGCCTTCAAGTTCGTTTTTGTCCTGCCTGATGAAATGCTGCCTGAGTTCTTAAGTTCAAACGGTCTCTCAACAGATCCCGATGAAATCGGAGGGCTTTTTCTCAACATACAATTCCGGAATAAAAAGCTTCTTCTGACTACCGGTACAGCGCTCCGGACATTTACTCTGGATCGCTCAGTCGACACCGCCTGGGATGTCTATGTTCAGGGCTTTCTGAGACAATGCGGCGTCGCAGCGGAGACGGCAGAATAAGGCGAAAAAGCTTAGTCAGGGACGTATTGAAATAATCAGAGACTGCGGTATAAAACGCAGCAAACGACCGTGAAGCGGTCAATATTCTTTGGACACACTCGGGGCTGTCGCAATAAGGTGTGCAACAACTACATAACAGAGGTCATCTTAAATATTCTGCTATGTAGTAGTGGCTTCACCTGCTGCGGCAGCCCCGTTTTTGCTCTGTTCACTGCTTATTCAACTGTCCGTTGTCGAAATACATTCGTATTTACTACAACTTTTTTAAGCGGACATTTCTCTGAACACTCCATTTGCGATTACTTCGTAAGAAGCATCATGATTTCGTTGGATCTCTTTACAAATGCAGTCATCTCATCCTGTGTAAGCGGCTTATGCGAGATCATGGCAAGATCATAAAGCTGCTTGCAGATGACCGGTACGCTCTGTGCCTTCTTGTGCTCAAGGACGAACTTCACCAGCGGATGATTTGCATTCAGTACCAGCGTCTCCTGGCTTCCGAACATGGACGGATTATTACCCATACCGTACATCTTCATCATATCCTGCATACGGCGGTTCTCCTCGGACAGCGTCATGACGGCTGCAACGTCGTCATCCTTCATGTTCTGAACTTTGATATCAAGCTTGTCATTTCCGAGATGTTTGCGGAATGTTGCTGTCAGAGAATCGATATCCTCCTTCTTTACCTCTTCATCACCGATGAAATCATCTGCCACTTCGGAATCGATACGGGCAAATTTCAGCTTCTCGTTCCTCTGCTCGAGCTGTGTAATGAACGGCTGATCAATATTGTGCTTCAGAATAACGGCGTCCTTACCGTTCTTCCTGAACATAGCGATATACTGCGCCTGCTGCACTTCGTCCGTGACATAGAAGACTGTGGATTTCTCCGGCTCTTCCGGTTCTTTCTCGTCGATCTTCTCGCCGGTCGCCGTATCGACAACATCCTGCTCGGTCTCTTCTGCAGTCTCAGCAGCGTTCTCATCACCGGTCTTCTCCTCTTCGGACTTCTCCTCGGCGGCAAGCTTATTCTTCTCGACATACTCTTTGAGAGTTAAATACTTATCGTCAAGATCTTTAAAGAGCATATAGTCCATCATCTTGTCGGCAAATTTCACGTCTCTCACGCAGCCGTATTTGATGAACGGGGAAATGTCATCCCAATACTTCTCGTACTCTTCTCTCTGTGTCTTGCACATACCCGCAAGCTTGTCAGCGACCTTTTTGCTGATGTAGTCACAGATTTTCTTAACGGTACCATCGTTCTGCAGTGCGGAGCGGGATACATTAAGCGGAAGATCCGGGCAGTCAATTACGCCCTTCAGAGTCATCAGGAACTCCGGAATAACTTCCTTGATGTTGTCGGCGATAAAGACCTGATTATTGTACAGTTTGATCTGAGACTCAAGAGCGTCATACTCCGTGTTGATCTTCGGGAAGTAAAGAATACCGCGAAGATTGAACGGATACTCTGTTCTCAGATGTATCCAGAATAACGGCTCCTTGTAATCATTGAAAACTTTGCGGTAGAACTCCTTATATTCCTCATCCTTGCACTCGCTGGCCATCTTTGTCCACAGCGGATTGGTGTCGTTGATCGGAGATTTCTGGGGTTTCACTTCCGGAGCAGGAGCTTCCTCGCCTTTTTCCTCGGCCTCGGCTTTGGCCTTGGCATTTCTCTCCTCGCGTCTTGCGTCCTCGTCCGCCTCACGCTTTCTGGCGCCTTCGCTCACATCCTCAAGGAAGATCGGAATAGGCATAAAGGAGCAGTATTTCTGCAGAATCTCACGGACACGGAATTCATTGCAGAACTCATAGGAATCTTCATTCAGATAAAGGGTGATTTCCGTACCGATGCCGGACTTTGTGCCTTCCTCGATCGTGTAATCGGACTGGCCGTCACTCTCCCAGTGAACAGGTTTCTCACCGTCCAGATAGCTCAAAGTGTCGATATGAACCTCGTCGGCAACCATGAATGCAGAATAAAAACCGAGACCGAAATGTCCGATGATCTGATCCTGATCGGTCTTGCCCTCATATTTCTTCAGGAATTCGCTGGCACCGGAGAAAGCGATCTGTGTGATATACTTCTCCACCTCGTCATATGTCATACCGATACCGTTGTCGATGAACTTCAATGTCTTGTCGTCCGGATTGACTTCAACATGTACCTGATACTCGTAATCGCCTTCCGGTCTGAATTCTCCGACGCCTTCAAGCTTTTTCAGTTTTGTGATGGCATCACATGCATTTGCAACCTGCTCACGTACAAATATATCGTGGTCTGAATAAAGCCATTTCTTGATAATCGGCAGCATATTTTCACTGTTAATTGATAATTTGCCTGTCTTTGCCATAAGTGTCACCTCTTCTAAATAGATTACATATTCCCGCAGGAAAGTAATCTCTCTGCAGGAATGGCTTTGCACTGGAATTTAGTATTCTTTCTCATGCAATAGACATAATAAGTCTATCGAACAGAATTGTCAAGAAAAAATTAGCACTCACCTTAAGCGAGTGCTATCATATCTACTTCTTTTCCGATTGTACTATTCTGTTCACAAGCTCGGCATAAAACATATTTCCGTACTTGTATCGGTAGCCGCCGTTATATTCCCTTGCTATCCTGTTGCTGTAAGAGACTGTCTCGCCGTTAGATCTCGCCGCTGCGAATTCTTCGGCTATTTCGATCGTCTCGACGCCTCCCCGGTCTGCAACGAAATCTACATAATCGACGCCGTAATTGTAAGCCTGAACTGCAGTGAGTGTGTCACAACCCTGTCTTTCACAGCTTTCCAGGCACTCCGCAAGATAGGCACAGCCCTGCTGTATCGATTCTTCCGTATCGAGCGTGTTCCTCGGCAGACCCAGGGATTCCGAGGACTGCATCACATCTTTTCCGCGTCCTCCGGATTCTACCTGCATGATCGCCATAAGATAATCCACATACTCCGGAATTCCGGCTTCTTCTGCATATTGTTCAATTAACGGTTTATAATTCTTCACCATGGAAGAATACTTCTTCGGACTTCTCTTGTTGGAAATTCCCATATGCACAATAACAGCTGCGCATAGAATAAGAGCTGCAGCCGCTCCGAGGAACCAGAGTGTCCTGTTTCTCTTCGCAAGCGCAGCCCGCGATTTTTTTCGTGTTCTAAGGCGGGATGTCTGCCTTTGTCTTTTTAAACTTGCCATATACCCAACTTTATTTCATTGTAAGTGTTTTTTCTTTTAAGAGATTGGCCTTCATGATCCTCAGATCCGGAGGTCTGAGAGATGTCCCGTTGATACAACCTGTAAGGAACGGAATATCGGATATGAGTCTCTCCTTCATAATGGCGTCCTCAGAGAAAATATAAAGAGCAGCGGGATTCTTTTCCCTGTCAAGAAGGCGTTTCAGTTCCTCATCATCATTATACGCGATGACCGGGAGCTTTTCGGGAGCTGTCATACCGCTCTTCCGTCTGTGCCACTTATTAAAGTTTTTGACGAACGTATCTCCTATGCATGCAGGAACCAGGACGAGTTCCGGAGCTATTTCCGTAAGATCCGCCCTGAGTTTCCAGGCCTTAATCACCTTTTCCGCATTCTTGTCAAGCTCCGCTGTAGCGTCGAACACCGCTACGGCTCTACCCGTTGTCATTCCGGCCGATTCTGCCGTAAAATCCAGTCCTCCTATTACAAGATCGGGATCCGTCATACGGCACTCTTCTCCTTCAAATATGATTTCCCCGAAGCCTTCCGGCACACATTTATTGATGATGTCGGTCAGAAAAGCTGCCGTGGATGTTTCACGTCCTCTGAACCGAAGTACCGTGCAATTGCCGAGCGCAAGGGAAAGGACATATACCCCGAATGAATGCAGATAGGGCATATGTCTGTCCGGATCGATCAACACCAGTCCGTGCGGTTCATGATACGTGCGTCCCATCGAGAGGATGTAAGGTGCTTTCGGAACTTCCCAGGATGGTCTGAGCGTAGATCCCGCCATCCCCGCCGCGATATTGAGCGGCCGCTCAATCAGAGAGCAATAGTACAATAAGCATTCCGGTTTTTTTACCTTCAGGTCAAGAGTCAGATAGGAAAGTATATCTTCCTTATTCTCTGTGACCGCCTTCAGACATGCATGCAGTACTTCATGCCTCAGTTCTCCGTCCCGACTCTGTCCGGTATCATAAAATTCTCGAAATTCCATACTCGCTCCTCCCGCACTTCCTATGAAAGCGTGTCATGCACTGACAATCAGATATTTTCCGGACGGAAGCGGGAATATCTCCGATGCATTTTCAAGTTCCTCATCGGTCATTCCATGCGTATCCATCCCCATATCCTCGAGATAATCGCGCACATCGTCTATAGTATCGACGACGTCCGCCATACAGTCTTCAAGAAAACCCTCCGCTTCATCCAAGGTCTCTGCTACCGGGGAATCAAAAAGTTTCTCCTGCAGATCAAGGAAAGTATTCAGGCACTCTTCCGAGTATTCTGCCATAACCGGCTCCTTTCCGCTGTCAGTTCAGCTTTTCGTAAAGATCAATAAATTCATCGGGATGCTCAATGATATACTGCGCACCGTTTTCCTCAAGTTCTTTTCTGTCCCTGAACCCCCAGAGTACGCCCACAGTGACCATGCCTGCATTATTGCCGGTCTGCATGTCTGTCCAGGTATCGCCGAAATAGAGGCATTCGTTCGGTTCTGCCCCAAGCTCCTTTGCGACTTCGATTGCTCCCGCAGGATCGGGCTTTAACGGATATCCTTTTCTCTGCCCGCGTATGCAGTCAAAAAATCCTTTCCCAAAAGCCCCCTCAACAGCTGCTACGCACGCCTCATCGGGCTTATTGGAGAACACAGCGCATTTTACGCCATCCTGTTTCAGGATCATAATGTTGCGTGTGATTCCGTCATAGGGTCTGACTTTGAATGACGGATCTTTGGCAAGAAATTTTCTGTTCAGCATACAGCCTGTCTCATAGTTCTCTCTTGTGTAGCCTCCGACCTTGATCAGAGTCCTTTCGACAAGCTTGTTGGCACCGTCACCGCAATAATAACGGTAATCACTGACCGGCTGGGCCGGGAAGCCCAGTTCGTTCAACATCTGATTGCCGGCCTTTGCGACCGATTCAAGTGTATCCAGAATTGTCCCGTCGAGATCAAAAATACACGCTTTTATCATAGCATCCCCCGTTTATTACTTCTTCGGAAGTTTGAACGAACTTTTAAGGCTCACAATACGGTTAAATACCGGAGCGGACTCTTTCGAATCATGCGAATCAACGGTAAAGTATCCGGAACGGACAAACTGGAAGCTGTCGTACGGCTTCGCATGAAGAAGCGCCGGCTCAAGCTTCGCGTTTTCGATCACAGTGAGGGAATTCGGATTCAAGTTGAGGGAACCGTCTTCCTTATTATAAACGCCTTTTTCCTCGTCGACGAGATTCTCATACAGACGGACAGTCGCCGTGACAGCCTCTTTAGCCGGTACCCAGTGGATCGTTCCCTTGACTTTACGTCCGGTAAAGCCGCTGCCGACCTTCGTCTCCGGATCATACGTGCAGTGCACTACCGTTACTTTTCCGTACTCATCCTTCTCACAGCTCACCGCCTTTACAAAGTAAGCATGCATGAGACGTACTTCATTGCCCGGATACAGTCTCTTGTACTTCGGAACCGGCGTCTCCATAAAGTCATCACGCTCTATGTACAGCTCACGTCCGAACGGGATCTGTCTCTTGCCGAGTTCCGGGTTCTCAAGATTATTATCCGCATCGAGAAGTTCTGTCTGTCCCTCCGGATAATTGTCAATGATAAGCTTAATGGGATCGAGAATCGCCATCATGCGCGGAACTTTCATCTTCAGATCCTCGCGGATGCAATACTCGAGCATCGCATAATCGACAGAAGAATCGCCCTTGGCAACACCCACAAGCTCAACGAATTTCTGGATTGATTCCGGCGTAAAGCCGCGGCGGCGCAGCGCTGCAATTGTCACAAGACGCGGATCATCCCATCCGTCTACAATTCCGTCCTCTACGAGTTTCTTGATGTAGCGCTTGCCGGTAACGACATTTGTCAGATACATCTTTGCAAATTCGATCTGCTTCGGCGGATGTTCCCAGTCTGTATGCTCAACGACCCACTCATACAGAGGCCTGTGATCCTCAAATTCCAGAGTACAGATAGAATGCGTAATTCCCTCGATCGCATCTTCGATCGGATGGGCAAAATCATACATGGGATAAATGCACCATTTGTCTCCCGTATTGTGATGGGACAGTCTCGCGATCCTGTAGATGACCGGATCCCTCATGTTGATATTCGGGGACGCCATATCAATCTTGGCGCGGAGGACTTTTGATCCGTCCGGATACTTGCCTTCGCGCATTTCCGTAAAGAGTTTCAGATTCTCCTCAATACTTCGGTCCCTGTAAGGGCTGTTCTTTCCCGGCTCCTTTAAGGTGCCGCGGTATTCACGGATTTCCTCCGCAGTGAGGTCGCACACGAAAGCAAGTCCCTTCTTAATCAGAAGAACCGCTTTTTCGTACATGATTTCAAAGTAGTCGGATGCAAAATACAGGTGCTCACCGAAATCAGCGCCGAGCCACTCAACATCCGCTTTGATGGATTCCACAAACTCCGTCTTCTCTTTCGTCGGGTTGGTATCGTCGAAGCGCAAATTGAACTGTCCGTTATACTCTTTCGCGAGCCCATAGTTCAAAAGGATCGACTTAGCATGCCCGATATGAAGATATCCGTTGGGCTCCGGCGGAAATCTTGTACAAATCTTGTCGTACTTGCCTTCCGCAAGATCCTGATCAATTATATATTCAATAAAATTTCTGGAAACGACTTCTTTCTTCTCGTTGCCGTCTGTCTCGTTTACAGCCATTTCTCATAACCTCCTCTTGCGCGGATACTCCGGTCTTACCGACTGCAAAGTCCGTCGCTATTTCTGACTCATGCATTATCTTACCATAGCAATAATTAAGTTGCAATTTTTTCTACCTGTAGGGCTGCCGGATAATATCGGTTTTTCATGTAACGTATCTTTTCCTGTGTTTATGTTCATACTACACCTGTTTTTACGGTAAATCTCTTGACTTACGCGTAACAAATTTGTAATATTTATTTTAAGAGTAAAGGAGGAATTATGGAAAGAGTAATTAGCACCCTGGTAAAAATGCCGGGGTTCATCATAGAAATGTTCACGGAACACCTGATTGTCTCCGTCGCGGGTATTATGATATTTCTACTTGCACTTATCGTCCCCGGGCGGATCGGCTCATTGATTCGAAAAGTCGTAATTCTCGCAAATATACTGTTTGCCATGGCGGGCGGTTTCATGGGAAGGCTGCAGAACGGATACGAAATCATCTGTCTCAGCGCGTTTTCACTGATTATCCTGTTTATTGTACGTATGATCGTCAGAATAAGCGGAGCCATCAAGCAGCGGAAAATCGACGCACGAATCGAGGAGAAAGCACTTGCCAAAGCGGCAAAACGGCGCGGTTCTTTCAAAAAGCGCCAGGGTTATAGCGGCGAGTCCAGAGAAATCGATGACGAGGATTTCGTACCGCCGTCCGAAGCACATGTTGAAATCAGGAAGGTCATCGAGAACGAGATCAACGAAGGAAAGGCCAGAGAGGAAGCTACACTCGCGGCTTATGAATCCGGCCAGTCAGGTGCCGCAGGGTTACCGGAGGGTAAAGATCCCTACGAGAATGACGCTTTCATCGGCGATGACGCCGCCGTCGAAAACGATAACACTTTCGAAAGCAATGATAGTTTCGAAAACGGTGATATCTCCGAGTACGATATTAGTCCGGAACCGGTCGCCGCTGAACCCAAAGCGAGATCAAAGAGAAAAACAGAGGAATCAGTTCCGTCTTACATACCGCTCCACGATGAGAACGAGTCCTATTCGGCGGTGATGGCAGATGATCTCCCGGAGGGCGTTTTCTATGTAAGGCCGAGACTCTACTCGGATCAGTCAGCTCAGAAGGTGCTTGAAAATGATGTTCATGAGGCTCTCAAAAGGCTGTCGGAGCTCAGAGATAACGGGATTCTGACGGATGAAGAGTTCGAAGATAAGAAGGCAGAGCTGCTTTCGAGAATTAAAAAGTGAAGTAAAACTTAAAAGTTAAAGGATATAAAAATCCCGGAGGTGTTAATCAACACTTCCGGGTTTTTTAAGCTGCTTTCGGGACTCGAACCCGAGACCTCCTCACTACCAATGAGGTGCGCTACCGCCTGTGCCAAAGCAGCGTATGTCACCTAAGCGACAAAAGAGATTATACTGTATATGGTCAATAATTGCAAGTATAATTTATCAAATGGTTTTTGTTTCTCGTCAGGACTGCGAATGTTTACCGCTTGAATAGTATACCGCTTGCCTTAAGCTGCTTGTTCGAAGAGTCAACAGAATCGTAACGTAAAATCAGCTTAGTTCCGCCAGCACTGCCCGAAGAGACTCCTCGGTCGCTGTGACAGATCCCTGCACCATGACCGGCTTCCCGCCGCCCCTGGCTCCGAATTTCTCGCGCAGAATATTGGAAGCAATTCGGGCGTCTCCGCCCTTCTTCCCGATTATAAAACGGTAGCCTTCTGTATCGTTGCCTGCAAATACGGCACAAAAGCCTCCCATCTTCTCCATGAGCGCATTTACCGCCTCGCGGATGACAGTCTGATCCGCATCAGCTGATTCAAACAGGACCGCATTGCCGTCGCTTCCGGGGATAGCATCGACCTTCCTCCTCATGAGTTCAAGACCTGCCTGTTTCAGCTTTGCCTTGAGCTCTGTGTTCTCCGCCTTGAGACGATTTACGCTCTCATAGACTTCATCTGTGTTCGTTGTCAGGTAATTGGCGGTCATAACGAGTATATCGCGGTCATGACGGAACAGCTCCATAGCCCGGCGGCCACAGAGCATGCTGACCCTGGTGCCACCCTTATAGTTTATAGCACTGACGACTTTCAGACATCCGATCTCCCCGGTCCTCGCAACGTGCGGAGCACAGCAAGCGCATGCGTCATATCCGGGAAATCTTACGACGCGCACTGCTTCCGTGAGCGTGAGCTTGCTGCGGTATTCAGCGCGTTGGGCATCCTCACCTTCCAGAAATACGATTTCTGACGGAATATTGAGGAAGATCGCCCGATTAACCACATCCTCGATTTCTTTCAAACCTTCCGGTGGGATGACGCCGCTGAAATCCATCGTCACCTCGCTGTCCGACAGGTGGAATCCCACATTGTCATAACCATACTTTGCATGGACAGTTCCCGAGAACAAATGCTCTCCGGAGTGCTGCTGCATGTTGCTGAATCGATGCTCCCAGTCGATGCGTCCCATGACGACGGCACCCTCCGTGAGCTCCTGCAGCATCGCTCCCGCCACAGACTCTCCGAGATAATGATGAATGTAACCCTCCCGGATCTGTACATCCAGAACTTCCCGTCCTGCCAGAACGCCTCTGTCGGCGCTCTGTCCGCCTTCTTCCGGGAAGAAAGCGGTGGCGTCAAGCACAATATCCTTCCCCTCGGCGGAGATGACCGTTGCCTTAAATTCTTTTATGTACGCGTCTTCATAATATAGTTTTCTGGTTACTACAGTACTGGAATCCAGCATCTTATCTCCTTCTTCCGACAGTCTGTCTGCTTTCTGCCTTTATCAACTGATCATCAAGAACTCCTCGGCGTTCTTGACGCGCCGCGCATGGTGCGAAGCACCTTTCTTAATGCGCGGCTGCGATCCGCCGTGCCTAAGCATGCGTAACAATGCTCCAGTGGAGCATGAATTACCCTGCCTCAATCTATTTGAACCAATCTCTTCTCTTATTCTTCTCAACTATATCACCGCTCCTATAAGCCTCAAGCAGCTGTTCCAGCTCTTCTATCTGCTCCCTGAGCTGCTGACCGATATCCGTAGCCCCCACAGTCAGACGGAACGGATACTGCTCCGCCGCGACCTTGTCGGAGTGGATATCTCTTCCGGACTCCACTGCATCCTCCATGGTCGTGAACGGTTCATGAGAGACGAGTCGCATTCCCCAGGAGTTGAATATCAGCGTATATCCCGCGATTCCGGTCGTCCCCTGATATGCCTTTGAAAAACCGCCGTCTATGATCAGCACCCTTCCGTTGCATCTCGTCGGCGTATCGCCGCGCTTTACAGGCACATGGCCGTTGATGATATGCGTATGCGGTCCCTCAAGTCCGAACTCAGCCAGAATTCCGGTTATGACCTTTTCATCATCGAGAAGCTCGTAATACGGCGTCTTTTTCTCCTCATGTGTCTCCTTTTCGGCGATCATTATCCGCTCGAAAGTCGCCATCTTCTCTTTCCCGAAGAGAGGTGAATCCTTATTGCACCAGATCCACCAGAGAATATCCTTGCCCTGCTCCTTCGCTTCCTGATCATGTGAATAGAACGCGCGGCGTACAAGTATATCCAGATAATCATAGAGTTCCTTGCCCTTATACTTTTTGCCGTAAACTTCCACTTCCTTGAACCGGCCGTCCTCGGTGAGGGGCATACAGCCGTGATAGAGAAGGTTCCCGTTATATACCGTGTAAAGAGCACCCTTCCTCAGCAGAAGCTCCATATGTTTATGAAGTCTTCTGCAGTTCTTGAATGCACTCTCAAGACGCTCCATGACATACTCTTCCTCGAAGGAAAGCGCATTGGGATTCTTCGGATCCACAGTCGGAAGATTATGATCCAGCAAATCATATCGTTTACCGTTTATCTCGATTGTGTAATTCGAGTAATCAATCTTCTCCAGTAGATTCCGATCCTCCATGTGGAATTCTTTGCGCCTCTTAACGAGCTGGCCTTCCAGTTTGAACTGAAGGATACAGATAGCCTTGTAAATTCTTACATTGAGCTCATGCTCGTCCCCGACGCTCACAGCATCTTTGATCGGAAAATGTGTACACGGATCATCCCCGTACGTCTTTGTCGCAAATTGCGCGAGCGGCAGAAGATTGATACCGTATCCTTCCTCCAGGATGTCCAGATTGCCGTAACGAGCGCAGAAGCGAATGACATTTGCAATACATGCTCTCTGTCCGACCGAAGCTCCCATCCACTCGATATCATGATTTCCCCACTGAATATCAAGGCTGTGATAATCCATCAGACAATCCATAATATCGTCCGGACCGTACCCTCTGTCGTAGATGTCGCCAAGGATATGAAGGTGGTCCAC
Organism: Lachnospiraceae bacterium; assembly: GCA_017433725.1. GTDB lineage: Bacteria > Bacillota > Clostridia > Lachnospirales > Lachnospiraceae > Chordicoccus. The sequence goes on from JAFRGQ010000038.1 coordinate 32,561, forward strand.
AACAAGCCTGCGAATGAGCTCTGCGATTGCCTTAATAAAGCTGTCGGACCTGCCGATCCGGATGATCGTGCTTATGATTGAGTCATAATACCGCTCCTTATCGGCGATATCGTTCCTCTCGGTAATCAGCTCCTCGATGACATAAGCAAATTCTACCGGCATTGCCTTTCTGACCTTGGAACGCGTGTATTTACCGGCAACATACTTGCACACTTCAATCAGCCGGTACAGCATGACACGGTACCAATCTTCCATCTCGCTCTGCAGTTCAGTCGTTTTCTTGACCAGCTCTATCTTCTCACTCGGATAGTATATGAGCGTGGCAAGTTCGCGTATATCCTTTTCCGGCAGCGTTCTCCCGTAAACTTCGTTTATTTTCTTTCGCACCGCACCCGATCCGTTCCTCAGCACGTGGGAAAATGCCTGATACTCTCCGTGTATGTCGGTAATAAAGTGCTCCGTCCCTTTCGGAAGATTTAAAATAGAATTAAGATTAATAATTTCCGTGGAGGCATCCGCTATAGTAGGATAAAGCTCCGACAATCTTTCAATATACCTTCTATCGAGTTTTACCATATTTTGTCCTCACAATCTGCATCGGCATGCACTCGTCATGTCGTGCCAAAAAACCACTCACTGAGGCTCCGTTCTTGCCGTTCAACGCTTGTCCGTCTAAAAGAAAAACGGCACCGCAGCTTATCTGCAGTGCCTGTTCACCTACCTGCCTCCACCTGTTCTGGAAAAGATGAGACTGATAACCAGCATAATTAGAATGACAGGCCAGAATGTTATAACCACTTTCGCCGCAACTGCGACGATACCGACAACTACCAGCAAAATAAGAAGCAATATAGAAATAAGCTTCCAGTTCAAGCCGCCATCTGCACGCTTAAAAATCGAGGAAAATCCGCCCGTCTCGAGACTTTGTTTCTGACCGCTTTCAAAGAAACCGTTATCAAATGTTGCCCTGTTTCTCTCAGGTTCCTTATAGCCTCTCGTATTTCCTTCACTCTGCCCCATGCTCTCCGCATAACTCTGCGCTGTCTCTGCATACGAGTTGGCATTTTCCGGCACATAGTCGTCAGGGATCTCTTCTCCGGCAAGACCTTTTGTCCCGGTATACTCGGATTCCGTCATACCCTGCTCATAGGTATTGGTCGTATTCACCCTGTAGCTTTGCGGGGACTCAACAATGTTTCTTGCGATCAGGATAGGATCTCCCAGATCAAATGTGATATCCTCCTCGCTCCTACCTTTGCTCAGTTCCCCGTCGATGTAGCCGCGATAATAGTTGAGCTGCTCTTCAACTGCATCGGGTGAGAGGTCCTCCGAAAGCTTTTCGGCAAGACCACCCAAAAATTCTGCTTTGTTCATATTTCAACCGAACTCCTTTAGTGTCTGTTCCTGCACTCCATTCTAACACAGCTCACGTCAATCTGCCAACATGAATCATGAAATCGAAAAAAGGGTCCCATCTTTCGATGAAACCCTTCCGACGTTCGGGACAAGATTCGAACTCGCGACCTTCTGGTCCGTAGCCAGACGCTCTATCCAGCTGAGCTACCCGAACATATCATGTCGCTTTCGCAACAATAGATATATTACTCTCAGAGTTCGACTTTGTCAACTATTTTTTACTATTTTATTAATCGCGTTTATATTCCTCAACTTTCTCAGTTCTGAAAAAGCGGTGTCGAATAGTATCTGTCTCCGGAATCCGGAAGAATCGCTACGACTGTCTTACCTTCGTTGGCCGGATCCTTCGCAAACTGGATTGCACCATACAGGGAAGCTCCGGATGAAATACCGACAAGTACACCCTCCTTCTTTGCTATGAGCTTAGCTGTCTCAAATGCATCCTCATTTGAGACAGTCACGACCGAATCATAAACTCTTGTATCCAGAGTATCCGGCACAAAACCGGCACCGATTCCCTGAATCTTATGCGGTCCGCCGTGACCTGCCGAGAGGACCGGCGAAGTCTTCGGCTCCAGTGCAATAACTTTCACCTCAGGATTCTTCTCTTTCAGATATCTCCCCGTACCGGTCAGTGTTCCGCCTGTTCCCACACCGGCTATGAAGAAATCCACCTGTCCATCGGTATCATTCCAGATTTCAGGGCCCGTCGTCTCATAGTGTGCCTTCGGGTTGGAGGGATTCACGAACTGCCCCGGAATAAAGCTACCCGGAATATCCTCCGCGAGCTGATCCGCCTTGGCTATAGCGCCTTTCATTCCCTGAGCTCCGTCCGTGAGGACGATCTCCGCACCGTAAGCCTTCAGAATATTTCTTCTCTCAACAGACATAGTCTCTGGCATCGTCAGGATGACACGGTAGCCCTTTGCCGCTGCTATAGCTGCAAGTCCGATTCCTGTATTGCCGGATGTCGGCTCAATAATGACTGAACCCGGCCCTAGTCTGCCTGCTTTCTCTGCATCCTCAATCATAGCTCTCGCAATGCGATCCTTGACGGAACCCGCAGGATTGAAATACTCAAGCTTCGCAAGTAAACGTGCCTTCAGTCCCAGCTCTTCCTCAATATTTTTAAACTCAACGAGAGGTGTTCCGCCAATGAGTTCCGATGCTCCCTGATAAATCTTAGCCATTTAGCTGCTCCTTTCTTAATTCCGGACGCGTTTATAGGTTCCTGTCACGCCGAAAGTATTTCCGATGTTTCCTACTGAATTTATATGAATTATATCACAGAAAAAAAGCTTGTCAATACCCAAAACAATTGATTCTATGTATTCAATGTCTCAGAGACAAACAGAGTTGCCGTACTTTTACAGGTCCCGGACAGCTCAGATCACATAATCGTTCTGCCGCGTAAGCTCCTGCTTCATCAGATCCTCCAGGGTCACGCTGTCAACATAATTATTGATCACTTCATTGAGCCCTTTCCAGAATCCCAATGTTTCACAAGTGCCAGCTCTCGGACAGTCATTCATTTCCTGTGAAAGACAGCCGGTGGGAGCAAGTGGTCCCTCAAGGACTCTCAGTACACTTCCCACTGTGTATTCAGATGGCTGTCTGGAAAGTCGATATCCGCCGCTCGAACCTCTCAGGCTTTGTACAAATCCTGCTTTTGCGAGCGGAGATATGATCTGCTCCATATATTTCAGGGTTATTCCCTGCCTTTTTGCTATGTCTTTTAAAGGAACCAGTTCACCGGAATTATGAAGTGCAAGATCCAGCATGATACGGAGTGCGTAGCGTCCTTTGGTAGATATTTTCATAGATATACCCTCTTTCCTACTGGTTTTATATGATTATAATCCACGTTACGCTGCTTTGCAAGAAAAACCCCCACCGGAAAACCGGTGGGGGTGAAGATTCCCATTCTCAGGAAGAATGTGATCAATCCATATCGCGGATGATCTTTCTTGTGCGAAGGATGGATGTCGGGCTCATGGACAGCTCGTCGATACCCATCTTTACGAATACCTCTGTGAGTTCCGGATCAGCACCGAGCTCGCCGCAGATACCAACCCATGTGTTGTGTCTGTGGCCTGCATCGATTGTCATCTGGATAGCCTTGAGGACTGCCGGATGATGTGCATCGAAGAATCTCTCAAGATGCTGATTCTGACGGTCGATAGCGCATGTGTACTGTGTCAGGTCGTTTGTTCCGATTGAGAAGAAATCTACGAGCTCTGCCAGTTCGTCAGCGATAAGAACAGCAGCCGGTGTCTCGATCATGATACCGACGGAGATGTCCTTCTTGTACGGTACATCGTGAGCATCAAGCTCTGCCTTAGCCTGATTGAGCATCTTGAGGCAGGTCTCGACTTCCCACTTGGAGATGATCATCGGGAACATGATAGCGATATTGCCGTATGCAGATGCACGAAGGAGTGCGCGAAGCTGTGTCATGAATACTTCTTCACGAGTCAGGCAGATACGGATTGCACGGAAGCCGAGTGCCGGGTTCTCTTCTTTATCAAGCTTGAAGTAATCGATCTGCTTGTCAGCACCGATATCCAGTGTACGGATGATGAGCTGCTTGCCTGCCAGAAGCTCCGCAACCTGCTTGTAAGCCTGGAACTGCTTCTCCTCTGACGGATAGTCAGTATCGGACAGATACAGGAACTCGGAACGGAAGAGGCCTACGCCTTCGCCGTCGTTCTCAAGAACATAGCCTACATCGCCTACGCCGCCGATGTTGCCATACAGATGTACATGTCTGCCGGACTTTGTAACAGTCTCTTTGCCCTTCATCTCATCGAGAAGTCTTCTCTTCTCCTCTTCCTTCTCCTGAAGTACCTGATATTTAGCCAGTGTATCTTCATCCGGATCGATGATGACTTTGCCCTTCATACCGTCAACGATAGCGAGCTTTCCGTCAACGTCCTTCGGGATATCTACCTGAACGAGTGCCGGGATGTTCATTGTACGTGCAAGAATAGCTGTATGGGAGTTCGTGGAACCTGCTCTTGTTACGAATGCAAGAACCATATCCTTGTCCAGCTGTACTGTCTCTGACGGAGCAAGATCATCAGCTACAAGGATGATCGGCTCTGTGAAGTTGTTGGCATCAGCGCCGCCGCCCATAAGGTCAGCAACGAGACGGGAAGAAATATCCTTAACGTCAGCTGCACGGCCTCTCATATACTCATCTTCCATGGATGCGAACATATCTGCAAAGTTGTCACCGGTCGTTGCGACAGCGTACTCTGCGTTGACCTTCTGCTCCTTGATGATTTCTTCGATGGACTCGTTGTAGTCATCATCATCAAGCATCATCTGATGTACTTCAAAGATTTCAGCGTGTGCTTCGCCTACATCTTTCAGAGCCTTCTGATACAGCGCCTTAAGTTCTGAGAGAGCCTGCTCCTTAGCTGCATGCAGACGCTCGAGCTCGGATGCTATATCATCGATGTGCTCTCTGCGAATAGCTCCATCCGCCTTGACCATCTCAGCAATCTTGCCGATAGCGATTCCCTGATAAGCTGCTTTGCCAGTGAAATTTTCCATCTTTATGCTCCTTTTTCTCCTATAAATATTTGTCCGAAATGTTATTCGGACATCAAGTACTAACTCCTTTGTTTATTATAATTCATGGCGGCATTAAAAGAAAGTGAAATTTGTTATATTTATACCATTTTCTGCTTTTTTGTTCAATTTTTTATCGTCATTTTATCTATACATTTGACTGAACAACTCGCTTATTATCGTTAATATGACGAATTCGCATTGTGCATGAAGCAATATTTGTTTTTTTCCGGTCAGCAATGATAAAAATTGACCGCTCTATATGGCGGATATTTTATGCAATTGATTACCATATATAGTAGTGACACAGGAAAGCCGCACGGACAGGAAACGTTCATGACAAGTTTCCGTACCGTGCGGCACTGGTATCCGCTATTCAGTTTTTGAAGAACGTTCGAATATGCTGTTACTCGACCGTTACACTCTTTGCAAGGTTCCTCGGCTTATCGACATCAAGACCCTTCGCACAGCTCACATAGTAACCCATGAGCTGGAGCGGGATGACTGCAAGCGTCGGTGTAAAATGCTCATCCGTTCGCGGAATATAGACCGTGAAATCCGCTGTATCCTCAATATTGTAATTGCCGTATGATGTAAGACCCATGAGATAAGCTCCGCGGCTCTTGCACTCGACCATATTGGAAACCGTCTTCTCATAGAGAACCGGCTGCGTCAACACGCCGACGAGCAAGGTTCCGTCCTCAATCAGTGAAATAGTTCCATGCTTCAGTTCACCTGCTGCATAAGCCTCCGAATGAATGTAGCTGATTTCCTTCATTTTCAGGCTGCCTTCCAGGGAGATCGCATAATCTATGCCGCGGCCGATAAAGAAGATATCATGAGCATTTGCGAACTTTGAAGCGAACCACTGGATCCTCTCCTTGTCGTCGAGAAGTCTCTGTATCTTTGCAGGCAATGTCTGAAGCTCTTTGATCATCTCACCGGCTTTATCATCCGATACAAGCCCTTTGACCTGTCCGAACTTGATAGCCAGGATGTAGCTCATAATAAGCTGCGTGGAGTAGGCCTTTGTCGTAGCGACCGCAATTTCCGGTCCCGCCATCGTGTAGCACACATAGTCGGACTCGCGAGCGATGGAGGAACCGACCACATTGACGATACTCATCGTTTTGACTCCCAGATTCTTCGCTTCGCGAAGTGCTGCAAGTGAGTCGGCTGTCTCGCCTGACTGGCTTATGACGACCACAAGAGTATTTGGGCTCAGAATCGGTTTTCTGTAGCGGAATTCGCTGGCTAACTCGACACGGACAGGAACACGCACGAGATCCTCGAGAATATACTGGGCTGCAACGCCTACGTGATAGGCGGATCCGCATGCCACGATATTGATATCGGTTATCGCAGCGATTTCCTCATCCGTAATGCCGGACACGCTCAGATCAACTTTCCCGTCGGCTCCGATGTAGGCGTTGATCGTATCCTGTACAGCCTTCGGCTGCTCATGGATCTCTTTCATCATGAAATGCTCAAATCCGCCTTTCTCGGCAGCTTCAGCATCCCACTCGATCTCATGGAGCTCTTTTTCAACTACATCACCGTCAAGATTGTAGAATGTCGCACCGTCTGCAGTGAGTCGCGCCATCTCGAGGTTGCCGATATAGTAGACCTGTCTCGTATAATTCAGGATAGCCGGTATATCCGAAGCGATGAACATTTCGCCGTCTCCGGATCCGATGATCATCGGGCTGTCTTTTCTCGCCACATAGATCTCACCAGGATATTCCTTGAACATAACTGCCAGTGCATAAGAACCGCGAACACGCACCATGGTCTTGGCAATAGCGTCAATCGGACCCATCTTATATTTATGATAGTAATAATCCACTACCTTAACCGCTACTTCAGTATCCGTCGCAGAATAGAACTTATATCCCTTGCGGATCATTTTATCGCGAAGTTCTTTATAATTCTCGATAATACCATTATGGACAGCGACAACATTCATGTCGTCTGTGACATGCGGATGCGCATTGCTCTCGGACGGCTCGCCGTGCGTTGCCCAGCGCGTATGACCGATTCCGCAATTTCCCGGCACAGCCTTACCTGCATCCGTCTTCTCGGACAACACCCGAAGTCTGCCCTTCGCTTTCACGACAGACGGTACCTTATCAGCATCTCTTACTGCCAGGCCGGCAGAGTCATAACCTCTGTATTCCAGTTTCGAAAGGCCGTCCAAAAGGACCGGGGCAGCCTGACGAGGTCCGACATAACCAACAATTCCACACATATAGCTCCTCCTGACTCGGTTCTCTCAGGTATATACCGTCTTGAAAGTCACCGAAAACTGCTGTCTACTTGTTCCCTAAGGTTTTTCTGTAATACCTGCCGAACACACTGTTGCCTGCCGGTACGTCTACCAGAATACATCCGAGATCCGGCACTCCTATTTTTGCAAATGCCGCAGCGGCTTTTCTCACCGCTCGCCCTTCCGCCTTTTCCCATACAACAAGCGGTATTACGGCGTCCACACAGGTCGATATGATTTCCGCATCTCTGAATCGATCTGCCGGTGAGCAGTCAATAAAAATATAATCAAAATACCGTGTCCCGAGATTAACCAGCTCCAGCAGCCTGTCACCGGAAAGCAGTTCGGTCGGATCACTGTCCGCTTTTCCGGAAAATACCGCAAAAAGAGCTGACTCGCTGGTCATACACAAGATATTGTCTATCGTTTTCGATCCGGACAGATATTCTCCCAGCCCGCATATCGTTTCCTGTCCGGTCATCTCAGGTTTCAGGATTTCCGCCAGCTTATCTCTTCTCATATCGGTATCGATAATCAGGACCTTCTTTCCAGATTCAGCCATATGCCGCGCAGCCTGTACAGTTAATGCGGACTTCTCAACGCCCCGTCCTATTCCCGGGAATAAAATGACGCGGGCATTTTCTCTGTTCATGAGTATTTTGTTGCACAGCTCCTCAACAGATTTTTTCCTGAGAGGACCGGCCGAAGAATTCGGCCGGATAACTATCTTTTCCATACTTTATCACTCCTCACTGGGCACTACCGAAAAAACTTCGAGTCCGCCAGATCTGATATCGCCCGGCAAAAGAATCCTGTCATCACGGAACGCCTTAAATAAGCACACGATCACGGAGAGAATAAATCCAGCCAACGCACCCCAGGCCGCGAGTTTCGTCGGGGATACCGTTACTGTTTTTCCGCCGGTAAATCCATAAGAGAGAACTCTTGCAGTGCCGATTCCCATTTCACCGGAAACGTAGGAAACAGTGGCATCCGCAACTGCGTCAACCAATTCCTTAGCAGTCTTAGAGCTTTTATCCTTTACCGTGATTTCTACGACGTGCGTCCCCTCCGGATATTCGACCTGAATTTTGTCCGCCATCTCCCGATACGTATCGGAGAGAGTCTTATCTGATATAACTTTGGAGAGTACTTCCTGGCTCTTGACTGCGTAAGCGCAATCCCCGGCAAGACTTGTTTCAAGCTGTCCTGCACTAAGTTCTGACGTATTTCCGCTAAGAGTACAAATAACCGCCGTTGAGGTGAACTGTGGCGGCATAGCGAATTTTCCATATGTAAAAAACGCGGAAGCGCAAAGAACAGTTGCGAGCAAAATAGCTGACCAGTTCTCTGCAACTCTCATAAATATACCAAGCGCGTCATGCGCGCCTAACTTACCTTGTATCATAAACCCTCTTTCTTCACGAACCTAAGACAACCATGCATGAGATCAGATTCACAGAACAAAAGGAGTCTGCCCATATAAATCTGTCTTACGGCCGTTCATAAGCCGCACTCACGATTTCTGCAGGATTATGAATGAAAATCCTGTCTGCTTCACTCTTTCCGATTTTTCGGGCGACACGCGCATAGGCTTTTCCTATGTGACAGGCACGATCAGATATATTATGTGCATCGCTTCCGATAAAATCGATCATTCCCTCCTTGAGGAGTTTTCCTGTGAACCGTTTAAAGCCCCAGCCGTCCTTTCCGATCAGGGCATCCGCATTCACCTGTATATATGCTCCCATATCTCTTAGCTCTTCGACCAGATCAATATCCTTTGCAAGTGCAGGATATCTTTCTACGTGAGCAAGTATTGGCTGATACCCTCTTGACAAGAGCGCGTATGTCCTCTCCTTGATATAGGATCTGCTATGAGCTGATGAGAACTCCAGAAGTACATACCTGGTCCCTATCATCCTGAACAGCGGATCGGAAGCGATGATCTGTTCCATATCCATGTTGGAGTGAAACTCACACCCGATGTAGAGTCTCATATTCGGAAACACGGACTTTGCTTCTTCGCGCACAGTAAGAAAACGCTGCAATACGGTATCCCGATCCGTTTCGAACATTTCTCTTCTGAAATGCGGAGTCATGATAACATCGGTAACTCCGTTGTCTTTTTCTTCTTTGAGGATTGCAAGAGACATTCTCATATCCCCGGCGCCATCATCCACTCCCGGGACAATATGACAGTGCATATCAAATAATCCCTGCATTTTCGTCTCCTTCCGACTTCAGTTGACACCCATCCACTGCAGTTCAAGGCATGCATTTGCAGCAAACACTCCCTGCGGTACCTGCTTAGCGAACTCTTCTATCGTAAGGGCAGGACTATAATCCTGCTGATATTCCGAAGAATCGACAGGCCCTGTATAGCGGATCACGCGTCCTTCCCACAAGTACATGAGATGAACTTCGGTTTTCGCATCGTCGGACAGATATATAAACGCCGGTTCGACACTCCCGTCTTCTTTCAGTCTGTAATAATATTGTGCATTAAGCGTGTGTTCAAAGTCATTCAGATGGTCTGCATAGGTCCCCGCCGGCGCCATAATGCACGCGATATGGTTATCGGCATTGTCATAGTATATTGTCAGCGGACCACTTGTCGCCACCGTACTTGATTCCGACGAAGCCTGAAATGTGTTGTAGACATCCGCTACGGCAAGAATCATTTCGGTCTGGGACGGAAATGTGGACGGGTCACCTGCATAAGATGCCGCATTCATTGCCTCCTGATTGAAGACGACCTCATTTTCCTGACCCGGGATTTCTGCCGGAATAGCACCGTTCTCGTCACCTGAGTCTGTATTCTTTCCTGCCTGAGTGTCGGAAGTCTCTCCGTCCGCCTCGTTTACATCCTGAGCAGACTCCGTCTCGCCCGCTTTATCGAGCGCATTCATCTCCGACAGCTTCTGCTCCACGGCACCTGCCATGTTCGCGTTCAGTTCTTCCGCTCTGATATAATCAAGCCGCGCTTTCTGCGTCTCTCCCATACCGGCATAGGCATCGCCCCTGGCAAAAAAAGCAGACGCATTCTTACTGTCAATATCCAGAGCGCGCGTGAAGACATCCGCCGCTTTCTCATATTCCTGCTCAAGCAACAGATCATTTCCCTGCTTTATGAGCCTTTTCATTCGGTTTCCGGGAAGCTGACGAATCACCAGACCGATAACAACGATAAGAATCAAAATACTGATTACCACGATCCGGATTCTGCCCCTTTTCATACGCTTCTCCCCCGATGATTCCATCGCGCCCGTATTCGGGCACTTCATTTCCTACACGTTAGCAGACACTGACCAATTATAACATGTGTAATTCAAATATGTATAGTATTCTTGAGCACCGACTTCTGCATTTCCAGAAAGTCCTTGTGCCGTTCACTGATATACCGTTCCGGTACGAGCAGCGTCTCCCCGGGTGCCGCCGAAATGACCGCACCGGCAAGGCCGTCAGTGTATCGCCCTTCGGTTCTCAGAGTTTCTTCCCATGCAGCAAGCCCCTCTGCCCGGGAAGTGTACCGCACTTCCCCTTCCGGGTTTACCCAGATGCACCGTTCACCGTTGTCACAGGAGAAATCATTAATCTTCTCCTCTACCGGTTTGATATAGTCGAACTGAGAGGCTGCAATTCTTGAAAATGCAATAACGACCGGAAGAATTCCGCAAAAATACACGCCTTCGGACACACCGTCAGATTGAATATCATAAATCATCAATCCTCTCATGAAGACATTACATCCTTTCGCACGGCCGTCCGAAAATGTGTGATTGATATCGGGAAAAGAATCCCAGAAGAGATCGAAATTATCTCCTCCTCTATACCTGACAAGTTCACAAAAAGCGGTCCTGTCACTCTCGTATACTCTCTCGCAGGTAATCTCGATCCGCATATAGGATAAGGCATTTCCGGCGTTTGCATTTTTGCCGCGACTCGGTTCCCGGCAGGAAAACGTGTACTCGCTCCTTATCTCGAACGCGGAAACTGCCGCGAAGCGCTCTCCGAAAATCCGGCACAGTTCGCGAAAATCCATAGCATCACAGAGCCATCGCAGAGCCTTTGACTGTGCGTCCTTTTCGCGTTCGTCGCCGGCGCTTCCGGATGAGGAATTCAAGATCCGGTGCGTAGTCTCGACAGTCAGAGAATGCTTTCCCCCCGTCATATCACTGAAAGAATCGTATGACTTGTAGTACGCATCGGGCAGAAGAAAATCCCGCACGCTTCGGTTCCAGATGCTCTGCCTCATGGCAAGAAGCGCCAGCTCTCTTCTGTCAGAAAAATCTTCCACAGTGTATTCTTTAAGCATTACTGTTCCGTTATAGTATATGTGCGGATACTGAATGTGATTTCATCTCCTTCATCCGCGTGAGCGTAGAGAAGGTATACAACTCCAGGGTTCCTCGTACCGTCGCTATTCTGTCTGGAATAATCCAGTACAAAAGCATCTCCGCCTCTCTTCCTTGGCGTCAGATAGTACTTATGCGTCCCGCCGACTCCTACGAGCGGCTCTGATTCCGTACCGGCAGATATATCCTCAACATACTCATCCGTCGTTATATCAAACGAGTTTTTTTCTCCGAACTGCTCGAGTGTCCAGAAGTACCCGGTCGTCTGATTTTCCTTCAGATTTATTTCCAGTCCCTTACCGTCCCATCTGAACGATCCGTTATCGTCAGTGTATGAGTATGTCTCATAGCACACTTCTTTCTCCGTAAACTTTCCCCCGGTAAGTTTTTCCACCCCGGCAGCCGCTTCTTCAAAATCCGAGATAACTGCTGAAGGGACATTTTCCGTCGATATACTGTTGTCATGGCCGGACACGGATTCTGTGCTATCACTCTGTGCCTTTTCTTCGCTCTTTATGTTTTCAGGAACGCTCACATCAGAGGAGTCCTGAGATGCAGATTCCGTTCCCGAAACTTCATTTCCCGTGGTCTTTCCCTTTCCGCCTCCACATGCTGCAAATAAGACTGATAAACCCATAATCGCAATGATGGCCAGCCTTCGTTTCATTTTTCTCATCTCCTCCTATTCATATCATGCGGACCCGAAAAGACTCAGTCAAATTCGACCCCCATGTCATATCTTCTCACATGCGTTGTTACAGTCAAATCATCAGCCACCTGAATGTCCGCGACCTGCATTCTAGGCACGGCTGAATCATCACCCGTCCTGTAAATGAAATATGCGCTCGTCCTTCCGGGTGAGACAGGAGTTATCGTGAATACATCCCATGCGTAATCCACATAGTCCTCATGATAGAATGCACCTCCGTTTCCGGAGATACCGGCTACCGAAGAATCCATGACAAACGCTTCCCAGTAAGCACCTTCTACCATCTCCGCAGCTGCACCGATCATATTATTGGTACGCACACACGAATCATATACCTCCGCAGCGCTCTCCGCCCGCTCTGCAGCCTCTTCTACCGTTACAGACGCCTGCAATTCCGGAACTCCGTCCGGGGCAGCAACGCAATCCGCAAAGGAATACCATACAAGATCAAATGTCACATGCAGGTTCTCGTCCGCATGCGCATACAGTACAAAACCCGAATCAAGTTTTTTGTGATTTTGCGTATACTCAAGACAGTATACCGATGTTCCGGCAGAGGAAGCGGTAAATGTGAACTCCTTACGACCGGGCGCATAGACATATGTATACTCTTCCCGGCCTGCCGCGCTGCCTACACTGGCAGACATCGGCCGTATTCCGCGGCTTATCCTTCCTGATTCCTGAAAAGTCGGGATTTTTGCAGAGGTAAGCACATATAAATTACCGTCCTCGTCCTCATATACTTCTTCGTATTCCTCGACGTACCCTTCTTCGTAGTATTCTTCAGGGTCCTCATACCCATCATCATACTCTTCCACAACGTACTCTTCAATCACATATTCCTCAGGCTGCTCAACACTCGGCGCCTCATTATCAGGCACCTCCCGCTCGGGTTCGGGGACTCCGGTCGGAACCGCCTCTTCGGCAGCACTATCCGCACTCCTTGATTCAGCCGCGAGAACTTCACTTCTCGGAGTTTTTTTCCCGCCGTACTTCCCGCTGGTATAAGTGTAGGGAACTCTGTCGACATCGCGCTCTGTAAAGCTGAAATTCCCGTCACCGCCATTCTCCAGACAATTCCATACATACCCGCCGTTTTCATCAGTCGGCAGGAGGACGACAAGCGAATTTTCGACTCCGATGAAGGAACCTCTCTCATCAGCATAAGCATCCTGACCGGAGACAACATTTGCAAAAGACGGTCTCACATAGACCGGATCGGGAGTCGGTGTCGGCGTCGCTTCCTGAGAAGGCGTCGCAGTCGGCGTCATTGTCTCAGCCGATATATCTTCTGCTTTGTCGCTTACAGCCTCTTCCGCAGGTCCGGCTGCCGCATCCGTATTCTGAGCAGGCTCCGCTTTTCCGCATGATGCCAGTATTATCGCAAACACTGCCGCTGCAAAAATCTTTTTTCCACGTATCATGTTGATTCTCCGCAATAAATAGGTTATTACTTCATCAGTCAACTCTCGACTCAAGCATGGCATGAGTCATCTCACTCCAGCTGTACTGTGACATGTACTCACCCCTGTACAGGCTTGTATCACTTTCTAAAAAACGATAATAATCACAGTCTATGGCGTTCGGATAAATACCCAGAGAACCATACTCCTGTACAAGGACATCCCCGCAGCCGATCGAATCGAGTGTATTCTTCAGATCCCTACGGATCTTCTTGAAATACGATTCGTGGCTGATTCGATGACCGAATCCGCCGAAATCATCTTCCCACAGGACAGCGCTGATGGCCCGGTTGCTCATGACAGCCCCACGTCTGTCGACCAGATAAGCGAACAATTCCTTTGTTTTAGCCATATGGAACTGTACAGGTTTCCCTTTGTAAAATACCTCGAAGTCTCCGAATGTTCTGACCGTCAGCTTTACATTCTGTACCTCGTATCGCAGATTGGCAAGTTCCCGCTCAATCGCCTTTTCGGTAACCGGCTTCATTATATATCCACTCGCATGCATTTCAAATGCTTCTTTCATATATTCTGAATATCCGGTCGTGAAAATAATATTTACTTTAGGATTGAGAGATATCAGTTTTTGGGCAAATGACACGCCGTCCATATCCCTCATCTTAATATCAACGAAAGCCACGTCGCAAAGGAACCTCTCTGCGTATTCCAGAGCTTCCCCCGCAAGTCTGAATCCTCTGACCTCGGCCTCGGGTTTTACCTTTCGGATTTTGTCAACCAGACCGTTCAAAGCTATCACTTCATCTTCCACTGCATAAATAGTCACTCGTTCCCCTCCAACTGTGTACCGTGAAGACTGATTCCTGACGCTCAGGCGGCCTCATCCACTTCATCCCATTGCTCGGTTTCTTCCTCTGCCGGAACCTCTTCCGCACCGCCGTCCTCAGTGTTCTCCTCACCGCCGGCGTCGTCATTTCCTTCAGGAAGGAACTCCTCCTGAGTCGGCTCTTCGGCAGGTTGATCATCGATTTCTGCTTCTGTCCAGGTATCCTGCTCGATAACTGGCGTATCCTCTTCGATATAGACTTCTTCGTATTCCTCTGTTACGGTATCGTTTGCATTTCCATCCTGTGTATTCACTGCGGCAGGAGTCGGCGTGACAGATACGGTAAGTTTTCCGTGTCCGCTGATAAGCGATTCTCCGCCCAGGTTAATCAGCCTGCTTCTTGACAGCAGAATGATGATTGTGACCAAAGCTATAATGCTGACCGCAAAGAGGATCAGCCTGCTTGGTTTTTCTATGAAATCATGCATCCTCTCACCTTCTTTCCTAAAACAGACATCAGATTCCTTAAATGGTGATTATAACACTCTTTCCGTGAAATGCAACCAAATCAGACTCTGACAGTTCGCCTATCGGACCATGCCGAGTAATAGTATTTGGTACCTATTTTTTTGTAGCTTCTTACATACACTCTCCAGGTCTGATTAGGCGTGAGGCCCGATATGGTTTTGGACAGGCTCGAGCTTCCTCCGATCGTATAATTCTTATAGACGTCTCCTCTCCCGATCCTGACCTGATAGCCGCCGGCTGCGTCATACTTTTTCCATGTGATGCGCATGGATCCGGCAGCTCTCTTCTCCACGCCGGTCACCGTCGGTACCGCCAGGGCGATCTTATATGTCAGCTGCCGTGTCTGGCAGAAATTTCCTTTTCCTGTTATAGTGATCGTCGCAGTTCCGGGGTTGACATTATTCCTGTAAGCTACAGTGTAATCCGTTCCTGCCTTCAATCTCGTACCGTTGAACATAACGACAGCGACCGGTTTTCTCACATGGCCTGTATAATCATATGTCGCGCTTCCGGTCTTTGCACTGACACGATCACCGGAAATCGGATAGGCTGCAATAGTAAATGTCAGAATCTTACGATTTCCGTAGTTGCCTATTCCCGTCACTTTGACAGTTGCCGTTCCTATATTTATATTATAAGAATAGGAAACCGTATAATCGGTCCCGGCCTTCAATGTCAGGGCTCCGTCTTTTACTGTCGGCACAGGTCGGAGTTCCTTGCCGCTGTAATAATAGCTGCTTTTTATACCCGAAATGCTGCAGGAAGAGATTGATTTACCAACCTTCTGAAATTTCATTTTATAGCGGGCAGCGTATTTCGCGGCCGGACCGTCTGAGCGAAAAGCCTTGACAATGAACGCCTGGTTCGGCTTAATATTTTCACCCGCGCCTGTCAGCTCTTCCCCCTCTGAATCTTTCCACTCCTCAAGAAGCTGTTCGGCATCATAAGGCGTGATTTCTTCCCCCGAGATTTCCACCTGTGACGCGCCGACAAGACTTTCAGTTTCCCATCCCCATGCACAGCCTATTGCACCGTCCTCTATCGCAGTAACACTGTTAGGGATCGTTATTGTAGAGATCTTAGGACAATTTGCAAACGCGATTCTGCCTATCCTGACTAACCCCTCCCGCAGTGTAACTTTCGATAACTCCGGGCAGTCATGAAAAGCACCGACTCCGATCGACTCGCATGAAGCGGGTATGCTGAGTGCAGCAGGCTCCGTAAAGGCAAATGCATAGTTCCCGATCGTCTTTACACTTCCCAGACCGATCGATGCAAGTGCATCGCACTGTACAAATGCATACATTTCCACCGTTTTAACACTCGCAGGCAGACTGATTGACGCAAGTCTGTCACAGAAAGCGAAAGCATACATTCCGATTCGCTCAACCTTGCTGCCGAGTTTTACTTTCTCAAGCCTGCTGCAGTCGAAAAAGGCGTCATCACCGATCAATGTGACCGAATCCGGGATCCGGACCGCTGTGAGCGAGTTACACAACGAGAAGGCCCCCTCACCGATCGTCTTCAGGTTCGGGCAGCTTCCGAGATTCACGACCTGGAGGCTTTCGCAGCCGTAAAAACACTTTTTCCCCAGAGAGGTAAGAGTCGCCGGCAGCGCTACACTGGTGACCGGTTTTTGTCGGAATGCCTCCTCCCCGATGGAGACGACCGTCTTACCGCTGATGGCGGACGGAACCGTGACTTTTGCAGCGGTCCCGTTATAGCCGGTCACACAGATGCCGCCGGTCACGCTCACATATCTGAATTCGGATGCACCGACAATTTCTTCCGAGGCCGATTCATCCGCAAGAAGTTCCGCTTCGCTCTCGTCACGCACCATTTCCTGTCCCAAGGCATCTTCTTCCGGCAGGTTGGCGTTCGAAGAAGGATCTTCTGCTGCCCCATCAGATGTTGCATTACCCCCTGACGCATCAGTCGTTGCAGCATTTCCGGACGCATCAGTTATTGCATCTTCTGCCTCTGCAGGTATTGTATCTTCCCCTGCTACAGCATCAGACTTTGCAGTATCCCCTGCTGCATCAGCCCATGCATTCTCCTTTGCCGCTGCACCGGGCATTGCATCTCCCTCTGCCGCTGCATCAGTCCACGCATTCTCCTTTGCCGCCGCACCGGACTTTGCATTCTCCCCTGCCGCATACGTCAGTTCTGCATTCGCTTCAATCGAAGCTTCCACTCCATACCCGCTGCCGGCAGCGCTGACACTGACCGGTGCAAGGAGCCCCAGTGCGCAGGCACAGGCGGTCACTGTCGTAATAAGCAGTCTAATTCCTCTGTTATTCATCTTATTCATAGCCGGTCCCCTTTCGTTCTCTGTTTTTCACAAGGCGCTTCAACCCCTGTAACCAATTGTGATTAACTAAAATTTCCCGCTTGATCTTCAAGGCAAGCTGAAATCGAAATAATTGCTTAAGCAGGGCGTCGTCGAGCGGCCGGTACTTTAAAAATTCGAGCCTTAGCGATGAATTTTTATTAGTACCGCTGCCAGCCAGACCGAGCGGGAGCGTCCCTGCATAGCAATATTTCGATGAGGCGCGCAAGACACTGTAGTGTGGGAGATTTTAGTAAATAACACAGACTTCTCACTCCACTTGCAACATTTTACATGCTGTCGAAACCATAAATAATGCAATCGGAGCGGCGTCGTCGAGCGGCCGGTACTTTGAATTTTCAAGTGTCAACGCAGAAAATTCATTAGTACCGCTGCCAGCGAGACCGAGCGAAAGCGTCCCGACGATGCATTATTTAATGGTAAGACAGCCTTGCAATCTTTTTATCTGCATAGTGAGAAGTCTACCCCTCAACGCAAAAGGGGACCGCCGCACCCCATGCGACTGCCCCCTTGCCATACTTCGCTCACTGTCCCTTCATCTGCACTACCGCAACAATCGTCTTCCACAAAATCACAATGTCGTTTCCGATAGACCACTCTTTCATATACTGCAGATCAAGCGCAACCACTTCCTCAAAATCTGTAATTTCCGACCTTCCGCTGATCTGCCATAATCCTGTGATCCCCGGCTTTACCGCAAGCCTTGCCCTGTGATGTGCTTCATATTGTTTCCACTCATCCACCGTCGGCGGTCTCGTTCCGACCAGGCTCATATCCCCTTTCAGAACATTCCAGAACTGCGGAAACTCGTCGATGGAAGACTTGCGGATGAACCATCCTATACCGTGCCTCGTTCCGTCAGGACCGGATCCTATGATGCGGGGATCATCTTTCATCTTGAACATAAGCCCCTGCATCTGATTCTGTTCCATGAGATCCGCTTTTCTCTCTTCCGCATCCATATACATGCTTCTGAACTTATAGAGCCTGAATCTCTTTCCGTTCTTTCCGACACGTTCCTGGGAAAAAAAGATAGGACCCGGATCCTTGATATAGATAATCGGACCGATTGTCACGGTAAATATAGCGCACAGGATCAGACCGATAACGGATCCCACAATATCCATCATGCGCTTTATGAAAAGCTGCTTTGTGGTCGCGACTCTGATTGCGTTGGTCAGGACAACATATCCGCCGATTTTCTCGACCGCCAGCGTCTGTCCCATTTTTTCAAGCGTCGACAGATTCGTATGCGTCGTGATACCCATTTCAAGGCATCCGTCTATGAACTCCTGCGGCACATCATAATCTTTTGAAACATGGATGAACACTCCGTCCACCCAGCGATTCTGCATAAAGTTAAAAATGTCATTGAAGGTACATACGACCGGTATACCTGCTATCTCATAGGCATCGTCCGAAATCATCTCCTTTTCGCTGCCGTCAACTACCGGTATCTCCGTATCTGTACCGGACAGAATAACATTGTTGTCGACGTCCTCAGCACGGATGCCCGCGCCTTCCACGACAGCTCCGCCTATTCCGTCGTTCACAATTTTCCGGGCGGCGTATGCGTTTGCATAACTGTCCGTATCGATCAGAATTACGCCTTTGATTTCGTATTCGTTATAAAGGTCGCTTTTCATTTTATCGACGACCTTTTCTGCAATATCGGAAGATGTCAGAATAAGAAGCGCCCTTTTTTCGTTATTATGCTCACGAAGATACTTTTTCAGTAAAGTCCTGAGAAAATAATCGGCGGGGATCGTAATCAGTGTCACAAATATAAAGACTGTCCTTGAAAATGCAGGACCGTAACCGCTAAAGTACAGGTAGATACTCATAAAAGCAATGACCATCAGGACCTGAGTAGTAACTTTTTTGAACTCTGTAAAATTATCCCGCCTCAGTATCCCGGAATATGCTTCCATAAAGAAGGCTATCGCTATACTTGAAAGGCCCATAACAAGGCCTACATTAAAATATATATTGCCATATGCGTGAAATTTTAATCCGTTGCGGATAAAATGCGAAACATAAAAACATGTCTCATACACGAGTAAATCGAGCAATATGAAGTCCCAGTGCTTCAGCCACGAAGACTTTCTCCCTGAATACATAAGGAATCTACCTCTCGTTTGATATGTTTTTTAACTATAGCAGAAACATCGATTTCTTTCAATCATCTGCAATAGTTTTATAACATTTCTGTCATTTTTTCGAACGCCTCTGTTTCACATCTGTCTTGCATAGCAAAATTGCTGTATCCTGATATTTTACGAGCAGCCGAAATTAACAAATTGACTGTTCCACCTATTTATCCTTAAAATATCTATAAAAAAATGCACAAATTCGCTATTTTATTTACTCAAATTCTTCACAATATGCTACAATACATTTAACGTGATAAATCTGTCATGGGAATGCCCTGATTGGCAGATTTCTGTCTGCCCGAACGCCGTTCCACGCGGCAGGCAGTTTGGACGGACACGGAGTTTTCGCTAACGATTCCGTGTCTGCAGTCACAGACCAGGCTTTTATTATTCACAAATATAAAAGAAAGAGAGGTTTCACATTATGCAAAACTCAATGTTAGCAATGATTCTGGCCGGTGGACGTGGTAGCCGTCTGAAAGACCTTACCAACAAGGTTGCCAAGCCAGCAGTTTCATACGGTGGAAAGTACCGTATCGTTGACTTCCCGCTTTCCAACTGCGCGAACAGCGGAATCGACGTTGTCGGCGTTCTTACACAGTATGAGTCAGTTGAGCTTAACAGCTATGTTGCTCAGTCAGGCAACTGGGGTCTCGACAGCCGTGACAGCGGCGTCTATGTTCTTACACCGCGTGAAAAAGCTGATGCAGATCTCGATGTATATCGCGGAACAGCTGATGCTATTTCCCAGAACATTGACTTCATCGACAAGTATGATCCGGAATATCTTCTTGTTCTCTCCGGTGACCACATTTACAAGATGAACTATGACAAGATGCTGGATTACCACAAAGCAAAAGGCGCTGATGCAACAATCGCTGTCCGCGAGGTACCGTGGAAAGAAGCTCCGCGTTTCGGTATCATGAATACAGACGAAGACCTCAACATCGTTGAATTCGAAGAGAAGCCGAAGCAGCCGAAGAGCAACCTTGCTTCCATGGGTATTTACATGTTCACCTGGAAGAAACTTCGCGCTATCCTTGTTGAAGATATGGTAAATCCGGATTCCAGCCACGACTTCGGTAACGATGTCATCCCCGCTTACCTTGCACAGGGCGACAAGCTCGTTGCTTACAGATTCAGCGGATACTGGAAAGATGTAGGAACAATTGATTCCCTCTGGGAAGCTAACATGGATCTTCTTGACAAGAAGAACGAGCTTGATCTCGGCGACACCACATGGAAGATCTACACGGATGATGCCCCGGCTCTTCCGCAGTACATCGGACCGGATGCTTGTGTCAGCAATGCTTACATCACCCAGGGCGTCGAGGTAGAAGGCGAAGTTACCAACTCCGTCCTCTTCACGAACTCCAAAGTTGCTGCAGGCGCTAAGATCATTGATACTGTCCTTATGCCGGGCGCTGTTGTCGAAGAAGGCGCTGTTGTCACTCGTGCACTCGTTGCAGATGGCGTCAAGATCGGTAAGAACGCTGTTGTCGGTTCCGCAGACAGCGATGAGATCGTACTTGTTGCAAAAAATGTGTAAAGGGGGATGAAATAAGATGGCAGTTAAAGCATTAGGTATTGTCACTTCCGGCAATCGCATTAAAGTTGAAGGCATGCAGGAATTCCGTCCTGTTTCCGCATTTACATTTGTTGGCCGCTATAGAATGATTGACTTCCCGATGTCAAACCTCAGCAATTCCAACATTGAGACAATTCAGATTTTCGCAGGCGAGAATCCTCGTTCACTTGCAGAGCATGTTGGCACAGGCCGTCATTACGGTATCAACAGCAAGCGCGGCAAAGTTTCCCTGCTCTTCTCGGATCAGGAAGAAGTAAACGAGATCTACAACACAGATATCGCTTCCTTCCTCTTCAATGAGAGCGTTATCGAGCGCGTAAAAGCTGACTATGTAGTAATCGTTCCGTCCTACATGGTATTCGCTCAGAATTATGCTACTCTTCTTGACGAGCATATCGCTTCCGGCGCAGACATCACTCTCCTTTATCATAAAGTAAGCAATGCTGATGTTGCATATCTGAACACAGAAGCACTTAAGCTTGACGATGAAAAGACCGTCCTCGGAATCGAGACGAACATCGGCGGAAAGAAGACAAAGAATATCTTTATGAACAGCTATATCATGAAGAAAGACCTCTTCCTTCAGCTTGTCCATGAAGCTAAGAAGAAATCCTCCATGTACAACCTGTTCAATATCGTAAACGACAAGGCAGCTTCCGAAGAGCTCACAATCAAGGGCGTTCAGCACGAAGGCTTCTTCGCAGCTATCACAGACTTCAAGTCATACTTCGATGCAAACCTCACGCTTACAGATATTAAGACAGCTTCCAGCCTGTTCAATAACAAGTGGCCGATCTACACCAGAACAAACGATGCTTGCCCGACACAGTATGTGGAAGGCGCTTCTGTTAAGAAGTCCCTCATCTCCAACGGCTCTCTTATCGCCGGCACTGTTGAGAACTGCATCATCGGCCGCGGTGTTGTAATCGAGGAAGGCGCTGTTGTCAAGAACAGTGTCATCTGCTCAGAAGTATTCATCGCTAAAGATACCGTTATCGAGAACCAGGTAGTTGATAAGTATGCTAAGATCCTCCACGCAAGCGAGATTATCGCAAAACCGGAGAATCCGGGCTACGTCAAGAGAATGGATACTCTTTGATCCAAAGGTTCCAGGTAACAAAAGCATAATTTAAAGAAAGCCCCGGCTGTGCCGGGGCTTTTGAATTTCCTGTTATCTTCCTGTTATTCTCAACCTTCAGAGCTCACATATAATCCGGTGAACCGGTCTGCCGCCTCCTCAGTTTCGAATTTGATTCTTATTGTTCTTGCCGCTGTAAAACTGCCGAAATTATAATAGCGGGCTTCATCAAGCTCGGTGTAATTAATGATATTCGTCTCTCCCAAGATCTCACCGTCGATCGCCGCTGTAACAGGGTACTCACCTACCGGTGAATACATCTCTATTCCCAGCATGCCGCTCATATTATCCCATACCGCTCCTTCCGCATCCGTATAGGGCAATGTCATCGTATAGCGTATGGCATCGGTTCTCTCGAACTGTTCCGCAGGATAAAATCTTAGAACATCATACTGTGTTACATTCGGATTGACCGGATCGGGGAATGCGGTGTTATCCGCCGCTCCGATCTTAATTCCGTTTCCTGCAACTGCGAGTGGATCTATGATATTAATAATCGTTCTGAAGTACATTTCCTGTCCTTCATCGTTCGGATAAAAACCGCCTTCCGACAGGGAATCGTAATTTTTTTCAAACGCCGCGATGGTATCCGCTACCCCCGCATAATAATGCTCCGCAAGATCACGGATAGTCATCATTCTGTCCGTCATCGTTTTCTGTGTGCTCTCCAATATACAGATCACAGAGCTTTTCGGAATCCCTGTGCTGATATTTCGAAGCAGTGCTTCGTAAATCTCTGAAAATCCGTCGTCCGCATCATTTTGTCCACAGCACACTATTGTGAGATCATAATTCGGTGCTCTATCCAACAATTCTTTCAGATGTACATACGTCCCATAGCTCGTACACCCACCAAAGCATTCGTTCTGTATATCAACCGAAATATTGTATTTCCTCTGAAGATATATCTGAAGCAGATGATCCCATCGGTTCGCTTCGTCGCTGGCTCCAAGCCCCGCGCCGATAGAGTCACCTATTATAAGTATCTTTACATCCTCATGAGCAGTCAGCTTCTGAAAGAAACTCCCAGCTTCAAGTTTCTGCTTCCCGGATGACTCATCCTCAGAACTGCTTCTGTCTTCGCTTTTCGTCTTATCCGATGTATTCTTATCCCGATCGGATGCGCTGTCCCCGGTCCGGGTCGCCGGCGGTATGCTGCTGCCGCTGCCGGATATTACAGGTGACTTATCGTCACTGTTTTTCGCATTGCTTTGTTGTTTTGAAGTGTCTGTGTTGGCTTCTTTTTCTGCGGAGGCCTTCCCCGCGTCTTCGGTCTTTCCGGCATCAGTTCCTTCCTGTACGTCCCCGCTGTCGATTTCAGACCCAGTGCTGCTTTCCGCCGCATTCTGTCCCGTCTGCATCTCCCCCGGAGACGGAAGACTGCCGAAAACTATATATACTATCCCGATCAGCGAAAGAACCACACATATTATATCTCTTCGGCTCATATGAATCTCCTTTTTAATCTCTGACGCAGAATTCCTGTGACGTAGGTATATGATGAATATGAAAAATAAAATTCCGCAACGTGCCTTTACAGTTTACTGAATTAAAAAGGGCTTTGCAATGCCTTCAGGCATTTTCATCACAAGGATCTCATCTGCACTCAAGGAATCGGAACGGCTGATCATCCGGCATAGCCAGAAACTGCATCATAAGAAAAGCCGCCCTGAGCGAGAGCTTTTCTTCGGAAAGGATTCGGCGCACCTCCGCTTTGTCAGCCAAAATGACTTCGATCCACTCGGAAGACTCCAGCTTCTTCTCTCCTATCTCGACTGCATAGCCGAACACTGCGCTCCCCGGCTCATCCGTAAAACCGGGTGCAAGAAAGAACGGCCGCCTGCAGAAGGCTTCACCGCCGGTATATTCTGCAAATCTAATGCCGGTCTCCTCATGCATCTCCCTGACTGCAGCCTGCCCCGGCGTCTCCCCCGGATCAATAAGCCCTGCCGGCAGCTGATAAATCACTTCGTCGACAGGAAATCGATATTCCCGTTCCACGACCAGCCTGGGATGTTCCTCCATGGTGACTGCGTATATGCAGATTCCTTCGGGCGTCAGCTCATGTGTTTTTATCTTCAGACGCTCCTCGGAGTTTCGCGTGCAGAAGTAGTAATCCCGCGGATTACCGTCCCTGTCTTCGAACCCGAGATGGTACATGTTGAGAAAACGATTATCGGTCTGTTTTTCTATACTTTTTATATGGCTTCCTTTTTCCATTTTGGCCTCCATTCCTTTTGCACTGAGGTCACGCTATCTAATACATAATAACGGCACTATATATGATAATGAATATCATCACCATATATAGTGCCGTTATCAATCCATGCAGTGCACAGTGCAGTGCCGGCAGCCGGACTCGAACCGGCACGAGTTTTACCTCGAGGGATTTTAAGTCCCTTGCGTCTGCCAATTTCGCCATGCCGGCAAAGAAAAACGACTCAGAAGGGACTCGAACCCTCGACCTCCGCCGTGACAGGGCGGCGTACTAACCAACTGTACCACTGAGCCAGAATGAAATACTATATTCTTTCCTATATCCTGCAACAACGGGCGTTAGCCCGTGTCGCAGAGTGGATCTTCGGGGACTCGAACCCAGGACCGACCGGTTATGAGCCGGTTGCTCTAACCAACTGAGCTAAAGATCCGTAATTACGCTGATACGTAAAGATGCATACTTTCCAGTATGCATCAGCTCCCCGAGTAGGGCTCGAACCTACAACAACTCGGTTAACAGCCGAGTGCTCTACCATTGAGCTATCGAGGAAAACGGAACGAAACTGTTTCCTGCGTCATTCCGAACATGACAATGATACCAAAAACTCCTTGCAATATCAAGGGTTTTTTTACAAATGTCAGGGACAAGTTTCATTCTGCGCATCCATCACAGACTCATGTCATGAGAATGCCGAGTCAGAGATTTGACTTAAGTCATTCTTTGTCGGAATCCTCTCCGACTCCCTCCATCTCGTCAAATACCTTGCGGAGATATACGGAGTTTATTGCAGCCGCGCCGGCGCCACCGAGCAGGAACCAGAGAGGAAAAGCAAAGAGAAACGTCTGCGGACTGTACATCACCCAGATAAGAGGAGCGGTTGTTGTGACAATGAAAGTCAATGTGTACGGAAAACGTCCGACAGCCAGTCTCCATGCATTATTAAAATGCACTGCGAGTGTGTTCTCATATCGTGCGATCAGCGGAATGATCCAGACCCAAAGAGCCGTGAGTATGACAAGGATCGCGATATTCCCGACGAGCAGGACCATGACGGTGCCCTCCCCGCCCCTTAACGTAAGAATATTGAACAGGCAGAACGTATACAGGAAAAAGAACACAAGCGTCACAGGAACTGTCTGTTTGAGGTTGACTTTGAAAGCCTTGAAAAAATCCCTGACCAGGGAACCCTCCTCATCGCGCACCAGCCTGAGTGTCATTGTGTAGAGCGCAACGGAAGACGCCCCTATTGTGACGATCGGAATACAGCAAAGCATCCAAAGCAGATTCAATATCATGATATTAAAAATACGTGCCATGAACTGGTTGAATCCGTTTCCGGAATCAAAAATCTTTTTCCCCATGATGTTTCACTCTCCTGTACTCATAAAATATGTAATGGCAAGTTCCGCATTATCGGTGTGACGTGAATTGGCCACTATTCCGCATAAAAATTCATCACCGGTCATGGATATTGCGCTGTAGCGCTCTCCCTCAGAAATTACAATTCCGTAGGGCAGAACCTCGCCCGCACCGTTTCCGGCCTCGTGGAAAGGGTCCTCCGCATAGGAAAGGTCCTGCTCCTCATAGCCGGCACAATATACCAGCTGTTCTTTGAGCTCTGTGTATATATGTTCATCCAGCACTTCTATGAGATTGACAAATGTTCCCTCTCCTGCAAGTTTCACGAACGTATCGCGCGGACAAATTATGAGATCCAGACGCTCATTTGCAAGCAGTGTCGCTAACTGCATATCCCCGTCCGTCCCCGTGTCATGGCCTTCGTCTATCAGTACCTGTTCTTCCCCGGCTTGCATCAGCTCCGCCAGATCCCGGACTGCCCGGGCTTTGCCGTCCGCCTCATACAAATCATTGAAAACCAAACCGTAAAAGACGCACTCTCCGGGAAGATGCGTGTAATGCCAGACAAGATGGAATATCAAAGCAACGGCTGCCAGGATCACAAGAGTCCTTACAAGGTAGTACTCACGAAAATAACGGAAGCGTTCCGCTCCCGTCATCTCCTTCATATTATCATATGCTGATTTATGCTCATCCATTTAAGAACTCCGCGTAAAACACTGTCGATTTATTCCCACCTACGAAATATCTTATGATTAAAACGCCAAAAGTCGATCACGGATTGTTCCGTACTTACGCCCTCTCGGTGTCAGAATGATACTTTTGGCACTGTAGTCATCATATCACAAACGCTATATGATGCACAATCGTTTAAACCGTCATTCACCACACGCCTCTGCGGATCACTTCTATGCACATACGCCCGTTGTGGTAAGGACACTTCCACTGTTCCACGATCGGCTGATGCTCGAACGGTCTTCCGTCCTCATAGAGGTCATGGAACCATTCTGATCCTTCCCTGTGATCCACCTGGTACTCACAGATATATTCCCAGACGCTGTGGACAGCCTCAAGATACTCTGTGCGAGTCATATCATGCTGGTAAGCATTCAGAAACCCGACCAGCGTCTCTGCCTGCATCCACCATGTGCGGCTCGTCTTTACGATGCCGTTCTCACACTCCTCAGGGAGCGAATGTCCGTCAAATCCGGTCCGGTATATAGCTGATGAAAGATCCCGTGCAATCTTCTCCATCTTCTTAAGAAGTACATTATCTTCTGAAGAACCGGTTCCGTTCCCAGCATCTACGAGCCTTATCACATCACACCCTCTGTCGATGAGCCAGGACGTTTCTATGTCATGGCCGTAGGAAACGAGATCAATCAGCGGTCTGTATTCATGGTCGAAGAAAACTTCCATTCTATGCTTCTCCGGATTATACATTTTCTCCGTAAAGATAGTGAAGATCTCATCCATTCTTTCTCTCAGCTCGAAAATAAGTGCCTGCTTCTCCGGAGCAACGGCTACTGCCTTACTGCCGCAGCCGAACACTTCAGCTATCTCCACGCCTGCCAGCACTCGAATCAGTTCCGTGTAAGCCTCGAAAACATGAAGCAGTGTATTCATCGTGCGTGTCGCAAGCACGCCGTTCTCGGACAGTTTTTCGTTGGATGACGGCTTGAACTCTCTGTCAAATGCCTCCAGATAACCGCCTTCATCCCGGCATCTTCCTTCAATGATTCGATACAGGTCCAGAGCAATCTCCAGGGCTTCTTCATCCCGCGTCACATCATAATAGGCGCAGAGGGCGTATATGGAAAATGCCTGATTGTAAGTGTGCTTTGTTGTGTCATATGGCTTTCCGTCATAGGACACAGACCAGTACATGCCGCCGTGTACAGAATCAAGGCATGCGCTTTTAAGGAAGGCAAAGCCATGCTTCGCATTGTCAAGGAGCTCCCCGATGAATTCTTCTGAAACCGGCGTATTTACGCCGTTTACTTTTCCGTCTCTCTCGTCCATGAAGAGTTTTGCTGCGGAAGAAAAGAACCATGTAATCCGGTTATTCAGAATGCAGCCTTTGAAAGCTTTCTTATCGACATGCAGATCGTGGTCAACATAGCCGTAATAGCCGCCGTTTTCGTTGTCCCTCAGCGATTCCCAGAACGGAATGATTTTGTGAAGAAGATGTTCTCTGATTTCCTGAATCATGTTTGATTACACTCCTTTTCCTATATAAAGATAACTGCCGACTTGTGCCCCTTCAAACATGCATGCTATATCGGCGCAAAGTATTCCAGATACGAAAAAAGGAACCGATTTTCATCGGTTCCGGAGCGGAGAAGGAGGGATTTGAACCCTCGCGCCGCTATTAACGACCTGCACCCTTTCCAGGGGTGTCCCTTCGGCCAGCTTGGGTACTTCTCCAGAGTTGCTCGAATCAAATTCGATATTCAATTACTGTAGCATATAATCCGCAACAGCAAGTAAGAGTATAGCATAAGATCAGGAAACAGGCAAGCGCTTTTTTTAATTTCTCACTCAAACTTCCCACATGAAATATCCGAGCTGTCTTACCATTAAATAATGCATCGTCGGGACGCTTCCGCTCGGTCTCGCTGGCAGCGGCACTAATAAATTTTCGGCGCTAACGCTTGAAAATTTAAAGTGCCGGCCGCTCGACGACGCCGCTCCGATTGCATTATTTATGGTTTCGACAGCAACTTAGAAACGAAGTGGGAAGTTTTTGTTTCCTACGTGTGTTACGATGGGGCTGTCACATTATGGAGTGCCACCACTATATATGCAGAAGTTATCTGCAGATATCTGTCATATATAGCGGTGGTCCTGTCTGATATACTCCCTTATGCGACAGTCCCATACACGTTATGTCGGTATTATACGTGGCTTAATGTCAGCGTCATCTCTCCCCTTGCATAGAGGATTCCGTCCATAGCAGGTACGAACACGCTTCCGCCGCTCTCAATGTCAAGTTTCGTGCCCTTGAATTCCAGCGTTCCGCTGCCGTTCATACAGATGATCGACGTGAACTTGCTGCTGTCCATCGGAATTTTCGTCTCGCCCTTGACATCATATACCGTCGCCTCGAAGTACTTGCAGCGGCTGATCACAGTGCCTTCCGCGTCTTCTTCAGACTCGACATCACCCGGGACATATTTATTAAAGTTCAGAACATCCAGCGCCTTCTGCAGATGAAGTTCACGGGGATTGCCGAACTTGTCACGACGATCGAAGTCGTACAGACGATACGTGCAGTTCGAGCTCTGCTGAATCTCGCAGATCAGGTTGCCGGCACCGATCGCATGGACCGTTCCCGCCGGGATGTAATATACATCGCCCGGTTTTGTCGGATAGAAGTTCAGGACTTCCATGATCGTATTATTCTTAACTCTTTCGGCAACCTCCTCGGCAGATACGTCGCGGTTGAAACCTACATAGAGGCCTGCGCCCTCTTCAGCGGCCATAACGTACCACATCTCGTTCTTACCGTAATCATTTTCTCTCTCAAGAGCGTAGTCGTCGTTCGGATGCACCTGTACGGAAAGATTGTCTTTCGCATCGATGAACTTCACGAGCAGCGGGAAGTTCTGCAGCGGGCTGCATTTCCAGCCAAGCGCTTCTTTTCCTGCTCCTCTGAGGTAATCGCCGAAACGCATGCCTTTATACTCACCGCTGTCCAGAATGCTCTGGCCTGCTACGTGAGCGGACATCATCCATGCCTCGGCAATGATATCGTAGTCGCAGTTCATACCGTAGACATCGCGAAGCTTTGTACCGCCCCACAGATAGTCCTTAAATGCCGGCTGCAGTTTGATCAGCGGTTCAATGTTGTAGCCCTTGCGAACGACCTTTCCGGATGCAGCCGGGATGATATCCTCCTGTCCATAGGCGACATCACCGACAGTGGTCTCGACAAATACGAGAGTTTCTTCGCCTGCATTTGCAATGCTGTGCTCGCATCCTGCCGGAATATCAATGTTAGACTTCACGCCATAGACTTTCGATTCGCCCTCTTTTGCGATCGTAGCTTCACCTTGAACGACTGCAATATTCTTGCTTCTGTTCTCGTGGCTGTGCAGAGGAATCGTATGTCCCGACGGGACAAATACGCGGCGGACCCTGTAGCCCGGCTCCTCGACAAGCTGCTCGAAATGTCCCCAGGGGCGATAGAACACGGTGCCCATATTGGCGACCCGGGTCAGTTCCCTGTGTTCCTTCACAATCTTCTGGACATCAGCAGACTTGCCATAGCGGCCGATATAGATGGCATCCGGCGTATTGGCGACCATCACATTGTCAAGTCCGTTGACAACAATCGTCTGGTTCGGAGAACCGTTCAGGACTACCGTATTGTAGCAGTCTTCGGTGACGACCGGACCCAGCATGCTGATATCTGTCGCCGGGATGTCCTCCATGCTGTCGATCTGGCTCCACAGGAAAACACCTTTGACGGCTTTCAGCTTGTCTGTCTTTTCAAGAAGATTGTAAGCGATTGACATCTCGTCGAACACTCTCTCACTCTTAGCCGAGTAATATGCATAATTGCTGTTGAGACCTGTTCCCGCCTCCGCTTCCGAAATGTTGTATGTTTTGCCTTCGATGGAATAATCGATCGGTGCATCGACCTGACGTCCGGCAAAGACGCGCTCGCATTTTGCATATTCTTCCGGCTCTGCTTTTTTGAACTCATTCAGGAAGACGTCCGCCTCGAAGAGAAGCATACCCAGATTCCTGTAAACGGCTTCCAATCGAAGATCTATATCATCGATTGCCTCCTGATTCGGCTTTTCCACGAAACGATCCATGCTTCCGTCTTCTTTCAGGCCGAATATATAGCCGAATCTCGAATTCATGACGGACTCGCGCAGGGTAAAGAGGGAAATATTGCCTTCACGCGCGTACTCCTTTGCCTGCATAACGCAGTCCTTGTAATCCATCTCACCGTTTCCGGTCTCCGGTCTTGTGTAAATGACATGATCCGAGACCACGACAAAAACAAACTCGGATGGAACAAGATCCATACAGGCCAGTGCGATCGCCTGCAGGGTGCCCCTGCTCTCCTCCTCGTATACACACCGATATGGCGTGCCCTGGAAGGCTTTCATCTGGTCTTCAATAATGAATCTGTATTCTGCCCGGGTGATAATAATATATTCGTCACAAAATGGAAGATTTCTGGAAACAGTCTCCTGAAAGAGAGAATGGTTTTTTTGAACCTGAATGAATTGTTTCGGATAGTTTTTTCGAGAAAGGGGCCACATACGTGTTCCCTGCCCACCGGCAAGAATTAGGCATTTCATAGTATATCCTCCTGCAAATTAAACCCATTTATACCCTGTATCGGTATACATACATAATAAGTTTAACACAGCGGGGACAAAATTCAAGTATTATCCAATTTGTATGAGAAAAGTGTTATTTTTCCAAATATTTTTGTCTATTTTTCAGACAGTATCTGCCTGCACTCCCTGCAAATGCCGAGGAACTCAATGTTATGACTCTCTATCATAAATCCCGTATCGCTTATCATATTATCAAGCTCGACCATATAAGGAAGTGTATAATCTTCAATTTTGCCGCAGCGAAGACAATGCAGGTGATAGTGCGGTTTCGTGTTGCAGTCGTATCGCACATCCTCCCCGCATAGTTGAACTTTCCGGATCTTGCCTTCTTCCGCGGCGTCGGAAAGAACCCGGAATACAGTGGCCCGGGATGCTTTCTGTCCCTTCTCCTGAAGTTCGTCTGCGATCATGGTAGCGGTCGGATGACAGTCCATACGGATGAGGGCATCACTTATTGCCTGTTTTTGAGATGTTTTTCTCTTTTCACTCCTGGACATGGTGTCCTCCAAATATATGAATTAACGAGATTATATCTCAATTCTACTGTGAGGGCACAAAGTTATTCAAGGCTAAGTTACTCGAACTTCTGCTTCTCATCCGGAGCTTCGGCAGTTATTTATTTTGATATCATGCCTGCTATCCATACCTGATAAGTCTACTTATACTTCTGCACTCGGTGCGGTCTCATAGATGATGCACTCCCCGTTCTCCACCTGATAATCATAAAAGTCACCGCCCGCGATCTGTGAGAGGATAGCCATTATGGTTCCTCCGTGCACAACGAAGCAGGCGTCGTTTCCTCCGGTCTGTTCCATTACACGATAGAAACCACGAAGAGCCCGCGCTTTCATCTGACTCATTGATTCACCGTTCGGGAAAGGCGCTGTTCCGCCGCTGTCGATCCACGCCTGATACACAGGATTTCCATCAAGCTCCTCATAATTTTTCATTTCAAATTCTCCGAAATCACATTCCGTGAATTCTGCAACAGGTATCTGCAGCGCACTCGGAAAGATGATCGATGCACTTTCACGGCATCGGAGCAGAGGACTCACGAATACAATGAGCGGCGCCGCAGGATATTCGCCGGCAGCCTTGCGGGTCAGAAGCTCTTCACATCCTTCTGCACAGAGGGGCTGGTCTGTGCGGCCGACGTATCGGGACTCGAGATTCCCTTGCGTTTTTCCGTGTCTTATGAAGGTGAGTTTCATACATTGCTCCTTTTTTCCCATATCAGAGACAAGTTTCATTTAGTGCATTCAACATAGAGTGTCTTCACAAGAATTCTGCGTCAATGAAAGTTATATTTCGTTTATTTGTCATATCGATGCGGCTCAAGACTTCTGCTTCATTGATTATAGTAAGTGACAGAATACACATACGATCACGGAAAAAAGCAGTTCCGCCATCATGATAAAGCATCCGCACAGGTCTCCCGTCAGGCCGCCGAATTCCTTCTTCGTATGTCTGAGGAAACGGAGAACAAGCAGCATACCTGCAAGCAGAAAAGTGATTCCCATCTTAAGGTCCAGATAACACAGAGCCGACGCGCAGGCAATGTCCCACACAATCAGAGTGACTCTCACGATTCTTAAATCTCCGGCTTTTGCAAATGTATAGGCAAGACCTTCTTTTCTCGCACTGTTTCCGAAGACAAGTGCCGTACCTGCAAGAGCCCTAGAATAAACAAATGACAGGGCAAATGCCGCTTCAGCTACCGTCCATCCGAATTTAATCTCTGAAATTGCCGCGATCATGCACAAGTAATAAATCAGCAGCATGATCACAGCAAATGCGCCTATGTGACTGTCCTTCAGAATCTCGAGTTTTTTCTTTTGATCCTGCCAGGAATGGACAGCATCCATCGTATCGACAAATCCGTCCGCGTGGATTCCTCCCGTTATCATAAGCGGAATTACCGAAAGAATACAGATTTTCGCTATGCTCTCCACACCGGAAAAATCGGAAAACCTGTTCCAGAAGATGCATACAGCTCCCGCAGCTGCTCCCACAAGCGGGAAAAAACAGAGGGAAAAACGCATATTTTTCTCAGACCATTCCACCCTCGGCATCGGGATCGCAGAGTACATTGAAAATGCGATAATCAGCGAATACAGCAACATTGACATGCTCCTTCTTCTGTCATAGAAAACGAAAAAAGGTTCCTTCCGGAACCCTTTCTACCGCAGAGGATGGGATTCGAACCCATGCGCCCTTTCGGACAAACGGTTTTCAAGACCGCCTCGTTATGACCACTTCGATACCTCTGCAAAATCTGTTATTTCATACAGCATATGAATTATAGCAGAGAGAGCGGGGATTGGCAAGCATAATTTACCTGTTTTCGTTCTTTTCCCGCATGAATCCGGTTTGGCATTATGTCGCCCGGTGCTGATGCGATACAAAGTCCGGTCTTACGCAAAAAACCGGCTTTGTACCGGCAGCACTATAATATTTGTGCATTTTGTGCAAATAATCTATTGAATAGAAGCCGTTTATGGTGTAAATTGTAAATAGCAGAATTTAGTTTTTATAACTATAAAGGAGGAAAGAAATGGCAAAATATGTAATGGCACTTGATGCGGGTACTACCAGTAACAGATGTATCCTCTTCAATGAAAAAGGCGAGATGTGCTCGGTCGCTCAGAAAGAGTTCACACAGTTCTTCCCGCAGCCCGGCTGGGTAGAGCATGATGCAAACGAAATCTGGCAGACTCAGCTCTCCGTAGCCCGTCAGGCAATGAAGAAAGTCAATGCAAAGCCGGAAGACATTGCAGCGATCGGCATCACGAACCAGCGCGAGACAACAATCGTATGGGACAGAAAAACAGGACAGCCTGTATATCACGCTATCGTATGGCAGTGCCGCAGAACAGCTGATATGAAGGAAGAGCTTATCGGAAAGTATCCGGATATCGCAGACACCGCATATCACAAAACAGGTCTTGTTTTCGACCCGTATTTCTCCGGCACGAAGCTTCGCTGGATCCTCAACAACGTAGAGGGCGTTCGTGAAAGAGCGGAGGCAGGCGAGCTTTGCTTCGGTACAGTTGACACCTGGCTTATCTACAAGCTGACAAAGGGACGCGTATTCGCAACAGATTACTCCAACGCTTCCAGAACACTCATGTTCAACATCAATACATGCGACTGGGATGAGGAGCTCTGCAAGCAGCTCGAAGTTCCGATGAGCATGCTTCCGGAAGCAAAGCCGTCCAGCTACGTCTTCGGTGAATCCGATCCGGAATTCTTCGGCGGACCGATCAAGATCGCCGGCGTTGCAGGCGACCAGCAGGCTGCTCTCTTCGGACAGACATGCTTCAAGCCCGGCATGGCTAAGAACACATACGGAACAGGATGCTTCATGCTTATGAACATCGGTGAGAAGCCGATCTATCCGAACAACGGACTTCTTACAACAATCGCATGGGGTCTTGACGGTAAGGTCGAGTATGCTCTTGAAGGTTCTGTCTTCGTAGCAGGTGCAGCGATCCAGTGGCTGCGCGATGAGCTCAAGATCATCGACGGTTCTCCGGATTCCGAATACTTCGCAACACGTGTACCGGATACGAACGGATGCTATGTTGTCCCGGCATTCACAGGACTCGGCGCTCCGTACTGGGATCCGTACGCACGCGGAGCTATCACAGGCCTGACCCGCGGTGTCAACAAGTATCACCTGATCCGCGCAACACTCGAGTCTCTCGCATTCCAGACAAGCGATGTTCTTGCAGCTATGGAAGAAGGCTCCGGCGTTAAGCTCGAAGCTCTTAAGGTCGACGGCGGCGCATGCAAGAACAACTTCCTCATGCAGTTCCAGTCCGATATCATCAATGCACCGGTTCATCGTCCGGTATGCGTTGAGACCACAGCTATGGGCGCAAGCTACCTTGCAGGTCTTGCGGTAGGCTTCTGGGAAGGCAAAGAAGATGTCATCCGCAACTGGGAGATCGACAGAAAGTTCACACCTGCTATGGACGAAGAAACCAGAGCAAAAGAGCTCAAGTACTGGAAGCAGGCTGTAAACGCAACATTGGGATGGGCAAAGTAAAATTGCTCTGACCACTCGTATTTTATCCGGTTCGAATACTGGCCGGCAGTAAAAGTCAATATCATTGAAGGCTGCTTTTGATCTTCGCGCAAAGTTTTCTGTTTTCCGAAAACAGCCTTCAGAAATTTTCTTAATGATGGAGGTATAAAAATGCAAGCTTATTTAGCAGAATTTATCGGAACAATGATGCTGGTCCTTCTCGGCGACGGCGTATGCTGTAACGTAAGTCTTAACAAATCCGGCATGAAAGGTGGCGGTACTGTCCACATCCTTATCGGCTGGGGCATGGCAGTTATGGTTCCTGCATTCACATTTGGTGCAATGTCAGGCGCTCACTTCAATCCTGCTGTAACGATCGGCCTTGCTATTCGCGGCGGTCTCGCATGGGGTTTGGTTCCGGGCTATATTATCGCTCAGATGCTCGGCGGTTTCTGCGGTGCTGCAATCCTGATGGTACTTTACGGCGATCACATCAAAGCTACTGATGATGATGCCACGATCCGCGGCTGCTTCTGCACAGGGCCGTCCATCCGCAACACAGTCCTTAACTTCCTTTCCGAGTTCGTAGCAACATTCGTACTTGTTTTCACACTCGCTTCCATTCCGGGTGATGCAGGCGCTTCAGGTGTATCATGGGTTCTCGTATACGGCGTCATCGTTGCATGCGGCGCTTCCTTCGGCGGCCTGACAGGTTATGCTATGAATGCAGCAAGAGATTCCGCTCCGCGTTTTGCATATCAGGTACTTGGTCCGAACAAGGGCAAGAAAGATCCCGACTGGGCATACGGCTGGATTCCGGCTGTCGCTCCGATTTGCGGCGGCATCGTAGCTTCTCTGCTTTGGATGGCTGTATTTGCATAATTTAATAAAGTTGTCTGAGATATGAATGCTTCATTTGATCAGACATAAATTCGAGGAATCGGTCACGGCGCCTTGGTGTCACGCCGATTCCTCTTTTACACTCATAATCTGGTCACACAGGTAGAAAACACAATACTAACAAAAGGAAAAATACAATGTATGATATAATTATCATCGGTGCCGGAGTAACAGGAAGCTCCGTCGCCAGAGAACTATCAAGATATAATGCGAATATCTGTGTTCTGGAAAAAGGCGAAGATGTCTGCACAGGCACTTCGAAAGCCAACTCTGCCATAGTCCACGCAGGTTTTGACGCCGCGGAAGGATCTATGATGGCAAAGATGAATGTCAGAGGAAACGAGATGATGACACAGCTCGCCGAAGATCTTGACATTCCGTTCAAGAGAAACGGCGCTATGGTCGTATGTATCCACAAAGAGGCGCTTGACGGACTGAAGACTCTCTATGACCGCGGCATTGCCAACGGTGTAAAAGAGCTCCGTATCCTGAACAGAGAGGAAGCGCTCGAGATGGAACCGAACCTCAGCGAAAATGTCCAGGGAGCGCTTTACGCACCCACAAGCGGTATCATCTGTCCGTTCATTCTGAATATTGCCATGGCTGAAAATGCAGCTGAAAACGGCGTAGAATTCCGTTTCAATACACAGGTAGAAGACATAAAAGCCGATGCGGACGGCATCTGGCACCTTCGCACGAATAACGGCGAATATACGGCAAAATATGTAATTAACGCTGCCGGCGTACATGCTGATATCATTCATAACATGGTCAGCGAGAATAAGATACATATCACGCCGAGACGCGGCGACTACTGCCTTCTTGATAAAGAAGTGGGCGGTCATGTAAAGCACACGATATTCCCGCAGCCTACCAATCTGGGCAAGGGCGTGCTCGTATCACCGACAGTCCACGGCAACCTGATCGTAGGACCTACGGCTGTCGACATTGAAGACAAAGAAGGCAACAACACAACAGCTGCCGGCATCAATGACCTGATCGCAAAAGCCGGTGCACACGTAAGAGATCTTCCGCTCAGGAAAGTCATCACATCCTTTGCCGGCCTGAGAGCCCACGAGGCTCACCATGAATTCATCATCAAAGAGGTCGAAGATGCTCCGCACTTTATCGATTGCGCGGGCATTGAATCACCAGGACTTACATCAGCTCCCGCTATCGGCGAGTATGTCGGTCAGATGATGAAGGAAAAGATGGAGCTCACCGAAAAGGAAAACTGGATCTCAAAGAGAAAAGGTATACTGAACCCTCAGGAATTAAGCTTTGAAGACAGAGCTGAACTGATCAAAGAGAAGCCGGCGTACGGCAATATCATCTGCCGCTGCGAATCGATCTCCGAAGGCGAAATCCTTGATGCAATTCACAGACCGCTGGGTGCACGCAGTCTCGACGGAGTCAAGCGCAGAACCCGTGCAGGTATGGGAAGATGTCAGGCAGGCTTCTGCTCACCTCGTGTAATGGAGATTCTTAATCGCGAACTCGGAATCCCCATGGAAGAAATCACAAAGAGCGGCGGACGCAGCAATATCGTACTTGAAAGGACCAAGGGTAAAAACGGAGGCGAAGCATGATTACATATGATATAGTCATTATCGGCGGCGGACCGGCAGGCCTTGCGGCTGCAGTCTCCGCACGAAAAGCAGGCATACAATCAATCCTGATACTCGAGCGAGATCACGAGCTCGGCGGTATTCTGAATCAGTGCATCCACAACGGATTCGGTCTGCACACATTCAAAGAAGAATTGACCGGACCGGAATATGCATACCGCTTTATCGAGCAGGTCCTCGAGGAGAAGATCGAATACAGACTTAACACGATGGTCATGGATATCACCGAAGACCTTATCGTAACAGCGATGAGCCGTATTGACGGACTCTATCAGATCCAGGCAAAAGCAGTAATTCTTGCCATGGGATGCCGCGAACGTCCGAGGGGCGCTCTCAACATTCCGGGCTTCCGTCCTGCAGGAATCTTCTCGGCAGGAACCGCACAGAGACTCGTTAATATCGAAGGCTACATGCCCGGCCGTGAGGTAGTTATCCTCGGATCCGGCGATATCGGTCTCATTATGGCAAGACGTATGACACTCGAAGGAGCAATCGTCAAGGTCGTTGCGGAACTCATGCCCTACTCCGGCGGATTAAAGAGAAATATCGTTCAGTGCCTGGATGACTACGGCATTCCGCTGAAACTTTCACACACAGTTGTCGATATAGAAGGCAAAGAGCACATCTCGGCCGTGACAATTGCCGAAGTAGACAACACAGGAAAACCGATCCCGGGAACCGAAGAGCGCTATACCTGCGATACTCTTCTGCTCTCCTGCGGACTGATTCCCGAAAACGAACTTTCTAACAAGGCCGGTATCAAGATGAGCCGCATTACAAACGGTCCGGAAGTCAAGGAGAGTCTCGAGACGAGCGTCGACGGAATATTTGCCTGCGGCAACGTCCTCCATGTCCACGATCTTGTCGACTATGTTTCCGAAGAAGCGGCCAAAGCCGGCGAGAACGCCGCGAAATATGTTCTGGAAGGCAGACAGGATAAAGATACCGATCACGTTGTAACTATCAAAGCCACCGACGGAGCACGCTACACCGTTCCTTCAACCGTCAATATCGACAGAATGGACGACCTGCTCACCGTGCGTTTCCGTGTCGGAGCAGTATACAAGAATTCTTTCGTAAGTGTTTATCTGGATGACGAGCGAATCCATCACGCAAAGAAGAGAATACTCGCACCCGGTGAAATGGAACAGGTCATTCTGCAGAAGAAGAAACTTCAGGGTAAAGAGGACCTTAAGACCATCACAATAAAGATTGAGGCAGAATAACATGGAAAAAAGAGAAATTACATGCATTGGCTGCCCGATGGGCTGCCAGATCACTGTTGAACTTGAAGGCAGTGAAATCCTTTCTATAGCGGGAAATACATGTGCAATCGGTGACAGATATGCACGCAAGGAAGTTATTCATCCTGAGAGAACAGTCACTTCAACGGTCGTGGTCAAAGGCGGCACAAAGCACAGAGTTTCCGTCAAGACCGCAGGAGACATACCAAAAGATAAAATTTTTGAATGCATGAAGGCAATCGATGATGTTTGTGTTGACGCACCTGTACGTATTGGTGATATAATAATTGCTGATGTCGTCGGTACAGGAATTAATGTTGTGGCGACACGAAATATTGATTAACTGGATTCAAGATCAGACCGCGCTCAAGATCCGATCTTAGCGCGGTCTTTTCCTGTTTCTAACGGAGGAATTGAGTATGACAACTGCTAACAAACTAACTCTACTGAGAATGGCCCTGATTCCGGTATTTCTCGGGGTTCTGTATGCAGGATTTCCGGGTTGCCGCTACTGGGCTCTTGGCGTCTTTATCATCGCCAGTCTTACAGACACACTCGACGGTTACATTGCACGACACTATAATCAGATAACCAACTTCGGAAAGTTTATGGATCCGCTCGCTGATAAAGTTCTCGTGCTGTCCGCAATGTGCTGGTTCGTAGAATGCGGACAGATGCCCGGCTGGGCTCTCGCTATCGTGCTTTTCCGCGAATTCGCGGTATCCGGCATGAGACTTGTCGCTGTTGAACAGGGGCTTGTAATCGCCGCAGCATGGTCCGGTAAAGTCAAAACTGCTTCCACGATGGTATGTCTCTGCCTTATGATGCTGAACATACCTGCCTGGCTCAATCTCGCATGTATTGTCATCATTGTCGCAACAACAGTTTACTCCGGAATTGAGTATTTCATCAAGAACGCTCAGGTATTTAAGAACGCTGACTGAAGCTACGGGAGGAAATAATGCTTAAAGTGATAATCATCATGCTGATCAGTTATCTGTTCGGTTCCATTTCATGGGCGCTCGTAATCGGCAAAGTTTTCTATCACAAGGACATCAGACATTACGGTTCCGGAAATCTCGGTGCCACCAATGCCGGCAGAGTCCTCGGAAAACCCGCAGGAGTCATCGTAACGCTCCTCGACGTATCAAAGGCTGTAATGGCTATGTGTGTGGCATGGTTCATTTATAAGCCGGCAATTCCCTTTGCGGGGCTTGCCTGCTGTCTGGGCCATTGCTTCCCGGTCTTCGCCAATTTCAAGGGCGGTAAGGCTGTTGCAACAACATTCGGGTATTTTCTCGGATTAGCCATCTTTGTGAACCACAGCTGGTTCTGGCAGTTCTTCTTCCCGGTCATCGTATTCTTCGCAGTTCTCTATGCCTGCCGAATGGTATCGGTGTCCAGCATGACTTCCGTAGGAGCTGAAGTACTTGCAAGTGCCATCTTCGTGCATAACCCGATTCATATTACCATCTGCCTGCTTTGCCTCTGGCTTTTCATCGTGTATCGCCACAGAGAAAACATTCAGAGGATCAAGGCCGGAACAGAGTCGAAGATCAAGTGGATGGGGTAAGGCAATTGTAATATCCCAAGCCCTATCAGACGGCTATAATCGCTGAAAACAACTAAGGGGCTGTCACATTAAGTGAAGCCACAATATATCAGACGATATTTGCATATGTCTGAAATGTATTGTGTCGACACTGCCTAATGTGACAGCCCCTGTTCTATGTCTAAATCAGGCCCAGGAACGCCCCGGCGTTCTTACGGCGCAGTACATGATGCAGAGCGCCTTCCCGCCTCGCGGCTGCAATCCGTTATACCTGAACAAACGCCGGTGTATCAGCCGGTGCATCCAGGCATGTCTTGAGCTCATCATCCAGCTTAAGCAGAGTGATGGAGAAACCTTCCATATCCAGAGAGGTCATGTAATTGCCTACGAGTGTCTTGTAAATCTTGATGCCCTTGTCAGCAAGAACTTCATGAACATGCTTATTGGCAACAAAGAGTTCCATGAGAGGCGTTCCGCCCATGCCGTTCACCATAACAGCCACTTCATCTCCTGCATTATAAATTCCTTCTGCAAAGATCTTATCCAGAAGCTTATCGGAGATCTCATTGACAGAACTCAGTTTTTCGCGATTTACGCCCGGCTCGCCGTGGATACCGATACCGATCTCGATCTCATCTTCTGCCAGATCAAAGCTCGGCTTGCCAGCTGCGGGAACTGTGCAGGCATCGACGGCCATACCCATGGAGCGAACATTTGCAATGACCTTCTCTGCGATGCGTTTTACATCAGTAAGAGATCCGCCGGCTTCAGCGCAGGCACCTGCAAGCTTATGTACGAAGATCGTGCCGGCGATACCGCGGCGTCCCGTCGTCCATGTACTGTTCTCAACAGCGACGTCGTCCGCAACAATGACCTGATCTACTTCGATACCCTCATCACGAGCCATATCGGCAGCCATCTCAAAGTTCATAACATCGCCTGTGTAGTTCTTGATTACAAGAAGAACGCCCTTACCGCCGTCAGCAGCCTTGATTGCCTCATAGACCTGATCCGGTGTGGGGGATGTGAAGACAGCACCCGCAACAGCGGCATCCAGCATTCCCTTGCCTACAAAGCCGCCGTGTGCCGGCTCATGTCCGCTGCCGCCGCCGGATACCAGAGCGACCTTTCCCTCGGAACCGCCTGCACGAACAAGAACCTCCAGACCTTCAAGACGCTTAACATAGTTAGGATACGCAGCGGTCATGCCATCAAGCATTTCATCGACGATATTGTCGATCTCGTTAATCAGTTTCTTCATAATGATAATTCCTCCTTTATAAAAACCTGTTCATACGGAACAGTTTCGGTTCCACCTAAAAGATTAACAATTCGTTCATTTCACTACAAATGCTTATAGTTTGCTGAGTCCTCTGGTCTTCTCCGTCTCCTCCAGGACATGCTCAAATGTCCCGCCGGCAGAAGCTTCCACTGCCGCAAGTATTGCTCCCTCCACGATCGGAGCATCAGCAATCTGTACTTTCACACTTCCGTCAAGCATATCAATAGCCATCTCGGCGCTCATGATACCGCTGCCGAGATCGGCCAGAACAACAACGCCGTCCCCTGCATCTGCATCCTGAATTGCCTCCATTATGCGAACAGCGTCTGTTCCGATCGTACCGTCTTCAAGACCTGCGGCACAGTATAGTCCCTCATATCCCTGTGCCATCTCAAGTGCCAGGTCTCTGATACCTTCCGCTATCTTCGGACTGTGTGATACGATAACTATTCCAACCATATCAGCAATTACTCCTCCTTCAGGAAATCACGAATCGTCTCAAGTGTCAGTGTAGCGGACGTCGCGCCGGGATCCTGATGTCCGATACTGCGGTCTCCCAGATAGCTTGCGCGTCCCTTTGTTGCCCGGATCGTCTTTGTATACTCAATGCCTTTTTCCGCTTCCTCGCACGCAGCATTAAGAGCGGTTACAATATCCGATCCTCCGGCAATTTTTTCATCGAAGATCTCGGATGCCGGTATAAGCGCGTCAAGCATGGTCTTCTCACCGCGGACAGCTTTCCCGCGCTTTTGAATACCTGCTATGGCAGCCTTAAGAATAGCGGAAAAGTCTTCTGCGGTCATCTCTGTCTTTCCCGCCATGACCTTTCCGGCTTCCATATAAGCAGTACCGTAAAGAGGGCCGGACGCTCCGCCGACTGTTGAGAGCAGCGTCATGCCGGTTTTCTTCAGGACAGCGCCTATGTTGCCGTCATCCTTCGGAATTTTCTCGACCACCGCATGAAAGCCACGCGCCATGTTGACTCCATGGTCGGCGTCACCGATCTCACGGTCCAGATCTGTCAGAAAATCTTTGTTCTCTTCGATCGTATCACCGATTCTGGAAATACAATCATATACTTTAGTGGACATTTTATCTCCTCCTTTTTTTGGCAATTTTATACTATCAACATCATATCACATGTGTAATCTTTTGGCAATTTTAGACTATATTTCCTTACTATTTTCACGTCTGCCTCTTCAGTGTTCATTCCTCTTCAGTCGTCAAAAAGTCACACAAAAAAGAAGGAGCATATCACATTACGGTGTGCTGCCGCAGTATTGCAGATAATATATGTATATATCTCCAATATTGCGGCGGCACTGCCTGATGTGACAGCTCCTATCGCATGTTTTCATCTTACTTCGGAATGTCTTCCAATTTTCCTCAGGAATGTTTTTCGCTTTCCTCAGAATATTCTTCTCATCTTTCTTCAGATCGTCTTCTCAATTTCTCAGGGTTATCTTCTCACCTAATTTCAAATCGTCCGGCGTTGTAATTTTTATATTCGTATAAGCTCCCATGACCAGCTTAACGCGGTAAAGTCTGGAAGCCTCCACGACCATAGCGTCGTCGGTTATGCCCTGCATACCCTCCTCAAGCATGATCTCGTAAGCTGCACGGATCAGACTGTAGGAGAAAGCCTGCGGCGTCTGAATGTTCCACACATTCTTCCGCAGAGGCGTATCCGTCACAAAGCCGTCATCATCGACGATCTTGATTGTATCCTTCGACGGCACACCCACGGCCACTGCAAGATATTTCTGAACCTCCTCGGCTGTCCTTATGAGAATCTCCTCCGTGATATATGGCCTTGCGGCGTCATGTATAAAAACATAATCCGAATTCGGGCACTCAAGGATCCCTGCATAGGAGGAGTCATAGCGCTCCTTACCGCCCGTAATGATATGACGGACTTTGGAAAAGCTTTCCTTCTCAACGATTTCCTCATGACAGAAGTCTATCCACTCCTCTCCTGTCACAAGCACAATATCTGAGATAACAGAGCTGTCCTGAAAGACTCTGAGAGTTTTTGTGAGGATATATTCTCCGTTGATTTTTAAGAACTGTTTCGGGATGTCCGCCCCCATACGCTTTCCGTTACCGGCAGCAAGCACAATTGCGCTTATATTCATCTCATTCTCCTTCGATAATTGATACTCATGCTCCTTAATCAAACGCCGATTGAGCGTATTATGATTCAGTATTCTTCTACGTAGGCAGTCAACGCTCACCCAACTTCAGATTTGGCACCGCATTCAGATCCCATCCGCTTCTTGTTCCGGCCTCATACTCGTGGAAGGCAGCCACACCGATCATAACGGCGTTATCCGTACAGTAGACGGGCGACGGTACGAACAGATGCAAGCCGTTCTTTTCGCATGCCTCGGCAAGCCCTGCTCTCAGCGCACTGTTCGAGGCAACGCCTCCGGCCAGAGCCACCTCTTTTATATCGTGTTCTTTCGCAGCCTGCACGGTATGCTCACAGAGAACATCCACCACGCATTTCTGAAAGCTTGCTGCGAGATCGGCTTTATTGACCTCCTCACCTGTCATCTGAGCGTGGTTGAAATAGTTCAGCACAGCGCTCTTCAGACCGGAAAAGCTGAAATTGTACTCCGATCCGTTGACCTTGGCCTTCGGGAAGACGATTGCGTTCGGATTTCCTTCCTTTGATACCTTATCGATCTTCGGACCGCCCGGATAGCCGAGTCCGATCGCACGCGCGACTTTGTCAAATGCCTCGCCTGCCGCATCGTCCACCGTTCTTCCGAGAATCCTGAATTTCGCCCAATCCTCAACAATAATAAGGTGTGTATGTCCTCCGGACACGATCAGTCCGAGATACGGCGGCTTCAAATCCGGATGCTCTATATAGTTCGCGCAGATGTGTCCTTCTATGTGATGAACCCCAATTAACGGTTTATCTGCAGCCCAGGCAATTGCCTTGGCTTCAGCCACGCCGACTAAGAGCGCACCGACG
The DNA here is from genome assembly GCA_017433725.1 of Lachnospiraceae bacterium. GTDB lineage: Bacteria > Bacillota > Clostridia > Lachnospirales > Lachnospiraceae > Chordicoccus. The sequence continues at coordinate 77,449 of JAFRGQ010000038.1, forward strand.
AGTCCCGGTCCGTACGTCACTGCCACAGCGTCTATATCATCCAGTGTCTTTCCCGCATCGTCCAGCGCTTTCTGCACCACATAATTGATTTTTTCGATATGTGCGCGGGAAGCGAGCTCCGGTACTACTCCGCCGTAAACAGTGTGCATAGCGATCTGGGTGTAAATCACATTGGAAAGCACCTCTCTGCCGTCACGCACGACTGCCGCCGCAGTCTCATCGCAGGAACTCTCTATTGCAAGTATATCTGTATGTGCCATTCTAAATCTCCGATTTTAAATAATTCAACCTAAGCGCTTATGTACGATACGTCGAGCATTATTCTTCCTCAAACAGCAGCGTCGTCTCCTGCCCGTCCTTAGCGGCAATCGCCCGGGGGAAAATATTCCGGACCGAATCCATGAACAATTCCGGCTTCACAAGAGACGGGCTGTAATGCGTGAGCCACATCTCCTTAGGCTGTGCCTGCACTGCAATCTCCGCTGCCTCCTGCATTGTCATATGCCTGTGTGTTCTTGCCTTGACATCCGAATCCGGTTCGCCGTACATGCCCTCGCAGATCAGCAGGTCCGCACCTTCCGCGTGCTCGCGGATTGACCTGGTCGGTCTTGTATCGGTCGTGTAGACGACTTTGAGCCCCTTACGGGCTCCACCGAGCACCATATCGGGCGTCAGCGTGCGGCCCTCATATTCGATGGTCTGTCCCTTCTGCAAAGGATTCCAAAACCTTATCGGAATTCCCTCCGCTCGTGCGCGGTCCACATCAAAACGACCTTTTCTTTGTATTGAAATCTCGTAGCCGAAGCAGGTTATGTTGTGATTCACACGGAATGCTGTCACGTTCATATCATCGATGACAAATGTCTGCTCATTTCCCTCGATCTCCACACATTTCAGCTCAAATGGCAGCTCCGGCGCAATCACCCGGACCGCATTCAGGATTCTTCCCATTCCCTTCGGTCCGATGACAGTCACCGGCTCGGTCCTGTCTGCATTTCCCATCGTCAGAAGAAAGCCGGGCAGACCGGCTATATGGTCCGCGTGAAAATGCGTTATCAGAATCGTATTGACCGGTTTAAAAGACCACCCTTTCTCCCGCAGCGCAACCTGTGTACCCTCTCCGCAGTCAATGAGAACACTCGCGCCGTTATATCTCATAATACACGATGTTACCCATCTTCGTGGCAGCGGCATCATGCCGCCTGTCCCCAACAGGCTGATGTCAAGCATGTAATTCCTCCTTTCGCCTGTGACTGCCTTAGTCAATCATTTTCAGTAATGCTTATAGGCTTACGCACATGTCGCATTCACGTCTTCGGAGCCCCCGGAAGCCGTAGAGTCATAAGCACTGCGTCCTCCGTCGGCATCGTATAATAGCCCTTTCGAATGCCGTCGACCGTGAATCCCGTCTTATCGTACAGGTGTCTCGCCGGTGCTCCGCTTTCTCTGACCTCCAGATGGATCACCGATACGCCGTGCTCCGGACATCTCCTGATCATCTCTTTGAGGAGCTGCATACCGATTCCGCGGTTTCTCTCCTCCTTTCGGACTGTGATATTCGTGATGTCCGCTTCCCAGGGCACCATAAGGAGACCGATATACCCGTAGATATGAGGCTCAACGTAATCTTCCTCGTCAGCGGTCTCGCCTCCCTCGAACGGATCCGAAGCAACCAGAAAGAGGGTGTCGTTGCGAAGCAGATATGTAAGGAGTCCATTCTCATCCCATGGCGTCAGAGAATTATCTCTCTCGATCTCCGCCACCTGGGAAATATCGTCAAATGCCATCTCTCTGATAATCATTCCAATTCCCTCTATGTTCTACTGTCATTTCACCTGTCATCGCTGAAAAATCTGTTTATCCTGTCACCCATTTAGCCGTGACAGCCAATCTACACCCTGCATTCAAATTGTAATGACCGCCAATCAATCCCCGCTTTTGAATTACTCTGATATTCAATCAACATTCCGTATTCTGATTGCCAAGTGCCCTTTCTCTCTCCTGCTCAGCCTGAGACTTACGCAGATAGATCGGTGCATGTTCCTCCGCCCTGACATATTTACCTTGCTTAAAAAGCTGCATTGCCAGCGCGCCAACTGCTCCCGCTCTTTGCCGCGCAAGATGGGCAGGCGCAAAGCTGAAAGGTATCTTCAGATTCTCCTTTGCATACGGCTCTACAACGTAGGAACCGTCACCGAGAAAAATCACGCCGGCACGTGTCAGCTCCGGATCCATCTCATTCAGCTCTCTGATCAGATCCGCAGCGGCGATAGGACGCTGATCAATGATAGTCTTAAGAACCGCACCATCGAACTTATATATTCCGTTGTATACCTGCTGTCTTCTCGCATCCATGACAGGACACACAAGCCCGGATGTATAAGGCATGTTATAGGCCATACCGGCTAACGTCGGCACCTCGATGATCGGTTTTCCGAGTGCAAGGCCGAGCCCTTTCGCTGTTGCCGAACCGATCCTCAGACCGGTAAAGGAACCCGGGCCCGCCGCCACAGCTATCGCATCGATCGATGATTTATCCAGTTCTGTCATGCGCACTATTTCATCTAACATGGGCAGAAGCGTCTGCGAGTGCGTTTTTTTATAATTTACGGAATACTCCGCTAGCAGTGTGCCGTCTTCCAGAACTGCCACTGAAGCGACAAGCCCTGATGAATCCAATGCAATTATCTTCATGACCGTTCCTCCGAGCTCTGCACTGTGATCTTTCTGTAATCAAATCCCTTTTCGGGATCCTTCTCAATTGTTATGTAAATGGTGTTTTCGGGAAGGATCTCTTCCACTATTTCCGCCCACTCAACAAGGCTCACGCCTCCGCCGAAAAAACAGTCATCGTAGCCGATCTCATCCATTTCTTCAATGTCACCGATCCGATACACATCAAAGTGAAAGAACGGCAGACGTCCGCCGTCATAATTCTGAAGAATGGTGAAAGTCGGACTCGTCACCGGTTCATCAATACCCAGTCCTGCAGCAAGTCCCTGCGTGAACACCGTCTTGCCTACACCGAGATCCCCGTTCAGGGCATACACAGTGTTCGGGCAGGCAGCCTCCCCGATTTTTTTTCCGAGCATATACGTCTCTTCGGGACTGAAGGTCTCAATCATATCCATAACACGTTCCTTTTCCTTGTGTTTTCATGTAACTAAATATTATAACACGTTTACCGAAAGACGTACACCGCCACTTTTTCCATTTTATGACATGACCCGATATTACATCGTGTGCACCCCGCTTTCACTTGCCAATAAGATTCAATCACGCTATAATATTTCTGTTCAACTATAGTACATTTCAGAAAAGAGGTCATAACCATGACATATCCAATTGTTACAATCACCATGAAAGATGGCAGCGTGATGAAAGCTGAGCTCTATCCGGAAATCGCGCCGAATACAGTCAACAATTTCATCAGCCTGATCAATAAAGGCTTTTACAACGGTCTTATCTTCCACCGCGTCATTCCCGGCTTCATGATCCAGGGCGGATGTCCGGACGGCACAGGTATGGGCGGTCCGGGTTACTCCATCAAAGGAGAATTCTCTCAGAACGGATTCCAGAACAACCTGAAGCACACCGCCGGCGTTCTTTCCATGGCTCGCGCCATGAACCCGAATTCAGCGGGCAGCCAGTTCTTTATTATGCATGCCAACGCCCCGCATCTCGACGGTGCATACGCTGCGTTCGGAAAGATCACGGAAGGCATGGACGTCGTTGACAAAATCGCGACTACGAGAACAGACTTCAGAGACCGCCCTAGAGTCGACCAGGTCATCAAGTCCATGACAGTCGATACACACGGCGAGGACTTCCCTGAGCCGGAGAAATGCTGACCCGAATCAAGCGCATCCTGGCGCCTCAACATGTGTCTGAACGTTTAGCCAGAGGGAATCTCACAAAAATACACTTGAACAACGATACATATTAAGACAGCCGGGGGCTGTCACATAAAGGCACCATCGCTGTCTGCAGCAGACCACTTATCATACTATCTGCCGCAAAAACGATGGAACCGCCTTTATGTGACAGCCCCTGTATCAATTATGCGTAACACTATTGCTGTAGATCACTGTGCAACAGTGCATATGTCACAGCAAATAATTGATGCCCGCCTCTCAGTCTGATTTGCTGCCCGGTGCCTGTAGATGCGAAGTCACTCATCCTACGGAATACTCGCATGGCTCCTCTCCTTCGAGTCGGGCCTGTCCGTCCGTCATTTCCACAGTGAGCTTCCTGATTTTTTCACGCATATACCCCGGTACAAGCACATGCATGACCACATCCTGTCCGTACTCGATTTCCGGCTGAGGCAGCTGCTCCTTAGCATACACATACTGAAGCTTGCCGGCCTGGGGGTAAGTCACGCGGTAGCTCAGGCGGAAGCCCTGAATCACGGTAATAATATCAGCATTTTCAACAGCTGCGCGCACTGCAGCCGTATAAGCCCTCACAAGACCGCCCGTCCCCAGAAGGGTTCCGCCGAAATATCTTGTGACGACGGCAGCCGCATAATGCAGTCCCTCTCCTGTCAGTACTTCGAGCATCGGCTTTCCCGCCGTCCCTCCCGGTTCGCCGTCATCGTTCGAACGCAGAATTTCATCCGGAGTTCCCGGCGTGCCTACAATACATGCGAAGCAGTGATGTCTCGCATCATAATATTTCTTTCTTGCTGCAGTCAGAAAACTCTCTGCCTCGGAAAGATCCTTCGCATAGTGCACTTCTCCGATGAATCTTGATTTTTTTTCAATTATCTCGCCTTGTCCGTCTGTGCGGATCGTTTTATAATCACTCATGTTCTCATTTTACTTTACAAAAGGGGATGTGTGCAAGGGTCCCTCAGATGTTTAAGTTGCATTCTCAGATTATTTTTCTTATAATAATGGCATGAATTATACAAGAGACAATATTGAAAGAAAAGAAGAACTCTATGAGTCATATTCTCAGGAACTCGAAAAGCGCGTAGGGGTTATTCTCCTCCGCCTGCTTGTAGTGCTCTTTGTATCCGTAATAATCATATCGACTTTCGGAACGTTCGGCATCTTCAGCGGCATCATAGCCAACACGCCTGATATCGCTTCAGTAAATATCGCGCCGAGCGGTTTTGCTACGTTCATTTATGATTCTGACGGAAATCAGCTCCAGAAATTGACCACATCCAACTCGAACCGTATATCCGTTGCTCTCGACGATGTGCCGGAATACCTTCAGAAAGGCGTGGTCGCCGTCGAGGACGGTCGTTTTTATCAGCACAACGGAATCGACGCCAAGGGTATCATCCGTGCCCTGTACGTCGGACTAAAAAATCGCTTCAAGTTCACGGAGGGAGCGAGTACCATCACCCAGCAGCTGCTTAAGAACAATGTCTTCACGACCTGGACGGAAGAGCAGACACTGATCGACCGTGTCAAACGAAAGTTCCAGGAGCAGGTCCTTGCAGTTCAGCTTGAGGAAAAGCTGACAAAAGACCTCGGATCAAAAAAGGCTGCTAAGGATCGTATTCTGGAGAATTACCTGAACACGATTAATCTTGGAGCCGGAACATATGGCGTTCAAGCCGCTTCCAGAAAGTACTTCCGCAAGGACGTGAAAGAACTCACGCTCTCGGAGGCTTCCGTCATTGCGGGCATCACGCAGAATCCGAGCCGCTACAATCCGATCAGGCACCCGGACTACAATTCCGAGAGACGGCTGAAGGTCCTCGGAGATATGCTCACACAGGGCTATATCACGCAGGAGGATTACGATACCGCGCTCGCAGACCCTGTCTATGACAGAATCCAGAACGCTCAGGCTTCTCAGGATGATACGAACACCATTTACTCCTACTTCGTCGATGAGCTGACCAATCAGGTCGTCAGCGACCTTAAGAAGTATAAAGGATATTCGGAAACACAGGCTTATCAGGCGCTGTATTCCGGTGGTCTTCGTATCTACACCACACAGGACATGAAGATCCAGGATATCCTGGATGAAGAATATGTAAATCCGGAAAACTTCCCGAACGAAACAGAGTACAGTATGGACTGGGCTCTGACAATCAAGACCACAGACGGCGAACTGCATAATTACAGCCGTGAAATGCTGCGCAAGTTCTACCGGGAAAATCTGGATCCTGCATTTGACCTTCTGTTCGATACGGTGGATGAAGGTAATAACTACATCAACGATTACAAATCTCACGTTCTGGAAGACAACCCGGGTGCGGAGGTCATTGCGGAGAGATCTTCATTTGCTCCGCAGCCTCAGTCATCGATGGTCATCATTGATCAGCACACCGGTTACGTCAAAGCGATCGTCGGCGGTCGCGGTGAGAAGACGGCTTCCCTGACACTGAACCGTGCGACTTCAACGACCAGACAGCCCGGCTCTACGTTCAAAATCCTTTCTACGTACGCGCCGGCTCTGGATTCAGGACATATTACGCTCGGTTCGATCTACAACGATGAGAAGACCAATTATTCCAACGGACGTCCTGTAAACAACGCAGAATCAGGTAATTACCGCGGTCCGACATCAATTCGTGACGCTATCATATACTCGATCAACACGATCGCAGTTCAGGTCATCACGGAAATCACACCGAGAGCAGGTTTCGATCAGCTCCTCAAGTTCGGTTTCACTACTCTTTCGGAGCGAAATGATATTTATCAGCCGCTCGCTCTCGGCGGTATCTACAACGGCGTAACGAACCTTGAACTGACCGCAGCCTACGCGGCGATTGCCAATGAAGGCACGTACACACGCCCGATCTTCTATACACGTATCGAGGATCAGGACGGAAATGTCGTTATCGACAATACACAGGAAACCAGTCAGGCGATCTCGAAGGCCACTGCGGTACTTCTCACAAACGCCCTCCAGGATGTTGTCACGAAGGGTACCGGCCAGGATGTACAGCTTGACTGCGGTATGCCCGTAGCAGGAAAAACAGGTACGACCACTGCATACAACGACGTGTGGTTCGTCGGATTCACACCGTATTATACCTGCGGCGTTTGGGCAGGCTATGACAGTGAGGAGACGCTCCCCGAGGAAGGTAACTATCGCTCCTATCACAAGCTCCTTTGGAAGAAAGTCATGGATCGTCTGTCGGCGACCAAGGCGGATGCCGTCTTCCGTATGCCGGATGGCGTCGTTGTCACGGAGGATATCTGTGAACAGACCGGACTGATCGCACGCGGCGGTTGTCCTTCCAGAACAGAATACTTTGCAGCCGGCACAGCGCCGACCACCTATTGTGACGGAGACCATGCTTACTGGTGGGACGACGACGATGATGACGACTATTATAACGACTACGATTACGAGGAAGAGACAGAAAATACGAATGCCGCAGCTGCTGCAGCTGCTGAGGCAGAACGTGAACGCTCCGACCAGAAGGCACAGGAAGAGGCCGCTGCCGCTGAGGAGACCCACAACGCCGAAGATACAGGAGGCGGAGGAGATACCGGTGAGGATACCGGCGGTGGTGAGGCTGAAGACACCGGCGGTGACGAAGGCGACGGTGGTGAAGGCGACGGTGAATGGGACGAAACAGGTTAAAGATGAAATAAGCTTAAAGTAAAAGAAAGAGGCTGTCACACGGACGGCCTCTTTTTTCGTTATTTAAATCTGCAGAAAATCGGTCAAAGATATTTATTTACAGCACAAGTCTCGCAGCGCCGTAAATACCCGCATCATTGCCGAGCTTAGCCAGAACGATCGGTGTACTTGCGCATGCAGAAAATGCCTGTTTTCTGTAATAATTTCCTACGATATTTGTGAGAGACTCACCGGCCTTGGAAACGCCGCCGCCGATTACGATGATCTCCGGATCTGTTACGCATGCAAATGTTGCAAGCGCTGTTCCGAGATACTTCGCAAAACGATTCACAATCTTTGCTGCAAGCTGATCGCCGTCTTTGTAAGCATCAAATACTGCCTTGGATGTAACTTCTGTATCGCGAAGAGCTGAAGGAACGACCGGATTGGCAAGAAGCTCCTCTTTTGCAAGGCGAACAACGCCTGTCGCGGAAGCTACCTGCTCAAGGCATCCGCACTTGCCGCAGTTACACGGATCTGTTATATCATCATCAACATGGGCATGTCCGATCTCGCCGCCTGCGCCGTGTGCTCCTTCAAGGATCTTTCCGCCAACGATGATTCCGCCGCCGACGCCGGTTCCGAGAGTAACCATGATCATGTTCTCCTTGCCTTCGCCGCCGCCTTTCCACTGCTCGCCGAGAGCAGCGACATTTGCATCATTACCGGCACGGACTTTCATATTAAGGAGCTTGCCGAGTTCATACTCTACGTTCGTCTCACCCCAGTGAAGGTTGACAGCGACCGGAACCACACCAGCCATGACCGGACCCGGTATGCCTACACCGACACCGGCTACATCCTCTTTTGTGTAGCCTTTTAACTGCATCTTGGACATAACGGTAGCTGCGATATCCGGAAGAATATTCTCGCCGCCGTTTTCTGTGCGCGTTACGATCTCCCACTTGTCAATAACGCTTCCGTTCGTCTCAAAGAGACCGCACTTGATGGTCGTTCCGCCTACATCGATACCGAAACAAACTTTGCTCATATTCAGTTACCTCTCTTGTTCATTATATTATCCTGCACACGGCGATACAGCTCCTGTGCAGCATTGTAACCCATCTTCTTCTGTCTGTGATTGACAGCAGCTGTCTCAACGATGACAGCCAGATTACGTCCCGGTCTGATCGGAATCGCATGGCTTACGATTTTTGTTCCGAGAATTTCTGTTGTCTGTTCCTCCAGTCCGAGACGGTCATACTCGCCATCCTTTTTCCAGTCTTCCAACTTGATGATAAGATCGATCGCCTGTGAGTCCTTGACATGCTCAACTCCGTAGAGAGTCTTTACATCAATAATTCCTATGCCCCGAAGTTCGATGAGATGCTTTGTGACATCCGGTGCATACCCTACAAGTTCCGCGTCTGAAATCTTTCTGACCACTACAACATCGTCGCTTACAAGTCTGTGCCCTCTGCGGACCAGCTCCAGCGCAGCCTCAGATTTACCGATTCCGCTCTCACCCAGGATCAGAACGCCTTCACCGTAAACATCGACCAGAACGCCGTGCATGGAAAGCCGCGGAGCCAGTTCCATGCCGAGATATCGTATAATCTCGACCATGAATGAGCTGGTCGTGCGTTCGGATATCAGAATCGGCACACCGTACTTGTTCGCAGTGTTCCTCATATCTTCCGTCGGTTCAGTCAGAGCTGTGAAAATAACACACGGTACTCCCCTTGAAACGAAGTTCTCAAAGCAAGCGTGCTGTTCTTCCTCCTCCTTGGCCAGGATATAAGTGTACTCAACATATCCGATGATCTGCACGCGCTCATGGGAAAAATGTTCAAAGTATCCTGCCAGCTGAAGCGCCGGTCTGTTGATCTCCTGTGAAGTAAGCTCTATAGTTGTCATATCGATCTCAGGTGTCAGATTCCGGAGATTGAGATCTTCTGCCAGCTTTGATAAAGTCACCGTTGTTTTCATGAACGTCTCCTGTAAGCGTACTTTAATTAAGCATTCTTGTAACCACTCAGCGCCCTATTCGCAGACGCTTTGCTCATGTTGTCGTGGGATACTGAATAGTAAACATTCTTACATAATTTTATCACACAGACTCATGTATTCCAACTAAGATTATGTTGACTTTGTCCTGGAATTACGGAAAAAATCATAGACGCTCTGCGCCGCTTTCTCATTCATAGAAGGCGCATGAAGCAATTCATCGATCGATGCGTCTCTCACCGCCTCAATTGTCTTGAACGTTCGCATCAGGGCCTTCCTCCTTGTCGGACCTATTCCCTCTATATCATCGAGAACAGAGTGTATCTGCCCTTTGCTGCGCAACTGTCTGTGATATTCGATTGCAAATCGATGCACCTCATCCTGTATCCTTGTCAGCAGCTTAAATCCCTCGGAGTCCCTTTCGATCGGTATCTCCCTGTCATGAAAATACAGTCCTCTAGTCCTGTGATAATCATCCTTGACCATTCCCGCTACAGGTACATCGAACCCAAGATCCCGTATGACCTTCTCAGCCACATGGACCTGCCCTTTGCCTCCGTCCATGAGTATAACATCCGGAAGCTTCGAGAATCCTTCATCCCCTTCTAACGCTCTTGTATATCGCCTGGTCAGGACTTCCTCCATACTGGCATAATCATTTGGTCCGTCAACCCATTTAATTTTGAACTTACGGTAGTCACTCTTTCTCGGCTTACCGCGCTCATATACAATCATGGATCCTACGGAGTCGAAGCCGCTGATATTTGAAATATCATAGGATTCCATACGGTCTGCCTTCTCCAGTCCAAGCAGGGTGGCGATTTCGCGAACCGCTCCGATCGTTCGGAGCTCTTCCCGTTTCAGGCGCTCTCGATCCTTTGAAAGAACCATCTCCGCGTTGTCGTGAGCAAGGGCGACCAGCTTTTCCTTCATTCCTCTCTGCGGGATCCGAATCGTCACTTTCGATCCGCGTCTCTTTGTAAGCCACTGTTCAATCAACTCGCGGTCCGGAATCTCTGACTCAAGCATGAGCTCCTTCGGAACGAACGGTGCGCCGGAATAGTACTGTGTTATAAAACTTGACAGGACATGCCCCGGATCATCCGTGTCGTCAGCTGTCAGGAAAAAATGTTCCCTTCCGATCAGCTTACCGCCACGTACAAAGAACACCTGGACGACTGCGTTCCGTGTACCCAGAAAGTCAGGTCTTGCCTCCTGGCCTTCTGTGCTGAAGTCATATTCCTGATCCGGATTATTTCCTGTGACAGCATCCATTGCAATTGCGATAATATCACGGTCATCCCCGTCCGTACCGGTGATCTTCTGTCTTTCACCGATCTGTTTTACGCTTTCTATAAGATCCCTGTACGAAGCTGCTTCCTCATAACGCATTTCCTCCGAGGCGGTCATCATCTTCTGTGTAAGCGCTTCGATTTCTTCCTGATAATGCCCTTTCAGAAAATAAACCATCCTGTCGATGCTTTTCCTGTACTCTTCCTCTGAAATATAACCCTGACATGGAGCAGGACACTGACCGATATGATAATACAGACACGGTCTGTCCTTGCCGATATCCTCCGGAAGCTTCCTGCTGCAGGATCTAATCCTGTAAAGCTTTCGGAGAAGCTCGATCGTGTCCCTTACAGCCGTAGAATTGACATAAGGGCCGTAATAGAGCGCTTTATCCTTCTTCATGCTCCGTGCGAGCATAACACGTGGAAACGCCTCATTGACCGTCACACGGATGTACGGGTAGCTCTTATCATCCTTGAGCATGGTATTATACTTTGGCCTGTGCTCTTTGATTAAGTTAGATTCCAGTACGAGGGCTTCCAGCTCCGAATCTGTCACTATGTATTCAAAATGATCTATATTTCTGACCATACGCTGTATTTTCGGACTTTTTTTGTAGCCTTTTTGAAAATACTGGCGAACCCGGTTCTTCAGACTCACCGCTTTTCCGACATAGATAATCGTATCGTGCAAATCGTGCATGATATAAACGCCGGGTCTTCCGGGAAGTTTTTTTAATTCCTCGTCAATGATAAACTCTTTCTCTTCTTCCATTGTGGCTCCAAATATGAATGAAGGGCTGTCACATAAGGCCGTGTCGTCACAATATATAGAAGACATTAGTAATCAGTATCTGCTATATACTATGGCTTCGCGCCTTAATGCGACAGCCCCGTCGTTATCAGGAACAACTCCTGCATACATCACAGACTTATGTCTCGCACATGCCGCATCAGAAATCAAACCTCGTTCAGGTCGTTTCTGATATCGCTCTGCGAATCATTTGAAGAATCCGGCATCTCAGCCGGCTGCTTCGGTTCCGGTCTCACAATCGGCGTCCTCTGCATATATCCCGGGATCTGCGGACCGTTTCCTGCTGAGCGATTCTGCCCCTGCGGATAGCGCGGTCCCTGCGGAGGCATCGGTCTCGGATTACCGTCGCCATACGCAGCACCTGCATCTCTCGGCGGATACGGTTGACCGCTGTTCCGGAACCCCGAGTTCCCGCTGTTTGCGGAATTGGGAAGCGGCTGCCTTTCCGGATAATTATCAGGAACTGCCGGAGCCTGATACTGCTGCTCCGTCTGCTGATAAGGAGATTCCATTGCTGTATTTTCCTGATCATAGATACGCTCGCCGACTCTTTTTTCTTCGGTGTCCGGATCAGGCTCGGGAAGACCTTCCACCTCCCGGAAAATGCGCATGAATTCCTTGCCGGTGATTGTTTCCTTCTGAATCAAGTACTCGGCAAGCTGATTCAACGTGTTGCGGTGCGCTTTCAGAAGGGCAAGAGCCTGCTCATAAGACCTCTTAAGCATGATCATCACTTCGTGATCAATCTCTGTAGCCGTCTGATCACCGCAGTTAAGAACAGCCCTGCCGTCAAGATACTGGCTCTCTACGCTTGCAAGTCCCATGAGACCAAAGCGCTCTGACATACCAAACTGGGTAATCATCGCACGGGCAATCTTGGTCGCCTTCTCAATATCGTTGGCCGCACCTGTCGTAACAGTATCGAATACGATCTCCTCGGCGGCACGTCCGCCCAGCGTCATGACAAGCTGAGCTTCAAGCTCCTTCTTGGTGTTAAGGTACTTTTCTTCCTCCGGAACATTCATTACATATCCCAGAGCACCCATTGTTCTCGGTATGATCGTGATCTTCTGGACCGGTTCTGAATTCTTCTGAAGTGCCGAGCACAGAGCATGACCGATTTCGTGGTAAGAAACGATCCTTCTCTCCTCAACGCTGAGAATACGATCCTTCTTTTCCTTACCCACGAGAACGACTTCAACGGCTTCGAGAAGATCTTTCTGACTCACCTGATGTCTGCCGTTGCGAACCGCAAGAATAGCCGCCTCATTAATCATGTTAGCCAGGTCGGACCCCACGGCACCGTCCGTTGCAAGAGCAATGGCATCAAGATCGACTGTATCGTCCATTAGGACATCCTTGGCATGAACTTTAAGTATGGCGACACGCCCCTTCAGATCCGGCCTGTCAACAATGACGCGTCTGTCAAAACGACCGGGACGAAGCAGAGCCGGGTCAAGTATTTCGGGTCGGTTCGTTGCCGCCAGGATGAGAAGTCCCTTGGTTGCATCGAAACCATCCATTTCCGCGAGGAGCTGATTGAGTGTCTGTTCCCGCTCGTCATTGCCTCCGAACCTTCCGCTGTCACGCGTCTTTCCGATGGCATCGATCTCATCAATAAAAATAATGCACGGTGCATTCTTTTTTGCTTCTTCGAACAGATCTCTGACACGGCTTGCACCGACACCGACGAACATTTCGACGAACTCGGAACCGGACAGAGAGAAGAACGGCACTTTGGCTTCTCCTGCCACGGCTTTGGCAAGCAATGTCTTACCTGTTCCGGGCGGTCCTACGAGAAGCGCACCCTTCGGCAGCTTGGCGCCGATGGCGGAGAACCTGCCCGGATTGTGGAGGAAATCAACGCATTCCTGCAGACTCTCCTTCGCTTCGTCTTCGCCTGCTACATCCCTGAATGTAATACCGGTGTCTTTCTGGACATAGGCCTTGGCTTTGCTCTTACCTACTCCCATGACACCGCCGCCGCGGTTCATCCTTCCCATGAAAACACTGATGATTACCATGAATAAGATGAACGGTATCAGGAAACTCAGCAGAGAATAAACGATCTCGCTGATTACGGATGTCTCCTCTTTTGAGAACTCAACGTCATACTTTGCAAGACGCTCGGTAAGAGCGGTCTCATCTTCTGTCATTGTTGTGTGATACGTAATGCTTCCTGTCTCATCTGTCTTTGCGGTAGGCTCAATCTCGAGCGACGTATTCTTGATCGTGACAGACTTGATCTCCTTGTTTTCCAGCATCTCAAGGAACTTGTCATATGTTATCTTCCTGGATGTCGATGTATCCAGCATCCCTGAGAACAGGCTCATTCCGATGAGTCCTACCATCAGGCATACCAGGAAAATAATCAGAGACTGACGGTTCCGATTGCCGTTATCATTCTGATTATTGTTATTTCTGTTATTATCCATTATTCTCCTTTCGCAGGCCGGGGTGCGAGCGTCACCTTACGGCCCTGTCCAGTCTCAGACAGACATAAATCATTATAAGAATTTTGTTCCAAATATGCAAGAACATGTATTCCCTTTCGTCTAAAACTTTTCTAAACCCTTCCGGAGTGCAAAGGGCCGTTGTGAACCTTACCTGACTCTGAAGCCGCGAAAAGGCTCCGGTATTATTACAAATTTCTTTACACAGGCAAGTAACTTCTGTTATATTTAAATGATGTGAAATCAGCCTACAGTCATATGTGATATCAAGGAGGCATCTATGAAAATCGGCTTCAGCAATGAACAATATCTTGAAACGCAGTCAAATATGATTCGAGAGCGCATCAACAAGTTCGGCGGAAAGCTTTATCTGGAATTCGGCGGTAAGCTCTTCGACGATTATCATGCTTCGCGCGTACTGCCGGGCTTTCAGCCTGACTCCAAGCTACGCATGTTGCTGCAGCTCAGAGACCAGACCGAAATAATAATTGCCATATCTGCCACAGACATAGAGAACAACAAAGTCAGGGGCGACCTTGGCATCACCTACGATACCGATGTACTTCGTCTGATGAACGAATTCCGTGATTGCGGCCTCTATGTAGGATCTGTTGTCATCACACATTTCACCGGACAGGACGGCGCTATCCTCTTCAAAAATCATCTCGAGCAATACGGAGTGCGGGTTTATCTGCACTACATGATCAAAGGGTATCCCCACAATGTTCCGCTCATCGTCAGCGATGAAGGCTACGGAAAAAATGACTACATTGAAACTTCACGCCCGCTCGTCATCGTCACAGCACCCGGTCCGGGCTCAGGAAAGCTCGCGACCTGTCTCTCACAGCTGTACCATGACCATAAGCGCGGCATTGAAGCGGGATATGCCAAGTTCGAGACATTCCCGATTTGGAATCTTCCGCTCAAACATGAAGTCAACCTCGCATATGAAGCGGCAACAGCCGACCTGAACGACGTCAATATGATCGATCCGTTCCATTTAGAAGCTTACGGAGTCACGACGGTCAACTATAACCGTGACGTGCAGGCTTTCCCTGTCCTTCAGGCAATCTTTGAAAATATCTACGGAGAATGCCCGTACAAGTCTCCTACAGACATGGGCGTAAATATGGTTGGCAACTGTATCATCGATGATGAAGTCTGCCGCGAAGCTTCCCGTCAGGAGATCATACGCCGTTATTATGAAGCATTGGTCGGAATTGCAGACGGCACCCGCTATGCGGAGGAAGCCGACAAGATTGAGATGATCATGAAGCAGGCTCACGTTTCCAAGAACGACCGCCGCATCGTTGCACCGGCCATGAACAGAGCCGAGGAGACAGGTGCAGCCGCTGCAGCAATTGAACTTGCAGACGGCACGATCGTCACCGGAAGAACTTCTGAGCTTTTGGGACCGACATCCGCTGCGCTTCTCAATGCTCTGAAGCGGATTGCAGGCATTCCTCACGATATAAAAATCATCTCTCCCGAGGCAATCCAGCCTATACAGACTCTGAAGACGAAATATCTCGGCGGAAAGAACCCGAGACTTCACACGGACGAGGTCTTATACGCGCTCTCCATTTCCGCTGCGACTGACCCGACTGCAGAGGTAGTCATGGCCGCGCTTCCGCAGCTTCACGGCTGCCAGGCGCATTGCTCTGTGATGCTCTCCCCGGTTGATCGCAGGCTCATGAAGAAGCTGGGCGTCCAGATGACATGTGAGCCGGTATATGAAAACAAGAAAATTTTCCATTAAAGAGTCATTTAGTTTCAGGTAAACAGGAATAACTCATCATAACTATTATAATTTCAACATAAAGCAGCACCCATGCTGACTGACATTATGACTGTCATAAGGCATGGGTGCTGTTTTTAAATAGAATCAAGTGTGTTTGCCACATCGGCCTGTGAGAGGTGCTTCTCCCGTCAGATAGCGGCAAGTGCGTTTGCCACGTCCGCAATAAGATCATCCGTACCCTCAAGACCGCAGGACATTCTGATCAGATTTCCGG
The DNA here is from genome assembly GCA_017433725.1 of Lachnospiraceae bacterium. Classification (GTDB taxonomy): domain Bacteria; phylum Bacillota; class Clostridia; order Lachnospirales; family Lachnospiraceae; genus Chordicoccus. The sequence goes on from JAFRGQ010000038.1 coordinate 93,569, forward strand.
GAACGCCGCATGCAATCAGCTCTTCTTCAGTGAGCTGGCGGTGTGTTGAACTTGCGGGATGCAGGCAGCAGCTGCGGGCATCGGCTACGTGTGTCTCGATCGCGAATATCTTAAGCTCATGCATGAACTTTTCGGCAGCCGCTCTTCCGCCCTTCACACAGAAGGAAACAACGCCGCATGTCCCGTTCGGCATATACTTCTTAGCGATGTCATAGTACTTGTCGCCCGGAAGTCCCGGATATGCGACAGACTCTACTTTATCACTCTTGGACAGGAATTCTGCCAGAGCGAGTCCGTTCGCGCAGTGCTGCTTCATGCGCACATGCAGACTCTCGAGACCGATATTGAGGACATAGGCATCCTGAGGAGACTGGATGGATCCGAAGTCACGCATGAGCTGGGATGTCGCCTTTGTGATGAAAGCTCCCTCAAGGCCAAACTTCTCGGCGTAAACAATGCCATGATAGCTATCATCCGGTGTTGTGAGTCCGGGGAAACGCTCAGCATGTGCAAGCCAATCGAACTTGCCTGAATCTACGATCGCACCGCCGACGCAGGAACCATGACCATCCATGTACTTCGTTGTGGAATGTGTAACGATATCAGCGCCAAACTCGATCGGACGGCAGTTGACCGGTGTCGGAAATGTGTTGTCGACGATGAGCGGTACTCCGTGTCTGTGAGCGGCATTTGCAAATTTCTCAAAGTCAAAAACCGTCAGCGCCGGGTTGGCGATGGATTCGCCGAAAACAGCCTTCGTGTTCGGCTGAAATGCGGCCTCAAGCTCTTCCTCTGTGCAGTCCGGGGACACAAAAGTAAATTCGATTCCCATCTTGCGCATTGTTACATTGAACAGGTTGAATGTGCCGCCGTAGATGGAAGCACTGGAAACAATATGATCACCCGCATTTGCGATATTGAATATCGCAAAGAAGTTCGCTGCCTGTCCGCTGGAAGTCAGCATACCGGCGGTACCGCCCTCCATGGCTGCGATTTTGGCAGCAACATAGTCGTTGGTCGGGTTCTGAAGCCTCGTATAGAAATATCCGGCAGCCTCCAGGTCGAAAAGTTTCGCCATGTCAGCGCTCGTATCATATTTGAAAGTTGTGCTCTGATAAATCGGAACCTCTCTCGGCTCACCGTTTTTCGGTCTGTAACCACTCTGCACGCATTTTGTCTCAATGTTCCATTCTGCCATGATCTTTTTGCTGCCGGAGTACACCGTTGTGTATTGGTCCGCAGAGTGCTCGTTTTGCAGGCAATCACACAACGTGATTGTCAGATCGAGCCGCTGCGTCTGGCAGCTTCTCCTTTCTAATATCTTCATCACATTAGTTTAGCAGAATAAAGTGTCAGAAACAAGGGGCAAGAAAGCCGTTTCAGGCTTCCGTAATCAGGATCTCGCCGGAACAAACTGCTCTGAAAGCGGATCTACATCATCTTCATACCTCCACACATATCCTCCGTCTGACTTCCGTCTCCTTCGACACACACCGGATATGTGCGAGATGCTGTAAACAGTCTCCGCCTCTTTGATGCTGCTGTAGCGATGCAGCTCCGACATCGCCTTCGTGTACTGAACTACGCCTCTTTTTCTCATAAAAAGCCTCCTTTCGATTCCCCCGCGGTCATCCTGCATACGGGTCACGAAAAACAGCGGCACGCAATAAGCCGCGGGGCAAGTGTATAAAATGATGTAGTAAATGGAAAATGTACGGCGAACGCCGCAAAGAAAAATGAGAATGCGAAATACCTCGCATCCTCATTCTATATCAGCTCATAAAAAATGTAAATAGGTCATCCAAAATCGCCATCAGTCAAGTTGCACGATATCAATATCATTTGGAAACCTGAAATCAATATCAATTTGGTTACTCGATATTGCTATTAATCGAGTAGCTTGAAATCAAAATCAACCGGATTATTCAAAATCAATGTCGTAAGATTTCTCAAATACTCCTGCCGGCTCCAGCTTCTGCTCGTACTCGCGCTCCGGAAGCTCTCCTGCAAATGTTGTACGGTCCAAACGTCCATACCACGGCTCCAGGCATACGAACGGAGCCGCTGCCTTCGGTGACCATACCGCTACGAGCGGTGCCTCAAAGCGAACCGTGACATACGGTTTCTTATCTGCGTCGCAGAGTGATATCTTATGAACCTGCTCGTTCTCGATGATCAGAGTGTTGATATCAAAAAGATCATCCGTGATACGCAGGAATCCGCCTTCCTCAAGCGGATACTCTTTCTTGTCATCGCTGAGACCGCCGTCCTTAAGATTCATCAGGCTGATATCAAGTGCTTTGTCTGTATCAAATGCAAGATAGCATGCATTCTTGGGAGCATCGCTGTCTGTAGGCGGTGTATTGAACGCCGGATGGGCACCGACCTGGAAATAAATCGTCTCGTCTGACGGATTAATTACGCGCCATGTGATCTTCAGTGAACGACCTGCCAGATTGTAGCCTACCTCAAAACGGAAACGGAACGGATATGCAGCCAGTGTGCTTTCGCTTTCTTCCAGGGCAAATCCAAGCTCGCATCCCTCAACATCTGCCGGCGCGAATTCACTTCTGCGTCCGAAACCGTGCTGCTTCATGGAGTATGCTTTTCCTTTATAGCGGAACTCGTCGTGCATAACATTTCCGACGATTGGGAAAAGATTCGGGGAGGTCCATCCCCAGAATGCGGGATCTGCCTGCCACATATACTCCTGGCCAGTAGCGTTGTCCTTGACGGAACGGATCTCGGCTCCGGCTGAGCTCACAGTAACGGTCAGTTCAGAATTCTTAAGAATATAATCAGCCATCTTGATTCCTCTCTTTCTACTGCAATAAGACAAATATGCTACTGTAATTGTACCGCATTTTCGGAGTGTTGACACTAACTTTTTACTTTCCCGTCTGCTCCTTCGTCTTTCTCCGTATCCTTTGCATTGCATTATCAATAGACTTCGGGGTTCTTCCGAGAATCCCCGCAATCTCACGGTAATCATATCCACGCAGCTGAAGATCGAATACGATCTTCTCCATCCTGCTCAGCGTCTCGTAGATCTTATCGTATGTCTCATCCGCCCCCTCCTGCTCCAGCAGAATCTTCTCAGGGCTCTCCTCCGGTCCCATATAGCTTTCCCACTCATCCTCCGTGAGCAGGACCGCTTCCGTCTGGGCTTTTCGCTTCTGCCTTGAGGACATCTCGATGGCGTGCATCAGTTGACGATCGATGCAGAGCACTGCAAAAGTAAAAAACGACGCCCCCTTATCATTCCGAGGTTCATAATCCCTTACCGCCTTGTACAGTCCGATCATGCCCTCCTGAATCAAATCATCGAGCTCTCCGCCTTTCAGAAATTTCGACACGGCTCTGCTTCTTACCAGAGGTTTATACTTCTGCAGGAGAAAATCAACCGCCTCCGTAACCCCTTCGCGGTACAGGCTTACCAGCTCCTCATCCGGAAGATTTCGAAAATCCGGCATATCATTTCTCTTATTTGTTTCTTCCAAATCTTCCCCCTTTCCCGCTAAGCATCCTGCAATTCACGCTATTTTAAATACGGCAGCGCACCTTCCTGCCACTGCCGTAATAATCCTTCTTATCCGTCTCACTCAGCCGATACTGCCACGCTGGCGAACGATCTCATACATCATGACTCCCGCTGCCACAGACGCATTCAGCGAATCGATCTCTCCCTTCATCGGAATCGCCGCGACAAAATCGCATTTCTCCTTCACGAGACGGCTCACGCCATCTCCCTCCGATCCGACGACAAGCCCGATCGGCCCTGTGAGTGAAAGATCATACATCCTCTTTCCGTCCATGTCGGCACAGACGAACCAAAGACCCTTCTCCTTGAGCTTCTCAATTTCATTCCCTATGTTCGTCACACGCGCCACGGGCACATAATTGATTGCCCCCGCGGATGCCCGGACTGCAACCGGTGTCAGTCCGACCGCATGTCTCTTCGGCAATATTACGCCGTGAGCACCGGCCAGGCAAGCTGTACGGATGATAGCCCCGAGATTGTGCGGGTCCTCGATGCCGTCGAGAAGGATGACAAATGGTGCCTCCCCCCTCTCCTCAGCCTTCGCAAGAATGTCATCGACCGTGGCATATGCAAATGCCGCCGCCTGCGCAATCACGCCCTGATGATGTCCCGTGACGGACATTTCATCAAGTCTCTCCTTGGTCACAAAATTCACAATCGTATCATGCTTTTTGGCTTCACGCAGGACAGTGCTGATCGGACCGTCATGCAGTTCTTCCTGAACAAAAAGCTTGTCAATTTGCCTCCCGGATCTGAATCCCTCGATTACAGCGTTCCTGCCCTCTATACGTCCGCTCAGCTCTTCTTCCGTCAGTTCCCTGTTCGCGGTCTCTCTGTCGGTTCTGAACTCCTCGCGCTTACCATGGTTATCCTTATGACTGTCAGCGTGTTTCCCACTGTCTTTCCCGCCTTTATAGCTTTCGCGCTTTGCGGCGCGTACTTCACCGGCGCTCTGATAGCCGTTTTCTCTTTCCGGCTTTCTTCCGCCCCGGCTGCGATTGTAGCCGCTAAACTCTCTGTCTCTACTCATATATACTTTTTGTTCCTTCTACAACTGCTATGCTGTGATTTTTATTCTTCACTGCCGTTTCTTTGCAACTGCTATCCGAAGCAGCTTCTTCAGCCTATTCTGACGCATCTAACAGTCTCACAGTCCTTCCTTTAAGACCGTGATCTGTAAGGGGCTCCGTTATCATATTCTGATGCACATTCTTCTTCACTGCCCGTTCTTCGCGACCGCGATCTGAATAAGTTCCATCATCCTCTCCTGCTTCCCCGCAAGATACAGATACCCGATCAGCGTCTCAAATCCCGTCGCCCTGCGATAATCCCCCATCGTCGCATTCTTTGCCATCGTGTGGGATTTCGCATTTCTTCCGCGGCGGTATATATCCGCCTCCGTTTCATCAAGAAGCGGCTCAATTGCCTCCATCGCATAAGACTGGGCATGTGCCTTGGCAAGCAGCGAGGACCTGCGATTCAGCTCATTTGGACGCATATCGGCCCTCTGGACCAGCATTGTCCTGAGAGCCAGTTCATATACTGCATCTCCCAGAAAAGCCAGCGTCAGAGGCGCGTAGGCACGGGCTTCTCCCTCGGACATCTCCGGCGTAAAATGATACTCCGAACCGTTTCCTCCTGTTCCTGCGCCTGCATGCGAAGCACCCGTTCCGGACGTCCGGTTTCCGGCTGCCTTCCCGTCCCCGGATTTGCCTTCCGGAAAACAGGTCTCGAGCATGGCGAGGAAGCCTTCTCTGACATTTGCTTTCTGTTTCGAATTATCTTCTGTGAGTTTGCTCACTGCATACCTCTTATTTCCTGCTCCACTTGACGCCATCCTTGGTGTCCATGAGCACAATTCCCATATCCTTAAGCTGATCACGAATCTCGTCAGCGCGCTTGAAGTTCCTTGCTTTTCTGGCAGCCTGACGCTCCTCAATGAGAGCTTCAATATCCGCATCGAGCATCTCTTCCTTCTTCAGCGCAATGATTCCGAGAATATCACACAGTTCGTTCAGTGTGTCAAATGCCGCCTTCGTCACGGCCGATGAACTCTCCTCTGTGATGTTGATATTTGCGAAGCGAACGAGGTCAAATATTACAGACAAAGCATCTGCAGTATTGGCATCGTCATCCATTTTCTCATCAAATTTGTCCACAAATGCCCTGATCTCAGCGATTTTCGCCTCATCATCGGAACCTGCGGCATTTTCTGCATTTGCAGCGAGAAGATCATTCAGCCTTGCTGCCGCACGACGAATTCTCTCAAGTGAATTGCCGGCTGCTTCCATAAGCTCCGCGCTGAAGTTCAGCGGGCTTCTGTAATGTGCACTCAGCATGAAGAGTCTCAGGACCTGAAGATCGTACTTCTCGGAAATATCGCGGACGGTGAAGAAGTTGCCGAGAGATTTGGACATTTTCTTATTGTCAATATTCAGGAATGCGTTGTGCATCCAGTAATGCGCAAATTCCTTTCCCGAAGCGCACTCCGACTGTGCGATCTCGTTCTCATGGTGCGGGAAAATAAGATCCTCTCCGCCCGCATGGATGTCGATCTGCTCACCGAGATATCTTTTGGACATAACAGAGCACTCGATATGCCAGCCCGGACGGCCGTCGCACCACGGAGACTGCCAGGACGGCTCGCCCTCTTTCTTGGGTTTCCAGAGTACGAAATCGAGCGGATCTTCCTTCTCATCTTCTCCGGAGACCTTCAAATCGCGGAAACCGGAGCGGAGATCATCGAGATTCTTGCCCGAAAGCTTGCCGTATCCGCCGAAACTTCTCGTGCGGAAATAGACCGTGCCGTTCTTCGGATACGCGTGCCCGCTGTGGATAAGCGTATCGATCATGTCAATCATATACGGGATTTCTTCCGTAGCCTTCGGATGAATCGTCGCCGGTCGGACATTCATGCCTTCCATATCCTTCTTGCACTCTGCGATATATCGCTCGGAGATGACTGATGAATCAACACCTTCCTCATTGGCGGCTTTGATGATCTTGTCATCGACATCCGTGAAGTTGGAGACATAATTGACTTCATACCCCTTGTGCTCAAGGTATCTGCGTACTGTGTCAAAGACGATCATAGGCCTTGCGTTGCCGATATGAATCAGGTTGTAAACTGTCGGTCCGCATACATACATGCTGACCTTTCCTGGTACAAGCGGAACGAATTCCTCTTTGTGCATTGTGAGTGTATTGAAAATTTTCATAGCCTCTCCTTTTATCCTTCGCTGTGCGTGACCTGCGATGCAGGAGCAATGCTGCATTCCTGCTATGCATATGCTTCACCTGGTGCCGCATGGCTGTTTTGCTTATTGTTGATAATTCACTTTCTTTTCTGCTTCTTCAGGATTACAACTAATCTTGTCTTGCTTCAAAAACTCCTTGTATTAGGCTGCCTCAGGAAGAATATGTTGTCAGATGTAATCCGCAAATATACAATCCTGCACTTCCTCGTACTCCCTCTCCTCCGGTTTGATCTCGTAAGTGTGTTTTTCCTTCAGATGCGGAGCCTCACATAATCTTTCTTCCGGGATATCCGTCCCGTCAGATTTCTCCAACCGAAGCATGCGGACTTCCTCCTCAATCGAGATCATACGGTTGATGAGCTCGTTGTTGACCCTCTGCAGAACCTTCATATCCTGAAGAATCGGGTCAGGCAGGTTCGTCTGATCGATTGTCTCGCGCGGCACGACCTTGTTCTTCATGCGCACAACGCGACCCGGTACGCCGACAACCGTGCAGTTCGGCGGTACATCCTTGAGAACGACAGAGCCGGCTCCGATCTTAGAGTTCGCACCGATTCGAATGGAACCAAGGACTTTCGCACCTGCCGAAACCATTACACCGTCTTCGAGCGTCGGATGGCGCTTGCCCTGCTCCTTGCCGGTACCACCGAGTGTGACCCCCTGATAGAGTGTTACGTTATCACCGATTTCACAGGTCTCACCGATGACAACTCCGGTCCCGTGATCGATAAAGAATCCCTTTCCGATCGTCGCTCCCGGGTGAATCTCAATTCCTGTTTTTCTGGCGGCTCTCTGAGAAATCAGACGTGCCTCGAAATACTTTCCTTCATTCCAAAGTTTATGGGCTTTCCGATGCGCCCTCATCACGTGATAACAGGGGTACAAAAGCACATCCCAGTACGTACGGATGGCAGGATCGCGTTCTTTATAAACTTCATAGGTCTCTTTGAGATCTTCAAGCCATGTCATTTTAAATCCCCCCTGTTTCTGTAGATTGTGAGCATCCTTTAATTGAAAGGAAACTTTCTAAATCAGTCTAACAGAACTCAGGTTTTTGTCAAGGTATTAGGGCCATTGCCTTGGGTAACAATTCTGTAGCTATCAATTCTGTACGCTCACAATCGTTTTCGCATGAAACTGCCCTCACCAAGGTCTCGTGTCGCTTATTGCAGAGGATTCCGGACAGCCGGAAAGACAGGACGGATTATATTTACGGAAGTGTTTGCGTATTCTTGCTTTACTTCCGTAATTTCAGCAGGGATCCTTCTGGAAGTCAAGGTCGATTTACGGAAGTGTTTGCGCATTCTTGCTTTACTCCGTAATTTCGACAGGATTCTTCCGGAAGTCATTGCTGATTTACGGAAGTATATGTCCATTCCTGCTCTACTTCCGTAATTTCGACTGGATTCTTCCGGAAGTCATTGCTGATTTACGGAAGTGTTTACAAGAATGCCGGCTACTTCGGTAATTCCGAGCAGCTGGCATTCAAAGCAACTCATTATTTAAAAATAAACATCATAAGTCCGGCTAAAACCGCCGCGATAATCGGATTCCCGACAATGACAGTCAGCCACTTAATAATCAGGGTCTTCTTCGGTATATAAGGTTTCAGATCCTCTGTTCCCGGTATTGTCCATGCCTTGGTATGTCCCACCCAGTACGCATCAATAAAGAACCTGTCAAACAATCCTTCCGCCATCGCCATGGCATAAATCTGAAGGAACGGAGTCATAAACCCTCTGGCCCCATTTATACCGTAGACCGCCCATAGTACAAACCCTATCAGGACAACCATTGTGACAATCTTGAACCACTTTGCATTGCGAGCGATCTCCTGCTCTGTTATCAGCCCCATCCGGACCACACGTTCCTGAACATCCTTCTCATACAGAAATACTCCGTTGTGTGCCCCGTTAGCGATAACGACAACGCATGGAACAAGAAGAATAAAACAGCAAACAATACATTCCAGTATTAAAATCATCTTCCGTCTCCTTGATTCCGCTCTCGGAAAGCCAAGCCAATACCACAGACCACTTCTTCCAAGATTCCAACCGCATCAGACCTCACAGGCATCATTCTTTTGTCTCTATGCAGCACACTGCCTGAGCCGAAATCCCAAGCTTCTGGCCTGTGAACCCGAGCTTCTCCTCCGTCGTCGCCTTTACGTTCACACGATTAACCGGGATACCAAGAGTTTCGGCAATATTCATCCTCATCTTGTCAATATGTGGACGCATCTTGGGTGCCTGCGCGATAATAGTTGCATCAATGTTGCAAATGCTAAAACCGTTCTCATCAAGCATCTCTCCGACGCGCGCCAAAAGAACCCTCGAATCCGCGCCTCTGTACTCTTCGGCAGTATCCGGAAAGTGCAGACCGATGTCTCCGAGCGCTGCCGCGCCGAGCATAGCGTCCATGATGGCGTGCAACAATACATCAGCGTCCGAGTGGCCGAGCAACCCGGTTTCGTGGGGGATTTCAACGCCGCCAATGATAAGTTTTCTTCCTTCGACAAGCTTGTGGACATCATATCCTGTTCCGACTCTATACATAATCTATCTACCTCCAAAATACAGTGATTCTATCTCTTTTTTCGTCCTGGTATAGTGCCTATCTCTCATCTCACGACAAGAACAGCTGTAACCTTGTTATAGTCTCGCTCCTGAGACTTACCATACGATTCGAGCTATAGTCAACTGACATAATTCTAAACCGAATCCCTGCGCATCCACTCTTGTTTATGGATGCGTAACAATGCTCAGGTGACGCTTTTTTGTAACTCAACACAGATCTCGCCCTTATGCTATCCTGTAAGAGATGTGTCGGGTAGTCTCCACTATCATTGTAACCTATCTTCTGAAAATCATCTACATAAATGCTCGTATTTCCCAAAGCTTCCCGGCTACAATTCCTCTACATGCCTCTTGCATACAATCGTCCATCCAAATCTAATCTGTGAGTTACCGAAGTATAGCCCGGGTTGACGGCTACTTCGGTATTTCCATACTGCCGACCATCATACTCTCTCTGCCACTACCGAAGTACATGCAAGAATGCCGGCTACTTCGGTATTTCCGTACTGCCAACCAGCAAACTCTCTCTGCGACTACCGAAGTACATGCAAGAATGCCGGCTACTTCGGTATTTCCGTGTTACCATTCTATCAAACTCTCTCTACCACTACCGAAGTACATGCAAGAATGCCGGCTACTTCGGTAACTGCACCTACCCAACCATAAACTCAATAAAAAATACCGAAGTATAAGCATGTTTGCCGTTTACTTCGGTATTTCCAATCAGCCGGCACTCTTCCAGCTGACTAACTTCCCCATCAAAAGGGGCCGTTTTCTCTCCCAACCCCATAATTCTTCTACCGCTGTCCCATCTCTCGCAACACTAAGGCACAAAGATAATATTCGATCGGGAAACATTCGCTGTCCGACCGAGAAATTAAAAAAATTGCACTTTGTGTGACCAAGTGTATGCATACGCGACACGCGGGAACACAAAGTGCAGTTATTTTTTTAATTTCGCAGGGAAGGACAAGAGTTTCCCGATGAATATTATCATATGTGCCGTAGCATTATGATACCTGTCGACAGAAGAGTTTTCCAATAATTATCATATGTGCCGCAGCATTATGATACCTGTCGGCAGAAGAGTTTCCCGATGAATATTATCACATGTGCCGCAGCATCATGATGCCTGTCAGCAGAAGAGTCACTCCTCCTTCGCCTTCAACTCCTCCAACTCCTTCGCAATCGCCGTCTTAAGCGTCGCCATCACCGAATACACCGTCTTCTCATCCCCATCCTTATACACGTACAGGGAACTCACCGCATCATTCTCATCCCCGAGCGCCACCTCCGTCGTATTACCCTCGGTATCCGTCACCTCGAGCACATACTCCGGTTCGTCCAAGCCATACTGAGCCAGATCCGTGACATCCTCAAGCTTCTGATAGACCGTTACGCCCGTCAGCCCCGAGCACACCGTATTCATCGCAGTCTGGTCAAGCTCAAACTCGCGGTTCCCATCATAAGACCACTGGCCATCAACCCGGTGGAATGATAGCGTCTCGCCGTCCTTCGGCGTCCAGCTGATTACCTGAATTTTGTCCGCAGTCAACTCGAACAGCGTCTCTTTGGCCTCCGTCTCATCGGCTCTGCCCAATTTGACTGAATAATACGCAAGTATCAGGGCAGCCAATACAAAGACTGCTACAACAAGCATTACTATCTTCTTTTTCATCACTTACTCCTGCGTCTCACCGTAATCACAATACCACCGATCAGAACCAGCGCCGGAAGTCCGAACATCAGCGCGTTGCCAATGAGCGCCGCTGTCCCTTGCGGAACCGTAATGCTCGGCTCCTGCATCGTCTTGGCCGGAATAGATACCGTCACCTCGCGATCCGTCAGATATGTGATGGAATCCGAGAACAGCTGCATATTTCCGGAAGGCATCTCGACGTACATCTGCAGCAATGAAGAAAGTGCGTCCGAACTGAACAGGCACGGCGAGGAGTAATAAAGAATCTTCGTGTGCGCCGTATCTTTCGGCTCTTCCTTTTTCTCCTCGAGTTCCACGTCAGCCTCGCCGTAAGACGATTCACTTAACGTCTGCTCGATCTTCACGCCGAGCGTGAATTTACCGGATGTATCGCCATCCTCCTTTTCGAGAGTCTGCGTGTCGAGAGCTTTTAAAAATGCCTCCTCGGAGGTCGTAAGCAGCGGCGTCGCAGTGTGAGTGAGCTCGTCATCATCCGAGCTGATATTAATCGCCTGTGTAAATGCATCCACGATATTCATACCGGCTACCTTCTCTGTCACATCCGCCGATGCTACATCCGGAAGCAGAATATATGGTGCCTGAGTAAAATGCGCCGTATCCCCCTCAACAACAAATCCCGGGATGCGGCTCACGCCGTAAGCCTCAAGAATGCTGTCAAAATTCGGCGTCTCATCGGAAGCGACGACTGATACGATCAGGGCTTTACCGCCGTCTGCGAGGTACTTCGTAACTTTCCCGGCTTCGTCCTTCGTGAAGTCTGTTTCCGGTGCAAATATAATCAGCAGATCACAGTCACCCGGCACATCGCTGCTGAGGAGATTTAGATCCTTCGTAGCGATACTTGCCTTCTCGAGCATGTCCGTCATATTCGAGCTCAATGCGATCTCATTGTGTCCGGATACTGTATAAGCCGTGCTCGTGTCGCCACCCGCAACATATGCGATTGCACTCGTAATCTGTCCCTCACCGTCAAAACTGTACTGATACGTAGAATAGTCCGTCAGGTAAATGGAATAGTTATCAATGACTTTGGATTTGTCACCTGATGTAACAATCACGCTGTTCGGAGAGACTGCGGTATCCGAATACTGCTGATAAAATGTGGGATTTACAACGACATCCACCTTCTTCATCTTGATATGGTCCGACGCAGATACATAAGAATCGAGCAGTGCTTCGATCCGTGTATCCTCTTTTCCCGACTGGATGAGATAATTCAGCGTGACATCCTCCGTGAGTCCGGCAAGGACTTCCTTCGTCGTGTCTCCGATCGTGAATATCTTATTGGTAGACATGTCAAATGTCGTCTTATCCGAAGGCAGCGCCCCTACGATCATATTAATCACCACGATAGCAGCGATTATGATGGCGGCCATGCCTGTGGCAAATGAACCATTTGCAAGACTTCTCTTATCTATCTTTCTTGCGGCCTTAGGCGCTTTGGACATTTCAGGTCCGGCGTTTTGGGCCTCTTTATTTTTCCTGAACAAATTCATGACCAACCCTCCTTAGTTCCAGCGTCTTCTCTGAAGTGACGTAAGTGTAAGCACAATACCGATGACCGCTACAGAGACGAAATACAGAAGATCAGCCACTTTGAAACTGCTGTATGCAAATGACTCAAAGTGCGAGTAAAAATCAAGGCATTTCAGAATCATCTCAGGCTTACCCGAGAACCAGTCCTGTTTCACAAAATATGCAATAAACACCGCTGCCGCGCACACAGCCGTTGTGCAAATGCCAGCTGTAAAATTGCTGGTCATCACTTCCACAATAGCTCCTGCGATCACCGCCAGTATAACAAACATCACCATGGACGGAAAACTGTTCGCGCTGACCAGCGTGTAGGTGTTGTGCAGAATCATTGTCAGAAAGACAAACAGCAGACTTCCGATCGCAGCAATGATCTGGTTATCTGTCAGAGAGCTGATGAACATACCGCAGGCCAGATAAGCACACCCAATCAGGAAGAAAATCAGGATGCTTACATAGTCCACAGCATAGGTCATCTCACCGTACGGGCTGATAATGAGCGGAAGTACGCACATCACAAGGCAGGGTATCGCATAGACTGTGATAAGAGCCAGATACTTGCCCATAACGATTTCCAACGGCGATACCGGAGCGGTAAGAAGCAGCTGGTCAGTCTTCTGACGGCGCTCCTCAGCGAAGGACCTCATGGTCAGAACCGGTACAACAATATAAAAAATCAGATTCGAGTTAAATACCGCATAAACCAGACTGGATGCCCCGTTGTGAAGATTGTAATAGCGGAACATATAACCGACGATCAGCAGCATGACCGATATGGCGATCGCCCCGTACATGGAAGTAAGGCAGCTTTTCACTTCTCTCTTATAAATTGCTATCATACTTCCTCACCTGCTTTCTCTGTACTGTCTCCGGAAACGTCACCTTTTTTATCAGAATCATCTTTATTCACCCCGGATACATCTTCGGTTTCTGATTCATCCACGTCAGCGTCCGAATCATCATTATCCGCCCGGGACTCGTCCCCTTCTGCATCCAAAGCAGCTATACGCGATACGGATTCTTCCTCATCAGTTTCCGAATCATCCTCATCCGCCTCGGAATAATCCACATCTCCCTCGTTCTCTGTGAGTTCCAGGAAGATATCCTCAAGGCTCGCCTTCTTCACATCGACAGAGTAATACGGACACCCTGCCTTCGCCAGAGCCGTAACGATCTCCTTGCGAGGATCGCCTTCGCCCTCGTAATCAATCGTGGCTGAGAGAAGACCATCCGAACCCTCGGAAATATTGACTTTACCCTCACCTGCAAATGCCGTCAGCACACTCTCAAGCGTCTCCGCATCAGCCGGTGACGAGATAATGATCTGCGTTCCCTGTCCCTGTCCTGCTGCGAGGTTCTCGGGAGTGTCGAGAGCGACAAGGCGGCCATTTGAAATAATCATGACCGTATCGCATATCTCACTGACCTCAGCCAGAATGTGGGAACTCAGGATGACCGTATGTTTCTTGCCGAGTTCCTTGATCAGCTCGCGGATCTCTATGATCTGCTTCGGATCGAGACCTACCGTCGGCTCATCGAGAATCAAAGTCTCCGGATTGCTGACCAGTGCCTGTGCGAATCCGACTCTCTGCTTATATCCTTTGGACAGGTTTTTGATCAGTCTGTCCGCCACATCCGTAATATTCAGCTCATCCATGACCCGGGCGACCTGTGCCTTGCGGTCCTTGCGCGGAACTTTCTTTAACTCCGCTGCAAATATCAGGTACTCCCTCACCGTCATATCCGGATAAAGCGGCGGAATTTCCGGCAAATACCCGATTGTGCGCTTTGCCTTCTCCGGCTCATCGAGAATATTGTAGCCGTTTATGATAACCTCTCCTTCAGTCGGAGCGAGGTATCCGGTCATTATGTTCATCGTAGTGGATTTGCCTGCTCCGTTCGGTCCGAGGAAACCGTACACGGAACCCTCATCGACCGTAAAGCTGAGGTCGTCAACGGCGAGATGATCACCGTACTGTTTTGTGAGATTCTTTACTTCAATCAAAACGATCCTCCCTCTAATCCGACACAGTGCATTTCGCCTTGTGTCGCTTGCTCAGTTACTTTCATGTCAGGCTATTGCGAAACAATGTATGTCATGGAATCGAATGCACATACAATGGCTTTTCGTGAAAAGCCCGCGCTTTGCTATAGCTGAATCTTTAATGCAATCATCTGACTATAGTAGGATTGACTTGTGTCATTTTTGTGAAAGAAGATGCAAAAAACGTTCTTCAGCAGACCTGCAACGCTACTCTTCCTTCTGTTCGTACAAAATGACGCAAAAATTCCTCATCCGGTTACACGAAATTGCGAAAAAGGCCGCTTCCTGTTAGATACGGAAATTACGCAAAAATGCCGCATCCGGCAAAGCATGAACCAAACACCAACAGTACCCTTCCGATACCGTCATGTCAAGTACTTCTTCAGCCGAATGCGGCAGCCTATTTCATATCTTGTTTCGCTCAGTCTCCGAAAATCTTCTCCAACTCATCCTGGCAGATGACCTTCACGCCGTGAGCCTCCAGCAGATTAGCGGCAGCCTTATTGTCAGCGACCTTGATGACAAGATATGCCTTATCACGCTGTCTTGTCAGGAACGCGTATGTATACTCAAGGTTGATGCCCTTATCGCCGAGGATTGCAAGGATATCGCTGAGCGCACCCGGCTCATCCTTCATCTCAACTGTGAGGACCTTTGTGATCTGGCATATATAGCCCTCATCCTTCAGGACCGTGACCGTCTCATAGACATCGTCCACGATCACTCTGGCGATACCGAAGTCCATGGCATCGGCTACGCAGAGAGCTCTCATATCAATATTATTCTTCTGAAGAACCTTGCAGAACTCTGCGAGTGTTCCCGGTTTATTCTCAAGGAATACGGAAATCTGTTTTGTTGTCATATCATTCCCCTTTACTTCGTAAGCCGGATTCTGGATAACTGTATCCGGTATCATCAAAATCATGCGTACGCATCACAGACTTGCGTTGCGTGACTTCTGTATCATTTTTTATTGTAGTTCAGAATCAGCCCTTGTACAGATTTCTCTTATCAATTACGCGGACTGCTTTGCCTTCCGAACGGGTGATGCTCTTGGGAGCGACGAGCTTGACATTTGCATAAATACCAAGCATGGACTTAAGACCGGAAACAAGCTCCTTCTCCTTAGCCGTCACCTTGGAAAGCTCATCGGAGAACATCTCCGGTGTCATCTCAACGCGAACCTCGATCGTATCGCTGTTCTTCTGGCGGTCAACGATGATCTGATAGTTCGCTGCATAACCGTGATTAAGCAGTACTGTCTCGATCTGAGACGGGAATACATTAACGCCCTTGACGATGAGCATGTCATCGGAGCGGCCGAGCGGCTTCGTCATCTTGACAAATGTTCTTCCGCAGGAGCACTTCTCTCTGGACAGGATGCAGATATCTTTTGTCCTGTATCGAATGAGCGGGAACGCTTCCTTCGCAAATGACGTGAAGACAAGCTCACCTTTCTCACCGTCAGGAAGAACTTCACCGGTCTTCGGATTGATTACCTCTGCGATGAAGAAGTCCTCATTGATATGCATGCCGGTCTGCGCTTCGCATTCGAATGAAACGCCGGGGCCGGAGATTTCAGTCAGGCCGTAAATGTCATAAGCTTTGATACCCAGAGCCTGCTCAATATCATGGCGCATTTCCTCCGTCCATGCCTCTGCACCGAATATACCGGCCTTAAGGTGGATCTTGTCGCGAAGTCCTCTCTCATGGATTGATTCAGCAAGGTAAGCCGCGTAGGAAGGTGTGCAGCACAGAACGGTTGACTTCAGATCTGTCATGAACTGGATCTGTCTGTCCGTATTGCCGGAAGACATCGGCAGTGTCAGGGATCCGAGCATATGGGAACCGCCGTTGAGACCCGGTCCACCGGTGAAAAGACCATAACCGTAAGAAACATGTACGACATCCTCTTTCGTTGCGCCTGCCGCTACAAGTGCGCGTGCACAGCACTCTTCCCAGAGATGGATATCGTTCATTGTATAAAATGCTACAACACGGCGGCCTGTCGTTCCCGACGTAGACTGAATTCTTACACAGTCTTCAAGCGGACGTGCCATAAGGCCGTACGGATATGCCTCGCGTAAATCATCTTTAGTAAGAAACGGAAGCTTATGAAGGTCTTCAATTCCCTTGATGTCATCGGGCGTTACGCCTTTCTCTTCCATTTTCGCGCGGTAATACGGAACATTGTCCCAGACTCTCTTAACAGCGTCAACAAGACCCTTGTTCTGCCATTCTATTACCTGCTCGCGAGATGCCGTCTCTTTTTCCGGTGAAAAATATCTCTGCATGTTTATATCTCCTTTATGCTTCCAAAAATCTAATGCATAGAATAGCACAGTTTAGCAGTTTAAAGCAATAGTATAATAAAGAAATTTGTCAAATTTTCTTTTATACCACACACTGAATTGCCCGCACAATATCAATTATTTCAAGTCTCGCTCGCGAGACTTGGCGCGGGATTCGGGTCAGCGTTAGCTGACATCTTCCAAACCGAATCCCTGCGCATCCTCGCGGAGCGTATATCTCAGTGGGGGATTGACACCCGCCACTGAGACTGTTTTGTTGCCCACCGCTTATAGAGGCGGGGGTCATCTCACACTGAGATATACCTTTCACCTGCACATATTCAACTTTCATAATGGTTCAACCCAATGAATATGAGCAAATCTTCGGTTTGATGTACATGCGGTAATGCTCTTCAGCTCTCAGAATTTCAAAGTCCTTCCTTCATTGACGAGCTTTGCAAATTCTTCCGCCTGCCGCTCGCGCTCCTCCTCATCCAGGATATTCAGCCGTCCGACGCTTCCGACGGGATACCTGCCCTCGAGGCAGATCCCTCTGAGCGTCTCATACCACTTCTTTCCTGTATCCATGACCGTACCGTCCTCAAAGAGGATCAGGTCACCGCCCTCGGAATGCTCATACATGTCAAAATCCACATAGGTATCATACCAATAATAGATTCGTACATAACCGAGCCCTTCTTCCATTCCTCCGATTACCGCCGGATAATACTTTTCGGGCAGGGCTGCACGAAGTCCGGCGGCAGCGTCATCGTCATGTTTCCAAGCGTCCGAGTTAATCTTACTGACCGTTCTCATAAAAAGATCGGCGGCTGCATCGAGGAGATGCTTTTCCTGTGCTCTCTCTTCCGCCTTCAGATGGCAGAATGCATAGATTTTATCTTCAATTGTGTAGTCCATTGGAATCACCTGCCTTTTCCGGCTTTGCCGGATCAAATCAAATCTTCAAGCAGCGACTCTCCGATCGTGCCCTCCGGCATATCGACCCCGAAATTATCCGCGATCGTATAGCCGATCACGCCGAAGCAATCCGTTTCCGGCAGAACGCCGCTGCCTTTCATGGACGGTGAGTACATAAGAAGCGGTACCTTCTCTCTGGTATGATCAGAGCCGGTCCATGTCGGATCGTTTCCATGGTCAGCCGTGATCATAAGAAGATCGTCTTCCCGCATCTCCTTCAGGAATTCACCCAGCTTCACATCAAATCGCACGATTTCCTGCGCATATCCCTGCACATTTCTGCGATGTCCCCACAGAGCATCGAAATCCACAAGATTCGTGAAACACAGACCCTTCCAGTCATCGCGCTTTGCAACATCGATCGTCTGCTCCATTCCGTTCACGGAGCTCACAGAATGGATCGCCTCCGTGATGCCGTAACCGTCAAAAATATCCGAAATCTTGCCGACAGATATAACGTCGTAGCCTGCCTCCTGCAGACTGTTGAGCGTGGTCGGTCCCGACGGCTTCAAAGCATAATCATGCCGGTTGGATGTGCGGACAAACTCACCCTTATGCATACCTACATACGGTCTTGCGATGATCCGTCCGACTCTCCATTCATCCTTCATCGTGATTTCCCGGGCATAACCGCAGATATCGTATAGCTCCTTGAGACCGAACGTCTCCTCATTGCCGCAGATCTGAAGAACGGAATCCGCAGATGTGTAAACGATCATCTTGTTATGATAGATTTCCTCCTCGGCAAGCTCCTCAATGATCTCGGTACCGCTGGCAGCTTTATTGCCTACGACCTCACGTCCGCTCTTTTTCTCCAACAGGTCAAGAAGTTCCTTGGGAAATCCGGTGTCCGTAAACGTGACGAACGGTTTCGTCGTATGGATTCCCATCATCTCCCAGTGACCGGTCATGGTGTCCTTACCGCTGCTCCTCTCCTTCATGGTGAGGGCATAGCCTATCGGGGAAGCGGGAGCTTTGAGAGATCCTGCAGGCTTGATATTTGCGATTCCCATTTTCAGAAGGTTGGGAATGAGAAATGTCCCTACCTGCTCGGCAATATGACCGAATGTATCTGCTCCCTCATCGCCGAATGCTGCAGCATCCGGTGCATTTCCGATTCCCATGGAATCGATTACAATGACAAAAACTCTGTTATACTTTTTCATAAACACTCCTTCGCATTCACGATTACAGTTCCACGTCGAATCCGAGCGGAAGCAGCTCCGATAAAGTATACACCTTATAATTCGTCTCCGAAACTGCCAGTATTATTTTGAACTCGGAAGGATTGCAGAACTCCTGCATGACCTGGCGGCAGACGCCGCACGGCGGGCTAAACTCCGTGAGAACGCCTTCCTTGCCTCCGACGATGGCTATAGCATCAAATTCTCTGACCCCTTCGGCTATCGCCCTGAAAAAGGCTGTCCTCTCGGCACAGTTCGTGGGGGAGAAGGCGACATTTTCTATATTGCATCCGCCATAGACTTTTCCGTTCTTCGCAAGAAGCGCCGCACCAACCTTAAAATGGCTGTACGGCGCGTAGGAAAACGCAAGCATGTCTATGGCACTTCTGATCAGGTAACCATATTCATCCATCGCTATACTCTCTTTCAGGAATCTTTTTCTGCTTCTTTTGCAAGCTTCACAATTCTGCTCGTCCCGAGACGATCAGCTCCGAGGTCCAGGAATTTCTCCGCATCCTCAATGGAAGAAATGCCGCCTGCAGCCTTGATCTTCACTTCAGGACCGATATTTTGTTTAAAAAGAATGATGTCTTCAAATGTTGCTCCGCCCGTAGAAAATCCCGTCGACGTCTTAATATAGTCGGCCTTCGCTTCCGTCACGCATCCACACAGCCGAATCTTCTCCTCTTCCGTGAGCAGGCATGTTTCAATGATCACCTTAAGGATATGGTTGCCGCATACGGCCTTCAGCGCCTTAATTTCCTTGGTCACATCGTCAAAACGTCCATCCTTGACCCAGCCAAGATTGATGACCATATCGATTTCATCCGCTCCGTTCAGCAGAGCATCGGAAGCCTCGAACACCTTTGTTGCCGTACTGGAATAACCGTTCGGGAATCCGATGACCGTGCAGACCTGAACGCGTCCGCTCACATAATCCCGGACCTGTCTGCAGTATCCCGGCGGAATGCATATCGAAGCCGTCTGATAGTGAATGGCGTCATCACAGAGCGTTTTTATATCATTCCATCCTGCTTCCGGCTTTAGATTGGTATGATCTACATGACTTAATATTTCTTCGATCGTCATAAAACTGCCTCCTGTTCATAAAACTCACTTATCTCTCAAATGTGTTTCCAGCGCAAGCACCATCATTTCTGTAAATGCAGTCTGTCTGTCATAAGCAGAAAGCTCTCTTCCCGAATATATTTCATCCGAAATCGTAAAGATTCCCAGAGCTTTTTTCCCGAGACGCGCAGCGTTCATGTAGAGGCCGGCTGTTTCCATCTCCGCGCACAGCACGCCCATCTTTTTCCATCCGTCCATCGCGCTCGTGTCATCATCATAAAATGCGTCAGTCGACACGACATTGCCCACATGAACCTTCGTTCCAAGATCAAGGGCAGTCGTATATGTCTTATAGAGAAGATCCCATGTCGCAGTCGGTGCATAAGTACCGCTCAGCTTGTACATCTCCGCCCATCTCGATGTTGTGCATGCACCTTCGGCGAGAACGATGTCCATGATTTTGCAGTTCTCATTGATTGCGCCGGCTGATCCGATACGAACAATCTTCTCCACGCCGTAGAACTTGTACAGCTCATAACTGTAAATACCGATAGAGGGCAGGCCCATTCCTGAAGCCATTACAGATACCCTCTTTCCTTTGTAAGTACCGGTATATCCGAGGACATTTCTGACACTCGTGACAAGACGGGCATCCTCAAAATAATGCTCTGCAACATACTTGGCACGAAGAGGATCTCCCGGCATTAGCACGAGGTCGGCAAAATCACCGGCCTTCGCTTCGATATGGGGGGTAGGAATTCTATCTAACTCTGCCATAACTGTCTTCTCCTTCTGCATCGCTTATATTTTCCCCACTGACATAAGTTCGTAGCGGAAATGGTTTCCGCTCAGATATTATCTCAGCTGTCGTATTTTGATATAAGAATCCGGATTGCCTGTATAGCGGTTCTTATTGCCGCATCCGTGTCATGGACGATCGGGTTCGGAAGATTTTTCCGTGCCCTCTCCTGGTTGGCCATGACCATGCATACCGACCCGACACGGACCCTGTGAAATGATCCTACAATAAACAGAGTAGCGCTCTCCATCTCCGATGCAAGGCATCCCATGCGGAGCCATGCATTCCACTTATTCTCGAGTTCATAGGAGACGGGCATTGTCTCGGGACTATGCTGCCCGTAAAAAGAA
This sequence comes from Lachnospiraceae bacterium, assembly GCA_017433725.1. GTDB lineage: Bacteria > Bacillota > Clostridia > Lachnospirales > Lachnospiraceae > Chordicoccus. The sequence continues at coordinate 114,910 of JAFRGQ010000038.1, forward strand.
TCCTTTGATTGCGTTACGCCGATATGAAAGCGCATATTCAATTCTTCAGCGGCCTGCCCGAGGGCTGAAGTCACTTCAAAATCCGATACGGCCGGATATTCGATCGGAGCATATTCTCTGCCGGTTCCGTCCATGCGGATTGCTCCGCTGGAAATCACAATATCCCCGCTGAGAACGTCCTCCTGCATACCTCCGCATGTACCCACACGGATGAACGTGTCCGCACCGCACCTTACCAGTTCTTCTATTGCAATGGCAGCAGACGGGCCTCCGATACCGGTGGATGTGACACTGACTTTCTTACCGTCCAGCGTTCCGGTGATGGTGACATACTCTCTGTTGTCCGCAATCTGTACCGGATTATCAAAATACTTCGCAATAAGCGCACATCTCTTGGGATCTCCCGGAAGGATTACATATCTGCCGACCTCTCCCGGTGCAACCTGAATATGATACTGTCTTTCCCGGTCAATTGAATAATTAATCATAAGCTTAGCCTCACATTTTAATGGTTACAGTATAGCAGATTGCTGAACTTTTTCCCAATCTTTTACCGATTCTTCAGCATTTTTTCACAATTCTATCCTACTTATTCCGAAGACGAAGTATGAAATACTCTGAAATGCCATAAGCAAGCGTCAGCACGGTGATCCATACCATGCTGATGTTATATCCGAAAACAAATTTTATTACCAGCAGGATCACAAAAAAGATGATTCCCTGCAGGAATGCTTTTACTTCTTCACTCATCTTCTTCCGGCTCCTCGCTTTATTGTTTATTCCGGCTCGATTTCGGTCTCAGACTCGGTCTCTGTCTCAGCTACTGCCTCTGTCTCAGCTTCTGCCTCTGTCTCAGCTCCTGCCTCTGCCTCAGTTTCTGCCTCTGTCTCAGCCTCTGCCTCTGTTTCAGATTCTGCCTCTGTCTCAGCTTCTGCCTCTGTCTCAGCTCCTGCCTCTGCCTCAGTTTCTTCCTCTGTCTCA
>JAFRGQ010000004.1 GCA_017433725.1 Lachnospiraceae bacterium
TGCTCAGCTGGTAATCCCGTTCAGCTCCGTATACAGATCGCGGGCATATGAATCAGTCATTCCGCTGATCGTATCGGTGGCGAGAAGTATCCTGTTATATACTTTCTGCCAGTCTGATTTATCACTCACGGACCATTCGTATACCTGCAGATAGTTTTCGGAAATCAGGGACAGGAATTTCTCTTCCATGAGTCCCGGCGGCGTCTCTCTGTCATACTGCAGCACAGCGGGTACCATCTTATTCAGCAGATATGTCAGAATGTTATTCGCAGCGATCTCCGTCTTATAAATTGACATGGATGTAAAAGCGTAATCGTAAGCGATGCCCTTCAGCGCCTTGATGAGGACCGCTTCCCTGCCGTTTATCAGTTCGCTTGAGAAAGTGCCGCTCATGATTGCTTTATAATTATCGACAAAGCCGCCCGTCGCGTTGATCAGAAGAATGCTCTGCATCTCGGAAAGCCATTTCATAAGCGCCGATTCCCCGGAACTGACCTGTGAACCGGACATGGCAGCCTCGCTGCTCCTCAGCGTTCCGCCGTATGTTCCGTCCATGCGGCTCCTGCTCATCATGTAATCCCCGAGCGCGCCCCACCTGTTTCTCCCGGGACCTTTTCCCTGAACATTCCCTGTGTAATGCCCATCCAGAATTTCAATGAACTCCGGATCCACTTTGCGCTTCCAGAGTTCCGATACGAACGTCTGGAAGTCGAAAAATCCTTTTTTATAAGCGTCCTCAATGTCAGCCGTGGCGTAAGCTATATCATCCGCCGCCTCCAGGATAAAGGTGAGCGGATTTCTGCGCCCTTTCGTCCCGGTTTTCTCCTGTATGCGGGAGAACAGTTCTTCCTCGGAGCGAAAGTATCCCATCTTTTTTTCGGTCACATCTTTCGCCCTGGGATTCATTTCAACGGAAGACCTCGGATACTTTATCATCGTGGAAAGAAGCCCGTATGTGAGATTCAAGCCGCAGCCGTTCTCAGCATAGTGAAGCTTTGACACGAGACGCAATCCCTGTGCATTGCCCTCGAAATTCAGGAGATCCTCTTTCTCCTGAAGTGTCAGGATATCCGTGACAGCACGGCCGTTGTAGCTGAGCCGCGGAAGATGCCTTGCGAACCATTCGCGTATCGCCTCCTCACCGAAATGGCCGAAAGGCGGATTCCCTATGTCATGGATGAGACCGGCACATTCTATGACAGCCGCAACATTTCTCTCTGTCTCGAGGTTGAAAGACGGATCCAGTCTTCTGTCAATGATGGATTCCGAAATATTCTGGGCAAGAGATCTGCCAATCGAGGAGACCTCCAGACTGTGCGTAAGTCTTGTCCTTATGAAATCGCTCTTATCCAGCGGGAAGACCTGCGTCTTATCCTGCAGCCTTCTGAAGGATGCGCTGCCGATGATCCTGTGATAATCCTTTTCAAACTCGCTCCGAAGATCATTTTGCAAATGATCCTCATCCTCTCCCGCACGGTATGTGCTGAGGATCTGTGACCAACGCATCATATCCTTACCTCACTCATCATTTTCCGAATCGCATCGCGATAAATTGCCTTCGCAGTCTCGTAAGACTGTGCATTCTGTCCGGCAAAATTCTCCATCATGACTCCTGAATTTATTTCAAGAACCTTGAGCCCTTCCCGTGTCTCGACTATATCGACAGATGCAAATCTGACGCCTATTTCCTCATATACCCTTCTTACAATTCCGGCTATCTCATCTTTCAGAGGACCGTCATCGAGAAGATCCGCCCTAGCACCCTGTCCGAGATTGTGCCGCCAGTTCAGAATGACCCGTTCGCCCTCAGCCGGTACCCGCGACAGCTCTTTCTGAGACAGTTCTGTCTCAAGATCCGCATATCCGTGAATTTCCTGATCGGTTTCTTCTTCGTTTCCGCGATCCTTATAGCGAAGCATCAAGCCGGCCACCGTATGAACTCCGTCTCCGAAGATCTGCGGCCGTCTTTTTCTGTATACCAGTCTAATCTCGCCGTCGAGAATGACCGCACGATACTCATTCTCGATTTCATAGAATCGGGAAACCGCCATATAATCCGATTTCATGAAAATACGGTGTACAGCCGCTTCCAGTTCATAATCTGTGGAACACTTTATGACATTCTCTCCTCCGGTACCGAGATTCGGCTTGCACACGACAATCTTGTATCTGTCGAGCATTTTCAGCAGATCCCGCCAGAATCCCGGAAATCCCATGAACTTCTGGTTCTCCGGTGATGCGAACAGGACATGCTCAATGTTCGGTATGCCGAACTCTGTCATCAGCTCGCTGGCCGCGCACTTGTCCTGACAGAGCATGTTAACGGAAGCGCTGTTCAGACCGAACTGGTAACCGAGTATAACATCGTGCCGTCCGTTCTTGTCGAGCCGAAAAATCCAGTCTGCACTGTAGGATCTGAGTTCGATATCCTCTTCCCGGCAAACTTCTCTGATGATTTTCACGAAATTCGTTTCTGCATTCTGCATGTCGAAAGCCCTCTGTAAGAAAGATCCCCGCTTTTTAGACATCTGAATATCTGTTGCGGGGATCTGAATTATTCCGATAACTACTCATCATCTCATGCGCAGGCACTTTTCGCCTTGCTCATGTCGGCATCATGAAAGGACGCCGAGTATTCTCCTGACTTCATCCGGCATATCTTCCGGATCGACGACCGTCTTGTGACGGATCGGAGCCGTCCGGATGTCTGTAATAGCAGCCGGCTCTTTCGTATGGCCGAGCTCACTCAGTACATCAATCAGTTCAAAGTCTGTTTTGCCTTCAGCTTTATCCGGTGCGATGGCGCCGACGACAGAAACTGCGAATTTATATGGACTTGCCGTCGAAGCTATGACAGTCGGAGTAGTATCTCCTGTCTCGGCGGCGTATGCGCGGTAAACGGCATTTGCAATACCTGTATGTGTATCGATAATGTAACCCGTCTTATCGAAGAGCTCACGGATACCCGCAAAGTTCTCCTCCTCGGATGCAAAACCGCCCCGGAAGTCAGCGAGCTGCTCTCTCATATCCGGTGTGATTTCATACTTGCCTGTCTCGGAGAGATTCTTCATAAATGCAAGATTCTTTTCCGGATCGCAGCCGCAGGCTTTATAAACGAGACGCTCCAGATTGCTGGAAATCAGAATATCCATGGACGGCGAGGACGTCAGTATGAACTCTCTCTTTCTGTCATACTCACCCGTCATAAAGAAGTCATAGAGCACTTTATTTTCGTTGGATGCGCATATAAGCTTCATGACCGGGAGGCCCATCTCTTTTGCATAATAAGCGGCAAGAATGTTGCCGAAGTTTCCGGTCGGAACCGTGATGTTGATCTCATCGCCTTCCCTGATCTCACCGGAAGACAGGAGCTGACAGTAAGCGTAGACATAGTAGACGATCTGCGGAACCAGACGTCCGATATTGATGGAGTTCGCGGAACTGAATTGATACCCTTTCGCGCTGAGCTCCTCTGCCATCTCTTTGTCATTGAACATCTTCTTTACGGCAGTCTGGGCATCATCGAAATTGCCGTTAATGGCTACGACATACGTGTTTTCGCCGCGCTGTGTGGCCATCTGCAGGCGCTGGATATTGGATACGCCTCCGTGCGGATAGAATACAATGATTTTTGTGCCAGGGACATCGGCAAACCCTGCCATAGCTGCTTTGCCTGTGTCACCGGATGTGGCAGTCAGGATAACAATGTCATTGGTCACTCCGTTCTTGCGAGCGGAAGTCACCATGAGATGCGGCAGGATCGAAAGTGCCATATCCTTAAAAGCAATCGTCGCTCCGTGATAAAGTTCAAGATAATACACGCCGTCTTTTTTGACGAGCGGAGCGATTTTTTCCGTATCGAACTTGCTGTCGTATGCGTTCGCTATGCAGGTCCGCAGTTCCTCCTCCGTAAAATCCGTGAAGAACCTGCTCATGATTTCATAGGCAAGCTCACGATAGTCCATGGAAGCCAGTTCACTGAGCGATCTGCCGAGCTTTGGAAATTCCGTCGGCACGTATAGACCTCCGTCCGGTGAGAGACCGGTCAGAATAGCCCTGGAGGCTGTGACGGCGGGTGCATCGGAACGGGTCGACTTATAAAGAATAGACATGGCTCATCTCCTTAAGATATGTATTATGCGCGGGCTGCACGTGTAAAAGAGCATCCGCTTATTCGGGTCTGAAGTAAAATGCCGCTATGCAAAACGCTTGTTCGGCATGCTCATTATAACATCTCAGCTATAGGTTGGCAATGTAAAATTGACTCTTGACAGATTCCCGGTTATAGACGATAATATACGAGTTACGGGGTATGGCGTAGCTTGGTAGCGCGCACGGCTGGGGGCCGTGAGGTCGCGAGTTCGAATCTCGCTGCCCCGATTTTTTTATGCTTTAAATGCGAAAATACAAAGAGGCTGCCGCACGAAGCCTGCATAAGCGAAATACGGAAGGTTCCATTGGCAGATCCTGTCCCGGTCTCGTTATGCATCTTCTTCATGCGGCAGCCTCTTTCAGACCCGGAAAGGAAATACTATATGGATAAAAGCAATCTTGCAGAGATCCGCAAGGCACTCAGAAAAAACGACCCTCCTGTAGACTGGATCTACGCCTTCTATGTAACGCCGGACAACGAGCTGTCATGGCAATCATTCCGCAAATTTCTCTCGTTCGATGAAGACGAAATGTTCCGTCACAAGGAAATCCTGAAAAAATCCATTTCAGGAAGTTTCGGGCGAGAACTGTTTTCCGTTGAACTCTCTTCCCAGGCGGAAAAACTCTTTGCTCTGCGCACAGCAGACGAACCGGATGAAGAAATACTCGAGGAATTCGCAGGCAACATTATAGCATCCTATACCCACACCGATCCGTACTACGCCTGCCTCGCCCGCATCACATATGATGTTCCGGCTATGTCATCAGACCGCAGAAAGCTTGAAGACGGAGATGTTGTTTATCAGGCCCTCCTGTTCTCCATAAGCCCCGCAGCTCTCTCAAAACCCGCGCTCGGTTATAACGAGGCGTCAGGTGTTTCGGAACTCGACAGGCGATGGACGATCGGTGCACCCGCTGAAGGTTTTCTGTATCCCGCTTTCAGCGACAGGATCGGGGATCTGAACAAAGTGCTCTACCGGGCAAAGAAAGAAATAAGCGGAGAACTGTTCAATGCATTTTTCGACTCATCAATTCCCGCAAATGCAAAAGAACAGAAAGACGCCTTCAACACTCTCATGGATTCCCTGAGTATTACAGTGGAGGAAGCAGCGGGTATCCAGGAGGATTTATCGCATCTGGAAGCCGAAAATGTTGCGATTCTCGAGAAAACGGACGCAAAGAAACTGGCTGAACGGTGCGGAATTGATACAACAGACTTCGACGAGTCTTACGACGAGATCATCGGGGACGTACCGCTCTCGATATCTGCTCTTCGTGACCCGGCGGTGGTCGTGGCGACGGATTCGGCAACGATCAAGATTCCTGCCGATAAATCTCGATTCATAAAGACCCGTGTGATTGACGGCGTGACTTATATCATCATTCCGGTAGACGGGGCAGTCCTTGTGAACGGAATTCCGACTGTCGCGGAAGAGCTGAAGAGCAGGACCGGTATTGAACCCGATGACGAGGATGAATACGTATCGTCTGATAAGCAGCAGGATGAGTACGATGTGAACATACCTGCCGATAATCAGACTGATGCTGACGACGAAGAAGCCGTTCCGTGGGATGAGCCGGATTCGGATGAGGATGATGATCTCATCAGCAGCTTCTTTGACTTTAACGAGGATGACCTTGGTCTCGATATAGATTGATGCTTTTTTAATGATGAGACTGCTAAAGAACTGAAAATGGAAAGTTTTATTAAAAAATTCGACGAGTTCAGGGCATGAACTCGTCGAAAAAGTCTTCAAAATCTTTAAATGGGTTTTCTTGCTCATTCTCAGCATATGGATACGGAGAAAAGATATTGTCATCAATATCATCCGGATCATAAATATCTAACTCGGCAAGCGTAATCAGAATGATTACGACCGTCAGGATCGACAGGATGCCCCCGACGATGGAAGTAATGATTCCTGCAATCGACAGACCTCTCGACTGATTTTTTGAGAGAGCAATCACAGAAAGAATTATCCCTATAACAGCCATGATCATAGCTATCGGCATGGTCCAGAACAGGATGATCGACATAATGCCGAGAACCAGACCGGCAATCGCGAATCCGCTTCCGGCATTCTGCCGTTTTTCATTTCTTCCGTAATGGTCCTGATAGGTACTTTGCGGATACGAATTCTGATAGTACGGGCTGCTGTTGTAGTCCGTTCTCATCTGATTCGCCTGATTATAACCGGACTGCTCTGCATACGGAGTATTTTCGCGATACATATCGCGATACTGATTGGCACTGTCCTGTTCATAATATCCTGCGTCCTTAGGATTTTGCATATTTCCCTTATACAATTCCGATTCCTGCCCGTGTGGGCCGTTGTAACCTCCCCCGGGGTAGGAATTATTCTTAAAACCTTTCATAATGACTCCCTATTTCTATAAATATCTCACATCCCGGACTCCTCTGGACAGCCCGGTGATACCTGTTCTTGCAAGCTCAGCGATCTTATAGTCACCGAGCATCACCAACATAGCCTCAAGTTTCTGACGGTTTCCCGTAAGTTCTATGATCAGAGAATCTTTCTGGACGTCAATGATCTTTGCGCGGAAGATATCGGCAATCGCAATGATCTGGCTCCGATTATTGGCGTCCGCCATAACCTTGACCAGAATCAGCTCTCTGCACACAGAATTGTCCGGATGAAGAACTTTAATATCCCGCACATCTTCCTGTTTCTGGAGCTGGGCCATGATCTGCATAAGAATATGCTCGTCGCCGCGGCTGACAATCGTCATACGGGATATCCTCGGGTTAGTTGTCTCACCAACGGTCAGACTTTCAATGTTGTAGGCCCGTCTTGAGAACAGACCGGCGATTCTTGAAAGAACGCCGGCAACATTGTCAACTAACAGCGAAAGAATGATCTGATTGTCCATAATCCACCTCTGATTTAGCGCAAGCAAAACGCAAGCTCCGATTTTGTTCTGCCGGAACAGATTAGATTTTATTTTACAACTTCCGTAGTTTTTGTCAATATACCGTTGTATCGCGTATATCAGCGACCATTCCGGAAATAATGTCGGCTTACACTGAACTTAAGTCCCGCACCGGGTCTCGCGAGTGAGACCCGAATATGTTATACTGGATAGCAACTACATGAAAAATACAGAGGTAATCATGACCCCAACCGAAAACAACAAAAACATATTACATAAACTGTGGAATGCCGATTCCCGCAGGAGGCAGATTATTCTTACTCTGCTCCTCACTATCATCGCATGTACGTCGATTCTCACAACGCGTCTTTTCATGTACAGGCACATTCATCAGAAAGACATATCTGCAGCGGAAGCGGCATTTGAAGAGATGTATTACCCCACTCTGGATCGCCTGTACGAATCCGGCGATCTATCTGAACTGCAACGTGAAGTGGGAAGGCTGAGCATGCAGGAGGGCGCATCCGCACTCGCTCGGTGGCCGCACATATCCTATCTGCATTACTATACGCAAGGCACCATGGTCGAATACGCCTGTTCCGCTTTCGCAGACGGAAATGACACGGTGCAAACTCTGAGTTCCGGAGTCTGGGCAGCATTGACAATCCTGTTCAAGCAAGATGATTTTGAAAAAAATGAGAACTTCTCGGAATCGGACAGGGAGGCTGTCAGGAAATATGTAGATGAAGCTTCCCGCCTCCTTACAGTTGACCTCGGCCTCACATCAGAACAGATCTACGCTCTGCACGAAGCCTGCCTCTATGATAACGGAGAAGTCAATTACGAAAAAGTTCAGGAGTATATAACAGCTTATTACGAAAAGAATCGTGTCATCGAAATTCCCTGATGAATGACGAAAGTAAAACTACTCTCTCAATCCATAATTGAAAGGACAGGATATGTATCGATATAATCTTCCGGAAAAATTCAGGGTGCTCGACGGTAGTGCACTTAAAATAATAGCATGTATTACAATGCTGATCGACCATGCAGCCGTCTGCCTGATATACAATTCTATTCTGATACCGAACGCTCCGATCACACGCGGCACAGAATTGTACAATCTTTACACGTTCTACAAAATACTCCGTGCTATTGGCAGGACTGCATTCCCGATTTATTGCTTTCTTTTAATTGAAGGTTTCTTCCATACAAAAAGCAGGTCGAAGTACGCACTTCGCCTGCTCTTGTTCGGCATAATCTCTGAGGTTCCTTTTGACCTATGCATCTACAATGAAAGATGGCATCCCAGCTACAATAACGTGTATTTCACTCTTTTCATAGGACTTCTTGTCATATGGGCGTGGGATCATTTTAAAGATCGGTGGTACATCCAGCTTCCGATCGGGGCCGTGCTTCTTTATGCAGCGCACTTCTTCCACACAGATTACGGATGGAAGGGTGTCCTTCTCATTTTCCTCCTCTACCTCATGCACGCATGGAGAGTGCCGCAGGTCGTCTTCGGACTTTGTGCCATGTACTGGGAGCTGCCGGGCGTTATTCTCGCCTTTATACCGATCCTGTTTTACAGCGGCAAGCGCGGTCGGCAGCTGAAGTATTTCTACTATTTCTTCTATCCCGGTCACTTAACGCTTCTCTACCTGCTCTCCGTTTACCTTATAAATCGTATTTGACGGAACGATACCGCGCACACAGCTCGTCGGATAGATCTGAGAATTCTTTCCGACGACCGTGCCCGGATTGAGAACCGCATTGCAGCCGATTTCTGTCCAGTCACCGAGAAGGGCGCCGATTTTTCTTCTTCCCGTCTCATAGGAAGCCTCTTTTCCCTTGATAACAATGTTCTTGCGGTCTGCCTTAATATTGGACGTGATGGAACCTGCGCCCATATGTGCATGGAATCCGAGAATCGAATCGCCGCAGTAATTATAATGCGGAACTTCGCAGTTATTTGAGATGATGACATTCTTCAGCTCCGCAGAGTTTCCTACGACACAGTCGTTGCCCACAAGAGCATCGCCGCGAATGAAGGCAGCCTGGCGTACCTGTGTCCGCTCACCGATGATGCATGGTCCGTTTATGTAAGCCGTGTCAAAAACTTTCGCGGATTTTGCGATCCACACATTCTCAGCCACCTCGTCATAAAGATCTTTCGGCAGTGTCGGGCCGAGTTCCAGGATGTAATCATGGATACCTGCCAGAGCTTCCCACGGATATGTGAACTGCTCAAGATACGGTTTCGCGATTGTCTCGTCCAACGTGAATAAATCTACGATTTTAACCTGTTCTTCCTGTGCCATAATAAATCTCCTCTCATTTTTCGTTTTTTGATGCCTTCTTTGAAGTCGTTCGCTTGCCGCCTCTGCCCGCGTTCTTATAGTAAGCAGCTGCCGCATCATAGCACTGTCTGAGCTGCCACTGATTGTTCAGGCTCATAACAGCTGCACACCGTCTCTCAATAAAGCCTCGAAGCTTATCCATGTACTCATCCGTGGTGATTGTTCCCTCCGCGACCCCAGTGAGTCCTTTCTCCCAGCTTGCTGTAAGCTCAGGGTTAAGAAGAGCACGTATCGATGCATTTACTGTGTCGTACACCATCTCTCCGAGAAGCTCAGGCGTGATGATCTGTGTCTTTTTATTCAGGTTAAGATATTTAATCGTGAAAAGCTTTTTGAGTATCTCCGCCCTGGTAGCCGATGTTCCGATTCCCGATCCTTTGATCATCTCCCGAAGATTTTCGTCCTCGATAAGCTGTCCTGCATTTTCCATGGCAAGAATGATGGAACCCGACGTATATCTTTTTGGCGGTGACGTCTCTCCTTCTTTTACACAGAGATCATCCACGTTAAGGCGATCTCCCTTCTTCAGTTTTGAGACATCAATTCCTTTCTGCGATTTCTCGCCGCCGGTGACTTTCAGCCAGCCTTCCTCCACAAGCACTCTGGACGTAGCAAAAAAGCTTTCATCACCGAGCGTGATTGTGATGGAGGTCTTGTCGTAGACAGCAGGCGGATAAAATATCGCAAGAAATCTCCGAACTATTGTATCATACACTTTTTTTGCTGTCTGTGAAAGACTTTTCAGATTTTGAAGACCGCTTCCTGTCGGAATGATTGCATAATGGTCTGTAATTGCCTTGTCATTGGTATATCGGGTGTTACCGATGTTCTGCCATTTGTTACCGGACAGTATCTCTTTTGCAAATCCCGATACACTCCCCTCCTCGCCTTCACCGATTTTGGCGATTCCCTTCAGGTTCCTGTCAATGACCTTGGCGACAGCGCTGGAAAGCACACGCGCATCCGTTCTCGGGTACGTTGTAAGTTTCTTTTCATACAGTTCCTGCGCGATCTGAAGTGTCTGATCCGGGGATATCTTGAATTTTTTCGAGCAATCGTTCTGAAGCTCCGCCAGATTATAAAGCATAGGCGGATTTTTCTTTTCCTTCCTTCGGCTGATCTGCTTCACGTAACCCTCATAGGGATCGACCTGCTTCAGTGCGTTGATCAGGGCTTCCGCGTCCTCTTTTCTTTTGAAGCCGTTCTCCTTATAGAGCAGCGGGGACAGATGTAAGGCTGCCTCCGCTTCGCGGGCGGCCTCGTCATCATTTTCTTTCTTCTCGGAAGGCTCTTTTGTCGGTTCGGGAGAGCCTATATAGTAAGCACTGCCCGGTACGGCTCTCCACTCCGCCTCGATCCCGTCGAAGGTTCCGACGACTCTGTAGAAAGGCGTTTTTACAAATGCCCTGATTTCCCGCTCCCTTCTCACGACCATCCCGAGGACACAGGTCATAACACGGCCGACAGAGACTGCGGACCACTTGGCTCCCAGATAATTCGTGATTCCGTTTCCGTACTTGAGCGTCAGTATCCTGGAAAAATTGATGCCCATCAGATAGTCTTCTTTCGCGCGCAGATACGCGGAATCACTGAGATGGTCATAGTCTGACAGCGGCTTCGCGTCACGGATCCCCCTCGCGATCTCCTCATCCGTGAACGAATCGATCCACACGCGGCGGCGTTCCTTATTCTTCACAGCGGAACCTGACATCATTTCCACGAGTCGGTAGATGTACTCTCCCTCACGTCCCGAGTCGGTACAGACAAAGATTCGCCCGACGTCATCACGGTTCAGAAGATTCCTGACGATACCGAACTGCTTGCTGACAGACGGAATAATCTCATACAGGAACTCATCCGGTATAAAGGGAAGCGTGTCAAGGCTCCACTTTTTATATTTCGGATCATATTTTTCGGGATAACTCATCGTCACCAGATGGCCGACACACCATGTTACAACGGTATCCTCGGATTCAACATACCCATCACGTCTCGGTCCGTTCACCTTCAGAGCTCTGGCAAATTCCTGCGCGACTGAGGGCTTTTCAGCAATAAATAAATCTTTGATGGATTTTTCCTCCTTAAACCTAATGAGCAGGCAGAAGACTCGCTCCTGCCTGCTCCGATATGTTACTATAGTATTCCCTTGAACCCGATTCGTCAAGAAATATTCTCTTATTTTGCCTCGATATACCCAAGCGCAGTGAGCATTTCTGCGGATTCCACAGCACCGCCGGCGGCGCCGCGAAGCGTATTGTGGGAGAGACCTACGAACTTGAAATCGAAGATCGTATCTTCGCGAAGTCTGCCGATCGATACGCCCATACCGCCTTCAAAGTCAACATCCTGCGTTACCTGCGGGCGATTATCTTCCTCGCAGTACTGTACGAACTGCTTAGGAGCATGCGGAAGGCAGAGTTCCTGCGGCTTGCCTGAGAAATTGACTAGGCGGTCGATCAGCTGCTCTTTCGTGGGCTTTTTAGCAAAACTTACGGAAACAGTAGCTGTATGTCCGTTAAGGACCGGAACGCGGATACACTGAGCGGAAATGATCGGGCTCTCAGCTTTCACGATCTGACCGTTCTCAATATGTCCGAGGACTTTGAGCGGTTCCTGCTCTGACTTTTCCTCTTCGCCGCCGATATACGGAATTACATTTCCGACCATTTCCGGCCAGTCCTTAAATGTCTTTCCCGCACCGGAAATAGCCTGATATGTGCTGACAACGACCTTTGTCGGTTCGAATTCTTTCCAGGCTGCCAGACACGGAATATAGCTCTGAATGGAGCAATTCGGCTTGACTGCGATGAAGCCGCGTTTTGTTCCGAGTCTTTCTCTCTGTGATTTGATTATTGCATAGTGCTGCGGATTTATTTCCGGAATGACCATCGGGACATCCGGTGTCCAGCGATGCGCACTGTTATTGGAGACGACCGGTACCTCAGCCTTTGCGTATGTCTCCTCGATTGCACGAATCTCGTCTTTCGGCATATTCACAGCCGAGAAAACGAAATCGACCATATCCGCTATTTCCTCAACCTCCTGGATATTCCTGACAACAATGTTCTTTACGCCTTCCGGCATAGGTGTATCCATCTTCCACTTGCTGCCGACAGCTTCCTCATAAGTCTTGCCTGCACTTCTTGCACTTGCTGCAAGCACTTTGATTTCGTACCAGGGATGATTGTACAGAAGCGTTACAAAACGCTGTCCTACCATACCTGTCGCGCCAAGAATACCAACACGCAGTTTTTCACTCATATCACATTATCCTCCATTTATACCTGACCGATTTGCGCGAGAAAGCTCTCGCATACGGCAAGTTCCTGATTCATGTCGCCGGGTGCACCGGTCGTTTTTCTCTGCTCAACGCAGGTCTTAAGCGAAATCGCATCATAAATATCCTGATCAAAGACTTCGCATTCTTTCTTCCAGTCTTCAAGAGGAAGATCATCCATGGCGATATCTCTCTCGATACAGGTGAGTACCAGTCTTCCAATAATGCTGTGCGCATCACGGAAAGGCACTCCCTTTTTGACCAGATAATCCGCTGCATCGGTGGCGTTAGTATAACCGCCGCGGGCGGAGTCCGCCATCCTGTCGGCGTTAAAAGAAGCTGTAGCAAGCATCCCTGACATCAGATGGATGCAGCCCTTCGTCGTATCGATTGCGTCAAATGTCATCTCCTTATCTTCCTGCATATCCTTATCATATGCAAGCGGGATTCCTTTCATGACAGTAAGCATAGTAGTGAGCGCTCCGTAGACACGACCTGTTTTTCCGCGAATCAGCTCCGCAATATCCGGATTCTTTTTCTGCGGCATGATACTGCTTCCTGTAGCATAAGTATCATCCAGCTCGATAAATCTGTATTCGTTGGAATTCCAGATGATGATCTCCTCGGAAAGTCTTGAGAGATGCATCATAATTGTAGAGAGCGTGCTTACGAACTCGATCACGTAATCTCGATCCGAGACGCCGTCCATGGAATTGGCGCAGGGTCTGTCAAATCCGAGAAGCTCTGCCGTATAGGCACGGTCGAGCGGATAGGTCGTTCCGGCCAGAGCACCGCTTCCGAGCGGGCATTCGTTCATGCGGCTGCGGATGGACATGATTCTCTCCGTATCGCGTCTGAACATCTCGAAATAAGCTCCCATGTGGTGAGCCAGAGTGACCGGCTGCGCTTTCTGAAGATGGGTGAATCCGGGCATATATGTATGGACGTTGGCTTTCATAATTTCATAGACCGTCCTCAGAAGTTCGACCAGAAGATCTTTCGTCTCGTCTATCTCGTCCCGTATGAACAGTCTCATATCGAGAGCCACCTGATCGTTGCGGCTCCTGCCGGTATGAAGTTTCTTTCCGGCATCGCCGATTCTCTCGGTAAGCACAGCCTCGACAAATGAGTGAATGTCCTCATATGTATTCGAGATTTCAAGTCGTCCTTCCTCGACATCCCGCTCGATGGAATCGAGACCGGCAAGGATCGAGTCACGCTCCTCTTCCGTAAGGATTCCCTGCCTTTCGAGCATGCGAACGTGAGCACGCGAGCCCCGAACGTCCTGTCTGAAAAACTTCTGATCAAATCCGATAGACTGGTTAAAATTGTATACCAGCTGATCGGTCTCTTTGGTGAAGCGTCCGCCCCATAACTGAGCCATATGAATTCCCCTCTTTACTGAAAATGAAAACTCGGTCTTTTTGCGTTTTCGTTTGAAGAAATCGCATTCACTTTTCGCTGATTTAGCATATTGCTACATACGTCGTTTAAAATGAACACAACGCTTCAAGTTTAGCACAAACACCGGTCAAAGTGAACCCGTGAATACTATAACAGGCTTCCAATAATTTGACACAAATGCATCCGATATTCGTAATCTTTAACAAAAATACATTTTTTTCACATAATTCAAAAAAAGAATGCGGGTCAGCGCATTGAATACACACACCCGCAATAATCCTGCCGATATAATCCGTAGTCTTTCGACAATTCGATTGACCGGTGATATCCGCTCTTCTTTTTAAAATCCGAAGGGAGCCATTTTACGCCGTACACTTCCGCAAGCCTCATGCCGATCTCGTTTAGCTTCTGCGCATTCTTCAACGGACTTATGGTGAGCGTAGTAGTAAAGTAATCGTATCCACCCTGTGCAGCCAGATGAGCCGTTTCACTGAGCCGCAGCTCATAACATCTGAAGCAGCGTTCCCCGCCCTCGGGACAGTCCTCCAGCCCGCGAGCGATCTCGAAGAACCGATCCGGTTCATACTTTCCGCGAACGAATTGTACTTCATGCAAATGCGGTTGCTCCCGTATGAGTTTTCCGAGTTCCTCTTCTCTCTTTCGGTACTCCGCTTCGTCTGTAATATTCGGATTATAGTAAAAATCCGTGATATGGAAGTACCGGGATAGGTACTCAAGGCAGTAGGAGCTGCACGGCGCGCAGCAGCTGTGGAGAAACAACTTCGGTACCTCTCCGGCTTTTTCGTGTTCAGAGATTAATTTTGCAAGTTCTTTCTGATAGTTTACTTTGTTTGCCATCGTCTTCTGACCGAATCAACCGCGGAACTCTCTGTATCCGCTTTTTCTGTCGATAAGATTCATTAGCTCCTCGCCGTTAAGGTACCTGCGCAAGTTCTCCATGGCGATATCTACAATTCTCTCATATGTGTAATGCAGGTGATAGTAACCTGCAACGTGCGGCGTCAGAATAAGGTTGGGACAATCCCAGAGAGGGCTGTCCTTAGGCAGCGGTTCAGGATCTGTCACGTCAAGGCAGGCGCCGCCGATCTTATAGTTCATGAGAGCCTCTGCAAGAGACTGCTGGTCGAAGAGAGTGCCGCGGCCTACATTTGCGATAATTGCAGTCTGCTTCATACGACCAATACGTTCTGCGTCGAACAATCTGTTGGTCTCCGGAGTTGCCGGAAGGCTGCATGCTATGAAATCAGCCTCAGGCAGAAAACGGTCTATATCCCCCATTGTGCCGGAATCCACCATATAGGGAGCGGGTTCGACTTTATGTCGGCGTATCCCGATTACACGGCTGCCCAGCGCTGCCATGCGTTTTCCGAACTCGGATCCGATATCCCCAGCCCCGATCACCAGTGTCGTCGAACCGAATATACCCAGTACGCTTCCTTCATCCCTCCAGAGGTGTTTCTTCCGGTTGCACTCATACCGGTTCAGCTTTTTGGTGAGGGCGAATATTGAAGCGAGCATATGCTCTGAAACCGCCACGCCGTAAGCGCCTGTTGAATTACAAAGAATTGTGTCTTCATGCAGGATTCCGGGCAGACAATATGTGTTCGCTCCTGCCAGATTCAGCTGGAAAAGCTTCAGTCTGGGCGAAGCCTGTATAAGCTCCGGCGAAACGTATCCGATTAAAATGTCTGTTTCAGTGATATCTTCGCGGGTGACATCCTCTTCCCGGACATACCGGAATGACGCTCCGGGTGCTGTCTCTTCAAAACGCGCTATAACATCTTGATTGACGGGAATCGTTACCAGAATATTCATTAAAAACCTCCTGCTGAACCATAAAACAACGAAAAAAATCTTTCGGAGTCTGTCACGATTTGATATTATTATGCAAGTCTGTTTCACAAAACATTATCAGTAACAGGCACCGTAGACACAGATTATACACCGAATCGATAAAAATAGGAAGGATAAATAAGATGGATATCATAGAGCATGCAAGAGAGGTATTTGCAAATGACCGTTACGCTACGGATGTCACCGGTATAGTCATCGAAGACTGCGGCCTCAATCACTCCGTGGTTTCGCTGAAACTCGATGGGAGACACAGAAATGCGGTCGGTGAAGTCATGGGAGCCGTTTACTATACCCTCGTTGATTTTTCATTTGCCGTCGCATCGAACTATGACAGACCGATGACGGTGACACTGCAAAGCTCCATCACATATATGAGTTCCTGCCGGGGCGATACGCTCTATGCGGTAGCGGACTGCACCAAAGAGGGCGGACGCACATGCTTTTACGATGTAAATATCACGGATGATCTCGGAAATTTCGTAGCCAAGGCTACAACGACCGGTTACAAACTGGCTCCGCATTTTGAGCACGGTCCTCAAAACGAAAAAGAAGACCCGTTCCGCGAACAGGTCTATCTTTATGAACAGGCCCTAAAGAAGAAAGCACAGGATGAATAATTTACGCTTGTGAGGAATTCTGTTTCTTCCTTCTTCTCTTTCCGTTTCTTCTCTCAGAACGGGTCTTCCATGTCATGACAAGTTTCTCACTGAGACCGATGTCGCTGGCAACAAATACCGGATCCTTTCCGAGCTTTTTCTGTTCTTCATAATTAGCCAGCGCATCAATGGCATAGTCTCCGAGCATAACACATGCCGGGAGGTTGATGATCGTCATACCTCCCATTGTGATATCCGCAATCGCCCAAACTGCCGCCATCGGCATCTGCGCGCCTGCGAATATGACGAGAACACAAAATACGTAGAAAATCGTCATGAACCTCTTTGACGGCATCTTCTTATCATTCAGGTACGCAAGGGCATTGTCACAATAATAGAGATTTCCGAGTAGTGTCGTGAAGGCGAACAGGATCATAGCGACCGTGATAAAAATCGGTCCGATTCTTCCGAATACGGAGGAAATTGCGAGCTGCACATACGGAGCTCCGGCAACATCCGGTGTATGCGCAATGCCTGTGCTAAGGCACATGAGTGCAGTCGCTGTGCAGAGAAGCATCGTGTCGATATAGACGGAAATCGTCTGTACGAGACCCTGTTTCGAGGGATGTGTAACATCCGCAGATGCGGAGGCGTTCGGAGCGGAACCTACGCCGGCCTCATTGGAGAAAAGACCTCTCTTGATACCGAGTACCAGACAGGAACCCGAAATTCCTCCGAATATTGCCTTGAAATTGAAGGCATCCGCAAAGATTTCAGCGAACATAGCCGGAATATGACCAATATTAAGAATAAGGACAATCAGCGAAACGGCTACGTAAAAGAGACCCATGAACGGTACGACGATCTCAGTCAGCCGCACGATTCTCTTGCCGCCCCCGAGAAGGCAATAACCGGTAAGGAGGGCAAGGATCGCACCGATAATGAGCGGAGTGATGACCTTGTGATACCAGCTGTACGCTGCAAATGTTGACTGAAGATTATAGGAGCAAAGCAGATTAAATCCGAATGCATACGTAGCTATAAGGAACACGGAGAAAAGAGCTGCGGGAACCGTGGAATGCATGGCAAGCTCAATGTAGTAAGCCGGACCGCCATAGAATCCGCCATCCTTATCTACACGCTTAAAAATCTGCGCAAGGGTCGATTCCATGTAGGCTGAAGCCGCACCTATGATGCACATGACCCACATCCAGAAAACCGCACCGGCACCGCCAAGGCAGATAGCAGTCGCAACGTCGACGATATTGCCCGTTCCGACGCGGGATGCAGTGGAGACCATGAGTGCCTGGAATGAGGATACAGATTTTTCCCTGTCCCCTTTAGGCGGTTCCAGAATCAGTCTGCAGGCCTCTTTGAAAAGCCGGATCTGAACGAATTTGGTTCGGAATGTAAAGTACAGACCGGCAACTGCCATGACGATGATCAATATAGGTGCATATAGAATATCATCGATGGTATTTAACACATTTGTTATCATCTTACTCCTCCTCATTTTTCGATTTATACTGTACTACAAAATTATATAGAATTATTTTAGCGTAGTAAAGTATAAAAATGTGATACAGATTGCTAATATCGCATCTCGTTTCGAAAGACAGTTGAACTTGCCAGATGTATCTTAATTCGATAAAATGGTTACAGTGCCAAAAGTATTATTCTGACGCCGAGCTTGCTCGAACGGGAAGAATGATGCTTGGGCATGCCCCACATGAGCAAGAATTGAGATACATCCGATCAAAAGACAGGGAGAAAATATGAAGTTCATTTCATGGAATATTGATTCATTGAATGCTGCACTCACGGCGACAAGCGCCAGAGCACTGCTTACACGTGACGTTCTGGACAAAATTGCTGCCGAACAAGCAGATATTATTGCAATACAGGAAACGAAACTGCCCGCAGCAGGCATGAACGCGAAGCAGAAGGATGCCCTTGCCGCATATTTCCCGGACTATGACATTGCCTGGGTCAGTTCATGCGAGCCGGCGAGAAAAGGGTATGCGGGTACTATGGCACTTTACAAAAAAGGTCTCGAAGTAAAGGCGGACTATCCGAAAATCGGTGCGCCGGAACCGATGGACTCAGAGGGGAGAACGATCACACTGGAGCTTCCGGACTTCTTCTTCAATCTGGTCTACACGCCCAACGCCGGTGACGGATTGAAACGCCTCGCTGAAAGGCAGGTGTGGGACGTGAAATATGCGGACTACCTTGCGGAGCTTGATGAGAAAAAGCCGGTCATTTCCTGCGGTGATTATAATGTTGCGCACGAGGAGATCGACCTTGCTAATCCCGCGTCGAATCATATGTCGCCGGGTTTCACGGATGAGGAGCGTGCAGGATTCACCAACCTTTTGTCCCGCGGATTCACAGATACCTTCCGCCATGTTCACGGGAATGTACCGGGCGCTTACTCCTGGTGGGCGCAGCGCGTCAGGACAAGTAAAATAAACAATTCCGGATGGAGAATCGACTATTTTCTTGTCAGCAATCGGATTAAGGACAAGGTCCTGCGTTCCGAGATGATGGATTCCGGTACGCGTCAGGACCACGCGCCGCTTCTTCTCGAAATTCGATAAGATACTATACAGGGGCTGCTTTTTTCATAAAGCGGCCCCTTCAATATTCCTCAGTTTATTTATATCGTCGAATTTTTCTGCGTTATTTCGTATCCACTCCTCGTCTTTATCCCACCACCGAAGCTCCTCAAGAAATTGTATTTCATCCTCCGAAAAACGTTTTCTGATAGGTCGCGCAGGCACACCCGCAACGATGGTATAAGGCTTTACATCCTTCGTGACTACAGCGCCGGCCGCCACAATTGCACCATCTCCGATCACATGACCGCCGAGTATCATAGCCCCGTCTCCGATCCAGACATCATTCCCGATTCTGACCGAGATCTTCGGATCATCCGGAAGCTTCATTGTCTCCTCAAATTTCTGCCTGCCTACATAGGACTCCCCGACAACAGTCTTTTTCGCAAAAAAGAGCGGATGAACGGAGACATACTGACTGCTTGGATGGGTCACATCGATGACACGGACCTGTTTTCCAATACAGCAATATCTTCCGACTTTCGCGCCGCGAAGAAAGCTCCCGCTCGCTACGTAGGAGCCGTATCCGAGTGAAGACTGAAGGACGGATGTGTGCCGTCCGATTGCATTCCTGCCTTCAAAGCTGCTCCCTTCCGTATGTGCACCGAACTGCACGGTCACTTTGCCTGCGCTCTTTCTTTTATGTTTCAAAAATTGAAAAATATTCTTCATGTGTTATCGGTTTTTCCCTTCAAAACAGAGTATCAATCATTGACATGTCGGTCTTCTACCTTTCGCAGCTCTGTTGAACAGACTCCCTGTGTGTGAGGAAGGTATACCACGTCCACCCCATAGGGAGCGAGATCCTTCTCAGTCTGCGTCCACCGCGCATTGCCTTTCCAATCGTCCCCGATGAATACCGCATCGTAATGAAAACGTTTATAGTTCTCGACCTTGTCGAGCGTGTCAACGATTTCACAGGAGTCGACGGCTTTGATATTTGCGACAATCAATCTTCTCTCTTTCTCAGGAATCACAGGCAGTTTGTGCTTGTACTGTGTCACCAGCTCATCGGAATTTACGCCGACTATGAGATACTCACATAACTCCCTGGCATTGTTGAGAAGATTCAGATGTCCGATATGAAACATATCATAGACACCCTGTGTATAACCTACCTTATATTTTTTCATATATCTCAGCGTTTCTTTCTTTTTTTGCGGTCCTTGTAAGTAGTTGTGCCGGACTCATTGAATCCGTTACTGATCACGTTCTCGTACACATACGGCTTTCCGGTGCTGAGACGGACAATGCGGGAAGCAATGCTCACGTTGGAATAGCCGCATACGAGTCCGTCACATCTGGCGAGCGTATACATGTCACGCATGACCTCAAGCCCCATTTTATACTTGTGTTCATCGCGTGACGACTCTGAAAAATGCACCGGCTCTCCATCGGTCGAGCGAAAGATGTCATCATAACAGACGACCTTGTCACCGAAGCGGCTGCGGAATCTGTCCACTGTCGCCTGCTCATCCGTTGCAAGGAAAATTCGCTCAAAACCGTGCTCCTTCACTGCATCCGAGACAGCCTTCATATACTGTCCGAGCGTGACAACTTTGGCGTGGTCGCGGTACTCGTTATTAAAATCCGTTCCGCGGACATGGACTCCGATACACTTCTTATCACCGAGAATATCATTCAGATTGGAGTCTATATATTCCCGGACTTCAGGCTTCAGGCGGATGTACTTTTTATAGATATCCGCGCGTTCCTGCATATACTCCATCATGCGTCCGCCGTTCTCAAGATAGTTTCCGAGTACGGTAATCTCTCCGTCCACATTCCGATGGCACTGCCTGTACATGGCGACCTGACGGCTCTGACGCGCATCCTCCACGGAAATATCCGATACAGGTTCGAAATAGTATTCAAATGCGTTCTCCCCGCCGTTTATTGCATGTCCCTCATAATAGAGGCACTCATCACTGTATTCAACGACAGGTTTCATATGAAAACGGTCCGCAAAATACAGCCCGTCCAACACGACAGTGAAAAGCGCAAAAAAGCCGAGCGCAAAATTCTCCGGATAGATGAGATAAATGAGTTCTTCTTTGTTCTTATCTCCGAATTTTTCATACTTGATCGTCGTGGGATCGTGATTTATTTCGAGAACAGCCTGACGGAATCTTTCATTTTTAAAATACCGCACGCAATTCACCGCATAATTCAGTTTTTCATGCTCCTTCAAATATCCGAGAACAGTTTTTCTGAAATTCATTGTACAGATCTCCTGTTAATCTTCCGTTATGAGTTCTATCTCATGATGGTTCCTCTGTTCTTCAGGCGGCAGTGCCATATAATCGCCGTAGATTTTTTCCAAATACAGCTCATACTGCTCGGGAACACGGAAGTTCACACCTTCGAACGGAATCTCCGTCTTCTTTCCGTAGATCGGGCGTTCCATCAGGCTTCTGAATTTGTAAATGCCCATCAGATTGATGATATAATACCCTCTGCTGAACCTGTATCTACGCAGACACCGGTTGAACTTTCTGATCTGCTTAGGAGTATTCAGGAAACGGTCGGGATGAATCGTGCTGCCCAATTTGATCATAGCCTTCTCGACGAACGGGCGATTTTTCTTGTTTAACGAAACCATATCGTCGAAGCAGGAAAAGAGGAACATCATGCGCCTGTAAAGAATATGATACTTTCTGATTGTAAAATGAATCTTATTCTTCGGCATGGAATCGAGCGGGAATACGTCTACCCAGACATTCCAGATCTGCTCGTTCTTTCTTGAAGTTGTCCTTACCTTTGCGCGTTTATCGATGATCTTGGTGAAGGGGAAGATATATTTCTCATCCGTATCAATCGTCAGGACCTCATACGGGTACTCGAACTCCTGGCCTGCGATTCTGAGGAAATGCTCATAGTCGGGACGCGGCATAGCCACATCCACATCGTCATCCCAGGGAATGAACCCTCCGTGTCTGACAGCGCCGAGGAGCGTACCGCCGCTCAGATAGTATGTGATATCATTGGCATCACATATTTCCTTGATTTTCTTTAAAATATCGAATTCCAGAAGCTGAAGTTTTCTCAGGTCGCCTTCGGCCGGTCTGACTTGATTCTCCATGAAACAGTCACCTCTTTAAATTATAAGACTATACATTTTCAGCGTACAGTACATGGTATTTACATAAGACTGTACAATTCTGCGGTGTGAACAGTCCTTTCATTTTAACCCATGAGACAATCTTCTGCAAGGTCAATTGCCGGCAAACGGCAGAACAAAGATATGGAAAGAGTTTCCTTTGACACGGAAAAGCGATTCCGTGAAATGGCTCATCTCATGCACTTCACAGAATCGCTTTTTTCTTCAGCAATAACGCCGAGGCGTTCTTTAATTAGTCTTTACATCTCGAAATCAGCCGATTTTCTTATGCAGCCGCATCCAGCGCCTCTTCTTCTGCAGCAGATTCTTCTGCAGCCGGTTCTTCTGCGGCTGGCGCTGCTTCCGCAGCAGATTCTTCTGCAGCAGCCTCAAACGAATAAGGCTGAATCTTCACATCATCACCGTAAATCGTTGCAAAATCATCACGCATGGAGATCGTCTCATAACCGTGCTCTTCACAGGCAGCTCTTATGGAATCCGCTTTCTCCATATTGCCGTGTTCTCTCTCAAGATCATCGCAGAGGACCATGTATACCTTGCTCTCATACTTCTCATTATTATAGACATACTGATTCATGGAAAGATCGCCTGAACTGTTGCCGAAAGAGAGGACCGGAACCTTGCCGATCTCAAGCTCGATCTCGCTGACCTTGTTCATCTTGATCGTCTTGATGAGAAGATCGCCGCCGAGCACGACCGCGTCGTCTTCCTGATACTGATATTCAAGACCGTCCTCGTCCCCTTCGCCGGTAGCTACCATGCTGTAGCTCATACCGATCACGCGGTTCTCGGGAATCGGAAGCTTGTTCTCAATCAGAGCGCGGACGACCGTTCTGTCGGAACCGCTGACGATGTAGCACTGGAAATCGTTGGCGTCAAGATACTTGACCATGGAGACCATAGGCTTGTAGAAACCTTCCCCGCGTGTGAGATTTGTAAATCCGTCCGCTTCGCTCTTCATGAACTCTCTTGTGTAATCCTTGAGCTCATCGATCGTCATACCTGAGTAAGCCTGACCGGCAAATGTAGCATGCTTCAGCTCATTGCCCTCCGGCATCTGTCCGGTTGCGATTCCTTCTTCAAGGGCTTTCGCAAATTCCTTCATATCTTCCGGAGCCTCATAGGTATCATCATAGAGCGCTCTGTGGATAAACATCATATACTCGAAATACGACGGATACAGCTCGCCGATGATCGTGCCGTCAAGATCGAATACGGCGATTCTGTCTTCAACCGGAATGAAATGCTCGGATTTTTCATCAGTAACATCCGCAACATAAGCCTCGATGGACGCAACGACCGGTGAGCCCTCGGTCCAGTACTCAAGCTCATATTTTTCTTCTTCCGCTTTCGATGCATCCGCACTCGATTCATCTGCCGGAGCGGCACTCTCTGTCCCTGCAGCTTCTTCCTTGACGCTCTCGGTTGTGACAGTACTCTCCGCTTTTGCATTATCAGCCGGCTTGCTTTCTGTCTGACCTGTGCTTTTGGCGCCGCAACCGACTGTTGAGAACATCGCACATGCAAGAATTACTCCTAAAATTTTCTTACTCATGTTTCTCCTTTCTTTCTGTACCGAAAACTGCCTTCCACTGAATCCTGATTGCTTCGATCAGGATCCTGTCGGCTGGCAGCCAGTCCACCGAATCCAATTCAGCATACGACAGCCACTTTGACGACTCGTGCTCCCGCAGAACAAGATCTCCGCCTGTAATTCTGCACCAGTAACAGTCCATTGAGAGATGGAACTCCGGATAGTCATATTCGATGGTCTTAATGAGGTCTTCCACCTGTACAAATGTCTCAAGCTCTTCTTTGATCTCACGGACCAGAGCTTGCTCGGACGTCTCTCCGGGTTCTATCTTTCCTCCCGGAAACTCCCAGCCATCCTTATAATCACCATAGCCTCGCTGCGTTGCGAAGATTCTGTTTTCATCCCTGATGACTGCAGCTACGACGCGAATTGTCTTCATCTGTAACTCCTTTATACATGATACCATAGTATGACCATTATAGGTACCAGCATTTAGATGCCTGTGGCATGCACAGAAATCATCCGAGCACATCCCCTAGATCCGCTTCCTCGATATTGTGCTTCTCCGCAAATCCCGTGAGGAAAAGTGTAAGCGCACCGTCTCCTGTGACGTTGCAAGCGGTTCCGAAGGAATCCTGCAGAGCGAATATTGTAAGTATCAGGGCTGTACCTGTCTCGTCAAATCCCAGAACGCCGGTAATCAGACCGAGTGACGCCATTACGGTTCCGCCCGGAACACCGGGAGCACCTATAGCGAATACTCCGAGAAGCAGGCAGAACAAAACCATCTTGCTAAGCGGCGGAAATTCTCCGTAAAGCATCTTGGAAACAGCCATAACAAAAAATGTCTCAGTCATTACCGATCCGCAGAGATGGATATTTGCAAAAAGCGGAATTCCGAAGTTCACAAGATCCTTTCTGAGCGTAGGTACAGCTTTTCCTGCACAGTTTAAGGCAACTGAGAGTGTCGCTGCACTGGACATGGTACCGATCGCAGTCATATAAGCCGGTCCGTAATACTTCAGGACATCCATCGGATTCCTGCCGGAATATGCTCCCGCGATTCCGTAGAGAAGAGCCAGCCAGATATAGTGCCCGATAATAACGATGACTATGATTATCAGGAAGATCGGCAGCTGTTTCGTAATTGTTCCCTCATAGGCAAGCGTACAGAACGTGGTTCCGATCAGAATCGGCAGGACCGGAATAACGAAATTCGTAACAATGCTGAGAACGATCTGCTGGAACTCCTCAAGGACACTCGTAATGACCTTGCTCTTATTCCAGGCAGCCGCAAGACCGACCATAACAGAGAAGAACAGTGCAGACATGACAGACATGATCTGAGGAATCGTAAGTTCAAATACCACTTTCGGGAGTTCCTTCAATCCGTCCACTTCAGGACTGATGTTCAGGAACGGCAGAATTGTATATCCGGCAGCTGTCGCAAAAAAGGCAGCGCCAACTGATGATACATACGCAATGCAGAGTGCAACGATCAACATGGTCGAAGCATTATTTCCGAGCCTCGTGATCGACGGTGCAATGAATCCGATTATGATCAGCGGTACGCAGAAGCTGATGAACTGGCTTGTAATGAATTTCACTGTGACTATAATATTAAGAAGAGCATTCGCAACTCCTGTCCCGTCTGCTGCACTGAGTGCAAGTCCGCTGATAATACCTACTGCCAGCGCGACCAGAAGTCTGAACGGCAGACTGTGTACAAAACCTTGTTTTTCCATGATTACCTCCACATTTTTTACAGACAGGAATTAACGTCAACCTTATCAATCATGACGTTCAGAATCTCTTTGTCTGTCTCTTTCATGCCGATTTTTCCGATATATCCCATGTTCTTGATCGTCATCTCGACATCATTCTCAACAAATCCTTCTCCTCCGAGGAACTCCTTCTGGCTGATACTCATGTAATGCGCCAGCAATGCCGCATGTACAGAGGATGCGATCTTCGCTGCACAACTGGGCTTTGCACCGTCACAGACGATTCCGCCTACGTTACCGAGCGTATTCGTGATCGTTCCGCCTATCTGCTCATACGTTCCGCCCGACATATATGTGATAGCGGCTCCTGCGCCGCACGCGGCACTGACCGCACCGCAGAAGGCCGAAAGAGAACCGATATAATGCTTAATATAAATCGATACAAGATTAGAGACGAGCAGACAACGATACATCTTTGCTTTGGACAGGTGCAGGCGTTCTGCATACGTAACGACCGGCATCGTTACTGTGATTCCCTGATTTCCGCTTCCGGAATTGATTATGACAGGCAGCGGACATCCGCTCATTCTGGCGTCAGACCCTGCGGCCGCTCTCGCACACGCACAGCACTTTATGTCATCGCTCCAATTCTCCAGAAGTGTCTTTCCCACTCTTGCGCCCCAGGGATTATCCAGACCTTCCTGCGAAATAGCCGTATTGAAACGTACCTGTCTGTCCAGAGTCTCCTCCACATCCGCAAGATTTACCGTATCGGCGTACTCAATGATGCCGCGAAGTGTCATTTTTGTGCGATCTCCCTTCGGAAGACCGCTCTGATCGTCCTGTCCGCTTGACTCGGCGATGAAAACTGTTGTACCGTCTTTCTGGATCTCGGTTATGTCTGTGTGATGTTCTTCAATCGTAACTGCAGCTTCGTGATCTTTCGTCCACATCTCAGCTTTAATGTACAGATTCGGGACATTCTCTGCAAGCTGCACGTCACAGATGCCTGCCGCGACCAGTTCGCGCGTCTTCTGACGTGCTTCGTCATCAGCGCCGGCAATGACCTCCAGCATTCTGTCTGCATCGCCTCCCACAACACCAAGCACAGCTGCTGCCTCTATGCCCTTCTGACCACCGGAATTCGGTACAATGACCCCCTTGACGTTTTTAATCATGTTACCGGAACATGTGATCCGGATATGATCCGGCATATCACCCAGCTCGCGGAAAGCTTTTGCTGCGGCATAAGCGATGGCGATTGGTTCCGTACATCCCATGGCTGCCACAAGCTCTTCTTTCAGAATTGTCGTGTAGTTCTGTGATAATTCATCGGTAAGATGCATCAGCATTTACTCCTTCCTGATTATTTCGTTTTCCGATTTTCTTTTCATATTATAGATCATCCGGACTCATTCCAAAATAGTAAAAGTCTGTCCGTTAACACTGATCAGGCCATCCTGCCTCATGGCAGCGATTTCCCTTAACAGCGCGCTTCTGTGCACGCACAGGTACTGTGCCATTTCCGTCTTATTCATCGGAACCGTTATCCTGTGATTTTCCGGCGTGTGATTGACGCGGTTGGCATATTCCAGTTCCTCTTTCAGATATGTAAGAATCTTCTCTCTTATTGTGGTCCTTGAGACCGCATCGATCTTCCTGACCAATCCCGCATTTGTTTTTGATAGGCATTTGAACAGATTGAAAATCAACCTGCTGTGAAAGGGACATGCATTTTTACAGATCTTAAGAATCTTTCCGACCGGAATATGCATGATCGTGCATTTTGTCATAGTCCTGAAACTCACTGTCGATGCATTATCCATGGTTTCCGAAAATATCTCTCCGAAAAGTTCCCCTTCCTTCATATACGTTATCAGACTCTGGTGTCCGTGCTCATCCTCCTTGATCATAGCAACATTGCCTTTCAGAATCAGACCGGCATCGCTGATATCGCCGTCATCGGTCACGAGAATTATATTTTTGGAATAGTTCTCAATTTTTGCACCGGCACAGTTCAGCACCGCCGAAAGATCCGACTGCGTAATCCCGTTGAAGAGATCAAAGCTTCCGATCGTAGTTATATAATTCGAAATTTTCTTCACCCTGCTGTCTGCCATAATAAATCCTCACCCTCTCAGACGAGCTTCATATTCCTCTCTGGTATTGATATTGACCAGCATGTACTCGTATACAGACCCATTCAGATTCACATATAGAATTCGAAGTTTCTTCAGAGCATCCCGGAGTCTGTAATTGCCCTCACTAATCTGTTTTGCAAATGTATCAGCTACTCTCACACTGTAAATTGCCGTAAGCGGATGTATCCTGTCAGCCGAAACAGCGACGACACCATCCCACTCGTCAAATGGATCACCAGACGCGTCCCGTTCGAGTCTGCTGAGCAGATACCGGTAGAGTTCCGCATTTACGTCGGGAGTGTCACACGCGCTCGTCATGACAGCCCTCTTGCGATCCTCTCCCGCCTGACGCAGCACAGCCTCCAGCCCTCCGAGCGGACCGCATCCCGGATACCGGTCCATGACGGTACTGCAGCCGTCTATCTCTATACAGACCGTATCACCGTAAGAAAGATAGACACAGTCTGTCAAAGTAAGCATCTGCGATGCGATTTGTTCCGTGAAAGTTTGCCCTTCCGAAGTCAGTAAAGAACCTTTGTGCTGCCCGTTCATGCGTCTGCTCTTACCGCCTGCAAGTATTGCAGCCGCAATGTCAGGTTCCATCTGTCCTGTGTTCGTCTGCCGATTCCTGCATGTATGCTGCTCGATCGCATCGGCGATTTCCGGTATTGCAGTTAAGGAAAATACTTTTTCACCCGGAAAGTATGAAGCCGACAGATCCGAGACGATTCCGAATCTCCCCGCCTGTTCGGATACAGGTTCATTAGATATTTTCGATCTCACGACCTCTATTTTCGGAAGAGCCGTATTTTTCAGCCCTTCAACCAGTACCAGGTCTGCATCCGGAAACATAGCCAGGAGCTCTTTGACCTGCTCCTGCTCCCATTCCGCGTTTGTTGCTCGGGGATCCTCATTGCTACCTGCTTGCTTACGTGACTTAAGATTCATTCTGTGCACAAAAATCCGTTTTTCCGAGAATACCGCCGTTCCGTATGCTCCCGCCTGAGAGAACCTGCTGCTGTCCGTGCCCGGGAGATCACATGAAAAATCATGGCCGTCATGCTTTATGACCGCTATTTTCATTCCT
>JAFRGQ010000039.1 GCA_017433725.1 Lachnospiraceae bacterium
ATATCGATCTTCAGTATGTCCGGACAGACCTCTCCTTCGTCCAACGGGTTCTCCTATCGGGTAACAGAAAAAATTGTTCATGTTATAGAAATTGTGCGTGACGGGGACGAGGCAGACGCCGAATATCTAACAAACAAGCTTCACCCCTACGTCCGCAAGGCAGCCCATATGAATGAGTACGCCGTACTATATACTCTGCTGCTCCTGTCCTTCTGCGCATCGACAATCGTGACAAGAGCCATGTTCTACAGCATCCTCGTATCATTAATATATGCATGCACGGACGAGTTCCACCAGACGTTCGTGTCCCTGCGGACGGGCAGCATTCTGGATGTATGTGTTGATATGACGGGTGTACTGGCGGCGGTCGCTATATCGCTCTTCGTGTATTCAGCGTGGCAGTTACATGTGGCAAAGCGTAACGGGGAGTGAGAATGCTAAAATGAGTGAGACGCACTTGCAGTATTTGATGCTAATTCTTATAATGAATTTATAATACTTCCACTCCATACTTCAATTCAGTCGAATCATAAGTACCGACGATGCATTTTTTAATGATGAAACTGTCAGGATTTATTGCGGAAAATGAAGATTAGATTCCGATCGAACAACACTCTGCCCCTGCACGGCCTGAGAGGAGGTTTCAAAATGGATGATGAAAAAAAGGTTTATTCTTTCAGCAGCGAAGAGCTTCAGGAAGCGGAGGAGCTGAATGCCCGCGCGAACACGAGAATGACGGAAGAATACAAACAGTTCCTCGAGGAACACTTCGGCGGTGAGGGCGAGCTCTACAATGAGCACCCCGATCGGAACAACTCCTGCGCTGATCAGGTATTCTCTGGTGAATACGTCGATCGTGGCGGCGTTAATGAGGAGCTCTGCGATGAGTGCGTCGATCGGGGCGACGGTGATGTGGAGTTCTGCGATGAGTTCGTCGATCGGGGCGACGGTAATGAGGAGCCCTGCGATGAGCACACTGATGAGAGTGAATCCGGCGAATACTCCGAGGATGGTTTTACAAGATCCTTCAGCGACGAATATGTGAGCAACCGCTACGAGCCGCCTACATCCGGCAGTTTCGTGATGGACGGTGACTCGGAAGACGGATATAACAGCGTGGATTCTGACTTTGAGTGATAACTCAGACTCCTCACTCAACAACCTTTTAATGACAGGATTGACGGAATCTTTCTTGTGGAAGTCTGCACAAAATACAGCATGAAAATAGGAGCTGCTTCGCACCACCATGCGAGCAGCTCCCTTCACATTTTTCCCAAACTCAAACTTCCCACTTTGTTTCTAAAGTACAGTCGAATCAGTAAAAATGCAATCGGAGCGGCGTCGTCGAGCGGCCGGTACGTTAGCAGCTATAATTATCCTTCATCCATGAAGGATAATTTGCTCAGCATGGAAAAATCCATGCTGAGCTGCCGCTGAAAGCGGCTGCTGCTTATGAGCAAGTAGCGAAGCGGATTGCGAATTACCCCTTACAGCTTTAGCGATGAATTTTTATTAGTACCGCTGCCAGCGAGACCGAGCGGAAGCGTCCCGACGATGCATTTTAAATGATGAGACTGCTAATTACCCCCATGTGGGAAGTTTTAGTTACCTTCCTTTCTTTTCTTTCCCCCCAAAACCAGCGGCCCCACAAACACATAAATCAGTATCAAAACCGCCCCGGCCGCCGTCAGCATACACCCCTGCGCAAGCCCCGGCACTGTGTAGAAGAAACAGATCCGGTTCTCACCCTCACTGACCGGGACCGCCATGAACCCGTTAATGTCGATAATCTCCACAGGTGCATCATTCACCGTCGCGCTCCACCCGGAATCGTTCGGAATCGAGAAGAAAGCGTATTTGTCTGCATCTGCATCAATTGTGCATTCATACGTGGATGTCGTCTCGGACACATCCCTCGCACACTCGTTCAAATGCGCACTGCTGATCGCGTTCAGGTACTCCTCCGTCGCATACCCATCCGTAAACGAATCGTAGGGGCGAAGGACCTGAGACACCTCATCCTCCATCTCATCCGGAATAATCAGCGTCTTTAGCATCAGGATCGCCCTGTCATCCGAATATGTCGTCGCAAAGTCTGACGCAGTCATATATGTATCGTATGTAAAACCGATCGGCGGAATACTGTTATTCTCATAAACATAATAAGAGCGATATTTCCCATTCTCCGTCTGAATCGGATCCTGCTCTTCCCTCGCTTCCGTCGTGATATCATATTTCGCCGAAATAAGATTGTAAAGTCCCAGCGGTGCTTCCGGACTCTTCACATCGCGCTCAAGCCCGAGCGATTCATAGAACCGGAAGATAGATCCGGATACCGTGCTGCAGAAATTCGCACTCGCCTTGTGATTATGGCACAGCGTTTCAATGTTATCCCTGCTGCTGTAGCGGTATTCCGGGCCCTCGTAATCGAGCCGTGCGCTGGTTACGATCTTATCGTGCACCTGATCCGCGTTCAGGCCGTGCGCCTGCTGGTACAGGTATATCGTCAGAGTCGTCGTAAAAATCGCACATAAATAAATCGTAAAGAGCAGAACAGTCCTCTGATACTTCTTCAGATAACAGAGCGTGAACCAGGTCATGAAAGTTCCCAATAGCGAGACGATACTCCAGATGATAAATATATCCATCCGATAGATCTTGCTCGGCTCACTGTCGTTCCATTTGACTAACACGAGGAACAGAATAAATGCTATCGTTACCCCGCCCCAGATAACCGTCCCTGCGGTGATCTGCCTTTTCACGCTCCTGAAAGGATTCACTTTTCTTCTCGCCGTATTCTCCGCCTGCCATCTCTCCAGGATCATAACGGACGCGAGCACCATCATCAGAGCTGCCATGTAATACCATCGGCAGTAGACTCCGGCGAGCAGTGAAAACGATGCGTTCAGGATCGGAACGACTGCGAAGACCAGACAGAATGTCAGCATTCTCGTCAGCCAGTGACGCGGTCTCATTCTCACGAATGCGATAACGAGCACCAGCCCGACAACCGGCAGATACGCGTTACAGGATGAAAAATTACTCTTAATGACTGCGCACTGGTGCGACATCACCTCACCGGGGAACACAAGTCCTTTCAGGATATACAGATACCGCTCCGCCGTGTACACAAGCGATGTCGAACCTGTATAATCCACATCGACTCTCGGATTCTGTATCGTGAATAAGAAGGCCGGCAGCAACAGGAAACATCCGAGCATACAGCCGAGAGCGCCTTCAATCAAAATCTGAGGCAGTCTTCTGATATGAGTCTTAAAATTGAACCCGGGGATGAGATATCTGAGGACATAATAGGCCGCCAGGAAGATGATCTCTCCGACCAGGAAAAAGTAGTTCACAAGTGCGTTGATCGTGACCGCAAAAATGAACGGTCCACGCTTCTTTTCAAGCATAAGACTGTCGAACGTGAGCATGAGCAGCGGAAAAAGAGCAACGACATCGTGGAAATGATAGAACAGCAGATCCTCCGCCATATATCCGCAGAACGCGTAGAGCATTGAGCCGATCAGTGCATTCTTTTTGTCACGGGTATACCGCTGCAGATACGCGTACGAGGTAAGCCCGGCAACCGCATATTTCAGCATGTAGATCCATCCGACGACATACATGAACATGCGGGACGGGAACAGCAGGGAGAGCCAGAATGACGGATTGCCCAGAATATAGAATGTCATACCGCCGATAAAGTTCGACCCCAGATCGAGTGACCAGTCATAGATAATATTCCCGGATTTGATGGCATCGTTGGCAGCCATTGCAAATGTGATCTGCTGCGCATTGAAATCTCCTGCGAGTGAAAACAAGCCGCCCTGCGTGATGATCGTCCATGCAAAAGAAAAGAAACCGGCAATAAAATTCAGCACAAAAGCTGCCATGTAGTAGTTTTTCAGTTCCAAATAGAGTTTCTTATTATGTTTCAATATCTGCTCCTTTGCGGAAAGCATCTTCCGTGTATTACCTGCTCTCTTCCAGAAGAAGCTGCATCTTATATAGTGTTTTTATTATAGATCGCAGAGCATTTCTCTCCACAGCATTATCAGCGTGCAGCAGATGAGATTCCAGCTCATTGAAGTCAATATAATCAGCAAACAGATCATGGTCGAGTCTTTCCAAAACAGTTCTGTCCACCCGGCTCTGTGTCACCTCGGTTACCTCATAATAGAAATCCATGCGTCCGGTGTCGAGTTTTTCAACATTGGATTCCCCGCTGAATTTCGTCAGATAATCGGGCACGATATCCTTCAGCGCCTTCTGCGGCAGGAGCCGCCTTGTGCCGTCTCTCATATAAAGGCGGCGCGGAACGCCCAGAGCATAGTCAATGAGCAAAGGATCGAGCATCGGAAACATGTAGACCATTCCCGCATCGGCGCCCGCAGATGCGGCAATCGACGTTCTTGACTCCATTCCTCCCGTGAGCAGGTTTTCTACAGGATCCCACCCGAAGTAGTTATACTTTTTCTCCCGTACTCTGTGTATCCGCTCTGCATACTCTTCATTTGTGATGTTGAACTTCCATCCGTTCACTGCACGGCCGTCCCATGGAGCATGACTGTCGCGGACTGCCCTAAGAGCCCTCCTTATGAATCCGAGATATTTCTTAGGGTTCATGCCGGCTGCATGAAAAGCTTCATGTAAAAATGCAAGATATTCCCCTGATTCCAAAAGGCCCGCGGGACCGAACCGCATCGTAACAGCTTCATCTCCGCCCCAGCCGGAAAATACAGTCCTTATTCCTTTCCCTGCCAGAGCCTTCATTGTGTACATGATAATGTCGGAGTCGAACTCGCAGATATCTTTTCTCTGTAAATTTTTGAGATATATCTCCTGATTCTCCGCATCGCCGCGCGGTCTGTAGACGCAGGGATTTCCCTTATCCGCACAGAACTTCCGGATCACTTCCCGCTCGTCGCGGATCACCTCATCCCTCTGCTCACGAATCGGGTATTCCTCCTCGGAAGGCGACCAGGTAGCAAGCAGAGGCAGTTTCATACCGGATTCCTGTGCATACTCATCGAGCAGGGATACAATGATTCCCGAGTCAAGTCCGCCGGAGAATTCGGCACCGATCGCCTCTCCGCCTACAGCTTCCGCCCGATTCCTCACCGCATCCCGGATCAGTTTCGCATATATTTTCTCATACTGAACATCCCACTTGCCCTTAGGCACTTTCCGCTTGCCGGGCGTCCAGAATTTTTCAGATGTAATGATGTTCCCTTTCGACGTCATGCGGGTGACTGCACCGGCCTCGGATTTGCGGATATTTGCAAAAAGCGTCTCCGTCCTGCTCGCTACAATTCCCATCGTCAGATACTCATAGAGCCTCTCCTCATTGATCGAGATCTGATTCTCCGGAAGATGAAAGAAAGGCCTGTAATCCGTACTAATCGTCATATAATGCTCTGATTGCATGATGTAGAGAGGCCTTATGCCCATGTGATCCCGTATGAGAGTGATCCGGCCATTTTCCTTATCTATGAGTACTGCGGCAAAATCTCCGCTCAGACTACGAAGTCCGGGAAGCCCTTCCCTCTCATATGTTCTGACAAGCAGCTCTCCGTCACTCAGCATTTCCTGCCCCGGAAAGCTTTTCCTGTTATAGATCATCGCATCACAGACAGCAATGTGCAAATCGGTGTCGACAACACACTCTGTCAGGGGGACACCCACGTGAGCGTTATTCTGGATACTTCCCATGACGATTGTAGAGTCCCCTCTCTCGAAACTCGTCTCCCCCTCACAAGGCCCCGAGGCTCCTCCGAGACCGTATGGCATAAGTCCGTCGTGCAGGATCCTACTCTGAGACAGGATTGTTTGAAAATCCGAATGTGTGTCATGAATCATCGCATAGATAGCACTCATATAGTTCCTCCGCGAATCTTTTCCGAATGCCTGCAGATGTAATAATTCCTCACATACAGGGTCAGGAAACACTGCAGCAGAAATCCTGTCAGATAATAAAGTATCGGGGCAGAAAAACGATAGGCAGTGAAATACTGAACCAGATACTTCGAAAGTACACTCAGCATATTGGCCAGCATGATGACAGCCGCTGCCTTCACGCCTCTGCTGCCGCGCAGATCACCGTACATGTCGAACCGTCTGAAAATGAAATAAGATATGACAGCATGGGCAGGTATGTAGAGAACATATGTCTTGGTAAGCACAGCGGGTACCCTGCCGAAAGAAAAGCTTCCTGACTGTCTGAATTCCAAAATGACCATTGCCGCACCATACACGATTGTGACCGCCATGGCATCAAAGATCTCAAGTGGCCCATAGAAACAGAGGATGCCTATCGCTCCGCCCAGGGTATTATTAAAGACGTCGTCAAATTCACACATTCCTCTGCCGGTAATAAGCTGAACGAGTTCAATCGTTGTCGAATAGCATGCAATGAGCAGAACGATTTTCCACTTTTTTGTGTCCCTGAATGCGGCGGCTCCGAAATATCCCATCGGGATGCAGAGCAGAATATTGATAATCAGGAACTGAAATGTGGCCAGTCCTCCGGCAAGGGAATACCGAAGCTCCCAGAAAGGCATCAGATTCCATCTTCTGGGACCGACTGTTCTTGTAAAAATCGTATATGTTGCGAAAAACAGCAGATAGAGAACAAAAAGCACTCTTGCCTGCCATTTTCCGATCTCTTTACGTGAATCTTTCATGTATTACAAAATCTTTCATTTGTCCGGAAAAGCTATTTCTCCGGAAAAACCTTTCCTTTAAGAACCCTGTACAGCTTGTAAGGACCTCTCACTACATAATAGAGGAAAAAGAAGCGGTCACTGAAATGGAACGTCTCAAAATCTTTTTCCGATGGATCAATTCTTCGTGTTTTCTCTTTATCGGTAAGCAGGCCTCTGCGTTCGAGCTCACTGTCAAGGAACGAGCGATAAGCAATGAAAACATCATCTTTCTGTCCGTTCGATTTTGTGAGGACACCGACCATCTCCTCAGTAAGACGGCTCACAGATGCTGCTTCCTCATCATCCGCAGACACCAGGTACACCATCGCATAAGATGCCCGAAGCGCCCAGTCAAGTCCCATCTTCGCGGCCAGCTCCATGGCTGCCTTCCTGTCTACACTTGCGTGTCTTGCCAGGGTATCAAAATCCGTCAGCCACTTCATCCACATATAGCCATGATGGACGCCGTGATAAGCAAGGTAGACGAGCCACGCTTCCGGAGTATAGGTCGGCAGCTCCTGACCGAAGAATGAGATCGTAGAGTCCGCATTATCACATGTCAGAATCTCTGCGGCCTTGATGTCAGCCACTCTCCAGTGCAGTTCCAGCTTAATTCCATCCTTCGACTCAAAGTCATAGTCGTGGAATTTGCTCTCGTAGACCTCCATCTGCTTTGCGGTCGCAACATACTCCTTGTTGGACGTGTAGCCCTGCTCCGCGAGAATCTCCCTCGCCCTGTCAAAATCTTCGCGGCGAATCAGCAGATCAATATCCGTCGCATATCGGTACGTCGGATCATCGTAAAGCATTTTCGACAGAAGGACGCCTTTCAGAGGCACCGTTCTGACGCCTCTGTCCGTGAAGACCCGATAAAGCCTGACAAGCTCGCCCGTCTGCTTCATAGAATCAAAGCGGTTCCTGTTCGCTGCCACATACATGGCCTTAACGGCTTCGTTTTCACCTGCCTCCGGAAAATGATCCTTAAGATTTTTTGCAAAAAGACTGTAGACCTGATGGACATAAGCGATTCTGACAGCCTCATCCAGATCAAGGCCGGATTTAAAAATTTCCTGCGCCTTCTTCAGATACTTCTTCGGCATCGGAAGAATCGAACATAAATAGACAAATCTCTGTTCTCTCGAAATATCCATACTCATGCAAATGTAGCGGTGACCGTGAACCGCTCTCTCCCCTCCTCACCTGTAACAATGATGTCTCCGACCCTCGTCCATGCGTGAGCCTTCATACCGCCGTCTTCCTTTTTCGCGACGCCCATATAGACTGTCGACGGGATATCCCCAAGGATTCTTTTTGCGGTGAACGCGCATACGAGGCATTCATTTGAAAAATGCAGTTTCGGAACGACCGCTCTGATCGCTCTTCGTATCTGCAAAATGTATTCCCTCTGCCCGTCCGGGACAGGTTCTTCGGACGTCACCCTCCCCGCACTGCCGAGCCTGCCCGCTATCGCGGAGAATTTCCGAAATCGAATGAGCAGCTTATAATACACTGCAAGCAGAAGAACCCGCACGCATAATTTTTTCAGTGCGGGCGGGTAAATTATAAACTTCAACATACTCTTCATATCTTATTCCATACTGAACAGGCCATGTTCAAGTCCTGTTTTCAAGAACGCTTCTACCTGCGCCTTGCAGGTCGCACGGTCGACATCATACTTAGCGGTGAGAATATCAACCAGCTCGTCCAGTGTCTTCGGTGACTCCAACAGGTTCCAGATCGCGCCGCCTGTCCTGCCGAGATTGTAATATTTTCCCGATACAATGTCCATCATAACGACCTCGCCGTCCATATCCGCAGCGATAATGTCAGGTTTTCTGGTATACTTTTTTTCATTCATTGATAAATTCCTCCGCTGCCGCAAGCATTTCCGCTTCGGATGTGTCTTCATAGCGGAACATGTGGGCTATCTTTAATCGTTTTGCTATATCAGCGCAGCTCTGAAAATGCCTCTGTCTGCTCTCATGGTCGACCAACATGTATTTTCTGTATGTGTGCAGCTGCATGAGGACTGCTCGCTCCAGGCCCGTGACTTCATCGATCAACGGTCTGCCGTCCCTTATTCCTTCCTTAGGGATCAGCTGAATAATACCGCACAGGACCGTTTCCTCGTTCAGGAAAGCGTCGTCAACATTCATGGCGAACTTTGTCCGGTCATTTTCATCGTATATCCTGTGGTCAGTCTTATCCTCTACGCCGCCGCGCTCGACCGCATCCTCCCAAAGTTTCTGTTGCGGGAAGGACGGCTCGGCGACAACCACACCGTTCCGGATCGATACCGGCGTCACATCATCCGTGACCAGCCGATATCCCTGACGAATCGCCTCAGCAGCGATGGAGGACTTTCCCGCCCCGGAAACACCGGTAAAGAGAACCGCTCTGCCGTCTTTCTGTACACAGCTTCCGTGCATGGGTATCTGCTTCCTCTGATGCATGATTGCGCCGAAAGCCAGGCCGGTAATGTATGCCTGCAGAAGTCCTTCTTCCTCTTTTCCCGGAGCAGGCTGCACTATGATATCTCTGCCGTGTCCCACGTAGATTTCAGCAATCTCGAGATTGCTCCACATCTCGTCTTTCCCGAACCTTGCGTCGAGATACGTCTGCAGCGGATCCTGTATCATATCTGCAGAGACT
Organism: Lachnospiraceae bacterium; assembly: GCA_017433725.1. Lineage (GTDB taxonomy): Bacteria > Bacillota > Clostridia > Lachnospirales > Lachnospiraceae > Chordicoccus. The sequence continues at coordinate 9,360 of JAFRGQ010000039.1, forward strand.
TCCCCATACCGGATGCGTACATCACACCGGTCATCGGAAAACTCCGCCGGCAACATCTGTGCAATTTCAAACTCTGATTCAATGTTGAAGCCAAAAGCTCTGTATCGGTACATACATTATCCGTCCTTCATTTTAGTCAGGTAACTCTCCGGATTCTTCAGCAATTCTCCGGCACTCCCCTGTTCCTTAAGCTGTCCGTTTTCAATGACGAGTATATCATCTGCCGACTGAATTGTCGACACACGATGCGCAACGAGAATAATCGTCATCTCGCTCTTCAGCCTTTGAAGCAGCCCGGCGATCAGCTTCTCATTTCCGAAATCAAGTGCCGACGTGGCCTCGTCAAGAATCAGCAGTCTCGGCGTGCCTGCAATCGCACGGGCGAGTACAATTCTCTGCACCTCGCCTCCCGAGAACATGACGCCGTCGTCTCCCATGCGGAGGTCGAGCGGTGACTGCCCTTCGGTACACTTCCTCTCAAGAAAGCCCATGGCTTCCGTCCTTACAAGTGCTTCCACGATCTCACCGTCCGAAATCCCCGGGTGGAAACGCGCTATATTTTCCCGGACCGATGCGGTCAGAATCATAGGGCTCTGCGGAACGTACGCAATCTCGCCGTCTTCAGCCTGAATGAAAATATTCCCGCTGCCGGGCGTAAGAAATCCCAGAATAAGGTCGACGACCGTACTTTTTCCTGCTCCGGACGGACCGGTAAAAGCAGTGATCGTATGTTTCCCGATCTTGAAGCTCACATCATGAAGAGAGTCCGCAGCTGCATCCTTATATCGGAAGCTGACGTGGTCAAATACCACCGCCAAACCTCCCGTATCTACCTTCCCGTCATAACTTCCGTAAGTAATGTCGTCCGTTCCTGCTTTCCGGTCCGCAGCCGTACTTCTTTCTCCGGAATCCTTCTTTCTAACGTCCTGCATAACTTTGTAGGCCGGCAGCGTCTCTTTGATGCCTTGTATGTATTCCTGCGTTGCAGGCAGGAGCGGCCATATCCGGTAAAAAACGTACAGTACAACGATCATGCTCGCAGTCTCGATGTGAAGCCAGTACTCCGCGCAGAAGAAAATGACAGCGATGAGAATCGCCTCCCCTATCGTGGAGATCATGCGCGGCGCCGATACATTTCCCGTGGCCTCGATCATCAGATCCCGGAATGTTTCCGTTATGTCTCTGAAACGGCGGGACTCCTCTTCGGCAATGCCGTAGCTTCTGATTTCCTTAAATCCGGAGAGCTGCGTCTGCACCTCATCCGTGAAAGCTTCATACTGTCTGCTCAGTCTCTTTCCGAGTGTTTCCGATCTCTTTGTGAAACGTCTGAAACACAGGAAGAATACGCCTCCGACGACAATAACAAATCCCGAAAGCGAAGCAGACAGGGAAAAGGCAATGACAAGATCGATGAGAGCGGTCACGACATTTGTCATCATCGACATAAAATAATTGATCGTCGTCGTTAATCGAGGAATCTGTGTAATCAGAGCGTCCGTGTGCGCGGACTGATTATCGGATGAATATCGCTCCCAGCTGCTGCTCATCAGCTCATCATAGTACTCTTCTCTCATGTCGGCCGTAAATCCCGAAGCAAGCCTCATGGACCGGACTTTGACCATCCGAACGGAAACAGCCTGAAGTGTCATGATAACGAAAAAGCAGAAAAGAAGAACGAAAAGTCTCAGGCCGAACGACAGACTGAGAAGAAAGGACAGGAACCGGGAGAGGCCGAACGGCAGATCCGCTGCCTCCCCCACTTCCATAATATTCATGATCGGAACAAGCATAAGAATTGTAACGCCCTGAAGAAAGGATGCGATGACCATGAAAATGATCGTCGTGATGAACAGTCTTCCGTCCTTCTTCATAAGGTCGCCGAGGAGTTCCCTCAGTCCATTTGCCATTTATGTTTCCTTTCCATCTTCCGGTGACAGGAATTCGATTTTTCGAATATTGTGCTTATCCCTGTTCCCCGCCGGCGGCGGCGTCATGTACTCTCCGTAGAACCGGCTGAGGAATGCATCGTAGTTCTCGGGTCCCGGAAGTTCAACATCCTCAAAAGGATACAGTGCAAGTTTACTGCCCCACACGTCCTTCGGTACCATCTCCCGGTGGGCGTAGGCGCCGAATACATTGGCAGCCGTCGAGCTGCCTGCCCAGCGATACTTTTTGAGTTCTTTATCGATGTTGTCGAGGATCTGCTTGCAGTCACGTCCTCGGCCGATCGGAACACGTTTTGCAAATCCGATGATCAGTCGCTGATACAGCGGGCGGCCCGGTCTGTTCAGATTGACCATGGTATCCATCAGAGAGAGATGGTACCTGAGACGTTTCCACATGATCCATGTGTAGCGCAGATTCCTTAATATGTAATTGTTCGGAGAGCCGTCAAGCGGGAAAATGTCGATCCATGCAGCTTCAACGATCTCCTCACCGCCGGATGCGTTGTAGACCAGCACCCGGTTGTCAACGATCCGGCTAAAATATCTCTTATAGTCGTCTTTAAGCTTGTAATTCAGATATTCGAAGTTCTCCGGCAGATAGGTTCCATCTTTCAGGAGTTCGAACAGCCGGTCATAATCTTCTCTGGGCATACCGATATCGACATCATCGTCCCAGGGAATAAAACCCTTGTGCCTTATAGCGCCGAGCATAGTTCCGCCGATCATGAAATACCGCAGATGTTCCTTCTCACAGATCTTCATGAACAGCTTAATGATGTTGAGCTCAGCCAGCTGCAGCTTTCTCAGAGTTTTCTGTACTTCATCGTTATACATAAATCCTCCCGCGGTACATACATCCGCCATCAGTATTTTTTCTGTATCATATTCAGCTGTCCCCATACATCATGACTGTGTGAAAGGCCCTTCGGGGCAGGTATATCTTTTTGGATCTGTTCTGCTTCGGCAGCAGGCTCTTCAACCTTCTCGGCACCCTTTTTCCTGTAACCCGGAGCATACGGGATTACAGAGAATATGAGCAGAGGGAACGGATCATACCAGAACTCAAGAAAATGATGGTCTACGCAGGAAGAAAGTCCGATCATGAAAATGATGATCGCCAGATGATGCTGTCCTCTCCGAATAGCCGTAAATGTGATCAGTACGAACATGAGCAGTACTAAGAACATCAGAACATAGCCGTACTCCAGAAGAGCCTGGAGGTATCCGCAGTCTACAAAGTTGTATCCGGCCCACGAACTGTAGTTCAGCGCGCCATGACCCTGCTGATATATGTGGCGTCCGAACGGATGAATGCCGGTATACCAGACATTGTAATATCCGTACATCAGGCGCTTGCTCAGGATCCTGTCAAGATACTTGAAGAACGGCCCTTTCTTATAAGACATCGTCACGAAGTAGGACAGGAAAAAGAAGAAGGGTACACACACGATCAGCATCCTCTCAATCCATTTTCGCTTAAAGAACCTCGTCTTCGCGTTCAAGTAAAACAGGATTCCCACTATGACGATCAGAGCTGCATCCAGTCGGGCATCGCAGAAAACCGTTAACAGGGCGGAAATGACACAAAAAATCCCAAGCATGGCGAGATTATAGCGTTTACCGACCAGAGCACAAAATGCAAGGCTTGTATAGAAAAGTCTGGCACCAAAATCCGTGGGATAGATGAATCCTACTGAATTTCGGATAACATCACTGTCCGTTCTGGTAAAGGTACGATTCTCTATAACCCCTCCTGCCAGCGCAATCAGCGTTACAGCGATGAGCAGCATACTCATAAAGAAATACAGGTTGACAATTCGATTCGCCCTGAAACCGCGTGCTCCGACGATAAGCATGAACATGTCAAGCTGATATATGTAACCTGTGACGTGATAACACATAAGGATGGGCAGAGCAATAACCACATAGACCGCAACTCTTTTGAGGGTGAATGTCTCGGCCAGCATCATCTTCACCAGGATAAATCCGTAACATGTGAATCGAATGGCGTTTCTCAGGGTATGATTCGACAGCGGAAGGATATCCGCGAACATCGTCGTACTGAGGAACATGAGCGTAAAGTACGCCCCTGCTCCCAGGTAGTACATAAATTCCGACGGTGTAATCATCATCGAATATTTGCTATTGTCATACAGGTAAGATTTCGCTCTCAATCCCGCTCAAAACCTTTCGTGTGTAATCTCCCCGCCGAAGTCTCTTTCCTACTTTTTCGGCGTTTTGCGCAAGTATATGGTACTCTTCGTAAGTCATTTCTTCAAGTATCTTTGGAATAATCGAAATCGATTCGACGGCGATCCCGCACTTTTCCTTTAGAATATATCCCGCTATTGCCGCCTCTTTCCAGACGATGACCGGCATTCCGGCAGAAAGATACAGGGACGTTTTATGAGGATTATTGTACCTTAAGTACTCTCCGAAAACGCCTTCGCATGTGTCGACGGAAGCCCCGTCCCAGACCAGTCCGAAACTCCCGTCGATCCTGTCCGCAATCTCATCGGCGAGGAACGAACCGTGATAGTATACCCCGAAGCTTTCCGGATCTGTATCAGCTCCCGGAAGGAAAGCCTTCCCGGAAAACTGAATTCCGTACAGATTCCATCGCATATTTCCCGGAAGCTGATACGCATAACCCGACTTGTCCGGTCTCAGGTTTCCGGCAATGGCAACGCCTCGACCGAAATTCCTGCTCTTTGTCTCTCCGCAGAGATAATCGAACAGACCGAGACTCCGCATTCTTCCCGACGGTATGCCGCACAGTTCGGCGACAGCTTCCTTCATAGCCTTGTTGTGGACCACAATGCGGTCAAAATGACCAAGGCAAAGTTGTTCCTCAAAATGCTTTCTCATGCGGTTCTTAAGGCTTTTGTCCTTCCTTTTGGCTCCGCGCAGGATTTCCACATCGTGCAGAATGGCGACCAGGCTGACCCCTCTCCCCTTTAAGCGGCTGAGCTGCCTTGACAACATCAGACTGTGATTCACAGGCGGAAACTGGATGAGGAGCAGATCGCCTTTTGTAAGATGAGCCGTCTTCTTTTCCCATTCACGCAAAGCTTCGCCGTGTTCTCCCAGCTGTCCGACGATATTCCGGTCCTCAAATCTCGCCGTATCGAATACAATGTCAACAGGAGTATAACCAAGCTGCTCTGTGCAGATTCTGTCAATATCGACTCTGGCTTTTGCTCCGGCCGTTCGCTTTTCATTTTCTCTGAATGCGGTTTCCCTGGCTATATATTTCATAAATCTCCCTGCCGTCTTTCCCAGTGTCAGGCGATACTGCTTAATTCGCCTGACCTGCTGACCTGCTGCGGCTTCTCAGGACATCAGGATAGACCCGTTATATCAGGCGATACTGCTTTATCTGCCTGACCTGCTGCGGCTTCTCAGGACATCCGGATAGACCGCGTATATCAGGCGATACTGCTTTATCTGCCTGACCTGCTGCGGCTTCTCAGGACATCCAGATAGACCCGGTACACTTTACCCGCCATCACTTCAGATGTGAATCGCCTGAGCGCTTCCGTATGTGCCCTGTCTACCATCGGTTTCATATCATCCGTTCCGCGTACAGCCACCCCGTGCAGGATCTCCGTCCATCCGTTCAGATCATCGGCGTCGATACCGATACACAGATCCTTCATTTCAGAATAACCGCCGGTTTTGGAACGTATCACCGGAACATCCATAAAAAATCCTTCGAGAGCCGACATCATAAAGCTCTCTGTCTGACTCGGACCGAGAAGCAGATCCGAACATCCGAGAATTATTCTCGGATCGGTCCAACCCGTGAATCTGAACTGCTGTAACACGCCAAGCTCTCTCAACTGTGATACCAGTGGATCATAACCTGGCACATTCCTCATGCCGGAACACAGAATCACGAATTTGGATCTCTCGTCGTCCGGAAGGTTTGCCAGTGCTTTTCCGATCATAACATGATTCTTTCTCGGGTCGATCCTTCCGTGGATCGCAGCGACGATCTTTCCGTCCGGTATGAGAAAATTCGTGTATGACCAGCGTTTTTCATCTTCACTCAGTTTCCGGAGCTGCGCCGGGTCTACTCCGTTCTCTATCACTGTAATCTTTTCTTCCGGTATCTTAAGCTCGTGAACCATGAACTTTTTTGTGTCGTCTGAAACGGCAATTGCGGCGTCTCCGGTCGAATTCAGCATGCGATGCATTAAATTGGTCTGTACCGACATGGAATGGCATGTATAGATATACGGCTGCTTAGGACCTGCCATTCTGACTGCAAATGCATTGTCCCTGCCATGGCAGTGAATGATATCAAATGCATGGTTCGAAAGAACTTTCCGGATCTCAGCAGTGTTCATAGCTGTCTGCAGCGGGTTATGGTCACGGAACTCGGTGAAAAAAAGGTTTTCCTCAGGAATAATACCTGCCATCACCCCCCCTGTCGGATCTGTGGACAGAAGAGATACATCAAGACCTTTTTTTATAAATTCTTTTGCCAACGCGGTGACATGCGCGGCTTCACCTCCCGCCCTTACCTTTGCGGAGACGAGAAGAACTCTCATTTTTCTTTTTTTCATATGATTATTCCCACTCAAGCAGGCTCGATGTCAGAATGATACCTTTGGCAATGTAATCATATTAACATAAAGGAAGACTGCTGTAACACAGAATTCAAATCTTGCCGGCGCGAAACGAATACCCGTTCCGGCCCACAGCATGAATTGCCTGTATGCAGCAGTCCCGTATATTCAGTATGCAATCATTTCCTGCATACTATGATGCTATTAAGTTGTCCAGCTCCATGGCGCTTCCGGGGTAATTCTCGGCTCACCGGTCCGGTCCTGTGTACCGGCACCCGAGGACGTTCCGGTCTCACTGCCCGAATCATTACTCTCCGTTGCGGTACTCACATCAGAATCTGTCGTTGCAGTACTCTCTTCCGAAGGAACCGCCGTATCGGAACTACTCGTATCCGACGCCACAGTTTCAGAAACATCAGGTCCGGATATAACGACGACCGAAGAGCTCTCTGTACCTGTCGCCACTCCGCTTTCCGTCAGAAGTCCGAGTGCACGATCGGCATTCGTATCACTGAGGATCTGTTTCACGACAGGAAGTGTCTCAGCAAAGTCAGGAACAGTAAGTGTTCCCTGCATCTCATGATGTCCTTCGAGCGGAAGTGAGAACCCTGCTTTAGCATACTTCGGCGAACCGGTAAATACGAAGAGATTTCCGAATACCTGAGATTCCGTGATGTTATGCGTCACATACGGAAGAATCTCCCGCATGATTGATGTCTTCTCACCGAACCCTGCTGCCTCATATGCTGCCGCAATACTGTTCAGGACCTTCCTCTGTCTTGCGGTCTTTGCATAATCAACCTCATTTTCGCTATCGCTTATTCTCGCATAAGCGACTGCCTGATATCCGTCAAGATGTACATCACCCGTCATTCTGAGCTGATGTGTTGCTTCTTCCTCACCGTACGCAGCCGCCATCTCATCGATATACTCGTTGGCCTGCTTCATCTCATCTTCCGTGACTTCCGCATCGATGCCGCCGATCCGATCAATAATCTTGATCATTCCTCTGTAGTCGGTCCATGCATACCCGTTCACAGGAATACCGTACGTCTTCCGGACAATATCTACAAGCGCCGGCATGCCGGCATAAAGCGGAACATCTCCGAGTCTTACGACTCCCGTTTCTTCGATATCAGCATACAGATTATTCATCAGCGATACGGTCGTGAGACGTTTTGTTGCCTTATTAAAAGAAATAAGTGCGACAGCGTCGCATGGCGCGTACGTATTTGAGCCGGTGTCTTCGGAGCAGGCTACAAGGATATTAAACATCTTGCTGCCGTCGATTGTTGTCGCTGCAGCTTCCGTTTCATGCTGCACCTGCGTCTTTAATGCTAAGGCTACCGTATCATCGATATCGGCCGGTGTTGCATAGTTTTCGATCAAAGCAGCATCTGTGTTGACCGGAATCTGCTTATCCGAGACATAATCCGACCTTGCGTAGTTGAAGTGTATCAGAGAAACCGCAGCAGCGAGGAGCGCTGCAAGCAGTATGATCACAACAGAAAGAAGAATCTTGAAAGGGTTCCTCGGCTTTTTCTGCTTCTGATCCCCAGAGGTGTCAGATATCTTCCATTCGTCCTCTGTTTCAGAGTCAGACCAGCCTTTTTTTCGCGCCTGATACTCTTCATCCCACTTATCAACTTCCGGATCTTTATCTTTTTTGACAAAGGACGCAGAGTTGTCTGTCTCATGGCTCACAGCTGTTGAAGCAGTGTCGGATACATCGCGAAAACTCGGCGTATACCCTTTCTTCTTCGACGGTTTGGTCTTTTCCGCATCGCGTTCTTCACTCTCGCCGTTCTTTTCGGCAAGAATCGCATTGACGTCTTTATCGAGATCTGCGCCGGAATACCCTGAAAACTCCTTTTCACGAACTGCCCTCATACTGTCACGGGCTTTTTCCTCCGCTTTTCGGGTCTTCTCTTCGGATTTTTTGTTCTTGCCGCTGTTTATTCTATCGGCATTTCTGTTCCCCTGGGCAACGCTTGCAGCTTCGGCTACATTCTTTGCCACAAAATTGATGTCCTCGACGCGTCGTCTGGACATAACTCTGTTCGAACCTTCGAGATCCATGCTCTTCGATATGGATTCGACTGATGAGGCTTCACAGGCCTGCTGCACTGCGTCTACACGCTTCATTCTCTCCAGGTTCTCATGCTGAAGAATTCGAAGCAGCATCATCTGGTAGGTCTCATCATACCATGCTTCCAGTTCTTCCCTGGACATGGATGCAACATGTTCGACCCTGTCGTCCCCTTCGAAATTATTATTTCGAATATTGAAATTATAGAGCATGAACTCTATATTGCTGAACAGTTTTACATTACCGGGGCTCCGATTGTCGGTATAGCTCTCGACCATATCCCCCATGTCATTGAGGATCTTTCGTTTACGGTCAAGATTCCCTGCGACGGAATAGCTGTTGTATTCCACAATCGCATCCGTTATCGGATCCGATGATGTATTCGTTACTGCATCAGCGGCAACATCTTTCGTCACCAGATAAATAACTTCTTTTTCTGCTACATACTTAACATCATACTTTAGAATTGTCAGCAACTCTCGTATGCGTGTAAGCAGATTCGTATAACTCCGCAGATCAAAGTAATAACCGGTCAGCTCGTCACTGTTGAAGTTCCTTCTGCACAATTCGGCAATATTTAACGTATACTGCAGATATGTGAGAACTTCATTGACCGATGGATTCTCTTTTTCAAGAATACCGTCAATATTGAGTCCCTGCCGCATTGCATCCGTATCGCTGCAGCCCTCCTTGCCTTTCCAGCTGTAGAAATACTTTTTATCGACAAAATTCTCTATTGAATATTCCTTGAATCCATAAGAGAGAAGGGAACTCTGAAAAATCATCTCGACCTGAAGCATTGCCTCATGAAAATCGAAAGGTTCTCCGTTCTCTTCTCCTACTCTATCGGCTTTCTTACCATCTGAGCCTGAATAGCTACCGCTCCCCGCAGCATTCGGGAATACATCCTTTCCGGTGTTCATATGGAAATTGTCTGCCATATGCACTCTCCCTCATATTACGGTTAACATAGACGAAATCAGTATAGCATAAAACAAAATCTATGAAAAGTAGTAACCTTTATTCTTTGTTTTCACTATCCTCAATCGCGACCGCGATTGAAAGCTCCTTCAGCTGCTTTTCCTCAACCGCTGCCGGTGCGTCGATCATGAGATCTGATGCATCTTTCACCTTCGGGAAAGCTATGACGTCACGGATCGAATCGGAACCCGTGAACAACATAGCCATACGATCAAGGCCGTAAGCAAGTCCGGCATGAGGCGGAACACCGTACTTGAAAGCACGAAGCAGGAAGCCGAACTGTTCATTTGCCCGCTCTTTCGAGAAACCGAGCACCTCAAGCATTTTTTCCTGAATGTCATCCATATGAATTCTGACAGAACCGCCTCCCAGTTCACAACCATTCAGAACAATATCATAGGCCTCAGCGCGAACGCTGCCCGGATCCTCATCCACATGCTCAAAATCTGAAAGGACAGGCATCGTGAACGGATGATGCATTGCCATGAAACGATTTTCCTCATCTGACCACTCAAGGAGCGGGAACTCCGTGATCCATACGAAGCAGAGTTCATTCTTATCATACAGACCCAGCTGATCGCCGAGATACAGACGGACAGCACCCAGAGATGCGCAAACTACTTTAAACTTGTCAGCGGCAAATACAAGCAGGTCTCCGTTCTGTCCTCCCATCTTTTCGATGAGAGCAGCCATCTGCTCTTCCGTCATGAACTTGGCAAATGAGGACTTGATGTTTCCGTTTTCCTGAATTGCGATGTAAGCAAGCCCCTTAGCGCCATATGTCTTGGCCACCTCAACGAGCTTATCGATCTTCTTTCTCGGCATGCCGCCCTGCCCCTTCACATTGAGGCCGCGTACCATACCGCCGCTTTCGATTGCACCGGTGAATACACCGAATCCGCAATCGCAGACAGAATCCGTAACATCAACAATCGGCATACCGAAACGAAGGTCCGGCTTGTCGGATCCGTAGAGATCCATAGCCTGCTTCCACGGCATCTTTGCGATGCCTTCCGCATTGATCTTCTCTGCGGCGCTTTTTGCTGCCTTTGCAAGTTCCGAATCGAAACCAAGCTGCTCATACACTTCAGGAAGCCGGGACAGGACGAAGCCGAGGAGTCGTGTATTGACATCCATAACATCATCCTGATCTACGAAAGAAAGTTCCATATCGATCTGTGTGAACTCCGGCTGACGATCCGCACGGAGATCCTCATCACGGAAGCATCTTGCAATCTGATAGTAGCGGTCGAATCCGGAGCACATAAGCAGCTGCTTGAAAAGCTGCGGGCTCTGCGGCAGAGCATAGAAGCAGCCGGGGTGTACACGGCTCGGCACGAGGTAATCTCTTGCGCCTTCCGGCGTACTTCCGATCAGATCCGGCGTCTCTATATCAAGGAATCCTTCACGATCCATGAACTCTCTGACCAGAGAGACCAGGCGGGAACGGAACATGATCTTTTTCTGCAGTTCCGGTCTTCTGAGGTCAAGATATCTGTAGCGGAGACGAAGGTCTTCGCGTGTGTCGATGCCGTCCAGAACATGGAAAGGCGGCGTCTCCGAGGAACTCAGGATTCTGAGATCCTGACCCTCGATCTCAAGGCTTCCCGTCTTAAGATTCGGATTTACGGCACCTTCTCTCCTGCGGACGATACCTGTCGCGGCAATGCAGAACTCGCTGCGCAGCGAACCTGCATTTTCAACTCCTTCATAAATGACCTGCATGATTCCGCTGCGGTCACGCATATCTACGAAAACAATACCGCCTTTGTTTCTGCACTTTGCGACCCATCCCATCAGAGTCACTTTCTGTCCGATCATTTCCTCCGTAACTTCCGCACAGCGGCATGTGCGCCGAAGTCCGCTCATTGATTCTGCCATAAATTTATCCAGCCTTTCGTCACTGTTTTTATTTTGCAAAGAACTCCCGGATCTCTGTGTAGCCTTCCGCTGCAAGCTGATCTTTCTGGAATTTCTTATTCTTCTTCATAATTGAAATTGCAACTGCCTTGCCTGCTGCCCGTTCCTTCTGTGCCTCTTCAAAGACTTCCGTGAGTCTTTCATCCGGCATCTTCTTTTCAACAAGGAAAGCGATTTTTTCTCTCGCACCCGGAACCTTAAATCCTCTCTCAAGGAGCAGCATGATTATACGCTCAAAACCGATCGAAAAACCGACTGCCGGCGTCTGCTGTCCCGTGAACTTTCCGATCATCTCATCATAGCGTCCACCGCCGCCCACGGAACCGCCGAACTCATCCATGGCGATCTCGAAGATCGGACCTGTATAGTAGCTCATTCCGCGGACAAGAGTCGGATCGAATTTGACTTTGAAATCAGCTGTCTTGGTGGCTTCCACAGTGGAAATGATCTGCGGAAGCGGAGAACCTTCCATAAGAGCAGCAGGATCTGCTCCCTCCTCGAACTGAGCGAGATAAGGGGTAACGATTTCTTCCGGGTAACTCTCAAGAAGCTCTGCTCTGACTCCCTCGAGTCCGATCTTGTCCATCTTGTCAAGAATGATGAAGACCTTGTCATAGTCGGATTCCGCAAAACCGGCTTTGGCTGCCATTCCCTTCAGGATCTTTCTGTCGTTAATTCGAATCGTAAAGTTGTGGAAATCCAGTTTTCCGAGAACAGTCGTGGTGGCCAGGATCAGCTCTATTTCCGCAAGATAAGTCGGATCCCCGAGAATATCGATATCGCACTGCGTGAACTGGCGGTACCTGCCTCTCTGCGGGCGGTCTGCACGCCAGACACTGCCGATCTGGAGCGCTTTGAAGGGAGACGGCAGCTCATTTGCATGATTTGCATAATATCTGGAAAGCGGAAGCGTCAGGTCATAGCGCAGTCCGCTGTCTGTGACGGCGTCTTCCGTAGTCGGCTGAGAGAGATCCAGCTTCTCTCCTCTCTTTAAGATCTTGAAAATAAGTTTTTCATTCTCACCGCCCTGTTTGGAGAGAAGATTTCCGATATGCTCTACGGCAGGCGTCTCGATGGACGAGAAGCCGAATGCATCATATGTCTCACGGATCAGTCCGATAACATACATGCGCACAGCCATCTCAGCAGGCAGAATATCTTTCATACCGTTAACAGGTTTTTTCTTGAGTGCCATAATATATTTCCTTTCGTCTTATCTTTCGCAAAGCCTTCTTGCCTTACCGATTCTCGGTATCAGATCCCAGTCGCTTTTCACGTAGAATCCTGTCCACACCCGTCAGACCTTCCAGAAGCATATTGTCAAGATCCGGCAGGCTAGGCTGGTAGCTCGTGGCAACTTTATGGACGACGTGCTCAAAAGCCAGGAACACGCGCATATCAAAATTATTGATTTCATCGATCATGAGGCTCAGTGCTTCATCCTTAGTAAAGCTCTTTCTGTAAGGACGATCCGTTGTCAGTGCCGCAAAAACATCACAGACCCGTATGATCCGCGACCCCTCGGGAATATCCTCCCCGGAAAGGTTTTCCGGATAACCGGAGCCGTCCATATTCTCATGATGATAAAGAATTGTTTCACATACGCGTGCGTTATACCCTCTGCTCTTGACGATATTGTAGGAAAGCAGAGAGTGCATCCTCACATATTTCATTTCTTCTATCATCAGAGGAGATTCCGCGGTAGCTTCACCGTAAATATAATTTGTAAGCCTCAGCTTTCCGATGTCGTGGAGCATTCCGGCGAGAGCCATGTCGTACTGCATTTCCTCATCATGACCAAGAGCCCGGGTAACATCCCGGGCAAGGCGGCTCACATAAATGCCGTGCGATATTTCCTCTGTCAGATTATAATCAACAATTTTTCCCATATAAGTTTACCCAAACGTAAATATTAGCATTCACTACAATCTTTGTAAAGCGAACATTTAAAGATGTGCAGCTTTCGCGGCGGCAACCCTCTCAAGATATGTCTTCACATCCTTGGGATTTATAATCCGATCAATTCTGCCGTTCTCGGAAACAGTCTTTGTAGAGGCTCCCGCACCGAAAGCGCGGATTTCCTGCATCTCTTCCATTATAAGGATATTGTACAGGCACTCTTTACCCGGTCTTGCAAATCCGGTATTTTCCAGTCCACCCTTCATATTCTTCTGCCTGTACAGATAGTAAGGCTCCATTCCCATTCTGAGAGCCGACTCATATGCGCTTCCGATAATCTCACCGGAATTTACAAATGTCAGTCCTTCATATCTGCTGTAATCCGCAATCTTACCCGCAGCATGCTCTTCCCGCAGCGTCTTTGTAAGCCTTGAAGCTCTCTTAACTGCGAGCGAATGCACTGTCAGGCTGTCAGGGCCTAACTCCTCGATCTGCCTCAGTGTGTTCTGCACATCCCGAGCCTCCTCACCCGGAAGCCCGAGTATGATATCCATATTGATATTGTCGAATCCGGCTTCCCTGGCCATCACAAAAGCTCTCTGTGTGTCCTCCACCGTATGATGCCTGCCGATCAGGTCCAGCGTCTTTTGGTTCATAGTCTGCGGATTCACCGAGATTCTGGTAATATTATGCTTTTTGAGAACTTCGAGTTTCTCCGTGGTTATCGAGTCAGGTCTGCCTGCCTCGACAGTTCTTTCGACACATTCGGACAGGTCGTAGTACTCTTCTGCCATGCAAAGCAGTCTGTCGAGCTGTGCGGCCGAAAGGGATGTAGGCGTTCCGCCGCCGACATAAAAAGTCACCGGCTTTCTGTTCATATCCGGAACAATTTCTGTCCTTTTCACAGATTCCGGAAGCTGTCCCATAGGGCGTCCGCAAGACAGTTCAAACTCTACGGCATCAAGATATTCGTCCATTCTCTTTTCCCACTGTTTCACGGGAGAAGCGCTGAATGTGCAGTAGAGACAGATTGACGGACAGAACGGGACATGTATATAGAGGCTGAAAGATTTCGATCCAAGTGAAACGCCTGAGAGGAGACGGCGCTCATTTTCAGCAACGCTTATCATCAGATCCGTCTTCTGATCGGATACCAGATATGTATCCTGTATTCTTTTTCTGATTACGCTTTCGGGAAGACCTTCCTCGAGCATCTTCATGGGAATTTTGGTCGGTCTTATACCTGACAGCGTTCCCCAAGGAAGTGTTCTGCCGGTGTAATCCGAAAGCGTCTCGTAAAGCTCCCGCTTGAGAGAATCCTTGACGCGTTTCCGGTCATCAATCTCCGGAATATGAACGTACAACAAAAGATCGCGGGCGGCTTCACATTTGGCTGTGTCACCGTCCGTGTAGATGCTCACGTCATCATCCGGGAAGAAACTCTTCACAAGCGAATGTATGTCATATAAAAACTCTTCACGATCGAGCTGTACGCCGATATTCATTCGAACCCCTTCACCGCCTTTTCATAACCTATGGTCGTAGTTCTGCCGTGACCCGGCAGGACCTGCACATCCTCCGGAAGCCCGATAAGCAGCTTCGCAAGAGAATCGAACATGTCCTGATCAGAGCCGGTGGCAAGGTCGGTTCTTCCGTAACTTCTGAAGAACAGAGTATCTCCCGCAACGAGTATTTTCTCCTGTTCGAAGTAATAACATACGCTTCCCGCAGTATGTCCCGGCGTGTGGATAACTTTCAGTGTGAGACCGGCAAGTTCAAGGACCTGACCGTCCCTGACCGTATAATCCGCAGTGAGCCCTTCCGAATCTCCGAACGGGTTGTTCAGGGTCCCGTCTGCCAGAAGATCCGTCTCAAGCTCGCCGATATAGACCGGAAGATCACTGTATCTTTTGCGGAGACCATCTACTCCGTCGAAATGATCGTTGTGGGCGTGTGTCAGCAGGATCGCGACCGGACGAAGGCCTTTGTTCATGAGCGTACCCGCAATCTTGTGCGCACTGGCACCCGGATCGACGACCAGAGTCTCATGTGTCTTCTCATTCTCAATCAGATAACAATTGGTCATCAGTTCCCCGACAACACAGACATATATATTCATTCTTATTTAACCTGTCTTTCTTGTGACATCGACAACATTTTGGATCTTGCGAAGTTCACGGATCACGGCACTGAGCTCATCCTTGGAATGAACGCTGAAGCTCATTTCCAGCGTTGCCATTCCCTGCTTGTTCGTACGGACAGACATCTGTCCGATATCGATCTTGCGCTCGGTCAGAGTGCGCGAAATATCAACCAAAAGTCCTGTGCGGTTCTGCGCATAAATCACGACCTCGGCGGCATAAAGGGTTGCATTCTTTTCGTCCTCCGGAAGAAGCCATTCTGCCTCGATAAGTCTTCCTCTGTCCTCATCGCTCATGTTCATGATGTTGACGCAGTCGGTCCGATGTATCGTGACGCCTCTCCCCCTTGTGACAAATCCGACGATTTCATCTCCGGGGATCGGATTACAGCATTTTGCAAAGTGGACTGCGAGGTCGTTAAGACCCTGAACGACAATCCCTCCTTTTCCGTCCTTTTTGACGAGCGGAAGTTTTTCCTTGTTCAGCGTGGTCGCAGCCATCACTTCTTCATCTGTGATCTTCTTTTTCTTTTCCTTTTCAAGAAGGTCGATCATCTTATTGACGACCTGACCTTCCTTCAATCCGCCGTGTCCCACGGCGGCAAGGACTGAATTCCAGTCGCGGAACCCGTATTTTCTCATGACGCCTTCCATGTATTCGGTCTTCATGAGGTCGGAGGGCTGATAACCCTTCTGCTTTGCACAGCTATTGACGAGTTCCTTGCCTTTTTCTATATTCTCAGACTTAAGTTCCTGACGGAACCACTGATTAATTTTATTCTTTGCCTGCGTGCTTTTGACAATCTTGAGCCAGTCGCGACTCGGACCGCGCGCGTTTTGAGAAGTGATGATCTCAACGCGGTCGCCGTTCTGGAGTATGTATTCGA
Source organism: Lachnospiraceae bacterium (assembly GCA_017433725.1). Taxonomy (GTDB): domain Bacteria; phylum Bacillota; class Clostridia; order Lachnospirales; family Lachnospiraceae; genus Chordicoccus. Next base: position 25,796 of record JAFRGQ010000039.1, read on the forward strand.
TGGGGACCAGTTTCCCGTTGACTCTGGCGCCGACCATCTTATTTCCGACTGCCGAGTGTACACTGTAGGCAAAGTCGACGGTACATGAACCGTTCGGCAGCGCCTTGACATCGCCGGCCGGTGAAAAACAGTATACATTTTCGTTGAATAGGTCAAGATCCGATTTCAGGAGTGACATGAACTCCCTGTTATCGGACATATCCTGCTGCCATTCCAGTATCTGCCGGAGCCAGGACAGCTTCTCCTCTTCCTGATTGCCGCTGACCTGTCTTCCGTTCGAAACTTCCTTATATTTCCAGTGTGCAGCGATACCGTATTCAGCGGTCCTGTGCATCTCGAACGTACGGATCTGGACCTCGAACGGTGTGCCTCCCGGACCGATCAGTGTCGAGTGCAGAGACTGATACATGTTCTCCTTAGGCATCGCAATATAGTCTTTGAATCTGCCGGGTACAGGCGTATACATGTCGTGTATAAGTCCGAGAGACGCATAACACTCCGGCACGGAATTGACGATGATCCGAACTGCAAACAAATCATAGATCTCATCAATCGTCTTATCCTGATTCACCATTTTCTTATAAATCGAGAAGAAATGCTTGACCCGACCTCTGACTTCCGCCTTGATACCGGCATCTTCGACTTTTTTCCAGACTTCCTGAACAATGCTGTCTACAAATGCTTCTCTCTGGGTCTTTCTCGCATCTACCTGTTGCACAAGACTGAAATAGATAGACGGCTCCAGATAACGAAGCGCAAGATCATCCATTTCCGTCTTTATGCGTGCAATACCGAGCCGGCCTGCGATCGGTGAGTAGATATCCATCGTCTCTCGAGCCTTTTCCTTCTGCTTTTCCGGCCTCATATACTGAAGTGTTCTCATGTTATGAAGACGGTCAGCGAGCTTTATCAGTATGACTCGGATATCCTTCGCCATGGCAAGGAACATTTTTCTGAGATTCTCGGCCTGAACTTCCACCTTATCCGCCTTATAACCGATCTGTCCCAGTTTTGTAACGCCATCGACCAGTAGCTCAACCTCAGCATTGAACTCTCTCCTGATGTCTTCGTTGGTCATCCCTGTATCTTCCACGACATCATGGAGGAGTCCGGCAGTGATCGTCTCCTTGTCAAGCTCCAGATCCGCGAGTATAAGTGCGACACAGAGGGGATGGATAATATACGGCTCCCCGGACTTCCTGCGTTGATCTTTATGAGCGTCTAATGCGATTTTGTATGCTTTTTCGATCATAGTCAGATCGTCAGACGGATGATACTTGAGCACACTTCGAACCAGGATACCGTACAGCTCATCCGGACTGGTAAAGTCCTTCGGGTTGTGAAGCTCCTGTTCATTTCGCGTCAGCAGATACCTCTTTCCGCTTTTACCACTATCTGATTTCCTAATCTCATCTGCCATACTGCACCCGTTACCTTCCAGATACACAACCACAAAAACCGTCCATGCACCCCTATACGGACGATTTCCCAAGTTCCAACTCATTAAGAAAATAAGATTTATTACTCTGCCAAAAGTATCATTCTGACACCGAGCCTGCTCGAGTGAAAGGAATAATACCTTAATCATAATATTTATAAGACAGCCAGACGGCCCAAGGCCGTCTGGCTGCATATGCACATAATTATATTTTACTTGCCGTCGTAAGCTATTACGCTTGCCACATCATACTTAGCCAGTTTCTCGCGTCCGTTAAGTCCTTTGAGCTCCATAAGGAATACCATTTTGACAACTTCGCCGCCAAGCTTCTCGATGAGCCTTGCTGCCGCTTCGACAGTTCCTCCGGTCGCGATGAGATCGTCGATAATTACGACTTTCTGACCCGGCTCCACTGCATCCTTATGAATCTCGATCGTGGCCTTTCCGTACTCAAGATCGTAGGACTGTTCTACAGTCTCACAGGGAAGCTTGCCTTTTTTTCTGATAAGAATAAAGGGCTTATGCATATTGTAGGCAATTGCAGCACCAAAAATAAAACCGCGTGACTCAGCACCGGCGACTACATCAAAATCGACACCATCCAGAGTATTCTGCATTTCGTCAATGGCCATCTTAAGTCCATCGGCATCGGACAGAACCGTCGTAATATCCCTGAACATGATACCCGGCTCCGGAAAATCCGGTATCGTTCTTACGTAATCCTCGAGTTTTTCTCTAATCATAACTGCGCCCTCCACAAATCATACTGTCAAGTTCCCGTTAATACCGACTAAAATCTAAGTAAAGAAAGCGGATATTCCATATCCGCTTCAGCTTAGACGCTATTATAACATTATTTATGCATAATGTTCAATGAAAAATAGCAAATATACCTACAATATTATCACCTTTAATCCATCTCACAGAAAACTATTGATGACGATTTGAATTGTCCTTCTGCCCATATATTCATTGATCTCCGGATAATACACGATAGACAGCGGCTCTCCCGTACCGATTCTCTCCATAAGCTCATCCACTCTTCTGAAGGCGATTCCGTCGACCGATGCGCCTCCGTACATGCGGTCACCCGGAACAGAAAGTCTGGCCTTCAGAACGTTCCGATTCGCGCCGAGAATTCTCACATTTGAAAATACGACGCCCTTTTGAGCAAATACCGGTCTCGGATTGGCCTTCCCGTACGGCGCCAGTACTTCCATCTCAGTCACGAAGTTCTCCGTAACGTAACCGATCGGCATCGGCACATCTATCACGATCTTCTGTATAAACTCCTCTTTTTCAAGCATACACTGCTCATTGATTTCCTTCCGGAACGCATCTACATTTTCCGGCGCGAGCGTAAGGCCCGCTGCCATCGGATGTCCGCCGAATTTTTGCAGCAAATGTGCCACCCCAACCAGACCGTCAAACATCTTATAGGCTTCGATCGATCTGCCGGAACCTTTCACTCCATCCTCACTCTTCGTCAGAACAAATGTCGGGTGATTGTATTTTTCCCGGACTCTTCCCGCAACAATACCTGCCAGAGACTCATGAAGCTCGGGAAGATATATTACATACACTTTGTCATGCAGTACATCCTTATCTGTTACATATGTCAGAGCATCCTCGACGCCTTTTTCCGTCAGGGCTTTCCGGCTGTCATTCAGTTCCTTCAGTTCTCTTGCAAGCTTTGCCGCCTCGAATTCATCCGTTGCTTCCAGAAGTGTGCATGCCCTCAGAGCAGTATCCAGACGCCCGCTTGCATTCATGCACGGACCGAGTACAAACCCGATTCGGTATGCATCAAGCGTTGTGATATCAATGCCGCAGGCTTCCGCCAACGCCCGAAGACCTGAATTCTCCGTTCTTCTGAGCTGTTTCAGCCCTTCCTTCACAAGAATTCTGTTCTCACCTGTCAGATCAACGACATCACCGACCGTAGCAAACGCTGCGAACTGAAGGAGTTTTTTCTCCCGGTCACCTCCCATTGCAAGAATCAGTTTCCATGCAACGGCGGCACCGCAGAGTTCTTTAAAGGGGTACGGACAGTCCTTCTGCTTCTGATCTACGACTGCATCGGCAGAATCCGGAATACTCAGGACTTCGTGATGATCCGTCACTATGACTGTCAGCCCCAATTTTTTTGCAAAGCGGATCTGTTCTCCCGCAGAAATACCGTTGTCGCATGTCACGATGGTGTCAATGCCGTCCTCGGCGGCCTGACGTATCAGATTGATGTTAATCCCGTATCCGTCCGTGATGCGGTCCGGGATCTTGATGTCCACTTCTGCCCCCAACTCGGTAAAACCTTTTTTCAGGATGAAAGAAGACATGATGCCGTCGATATCATAGTCACCGATGATCCGTATGCGTTTCTTTTCCGCAATCTTCTTTTTCAGGATAGCGACGGCCTTGTCCATATCTTTGAAGAGCATGGGATCATGGAGATCAGCGATTGATCCGTTCAGGAATTCCTCGATGGCATCATCTCCTACGACGTCCCGGTTTCTGATGATGCGCGCGATTACCGGGTCGATTCCGAATTTCGCGCTGATTGCTCTGAAGTCCGCCTTTTTGGCGGAGACGACCCACTTTTCCATATTGTCTGTTTTACCCCACTTTCACATTTAACTGTATCCGAGAGAGGGATAATCCCACCTCACAAATTGACCCGCAACCACATTCAAAATGGGTACGGTACGGTATACCCTTTATGAGAGGCGAGGCTTTTCCCCACTTCCCCAAGAGATACTCCACCTCACATATTGAATCAGCAACTACATCCGAGAGAAGGCCGATATATATCCTAAGAGAAGCATTGCGAAGCAGCTTCTCGTGGATATATATCGGCCTTCTCGAGTCACTAGTTACCTACTTAGTGGATTATCTCTTCCTCTTCTTTTTTTTCTTGCGAGGTCCCTCCACCCCACTCTTCACACCTTTCACACTACTCTCACTCTTCGCAGCCTCTCTCGCCGCCTGAGCCTCCGCCTTAGCCGCATCCCTCGCAGCCTTAGCCTCCGCCTCTTTATACTCGACCGCCGTACTGCCGATCTTTGTTCTCATGTAGAACCAAAGTACGCCTGTAAGGAATACGGATGAGTATGCACCGGCAACGATACCGACCATCATCGGAAGTGTGAATTCCTTGATCGATGCGACGCCGACAATGTACAGCACCATAATGGATGCCAGTGTCGTAATGTTCGTATAGATGCTTCGTGTGAGCGTCTGGTTGACCGCATCATTCACGAGATCTTTAAGACCTGTCTGATTCTTAAGGTTCGGCAGCTTCTCACGGATACGGTCAAAGATGACGATCGTGGAGTTAATCGAGTAACCGAGAATCGTAAGCATAACAGCTATAAAGGAGTTGCCTACGGAAATTCTCAGTACAGCGTATGCTGTCAGTGTGATCAGCACATCGTGGATCAGAGCAATGACTGCCGATGTAGCAAAACGCATATCTCTGAATCTGATGAAAATGTAGAGAAGCATGAGCACGACCGCGATGACTACCGCAAGGAGCGCGTCTCTTCTCATTTCCTTTCCGACTGTAGCAGAGATATTCTCCGTCGTTACGCTGTCAGCATCAACGCCGAGGTTCTCCTCCAGTTTGTCAGTGAGCTGGATACGTTCCTGCACATCCAGCGTTCTTGTCTTAATGATGACCTGTGTGCTTCCGACAACTTTCTGCATGTTGACATTTGCATCACCGGTCACTTCCATTACAAGAGGTTTCACCTCTTTATCCAGCTCTGTCAGCTCATAATCCTTGCCGAGGTCTACTGTAGTAGCTGTACCGCCGAGGAACTCGAGGGAATAATTGAGAGCACGGTTGCCATTTGCAGCGTTGAAAATCATCGCGCCAATACCGATTATGAGAACTGCGGCAGCGATGCAGTAACTGATCTTTGCTTTGCCGATAAAGTCGATGTTTGACTCTTTCTTAGGTCTTGCCCAATATTTTGTATCGCGAAGGCCGATACCGTAAACCGCATACACAAGCAGTCTCGAGATGACCAGCGCTGTGAACATCGAGAGTGCAACACCGAGTGCCAGAGTCATGGCAAAACCTTTGATCGTACCGGATCCGAGGAAGCCGAGAACCGCAGCTGCTATAAGCGTTGTGACGTTACCGTCGACAATCGCGGATGTTGCCTTGTGGAAACCGGAACGGATCGCTGCGATGAGCGGCGTACCCGATGTAACTTCCTCACGGATACGGGCATAGATGATAACATTGGCATCTACCGCCATACCGATAGAAAGGATGATACCTGCGATACCCGGCAGTGTGAGTGTCAGGTCAAATGCATTCAGCAGTACAAGGATCATCGCTGTGTACAGAACCAGTACAAATGCAGCGATAAGACCAGGCAACAGGTAAATAACGATCATGATGAGGCAGACGATTCCGAGACCTACAGCACCACCGATGAGAGAAGTGCGAAGTGACTCCTGGCCAAGCTGAGCGCCGACAACATTTGAACGAATCTCATTCAGTGTAAGCTTCAGACCGCCGATACGGATGAAGGATGCCAGCTGCTGTGCTTCTTCGATGGAATTCATACCTTCGATGACAGCCTTGCCGTTCGTAATTGCAGCGTTAACGGTCGGAACAGAGACAAATTCTCCGTCATAATAGATACCGATCGACTCATTGTTCGCGAATGCCTTAGTCGTTGCATCAGCAAATTTTTTCGTTCCTTCATCTGTAAAAGAAAGGGAAACGACATATTTTCTGCCGGACTGGTCGCTTGTATCAACGCCACCCTCTGCGGAAGCCACATCAGATCCGGTACATACGATTGCACCGTTCGCTTCGAGATCTTCGATCGTACCGTTAAGCACCCATTTGCTCTGTGCACTGTCGTACGTATAACAATCATTACCGTCAGCATCGTGCTGTGCGATAAAATACAGGGATCCCGGCGTTCCCAGATCTTCCAGGATCTCATCGGCGTTCGTTACGCCCGGGATTTCAACGCTGATTCGATTCGTACCTTCCTGATAAACATTTGCTTCAGTCGAATACTCATCGACACGCTTCTGCAGCTTGTAGATGGTATCGTTCATATCCGCTACCGACGGAGCTGCCTGATCCGCTTCGTATGTGATAGATACACCGCCGGAAAGATCAAGGCCGGTGCTGATATTCTTCATCGACCCTCTGCCGTGCTCACCCCACCCGACGAGTGCCGTAAAGCCGGTCACTATCGTGAAGACGACAGCGAGAATAAGCACAATGACGCTAGTTTGTTTCTTCATGTCACTTTACCTCTTTAAGATTTCTCTTTAACTGCCCAAAGCAGCCTTCAGCATAATGCTGCATTCCACACGTTTCCGCTGGAGTTGGCACCCGATTTCGTAAACATCGTTGATTCCGCCTGTGAAATTATACGAATTAGCTGCACATCCGCCGCTGCAATAGAATCTGGCAAAGCAGCTGCTGCATTCCTTCTTCGCATAGACATTCACTTTTTTGAATTCTTTTACAATGTCTCCCCTCTCAATGCCGGTATCCGTGTTCCCGAGCAGGAACTTTTCATTTCCCACGAACTGGTGACACGGATAAAAGTCGCCCCACGGAGTCACAGCGAGATACTCTGTTCCGGAACCACAACCGGAAAGTCGCTTATAGACGCAAGGGCCACCCGTTAAATCTATCATAAAATGGAAGAAATTAAAACCCTTTCCTTCCTTTTTACGCTTAATCATTTCGCGTGCAAGTATGTCATACTGTTCGCAGAGAATCGGTACATCTTCGGGTCTTATCGCATAATCTTCCTCCGGAGGCGCGACGACCGGCTCCACAGAGATCTGGTCAAAACCAAGGTCAGCCAGATGAAGAACATCCGCAGCGAAGTCGAGATTCCAGTGCGTATAGGTGCCTCTGACATAATAGGAGATCCCCAGCTCCTGCCGCTGCTTTGCGAACTTCAGAAGCTTCGGAAGAATCAGATCATAACTCCCCTGCCCTTTTCTGAAAGGCCGCATGCGGTCATGCACTTCCTTGCGTCCGTCAATCGACAGGACTACATTGTGCATCTCCCTGTTGCAGAATTCCATAATTTCGTCGTTTAACAGTACACCGTTGGTCGTAAGCGTAAAGCGAAAATGTTTCGGTGCAAATGTATCCTTCGATTTCTCCTCCAGCTCATGCCCGTATGCTACCAGCTGTTTAACAACGCCCCAGTTCATAAGAGGTTCGCCGCCGAAAAAGTCAACTTCCAGATTTTTACGAAGTCCGGAATTCTTCACAAGAAAATCAAGCGCCTTTTTCCCGGTCTCATAAGACATCAGAGCGCGTCTGCCGTGATATTCGCCTTCCTCGGCGAAGCAATACCTGCAGGCGAGATTACAATCGTGTGCTATATGAAGGCAAAGTGCTTTCACTACAGTAGGACGTTTCACGAATTCTTCGATGGCCGGGGCATAAGGTTCCGGTGAGAAGAGCGCACCCTGTTTTCTGAGTTCTTCCATCTCCTCGAGCACTTCTTTGATCTCAGTCTGCGCATCCTCGATATCATATTTGCCGCTTTCTGCGTTGGCCATGAGCTGCCTTTCGGTCTCCTCCGCGCTCTCCGTCTCAGCCATGATACCGGCCGCATCATAGAACAAATCATCCGCAACATGTACCGAGCTGCTCGGTACATCCAGGATGATATTGTAGCCGTTACTCCTGTATCGGTGTATCTGCATTTAATATATTACCTTTCTGACCTGTACTTTCTGATAGTTCTATCAGACAGTGAATTGCTGTCACAATTTTCTTTCCTTAATCACACTAAAAGAGGTCTGTTTCCACAGACCTCTCACTTAACTCTATTAGATGAGCCCTGATAAATCAGCTGAGCTTACTTATGCTCGCAGCTCTGATTTCCAACCGTGCAGCTTGTCTTGCATGCGGACTGGCAGGATGTCTGGCACTCGCCGCAGCCACCTTTCTTCAATGTGTTCTGAAGGTTCTTTGTGTTCAGACTCTTGACATGCTTCATTGATGAGAATCCTCCTTTAAAATAATGTAAACAGTATAGCATAATGCCCTGACGCAGGCAAGTAGCTTATTTCGTCTTTCCCTGTTCTGTTACGTTCGGAATACATCAGAACATTATGTCAATACCTTAATACGGTTTGTCGCAATCTCTTATTACTTCTCGTTTTTCCTGCTCCGAATACTCTTCTTTCTTCTCTCTGCATGAAGGAATGATTCGAAAAGCACGCCAAGCGAAGCTGCTGCACTGCTGAAGTAAAGTGCGATATTCGAAGTATCTCCTGTTTTCGGCGTAGTCCTGGATGTTCCCGAACTTCCGCTCCTTGAGCTGCTGCCTGATGAACTGCTGCCCGATGAACGGGATGAGCTGCCACCGGAAGAGCCGCCAGATGAACTGCCGGACGAACTGCCGCCTGAACTGCTGCTCGAAGAGCTGCCTGACGAGCTGCCACCTGAGCTGCTGCTCGAAGAGCTGCCTGATGAGCTGCCGCCTGAACTGCTGCCCGATGAACTGCCACCGGAAGAGCCGCCGGATGAAGTTCCTGTTGAACTTCCGCCTGTGCTCCCGCCGCTTGTCGTACCGCTCGTTGTCGGTGTTTTAACAGCTGTCTTCTTATCCGTATCGCCAATCAACTGATTCGTGCCCGGCCCTGCAAGGGATGAATCGCTATCAACGGTAGTCGTCTTTACGACCTTATCCGCAGATACCATGACAGAATTCTCAGCCGCTGTAGTAACAGCAGACGCTGCTGCGACTGTCTCCTTGGACGCTTCGGTTTCCTCCGGGACGGCATCATCAGCGCTTGCACTGTCTGCTGAAAACAGGCTTGCGGCGAATCCGACAGCACTCTCAAGTGCATCGCTCTCCTCGGTAATTTCCTCAACATCTGTCGCAACATATGCAGGGATTACCGACCTGCTCATCATAAGTGTCAGGCCTACAGCATTTGCCCCCGGTGCACTCTGAGTATCTTCTTCCTTAACACTGTACTCACCCTGATCATCCGTTATATCTTTATCAGATGATTCTTCAGAGGTATTTGTGTCCGTAAACACTTTTACATTCTCTGTAGCGTCGCCGGAATCAGCTGCATCCTCTGAAGTCTCGTCACGCAGCGAGGCCGTCTCGTCAGAGTTCTCTGCGACATCTTCTGCATCCGTGTTTGATTTATCTTCAGCAATTTCACCATTCGGCGCCGAATTGTCGTCGGCAGCATCAACATCTGCATCAGAATTCTCTTTGGTTGTTTCCCCGTCAGTCTCCGCATCATCTTCTGTATTCTCGGAGTTTACTGTATCGTCAGCGCTTTCTGCATCCTCAGAGTTTTCTGTATCGTCAGAGCTTTCCGCTTCCTCAGAGTTTTCTGCATCGTCGGAACTTTCCACTTCCTCAGAGTTTTCTGCATTTTCGGAGTTCTCTGCTTCCTCAGAGTCACTTTCGCTGTCATAAGAATTCTCTGCACTCTCGTCATCTTCCGGACTCTGTGGTGCAGGAACAGGCGCTTCATCAGCGTAGGGCTCATCTTCTGAGTCCTCTGAACCTTCCCATTCATCGGAACCATCTTCTGAGTCCTCTGAACCTTCCCCCTCATCGGACTCATCTTCCGAATCCTCAGAGTCTTCCTCTTCGGAATCCTCAGACCATTCATCGGAATCTTCATCGGACGATTCGGATTCCTCATCTTCATCCGACTCCTCATCGGAACTCTCCGCTTCTTCGCTTTCAGAATCCTCGCTGTCCTCCCATTCATCCTCTCCGGCTTTCGGGATCTCGGTAGGCTTTAATCTGATCTTAAGCGAACTTCCGTCTTCCATTTCAATATCGTAATCGCCGTACAGGATATCCTCCCGTTCACTCTCAGACAGTGAATATGATTTCCACTGTGAAGAATCAGCCAGAACTTCTCTCTGGCCCGCTGTACCCAGGTTCACCGTAAGAACACCGGCAGCCAGAATCGTGCCGGCGCGGCAGATTGTCTTTTTGCTCATATTTTTTCTCCTATAATTTTACTCATAGATGTTACTATACTATCACATTAAGATATTAAATCATACGCTGTTAGTGTTTCACTTTTGTTACAAAATTATTATATACGAATTCATAATTACGGATATACGGCATCATGATCCGATTCTTCTTGCACCTGAATGCACACTCATGCATGGCAGAGCCGAAAAATACTGCTGATTATTGCAAATCTTCGCTGTGCGGAGTAAACTCTATTTTGTTCATGATTCGTTACTTGAGTCAAATGTCAGATTTCGTATAGAATTCTATCCAGTGAAACGTTCCGCAGAATTCTTTATTTCATTTTTCGTGCCACATATTCACTGAAAATGCATACAGGGAGGATCTTATGTACTATTTTATCCTGAATCCAAGCTCCCAGTCTTCCGGCAGCCGGAGTATCTGGATCCGCCTGGTCGAAACGCTGAAAAAGAGACAGATCGAATACAAAGTCTTTGCGACCAAATATCCGGGACACGGAAAAGAAATTGCCTACGCTATTACTGCACGGGATCCGTATGCCACAGTCATTGCGATCGGCGGAGACGGCTCAATCCACGAAATTCTCTGTGGTCTTACCAATATCAGTACAATCACATTCGGGGTCATCCCCAGTGGTTCCGGTAACGACTTCGCAAGGGGTATGCATATTATTACGGATCCGGACTTTGCAATCGCAGCTGTACTGAATCCACAGCGATATACAAGCATGGATGTAGGTGTCCTGAAAGACAGACCCGGCGAACGGTTCGGTGTGAGCTGCGGAATCGGCTTTGACGCTGCTATTTGTCACGAAGCGCTCAGCTCTCCGATCAAGGATTTTCTGAACGCGGTTCATCTCGGTAACCTGACCTATGCCGCTATATGCCTCAAGCAGATCGCGCTGTACGACACCTGCGATCTTACAATCGAGGCGGACGGAAACAGGCATTTTTCTGTTCCCAATGCATATTTCGCAGCTGTCATGAATCAGAAGTACGAGGGCGGCGGTGTAAAAATGACGCCGGAGGCGAAGCCGAACGACGGTCTTCTCGATATTATTGTGGTCGGTGATATCTCAAGAGCCAAGATATGCACATTCATGCCGCTTGCTTTCATAGGAAAGCACACCCGTCTTAAGGGCCTTCACTTTATAAAATGTGCGGAAGCAAAAATCACAGCCGACCGCACATGTGCCATCCATCTTGACGGCGAATCCGGAGGGATGCATCATTCACTTCATGTAGGACTTGAAACAGAAAAACTCCGGGTAATCACCGGTTGATTGCCCACAGCTCTATTAACCTCATATAGTTCACCAACGAAAAAACTCCGGGTAATCACTGGTTGATTGCCCGGAGTTTGTATTAATTAAATCCGAAAATGATCTGTGACAGTCGGTATCCGATAATAGACAGCTGTTTTCCAACCGGAGTATGGGTGTTCATTGCCATACCGAGCGGATTGCTTCTGAGCCTTAAAAACAGTTTCACATCCTTATCTTTCAGATACTTCCACAAATCTTTCTTGGCTTGCATCGATTCCTTTGTCCCCTTCCGCATAAGAAGTATGGACGAAACAGTCATCATGATACTCATATAATGAACGAGATGATCCATGTGCCTCTTTTCGACAACAAGGTCAGGCCTGTACTCGTCTATCATCAGATTTGTAACCTTCAACTGCTGGTCCAGACGTGTGAGCATGACCTTCTCGTTGACGCTCTGGTCATTGCGTCCTATGAAATACATATACAGGTCTACATTCAGATAGTAGAGCGTCTTAGCATAAATGAGGGGCTGGAAAGCCATCAGATTATCCACATAGAAACAATGCTCAGGAAGGACCGTATTGTTTTCTCTCAGAAGCTGCAGTTTGTAAGTCAGACTGTGCATAAGCACATACTGGGACATACTAAGAGGCCTCTTTATGTCATTCCATGTAAATACTTGATTTTCCGGAAAACGTCCGGTGTATTTCATAACCTTCTTATGTTTAGCCCCCTGCTTATCATACACATAATTTGTGATGACAATATCCGGCTCCTCTTTCTTCTCAATCTGCGTGCGCAGAACGTCAAGAAGTTGCATATATGCATCATACTCATAATAGTCGTCGCTGTCACATACTTTGAAGTATACTCCGGTCGCCTCTCTGATTCCGGTATTGACGGCTCCGCCGTGTCCTTTATTTTCCTGATGGATTGCCCTGACAATACTCGGGAATCTGCTCTCATATTCTTTGGCGATTGCCAGTGTATTGTCTTTGGAGCCATCATCAATGACAAGGACTTCCACATCATCACCGCCCAGAACAAGGTGATCTATCGTTTTCTTCATGTAAGCTTCTGAGTTATAACTCGGAACCGCAATCGAAAGCACTTTCATGTTATCATCCTCCATAGCTGTATCTCACTTATTTGACGGTCCTTTTTTTCCTAAATGTATATTTAAATATTTTGCATAGGCTGCGAAAGCCGACGGAATCGGATATTCTCTCTCGATTTCCCCGGCTTCTGCATAAATAAGACCTGACTTCGGACATTTTTCATCTCCCGGCGTCATAACGATCTCATATCCTTTCATATGCCATTCAACATGGGAAAATATGTGTCTGGCATCAGGAATTCTTTTTATTCTTATGGCCTCCAGATCCGTAATCGTTTCCGCCGCGTGCACAGCTTCTTCCTCGGACAAAATTCCTGCAGTATTCGGAAATTCATAAAGATTCGGGAGAAGTCCTTTAGCGGGTCTCTTTCTTATCGCCAGTTTATCTCCGTTACGGATCAACATAACGGTCATCTGATCAATACGCCTGGGTTTCTTTTCAGTTCTCACCGGATATTCCGTTTCATTACCGCTTTTATGTGCAAAGCAGAATTCCATAATCGGACATTCTTCACATCGGGGAGCGGAATTCGGAAGGCAGATACCGGATCCCAGATCCATAAAAGCCTGATTGAGATCACCCCAGTTCTCATTTTCGGGAAGTACTAATGTTCTCAGAAATTCCGTCAGATTTCTTTTTTCTTTTGCGGAAGAAAAGTCTTTCTTCAATACTCTGATTCTGGAAACAATCCGAATTACATTGCCGTCCACCGCAGGCTCAGGCTTACCGAATGCAATCGATGCGATAGCACCCGACGTGTAATCACCTATGCCCGGCAGCTTAATCAGCTCATTCTTCTCCTGCGGCATCCTTCCGCCATGCTGCTCTCTTACGGTCCTTGCGGCTTTCTGCATATTTCTGACACGGCTGTAATATCCGAGTCCTTCCCACAGCTTATTGAGTTCATCTTCCGGACAGTCTGCGAGTGCGTCGATATCCGGCAGCGCCTTAAGGAAGCGCTCATAATAATCCTTAACTGCCTCAACCCGAGTCTGCTGCAACATGATTTCCGAAACCCATATCCGGTAAGGATCTTTCGTTTTTCTCCAGGGCAAGTCACGTCCCTGCGTATTATACCATAAAAGCAATGGCTTTACAAAATCAGAACACATTGATATACTCCACAATATAACTGAATTGTATAAGGAGATTAAATTACATGGATTCAATCATCTTTGATGTTGACGGAACACTATGGGATTCCACAAACGAGGTCGCCGATGCATGGGTCGTTGCTGCAAAGGAGTGCGGCGCTCCGTATGAACACATAACAGGAGAAAGGCTCCATAAAGAGTTTGGGAAAACAATGGATGATATAGCTATTTCTATCTATCCGCAATACCCGGTGGAGGAGGCAATTAGAATCGTTCACCGTGCCTGCGTTATTGAAAATGAATGGCTGGCAGTCCACCATGCTGTTCTCTACGACGGCGTTTTAGAAACGCTGAAGACACTCTCCGAGAAAATGCCCCTTTTCATCGTAAGCAACTGTCAGGGCGGATACATCGAGGTCATGCTCGAGACGACCGGCCTTACGCCATACATTACAGATCACCTCTGTCCGGATGATACCGGCAATGCGAAAGCATCCAACATCCGTGCAATCGTCGAGAAGCACAATCTGAAATCACCGATTTATGTCGGGGATACGCAAGGCGATCTGAACGCTTCGCGTGAGGCGGGAGTGAAATTTGTCTTCGCTTCTTACGGGTTTGGTCAGGTGGATTCATACGACGGCGTCATCGAAAAACCCGAGGATTTGCTGGCGCTTTCTGAATAAGTTCAAGTCTCGCTCGCGGGACTTAGCGCGGGATTCGGGTCAGCGTTAGCTGACATCTTCCAAACCGAATCTCTTCGCATCCTCGCGTTCCTAAGCATGCGAAGCAATGCTCCGGTGGAGCATTGTGTAGCTGAGCGTATATCTCAGTGGGGGATTGACACCCGCCACTGAGACTATTTTGTTGTCCACCGCCTATAGCGGCAGGGCATCTCATACTGAGATATACAAATTCCGGCATGCATCACATGATGCTCTGCCGGAATTTTTTTTCTTATGGAAGTACATAACTCTGATACTTATCTGACTGAAACGTGCTTGCACTCAATGTCATTACAGCGCCAAATAGCATTTCAAGAATAAAGATGCTTCTGTCAAAATACTATGACCGGCGTCCCGACTTCGCAATTATTCCAAATCGTTTCCGCAGATCCGTAAGAAAGATTTACACAGCCATGTGAACCGCTGTACTCATAGATAGATCCGCCGAAAGATCCTCTCCATGGTGCATCATGCAGACCATATCCTTCATAAAAAGGCATCCAGAAATTAACAAATGAGGTATAAGACGGAGTGCCGTCCGGTCCCGCTGCTCCCTTAAGGGTACGGTTCCGTTCCTTTGTGTAAATATCGAACACACCGGTAACGGTCCTTCTTGACGGTACGGTATTCGTTCCTGAAACACACGGGCAGTCAAAAATTATTGAGTGATCTTTATACACATACACGGTCTGATTGATGAGGTCGACCTCAATATAATCTCCGTTAAAGCTCTCGTCAATCATATGATTGAGGGCATATGCCGGTTCCCTTTCCGTCGACGTACTGTTTTCGAGATCCGCAATAATCTGTGCTGTCTCTGCTTCCTGATCAACTTCCCGGCCCCACTTCGGGCAGGACAGTTCAATCGTACCTCTGTTTGTGGAAGCAAAATTCTGAGTGTAATGGACATCATCAATCCTGGCAGCAATTGCACCGATGTATTCAGCGCTCTTCGTCTCGATATTTGCCGGATCCAGATAATAATATCCGTTATCCTGCCTTGTGACCCAGTCTTTAAGTGTTGTCCTGTCAAGAGTCTGTTGTTCACCGTTCGGCAGATCATAGACGATCTTGGTGTCCAGGAATCTGTTCAGCGAATCCAATCCTGCGTTGAGGTCCGGATTATCGGCATATACCGTTGGAGCTTCATATACTTCCGGGTTCTCAACGAAACTCACTTTTTCAACGGTTCCGCTTACAGCTTCTTCAATTTTGCCGTAGGCTTCCTCCATCTTTAGCTTGTTACCTTGCGTTTCCTTTATAATCTCAAATTTATTGTCATCCTTGAGATTCAGGAATGCATTTGTCGGCGCTTTCTGATTCTTCTCAGCAAATTCCGGGAATCCGTAAACGACCTTATGAAGAAGATCTTTATCAAATGTATAGTCTTCACTTACTGTATATTCAAATGTCTCGCCCAATCGGCCGCGAACCCATTCGTAAATATTCTGGTCATCGATTATCTTCTGAGCATGATTATCGGAAACATAATGATAACCGATATCCTCTGCTGTGATGAGATGGCTCTTATTACCGCGGAATGTCACTGAAAGTTCATAATCCTCAACTTTCTCGCGGATCATTTCCTCCACTTCATCAACGGTTTTGAGGCTTACGTCCTCCCCGTTAATAAATGTTCCCTCAAAGTACCTGGTTCGATATTGTTGCGCGAACAGAACATACAGTGCAGCATATCCCAAAACAAAAATCAGAAGACCAATCCAGAACTTTCGGCTTTTATACCATGCAACAGGCGTATCTCCTGTCGAAACGTTCTGTGACGTTACATTAACCTTATCACTCATATACTACTCCCTTTTCGATGCTCCAATGTTAATAATCATAGAATAACAAAGCATCCTGCAACTTGTAGGCAGCAAAGTTTCTATGACACAAAAAAAGCACGATAGGCTCAATAAGCCATCGTGCAGAATTATATCATAAAGCTTTTTAATTCCGATAAGATTTCATCAATCGTAAGAATTCTTAATGTTTTATTATTAGATTCAATATTTATGTAACATTTTTAAACCTAATAACTCGATTATTGACGTCTAAACTGCATTCTTGAAACCAAATGCAGAGCTTTTGTATCTGTCAATTAACCAAATTAAGTCCTTTTAATGAGTCTGCCTATTGTCTCATATAAAAGGGACGGATTGATCGGCTTTGCGAGATGATCATTCATTCCGCTTTCAAAGCTCCTGTGGATATCTTCCTCAAATGCATCCGCTGTCATCGCAATGATTGGAACATCTCTGGAATTCTTCCTTGCGGACGAACGAATGAGTCGAGTAGCTTCAAGACCATCCATAACAGGCATACGGATATCCATTAAAATTGCATTGATACTGTCGTAGTTCATGTTGAAGCGCTCAACCGCCTCCTGCCCATTAACAGCAGTGATAACAGTGATTCCGACATTTTCAAGAAGCTTTCTTGCTATGCTCATATTCAGAGGATGATCTTCGACGATAAGCACGGTCAGTCCTGTGAAATCATATGCCTTCTGTGTGACCGTATCCTGCGCTTTTTTAGCGGATTCACTTACGATAGGAAGTTCAATCGTTACTACAAAATTCGAACCGATGCCTTCTTTGGACTCTGCTATGATAGTACCACCCATCGCATCAACAAAATTCTTGACGAGTGAAAGTCCTATGCCACTTCTATGATCTTCAATATTTCTTTCGTCATATACAAAGGGCGTGAATAACTCTGAGATTTTTTCCCTGGTCATTCCACGTCCGGTATCCCGTATATTGATTTCCAGAGTTGCAATATTTTTACGTTTTATTTCCTCTTTTACAAGGATTCTTATTTCTCCGCCAGCAGCTGTATTTCTGATTGCATTGTCCAGCAACTTTATCATGATCTGGTTCAAACGCTTACGATCTCCTATGAGCCTCGGATGGGACATATTCTGTGTCTCATATGAGAATCTGATACGCTTTTCTTCCATCCTGGGCAACGCAATACGTTCAATTCCATGAAGGAGTTCCCGAATCTCAATAATGTCTTCTTTTAATTCAAGTCTATTTTCATCGATACGACGAATGTCAAGGATATCATCTATAAGATCATTAATATAGCGGATAGAAGTCTGCATATCGTCAAGGCATTCTTCCACGATATCTGTTTTTGCAATTTCTTTACGGGCGAGCTGTATCGACCCCATAACAGAGCTCAAAGGGGTTCTGATTTCTCTGCTGACATGCGTTAAAAATTCACTTTTGGACTTGTCTGCGCTTTTTGCAATCTGCAGAGCTTCCTCGATCTTCTGTTTCTGTTTTTCAATCTTAATGAAATTCTCCGTTACATCACGGACAGTACAACAGATCCACCTCTTGTTCGCATCTGTATTATAAAATGATACTTTTTTGCGCATTCTGCTGCCTTCTGAATTGTAACGAAGGTAATAGACCTGATAGGACGGCGATGCCTTGAGTTCTTCAATTACGTGACACAATGACATACGGTCGAAGACATCATAAAGATTCAAATCAGCACATAATTCGAGAAGGTAATTTCTTATGCCGTCATCATACTTGATGTTTGATAAATCTTCTATATCGGTATCGTCGAGGATTTTACTTCCATTATAGATATCTGCAACAGAGCCATCGGTAGAATCGATAAGAACAACTGAGTCATAATCATTTTTGACAATAGCTCTCAGAATTCTGTCCGCGTCCGATTGGGATTCAGGATACATACTTTTCATCTGGCAACCTCCATTCCCTAAAAATATACCATGCCAAGATGCGAGTATTCAAGAAGTGGGTTATTAAATGGTTACATTGTTCCATTAATGTAACAGACATTTATCATTATAACACAAAAAAGAGAGGACTTATAGTCCTCTCCGATACAGGGGAAGCAGGAGTCGAACCCGCATTGACGGTTTTGGAGACCGCTTTCCTACCATTAGAAGATTCCCCTATATATATGAGTATAAGGAATCTGTTGCCAGATTCCTCCGTGGTGCTGTACGCACCCTCAAAACCG
>JAFRGQ010000040.1 GCA_017433725.1 Lachnospiraceae bacterium
TCCGCAGGAAGATGTTGTTTTTGTACACATTTTTTGTTACCGCTGAAAATGGGACTCATATACAATTTTGCCGGAGCGAAAACACGTTCGAATATTTGCGTTTTGCGTAAAAACTGAGTCTATTCAGCATACCCTAATTATAGGGCGATAGCCCGCGGTTGACAGCCCGTGAGGGCTGTCAAAGGCTCAATGCCTGAGTGAAAGGGCGACTGCCTCAATCCACCCAAATATCCAACGTCTTCATCAACTTCTCTTTCTTCTCATCTGTAAGCATAAATATCCGGTCTTTAAGAGCGTTATCCAATGCTGTCTCCTGATAGTCGGAATCAACCATCCCCACAAGATAGTCCAGTGTCACACCGGTCAACTTCGCGTAATAAATAAGTACTCGGAGAGACATTGCAACGCGGTTATTTTCTACGTTGCTGATATAACCCGGCGTAACACCGAGAGCCTGAGCGACCTGGATCTGGGTCAGTCCGTTGCTGATACGCAACGCTTTAATTTTTTTACCTAATGCTTCCTCGTTCATAAGAACTCCTTCTTGAGTAAACAATTTAAACTACTCTAATAGTATATAAGAATATGCACACAAAATCCATATAAATATTAATAATTTATATTTTGGTTTTAAATATACTATTAAGCGTGCATCAAAGAGATTCGAAATCGAAAAAGACTTTGGTAAAACAAAAAGGTCAGATTATGTTATTATAGTGTAAAAAAGGAGAATAATATGTCTAAGAAAACAGGTACGATAGCGTTGATTATCGCGATAGCGAGTCTTTGCTGCTCAGTACTCACACTTGGTATGGTGCTTCGCGGAAGCAGGGAGTCGGAAAAGACAGAAACCGGAACAGTTAAGCAGTATGTTATGTATGTCGGAACAAACGACAAGGATACGTATCAGCCGGAACACACCAATGAAGAGGCGAGAGATATCGTGGATGAGATCTGCCTGAAATATTTTGAGGGATATACTCTTCAGGAAGCAATCGGTTCCTGGGTAGATGAAAAAACAATGCGACGCATGAGTATACTCTGGTATGCTACTTTGACGATGCTGACAGGGATACAGTATATAAGGCTGCCGATGAAGTGATTGAGGCACTCAATCAGAATACAGTGCTGATTGAAATAAATGAGACGGAAATTGAGTATTACGGCGGACAGAACGGTTGAACCGGGCGGACATATTACGGAGCTTGCGAGATATGAACAGATTTATGAGAAAACGGAAACTGTACTTTACGCAGGTCACAGCTGTGATTGCGGCCTGTCTGATTGTAATTATCGGAGGACGGATCCTGACCGGAAACCGGTTCGAGATGAGTATTCCATATGGATTCGATCAGGACGTGATGCAGTCAGAGGATATTCAGATCACCTGGGAGGACGGCAGAGAGATACCTGTCGAGGAGGTTTCGGTTCGAAATGAAAATGAAACGCTGATCGTCCTCAGTCCGGAAAAGCCCGGCGACTATATCATGCATGTGAAGAATAATGACGGGAGAGAACTGTTTTATGATGAATTGCATGTAAGCGGAATGCTGACGACGTATTCCATGCAGACCAGAAACTTTACCGGAGACAATGCGGTTATCGCCGGAATCACATTGCTTTTTCTTGGTCTCGCGGTGATCAGCATCATGCGCTTTGTAAAGCTCGGCGGACCTCAGCTGTACTCCTATGATGCGATCTGGCTTTGCGGCGTCGGCATATTCTGTGCCGTGACGGGGCTGTATTTTTTGAACACCTTTATCAGACGCCTTGTGCAGGCTGAACTGGCCTGGATGAGGTTCATCTATGAGACATTCAGTCTTTCCGGCTGGATATTTTCACTGATTCTCATGCCTGCGATGTTAGCATTTTCAATTATGATGATCGTGAGTAATATTGAACTTTTGCGGCATGAAAGGGCTCGTGTGCAGAATATTCTCGGATTAGGGATAGGAGTTGCAATTATTGCCGCTGAAATAGTCGGCTATAAGATTCTCAGTATGGATTTCAGCGGCTCGGAGATGCAGGTACGCATCTTCTACACATTCAGCAGCATGTATTATACGATATTCACATATTTTGAGTGTATTCTTATCGGATCTGTAGTCTGCGGTCTTCGAGCAGCCAGACACGTTCCGGCACCTGTGCAGGACTATATTCTGATTCTTGGATGCGGTTTCAGAAAAGACGGAACACTGCCGCCGCTTCTCAGAGGGCGAGTCGACAAAGCAATCGAGTTCTGGAAAAAGCAGCAGGAGCAGGGCGGAAAAGAAGCGATACTGCTTCCCTCCGGCGGACAGGGAAACGGAGAGCCCATGCCGGAAGCCGAAGCGATGGGAAGGTATCTGCGGGAATGCGGAATCCCGGAGAGAGCCATCCTTCAGGAGGAAAAATCCCGCAACACATATCAGAATATGGAATTTTCCAAAAAACTGATTGAGGAGCGCGAGGGGAGTGCCGAAGACAAGAATATCATATTCGTGACGACGAACTATCATGTTTTTCGCAGCGGCGTCTGGGCAGGGCTTGCGAATCTGCGCGCCGAAGGACTCGGCAGCGATACAAAATGGTGGTTCTGGCCGAACGCGTTCATTCGGGAGTGTGTTGGACTTCTGGCGAACAGAATCGTACCGGAAGTAATCATATTGATTGTTTTAGTTATACTTTTCGGAGGAGTCGCTACGCTCATCGTATGATATAAGTGCATCGGACAAAGCTTTGCTGAAATATAACTACGCATGCATAGGAACAAATTTGTAGTATTCCGGTTAATTATCTATAAGTTATTGACAAATCTATCTGGGGATTATATTCTTATTTTGTGCAGTTATTACAAAAATGGTGTAGTTGCACAGCTTTCATAGCTAACTTTTTAAAGGGAGGTGTTGATTAATGAAAAAGAAATTTGTAGCAGCACTTGTTTGCGCTGCCATGGCGGTCGGACTTTTGGCCGGATGCGGCGGCAATAAGAGTGAGTCGTCATCGGGCGGAGCTGCCGCACCCGCAGAGAGCGGCGGAACGGAAGCAGCTGATGTCGATTACGGAACGGGCGAGATCAAAATATGGGTCGCAGACAATATTGTGGACTTTACAAAAGATACGATCGCCACTTTCCAGAAAGATAATCCGCAGTATGCAGGTTATAAAGTTACTGTGGAGGCAGTCGGCGAGGGCGATGCAGCCGGCAACATGATCACAGACGTTGAGGCGGGTGCCGATATTTTCGGATTCGCACAGGACCAGATTGCAAGACTTGTTACGGCTGGTGCACTTGAAGAAGTCGCTCCGGATAATGTAGAAGCAGTTGAGAGCGAAAATGACGCAGGTGCCGTCGCAGCGGCTACAGTCGGCGACACGCTCTATGCATATCCGTTGACTTCCGATAACGGTTATTTCCTGTACTATGATAAGAGCGTTGTTACAGATCCGAGCAGCCTTGAGAAAATCATTGCTGACTGTGAGGCAGCCGGCAAGAACTTCTACATGGAGGTCAATTCGGGCTGGTATCAGACGGCATTCTTCTTCGGTACAGGTGCAGAACTGACATATGAGACCGACGATACAGGCAAGTTCACAGCGTGCAACGCTTCCTATGCTTCCCCGGAAGGACTGCTTGCTCTGAAAGAGATTACAGAGCTCTGTGGTTCCAAATCTTTCCAGAACGGCTCCGCAATCGGTGAGGCCACGAATGTAGGTGCGATCGTTGACGGTACCTGGGATGCTGAGACCGCACAGCAGGTATTCGGCGATAATTATGCCTGCGCAAAACTTCCGGAATTCACAGCTGCTGACGGCAACAACTATCAGATGAGCGGTTTCGGCGGATTCAAGCTCCTTGGCGTCAAGCCGCAGTCCGATGAGAACAAACTGGCTGTCTGCGATGCGATCGCTGCATATCTTTCCAGCGGGGATGTACAGCTTGCCCGCTATGAAGCTGTTAAGTGGGGTCCGTCCAATCTTGAGGCACAGAAGTCAGATATCGTCAAGTCTGACGCGGCACTCTCCGCACTGGCTGAACAGCTCGCATTTACGATTCCGCAGGGACAGTATCCGGGCGACTACTGGACGCTTGCTACTTCTCTCGGTGATTCCGTTATTTCCGGCGAACTCACAACAGGTTCCTCCGATGACGATCTGATGGCGGCTCTTCAGAAATTCCAGGATACATGCAATTCTTACGTTGGAAAATAATCAGGTTCAATCTCAGTGTGAGTGGTTTCACCTTTAAGGTGGCGTGTCATATTAAGCTTGAAGTCTGACGCAAAATTTTGATGCACAGCTGCCATACCTTCTTTTAGGTGTGGCAGCCTTTTATCTCAGTGGGAGAATCCCCCGCTTCTACATGCGGTGGGTTATGACAAGGAGTAAATGATATGTTAAAGAACTTCTTTAGTGGTCTGGGGGAAGATATAAAGGAGATAGGAACGACATTTGCAGAGGGGGATATCAAGACCCGGCTGTCTTTTCTTATTTTCGGTCTCGGTCCTCTTCTTCGGGGACAGATCGTAAAAGGACTGGCGTATCTGGCTGTCCAGATTGCGCTGATCTGGTATGTTATTGCTTTCGGATGGAATTATCTGAGCAAGTTTTCAACGCTCGGAACTGTCGTCACGCATAAGGAGAACCGAATCACGGTCTACGGTGACAACAGCTTCCTCATTCTTCTTTTCGGTCTTCTGACGATTATTGCGTTTATAGCTTTCATATTTATATGGCGTGAAAATGTTCGGGAGAACTATAACGAACAGAACCTTCTAAAAGAAGGCAAGGAACTGCCTTCCAATAAAAAGGTACTGCTTTCTCTTCTTGACAGCAATTTCCATAAGACGTTGCTCGCACTTCCGGTTACCGGAATTTTCATTTTTACGGTTCTGCCGATTCTCTTCATGATCTGCGTAGCGTTCACGAACTATGACAAGAATCACCAGTCGCCGACAAATCTTTTTACATGGGTCGGTCTCGAGAATTTCCGCCAGCTTTTTAAGTTCGGATCACACGGGTTCGGCAGTACTTTCCTTGCGGTTCTCGGATGGACGATGGTGTGGGCATTTTTTGCGACATTTATCGATTATTTCCTCGGCATGGCTGTTGCGGTTATGATCAATAAGAAGGGAATCCGTTTTAAAAAGCTGTGGAGAACAATCCTTATTTTGACGATTGCGGTACCTCAGATTGTTTCATTGCTTTATATTTCCAAAATGTTTGCGACGGACGGTCTGGTAAACGGCTATCTGATGAAGTGGGGGCTGATCAAATCAGCGATTCCTTTCTGGAAGGATCCGATGCTTGCCCGTATCATGATCATTGTGATCAATATCTGGATCGGCATACCTTACATGATGCTGATCGCGACCGGTCTTCTGATGAATATTCCGGCAGAGCTTTATGAGAGCGCCAAGATGGACGGGGCCAATTCCGTGCAAATGTTCAGACACATCACGCTCCCGTACATGCTTTTCGTCACAGGCCCGTTCCTTCTGACACAGTTCACCGGTAATCTGAATAACTTCAATGTTATTTACCTGCTCAACAAGGGTGGCCCGCAGTCCATGCGGATGGCTGAAAATGCCGGACGTACCGACCTTCTGGTTACCTGGCTCTACAAGATGACCGTCAACGATACGAACTATAAGATGGCGGCCGTAATCGGTATCATGGTGTTCCTTGTGACGGCGATTACTTCTCTGGTTGTTTATAACATGCTGCCGTCAGTAAAAGATGAGGAGGGCTTCCAGTAATGAAAAGAAAAGAACAGATAGGAAATGCGATTATTTATGTAGTTCTCGTGCTCATGAGCATTATCTGGCTTTTCCCGTTTTTCGGACTGATTATGCAGAGCTTCCGCTCCTATGATCCGAAAGTAGAATACGGCGGTATGGTCGACTATATAATTCCGCATAAGTTTTCACTGGACAATTATAAATTCCTTTTCTCGGGCGAGACGAATTTTCTCCGTTGGTACGGGAATACGCTGACGATCGCTGTGTGTGTATCTGTGTTCTCCACGCTAATCGTTCTTTGCGTGAGCTATGCACTCTCCAGGATGCGTTTCAAGGGAAGGAAACTTCTCATGAGATTCTGGCTCATACTCGGCATGTTCCCGGGCTTCCTGACCATGATCTGCCTGTACTTCCTGCTCAAAACATTCGGGCTTACGCAGGCTGGTGCTGTACCTGGTCTTATTCTGATCTCGGTCGCTAATTCAGGTATGGGCTATTATGTCTGCAAAGGGTATTTCGACACGCTCCCGAGGTCTCTGGATGAGGCAGCCCTCATTGACGGTGCGTCCCGTGCAAGAATTTTCCTTACGATGGTCATTCCGCTTTCCAAACCGATCATCATTTATACCGCACTGACAGCCTTCATGGCGCCATGGTGCGATTATGTATTTGCTTCTTATGTAGCGTTCGGTCACGATGCGAGCTACAACGTGGCGGTCGCCCTTCAGCGGTGGGTCGTTACAAACGACTATCAGGGTTATTTCACACGCTTCTGCGCGGGCGGTATCCTTGTTGCAGTACCGGTCACGCTGCTTTTTATGCTTCTGCAGAAGTACTACGTCGAGGGTGTTACGGGCGGTGCTGTAAAAGGCTGAGCGAGAATTTCAGGAACGCCTCGGCGTTCTTGCCGCGACGTGCGCGGCGCCAAGACGCCTTTCACTGCGCACGTCTGCGATCCGCCGGAGGCTTTTTCGTTTGCCTGACATATCATTCGGTGAAAGGAAAATGATGAAAAAGAGAACTGTGATATTCGCTGCAATCATTTTACTCTGTGCGTTATGCGCGGGAATTGTGTTGTGCAGCAGAAACGGATATAAAAATGAATCAGCCGAGGCATCTGCACCTGATGCCTCGGCCGTTTCTCAGATGAGTCTTGTGAACAGTGCTCTGACTGAGGATGTCCCGGATGATCATTACGGGACCACATATGAGGTGTTCGTATATTCATTTGCCGACAGCGACGGGGACGGAACAGGCGATTTGAACGGGCTGCGCGAAAATTTAGGCTACATTAATGACGGAGACCCGTCATCCGATCTGGACCTTGCCGCCAATGCGATCTGGCTCATGCCTATTTTTCCCTCTCCGACATACCACAAGTATGATGCTGTGAACTACATGGATATAGATCCGGAGTACGGAACACTGGAGGATTTTGACGCTCTGCTCGCGGCGTGTCATGAGCGCGGCGTTGAGGTAATACTTGATCTTGCATTCAACCACACGTCGACGGAGCACCCTTGGTTCAAAGCGGCAAAAGAATACCTGCAGAGTTTGCCCGAAGGAAAAGATCCGGTCAAAGAGGAGTGCCCGTATGTGTGGTATTATGTGTTCTCCCGGGAGAAGTACAACGGCTTTGTGCCGCTGGATGACACCTGGTTCTACGAAGCCAGGTTCTGGGAAGGAATGCCGGATCTTAATCTCAGCACGCCTGAGGTTAGGGAAGAGCTCACAAAGGTCATGAAATTCTGGCTGGAACGCGGCGTTGACGGATTCCGGCTTGATGCTGTCACATCCTATGTGACGGACAGCACTGAGGGAAATATGGAGTTTATGACCTGGCTCGCGGACACGGCGCACGGGATTAAGGAGGATGCATACATAGTAGGAGAGGCCTGGGAGAATCAGGCCGCATACTCGAGGTATTACAGTACGGGCGTGAATTCATTCTTCGATTTCGCTTATTCCGGCGCGGACGGCATTATCGCGTCGATCGTCAAGGGAAGCCGATCCGCAAAATCCTTCGCGAAATCGCTCGTTGACGAGGAGAAGCTCTATTCTTCTTTCAATGAGAGTTTTATCAATGCTCCGTTCTATACCAACCATGATATGGCCCGCAGCGCAGGATATTATGCAAATGATGACGGCAGCCGCACAAAGCTTGCCGGAGCGCTGAATCTTCTGATGACCGGAAATGCATTCGTGTACTACGGCGAGGAGATCGGTATGAAAGGGTCAGGACGGGATGAAAATAAGCGGGCTCCCATGTACTGGATCTCGGAGGATGAGGCCGCGGAGAGCAGTGCCGCAAGTCAGTATTCCGGATCCGAAGGGATAGGACTGTGGGATTTCGGTCCTGCAGCTGACGATAAAGTGACAACAGACCTGCTAAGAAAGACTTACGGCCGGGATCTTGATGCGATTATGTGCGACGGTCCGAAAGATATGGAAGACTTCCCCATGAAATTCGGAACTGTGTATGCGCAGATCGGGGAGGAGACGTCTATACACACATATTACAGGAATGCAATTCATATACGAAATGCTTTTCCGGTGATTGCGCGGGGAAGGACGGCAGTGGATTATGACCAATGCAATGACGCGATATGCGCTATGATTCGGGAGGATGCAGCGGGCAGGTACGAACCGGTGGAGATATTCATAAATTCCACGGAACATCCGGCTTCGATAGACATATCCGGTTCACCGTATACCGATCTTAGTGCGGTGCTCACGGTTTCCGGGGATGAGGTCGTACTTCAGGACGGGAAACTTGATCTGCCGCCTTACGGAATATGTGTAACGAGAAAGGCATAAAAGAAGGGCTGCCGCATCAATACTTTCACCAAATCATTTTCATCCGATCATTTTCATCCGATTATTTTCATCACCCAATCATGTTCTTTGTTAATAGTCGGCTTATGTCCCGAAAGGAGATTCCATGTCCGTATTTTCAGTTCCCTCACTTCCCGCATCCGACACCTCCGTTAACGCGAATGCCCCTTCCGGGAGATCTGTTTCCATGAGGCCGGCCGTGTCCGCTTCCCCAAATAGTACAAAAGACAATTCATCAGGCGAAGAGTGCTTCCGCCGTCTGCGGTCATTCCTCATGGCCCGCCTTGATACGGTCGGCGAAGTGAGCGATGAGGAGATTCGGCAGATGATCACCGAACTCATCATGGAGGAGAGCCGCAGCTCCTATATGAATATCGAGAGGAGGACCGCCCTGTCCAAAGAGCTGTTCTATTCGGTCCGCAGGCTCGATATCCTGCAGGATCTGATAGAAGACAAAGCTGTGACGGAGATCATGGTCAACGGACCCGACAATATCTATGTGGAGAAGGACGGTCATCTCTTCAAATGGGACCATCGCTTCTCATCCCGCGAAAAGCTCGACGATGTGATCCAGCAGATCGTGGGCAAGGTGAACCGTGTAGTAAACGAGTCCAGTCCGATCGTGGATGCGCGGCTTCCTGACGGCAGCCGCGTCAATGTCGTCATTGCTCCGGTAGCACTTGACGGTCCCGTCCTCACGATCCGCCGCTTCCCCGAGGAACCCATCACGATGGAAAAGCTGATCCGTTTTGGCAGTATCACACAGGAAGCGGCGGAGTTTCTCGAAACGCTCGTTGCAGCAGGCTATTCCATTGTCATCGGCGGTGGAACATCCGCCGGGAAAACTACCTTTCTGAATGCCCTTTCAAACTATATTCCCAAAACAGAACGAATCATAACAATTGAAGATAACGCGGAGCTGCAGATCCAGGGCATCGGAAACCTCGTCCGCATGGAGGCAAAGTCCGCCAACATGGAAGGGGCGACCGAGGTCACGATCCGCGACCTGATCAAGTCGAGCCTTAGAATGAGGCCGGATCGGATCGTGGTCGGCGAGGTCCGCGGCGGGGAGGCGGTGGATATGTTACAAGCTTATAACACCGGACACCTCGGCTTTATAACGTCCTGACCGCTATGCTAATACTATTGTTAAGAAAGGAAACATTAACTACCGTAAATAATATAAAGTACTATAAGAAATGTAGAATACAAGTTTGTGCCAATACGGCAATATTAGGAACCCTTTATCTACGTATTGATGAAGAATTATATTATGGTAAATATGGAGAATTATAAAGTATTGATACAAGACAAACGGGCGAATTCGGTATGAATGGTTATTGTAAGAATATATCGCATTGTTAAGTGTTGTGCATAGAATAGTGCTCGAATAGGAAGCTGAATAGCGCATTTAATTTCTTTAGAAGAGGAGATGACTTTTTGTTTTATACCGCGAGCAACTATGATAGAATTTTTCTAATTAGAGCAATTATCTATTGCTCATTAAAAAAGAAAGGAGATTTACTTTGGGTAAAAGATTATTGGCGGCATTGTGTACCGCAATGCTTCTTATGACAACACCAGGGGTTGCAGTGTTGGCGGATGAGAGCATAAGCGATGAAACTGTTGCAGTCCAAGTAGAGGAGACAACGGATACATCAGAGTCGGAAGAGGTAATTGCAGACGTATCTGTGACAGAGGAGAATACTCTGAATGAATCAGAGCAGGAAGAGGTAATTAATGAGACATCTATATCAGAGGAAGGTGTAGAAGAAATAGAGGACACTTCGGATGCTGAAGAAATTCAAGCACATGACATTTCGGTAGTAGAAGAAACATCTGTTTTAGATGAAGACAGTACAGAGATTATCGATGAAGTTGTTGGGGAAGGAGATGCACAGACATTTATAGTTGGTGATGGTGTTAAAGCTGACTATAATGAGACTTCTGGAACAGTGATTTTCTATTCTAACGGAGGTACATTGTCGAAGAATTGGAAAAGTATTATTTCACAGAGTTTCGATAATTTCTGTACTATCAAAGCGTCCGATACATCTGGGACAATAATGATGCCAGAAGATTCAAGTGGGATGTTTCAGGGGTTGAGTAGCCTGTCGAGTATTGATCTAAGGAAATTTGATACATCAAAAGTGACGAACATGAGTGAAATGTTCTGTGCATGTAAAAAACTGAAAAGTCTGGATTTGAGTTCGTTTAATTAGAACTTTCCCAATCGGTGAGACTATATAATAGGCTATAAAATACAGTACAAATCGGCTATAAACCATATAATGTTCCGTAAATCGTTAGATTCTACCAAATGTTGGACTGAAACACTGCGCTTTAGCCAAAA
>JAFRGQ010000041.1 GCA_017433725.1 Lachnospiraceae bacterium
AGTCGTGAGATGAATGCGCAAAATGATACTTGTCTCTGACATGGGATACAAACCCGCGTCAGAGATTAAAAGCCTCAGCTACACAATGCTCCACTGGAGCATTGTTACGCATGCTTAGGCACGGCGGATCGCAGCCGCGCAAAGCGGAAACACCCTTTTCTTCTCGCAGCTGTGACAGGCAGTATCAGACATCAACTCTCTGTCTCTCGACCAGATCGGAAAAGAATCCGTTCTTTTCGATCAGCTCATCGTACGTTCCGTCCTCAATAATCTTACCGCCGTCAAGGACTATAATCCTGTCGCAGTTGCGGATCGTCGACAGTCTGTGAGCAATCACGATTCTTGTGCATTTCAGTTGATCGAGAGAGTCCGAAACGACCTTCTGCGTGATATTATCGAGCGCACTGGTCGCCTCATCGAACATAAGGATCTTCGGTTTCGCAGCGACTGCCCGCGCGATCAGGATTCTCTGCCTCTGGCCTCCGGAGATTCCTCCCTGGCCTTCGGAAATCAGAGTATTCATTCCCATCGGCATGTTTTCAATATCCTCGGAAAGACCAGCCATATCGGCTGCATCCCACGCATCATCGAGGGTCGCTCCGGGAGCGGCGATGACGATATTTGAAAATATATCTCCCTGGAAAAGCTTTCCGTTCTGCATAACGCAGCCGATCTTGCTTCTTAAGGATTTGACATCCACAGACTGGAGGTCTTTTCCGTCATAGAATATGGCGCCGCGATCCGGTTTCTCGAAGCCGAGAAGGAGACGCATCAGAGTCGATTTGCCGCAGCCCGTCTTCCCGACGATCGCCACATACTGACCGGGACGGATCTTCAGAGAAAGATTGTCAAGGACAAGAGGCATCCCGTCATTATAACGGAAAGAGATATTGTTAACTTCGACGCCGCCGCTCAGACTGGTAATGACCTGCTTATGCTCGGAAATCTCAGGAACTGCCTTCAGAACAGGTTCGACCATCTCAAGGAGAGGCTTGATCTGTGCTGCCATGAGAGCCATGGACATAAGTGCGCTGAATGCACCTTCGACATTTCCGTATGCTGCTGAAAAGGCCATGTAATTACCGTATGTTATACCTGCGCCGATTGCCGTATAGAACATGACAACGTTTCCGATCATCGCAATAATAGAGGAGATCGCGGGACTGAGTTTCAGAAGGAGCTCAGGATCATATCTATACTTGGCAGTCTTGGAATACTGGTGTGCCCATTTCGCAAATGCTCTTTTCTCCGCACCGGCATTTTTTATCTTGGCAACGCCTCCGATCAGCTGATACACAAGACCGCTCTCCTTACTGCCCTCTTCCATCATCGCTCTCGACACTTTGATCTGGCGGAGCGTAATGATCATTGTCGTACCAAGTGACAATGCAGTGATAGCAAGCGCGGGAACAAGCAGCGCAGCCGCATACCTGGTGATCTGAAAGATATAGACCAGCGAGAAAAGTGCAGTGAGGCCGGTCGAGAAAACAGCGTCAAAAATCGAAGAGCACAGTGAATTTATACCGCCTATACGATTCGAAAGCTCACCGGCGCTGTATTGCTTGAAGAAGGACGGTTCCAGAGACAGGACTCTCATCATCGTCGCGCTCTCCACAGACAGAGAGATCCTCTTCTCGATTGAACTCTTTAAAATCTGATGTACCTGCGTCACCAGCATGGCAGAGATCGAGGCGAACAGCATAGTGCTAAGCGTAGCGGCGAGCAGCGCTTCACTCCTTGAATTAAGAACCGTACTGTTCAAGTATCCTGTCAGAAAAGGATAGAGCTGTCCGATACCCGTGACAACAGCCATCAGGCCGATCATCAGCACATAGTCTCTCGGCAGCAGCAGGGAATACATATATTGTATGAGATCCTTTATGCCCAGTTCGCGCAGCGGGAACGATTTATAAAAGCATATCGCTTCCCTGTCGATCTGGTCGACATTTGACCGCGTGATCTTTACAGCCTTCTTCGTGTCCGGGTCAATATAATCATAACCGTGGACTCCGCCCGGAACGAGTGCGACAAACCGGCCGTCTTTAAGAGAACCGAGCATGGCTCCGGAAGCGTCTTTGTACCATTTATCTCTGAGACGGACGTGTCTCCTCATAATACCCGACGGTCTCAGCAGATACTCCAGGACTTCATCCAGCGTCGTCAGATTTGCCGGAAGCTCCTGTGCATGTACATGGTAAAACTTCAGGATCTCGCCGATTGCTTCCCCTGCGAGCTCCTGATCTGTATGGAAGCGTATCTCAAGTTTTCTGCTCCCGTTTACCAGGTTCGCCAGTTGCGCAAAAGAATCGGCGAATATATCGTCGTCATTCTGCACTCTCTGGCGAATCTGTTCATCAAACCAACCCATAAATAAATCTTACTCCTCTATAAAACGTAGTTTTATATCTGACTTACTCTGTCGGATGCCGGTGCTGTCAGCAACTCATGCTTCGCATTCGTTGGACAGTACTTGGCTCCTTTAAAGGCTATGAACATTACTCACTTGTGATGAGCTGCTCATACAGACCGTGATTATCCATAAGTTCCTGGTGCGTTCCGCGTTCCACAACAAGTCCGCGATCCATAACGATGATCTCATCGCAGTCACGGATCGTGGAAAGCCTGTGCGCTACAACGACACAGGTAATACCGCGATTTGTGACAGACTGCATAACTTCATACTCTGTCCTTGCATCCAGTGCGGATGTCGCCTCATCCATAAGGATGATCGTAGGATCCTGAGCAAGTACACGGGCAATCTCGATGCGCTGGCGCTGTCCGCCAGAGAAATCGCGGCCGTCTTCCATCATCTTATAGCGATAGCCGCCGTCACGCTGAAGTATATCCTCATGAAGGCTTGCATCGCGGGCAGCCAGGATCATCTCAAAGTCTTCGATGGAGGTATCCCACATCTTGATATTCTCGGCAATCGTTCCCTCGAAAAGTGTGATGTCCTGATCTACGACCGCCACAGATCCCGTGAACATGTTATGATCGACTTCCTCCATAGGCTTGCCGTCATAGAGAATTTCTCCGGACCATGGTTTATACAAACCTGAGAGCAGTTTCACCAGCGTCGATTTTCCGCAGCCCGAGCTGCCGACGAAAGCTACTTTCCTGCCGGGCTCCAGCGTCATATTGAAATCTCTGATGAGCGGTTCCGCAAGAGGGGAATACCCGAATGTCACGTTTCTCATCTCGACCTTTCCCGACAGCTTAATGTAATCGATGTCATCGCGGAGCTTCATCTGATCTTCGGTGACATCCGCCGGATAATCAAGGACATCCTCAATGCGCTCCATATTGGTACGCATTTCTCGGATCGTGGCCTCTGAGCCTATGAGACTCAGTGCCGGGGATGTGAAGGATCCGAGGAGCGAACGGAAGTACGCAAGAATACCGGGTGTAAAATGCCCCCTGAAAATCAGGAGGAATCCGATACTCAGAATCGCCATCTCAGTGAGCGATGAGACAACCGACGTCAGGATCGAGAAAGATGTGCTGAGTCTTATGCTGTTTACTTCCTGAGAATTAACGGAAGCCTGATATCCTGCCCATTTCTGGAAGAATCCGTTCTCAGCTCCGCTCGATTTTATCGTCTCGATCATCTCTATGCCGGATACGGTCGTCGACTGCAGCTTGCCTGCATCACGCATCTGAACGCGCTGGATATTGATTTCCTTGTCGGAAACATATCTGGCAAGCGCCCAGTTGATCAGAATGCTTGCGACGCCTACAACAGTCAGAACAACACTGTACTTGATAAGAAGCACAAAATACACGACGATCAGCACCATGTTCAGAATACCGGGAGCCAGCGTTTTGATCAATGTCGTAGTAATACCCGAATTGCTCTCTTTTCGCATGGCAATATCCCCCACAAGTCTCTGCGAGAAGAACTCTACGGGCATGCGGAGTACGTGCCACATGTATTCGGAATTGGCCATGATCGCGAATTTGCCTTCAAGACGCAGGGAGAACAGCGTCTGCACGACTGTCAAAATGACTTCCAGCGAGACGAACACGCTGTAAATCACAAGGAACGGAATTACCCAGTTCGGCTCTCTTCCGGGAAGCAGGTAATCGTAGAATACGCGGGTGAAGGCAGGGCTGATAATGCCCATGATTGAAGTAAGAATATATGTCACTATAAAAAATGTAATGGCTTCGGATGTTCCGGTGAGCTTTCTCCTGACGAACCCCCAGATGCTCTTTGGCTTACCGGACTGAACAAAGTTCTCAGTCGGGAAGAACTGCATACAGACACCGGTGAAGGATTCGTCAAATTCCTCCATAGACACTTCCACGGTGCCTCTCGCGGGGTCATTGAGAACAGCTTTGTTCTTCTTGAATCCGTTCAGGACAAGGAAATGGTTAAAATTCCAGTGAATGATGCACGGAAAGACACCGTTCTCCTTCAGAAATTCCGGCTCGAACCGGTATGCTTTTGTCTCCAGTCCGTATGATCTTGCGGCGATGAGAAGATTTCTCGCATTGGATCCGTCCCTCGATACACCGCAGTCCTTCCGGACCTGTTCAAGCGGGAGCCATTTGCCGAAATATGCCAGTATCATGCACAGAGACGCGGCTCCGCATTCGAGCGCTTCCAGCTGCATGACGATCGGCACTTTTGCAACATGTCCCGCCGTGACCGGCTCCAGCGGAGCCTGCTTGTTTATTAATCCCATGTTTACTTACCCTCATCTATCACAAATGAAATCGGGGCGATTTCCTCTGTTGTCACTGTTCCGTCCTGGTGTGTTACGCTGACCTCAAGTCTTGTCGCGATCCCCCAGGTGATTCCCGCGATCAGAAGGAGGGTTATGGCCGCAATGATGAGCCACAGTCCGGGCGTGACTACACGAACATAATCATCTATCTGCTCCGGAGACTGAATCCTCTCCAGACTCTTCTTTCTGAAAATATCCTGTTTCATGTCGCTTCCTTTCTAAATTACTGCCTTCGCCGGCACTGCCGCTCCGTTTGATATACGGACGCAGGCAGATATCTTATTTTAGCATACATACTTAATAATCGAACAACGAAAATGAAAAAACCTAACAATTCTTACCCTATCCATGGTATCATATACATATCAGCTTTAGCGGGCAAGGATTCGCTGTGCGTGTGTAAAAAATGATGAAAGGAAAGAAGTGATGAAGAAAAAAGTATTTGCAAGTGATTTCGACGGAACACTGTATTTCTACAAGGCAGAAGTAAAGCTTCCGCCCGAAAATGTCGCTAAAATCAAGGAGTATCAGGCGGCAGGAAATTATTTCGGTCTCTGCACCGGCAGACAGGTCGGCGGTCTCACTCCGTTCATCGGCGGCTATTTCGATCCTGATTTCTGGATCACCAGCACCGGTTCCAATATTATCGATAAGGATATGAAGGGAATCCGCAAGCTCTTCGTTGACCGTGACGTTATTGATAAGATCGTGAAAGACGTCAAGCCGAGGGGCAACAGGATCTCCATCGATATCGATGGCGTCATCAACGTATTTGAGGAAATGGATTATCCGGGCGAGTACAACGTCATCACAGGTATGGACGATGCTCCGCAGGGCATGGTCCACGGCGTCGGTATTCACTGCGAGACACTTGAAGAGGCAGCTGCCCTCACCAAGGAAATCAACGATAAATACGGCGATTATCTGAATGCTTTCCAGAATGTCATCGAAGTAGACATCGCTCCGAAGGGCACATCCAAGGGTGAGGCCGTTTCCGTTATCCGTGAATATTTCGGTGACTGCAAGGTCTACGGTATCGGCGATTCTCTGAATGATCTTCCGTTGCTCGAGGCATCCGATGTCTCCTACACATTCCCGTATGCACCGAAAGAGGTTCAGGAGAAGGTTACCAAGGTCGTTCCGACTATCGTTGACGCTCTTGAAGACAGTATGAACGATACAGACGTATAAGAAACCAGATATACCGATTCATATTTGTAACACGGTCACAGGAACTGTTTTCTGACAAGACTGTTCAGGGACTGCATGTGGAAAGTTTTAGTTGGTAAGTATAAAGCAGGCTGTACATCTTATGCTGAATATGCATAAGATGTACAGCCTGCTGTTTTATTCTTCATAACACTTCAAGAATACGGAACCCGCTGCTCTCCATCGACAGCTGATACATGAGCTTTCTCATGTGCACATCATTCAAGTCGCCGAGAACCGTGAGGTCAAATGTCACCGCCCCGCTCTCCATTCCCGCATCGATGCGTTCCATGCATTCCATGTTATAGCCGTAATCTCCGATCATGGAGAGGATAGCCGACATGGAATTCGGACGATTCGGACGTGTAAGGCGCAATTTTACTCGCGAAGCATCTGCGGGAATCCTGATCCCGGCAAAGAGTTTCTCTGATACATCCTCACAGTTATCATAGATCACGCCGTACTGGTACATGCGGCTTGTTTCCATGATTTTTCGGACCATAGCCAGATATTCGGCTTTGCGGTCCTCCGATATTCCGTTCCCGAGTCTCCTCAGAATTTCCTCCTCGCGGTCAGGACGGTATATCGTAAGATCGCCGGATCCGATTTTTGCCCGGGCGACATCGTATGAGCAGTCCATCCTCTCCATCAGAAGATTTCTGATCTTTGAATCGATCGCGTCGATCTCAGCTCTCACTTCAGATAATTCTCTAATGTCCGACATGTATTCCTCTTCATGGTTCTGTTTTCTTTATCCGAAAATGATTTTATTTCACATCCATGTCATACTTGACAGCAGATACCGTTGCCTCTCCGCCTTCCGCAAAGAACTCGACACCGATATCCTCAGGATTCGGATACATGTTGCCTGTGATCGTATATCTTCCGTCGTTGATAAATACTTCGGCAGAAATGACGTCAAGGAATACACGGAACTTGATCGTATCTGTCTTCTCGACATCGCATGTGCGGATATTGATGTTCTCTTCCTTGCCTGTGAGCGGAATACCCGCATTGGTGCGGTCCATAACTACGGTTCCTGCATTCCTGTCATAGCGGATGACCGTCTCATGCTCGGTGCCCTTGAAGAAGCGGATGCCGACTGCATTTGCGCTGTTCAGTTTGAACTCTGCTGTGAGATCGATTATGTTCCCCTCGATACCCGGAACGGACGCTGATCCGTCTGCAATGACCAGGTCCGAGATCTCGACCTTATTTGCATGATATTTCTCAACTTCGCGGACCGGTGCCTGATACACTCTTCCGTCCTTAAAGGACAGCTCGCGCGGCAGCGTGTATGTGCCTGCCCAGTTGTCTTCCTGTGTCGGATAAGAGCGATCCCACATTTCCTTCCATGCAATCATAATATTACGTCCGTCAGGCATCGGCAGATTCTGCGGAGCATAGAAATCAAAGCCCGCATCCAGTTCCTGGATATCCCTGATATCAAAGTGGCCGGTCTCGAAATTCAGCTTGCCGATGAGTGCGAGAGACGAGTGTATATTTTCATACATATTGCCGTCCTGCGGAAGGTTCTGCGGACTTGCAAGGATTACATCCGTATCGCCGAAATTGATGTAGTCAGGACATTCGTATACGCCGTCGAGCTTGAAGTAATTCTCGTTGAATCCCGGCGTGCGATCGATCAGCTTGCCCAGATACTCCCAGTGATAGAGATCTCTGGAACGGAACAGGATCATGTTGCCGTAGCCGTTAGCCGGCTCGACTGTGAATTCCGACACGCTTCCCGAAATCGGGCCGTCGGGATCGAATTCCATGGATGGGTTTCCGCCGCTCATATATCGCAGATATGTGGAATAGCTTCCGCTTCCCTCATCCGGTTTATTCGGGTCAATGATTCGTGTGCCGGCAAGGCAGTAGAACCATCCGTCCTTGCGGAAAGGTTTCGGATCACGGAAATCGCTTTTTGCCACCTCGTCGGAAAGCTGTTCCGAGCGAAGAATCGGATTGTTGGCAACTTTTTTGAAAGTTACACCCCCATCGGAAGAGATGGCATAGCACTGTCTCTGGCGATCCGGCTGAGCAGCTGTGTACATGAGATACAGTTTATTATCGATTGCGATTGCGTTGCCGGAGCAGCATCCGCAGATCTGTTCATAATTCTCATCCGGCACAAGAGATATGGGCAGTTCTTCCCATTTGATAAAATCATCTGTCACATAGTGTCCCCAGTGCATGGTTCCCCATGACGGCTGATGCGGATAGTGCTGGAAAAACAGGTGCGCTTTGCCGTTAAAGTAAATCATTCCGTTGGGGTCATTGGACCACCCGGATGAAACGTTTGCATGATAAGCCTGCTTATATCGTGTGTTAACTTCCAACTTTTTAATTTCCATGACGCTCCTATGGCCTTTCATTATTTTTTTCACTTCTTTTCATTATATACAGACTTACACGTAAAAGCACGCGATTTATTCAATTCTTTGAGAATTCTTTGGCACCTTACACATTTCTGTATTTTTGACACATATCGAGAAAATACTCAAAGACCGGCTGCCCGCAATCCGTGTCATTTCTCTCCTTCTCAAAGCACATACGCTCCGGATGCCACTGAACGGAAATGACCGGCAGCTCCTTGTGATAGCACGCCTCGATGATCCTGTCTTCTCCCCACTGACACGGCACCATGCCGGCGCCAAGCCTTTTGACCGCCTGATGGTGCGCGCTGTTGGTCCGGATATCTGTCTTGCCGTAAATCTTCGCGATCCATGACCCGGCTGATGCCCTCGTCGGGTGCACCTTATCAATGCCCCAGACACTCGGAGTGTGCAGCATCTTTCCGCCGTATCCGATATCCTGAACCAGCGTTCCGCCGAAATAAATGTTAAGAATCTGATGTCCGCGGCAGATGCCGAGGACCGGCTTTCCGGCTTTCATAAACCGGTCAAGGACCATGAACTGAAGGCTGTCCAGCTCTCTGTCCATCTTCAGGCTGCCGGCGATTTCCTCCCCGTACCATTTCGGATAAACATCATATCCGCCGGGCATAATCAGACCGTCAAATTCATTGACCTCGACATCATAACTGACGGTATCGGCATATTCTCCCAGGTACTGTACCGCATTAACATAGTTTTCAATCTTTTTTCCCGCAGAGGGGATGGCGATCCTGATCTGTCCCGTCATAAGCTCCGCTCCATCCTCTGATAGTTCTGTCTGTACTGCAACTATCATTATAACACGTTTATGGTGTTCTTGCAGAAGATAGATACATTTCCTAACGCAAACCCCTCATTATGCGTTATAATACATATATGTGTAATTTTTCTAACAGATCAAACCATAATATTTTGAAAGGCTGGAAAATCTATGAAAGTCTGCTTATTGAATGAATCATTTCCTCCCGTCCTCGACGGTGTCGCCAATGTACTCATAAACTACGCGAACTATCTCCAGGATGACTACAATGCTCAGATTGTGGTAGGCACCCCTCGTTATCCCGGCGCAATCTATAACCAATACAGATACCCAGTCGTCGCCTACAGCAGTTTTGACACTGCTGCCCAGGCCAACGGCTACAGGACCGGCAACCCGTTGGTCGAAAAAGAGGTATCCAAGCTTGCTGAGTTCATGCCTGACATCATCCATTCCCACTGCCCGGCAACAGCGACCATCATCGGACGTCTCCTCAGAGAGCGCACCGGAGCTCCTATCGTTTTCACATACCACACAAAGTATGATATCGATCTTCGCAGGTATATAAAGCTCAAAGCCATGGCAGATGAAACGATCAAGGCCATGGTCGGCAACATCGAAGCGTGTGACGAGGTCTGGGTCGTTAGCCGCGGCGCAGGTGAAAGCTTAAAGGCCCTCGGATTCCGCGGAGATTATATCGTCATGAACAACGGCGTTGACTTTGACAAAGGGCGTGTAAGCGACGAAGATGTCGCAAAGGCGATCACCGGCTATGATCTGCCGGAGGATATCCCGATGTTCCTCTTCGTCGGCAGAATCATCACCTATAAAGGTATCCCGCTCATCCTCGACGCCTTAAAGCAGCTTTCCGATTCCGGACAGGACTTCCGCATGGTCTTCATCGGCAAGGGTCCCGACATGGACGATATGCAGGCAAAAGCACGCGAATACGGCTTCATGGATGACAATGACGTTCCGGGCAAATGCATTTTCACCGGTCCGATCTATGACCGCGACGTTCTTCGCGCATGGAATACGAGAGCTGACCTGTTCATTTTCCCGTCAACATTTGATACAAACGGCCTTGTCGTCCGCGAAGCTGCCGCCTGCGGCCTCGCCAGTGTTCTCATCGAGGGCTCATGCGCCGCGGAGGACATCACAGACGGACGCAACGGTTTTACAATCGAAGAAAATGCGGACGCCATGGCTGCCTTCCTCAAAGAAGCATGCAAGGATATTCCTCATCTCCATGAGGTCGGTGATAACGCCATGAACGAGATCTACATGTCCTGGAAAGATGCGGTCGGCATAGCGTACGACCGATATCAGGTTGTGCTTGAAAATTACAAGAAAGGGAATAAGACACAGCGCTACCATCAGGTCACCGACTACCTGATTCAGGCTGTCGCAGCGGGAATGACCCAAGGCCATAAGTCCAGACTCCTCCAGCAGGAGGTAATAAGCAGTTTTAAGGATACAGCGACCGGCATGATGGAGAACTTCCAGGAAGCCGGCGACACGATCGGTTCTGCTATTGATGAGCTGACTCGCGGCGTATCCTCCAAGATGACTCTGAATAAAGAGACTCCCGGAGCATTTTTCCGTCAGTTCATAATCGAGCCGGGTCAGGCATTACAGACGAAATTAGATGAAACGACCGCCGACATTAAGAATTCGATGAGTGAGAAACAGGCCGCCATGAAGCAGGGCATAGAAGACGCCTCCAATGCTTTCAAGAAAACCGTAAAGACTGCAACGGGCGTAGAGCTGGAGGCATTGGAATCGATGAACAGCGATAGCGAATGATCTCCGCCCTGTCTGATCAATACATGTCCGAAACCCGCCGCCTGCAGCGGCGGGTCAGCTTCCACTGAGATTTGCAATACCGGCTATCACACGATATGGCCGACGAAGAACGGTTGAACCTATGAGAAAAGACATAGATTTTCGCCGCCTGTCCTTCTACCAGATCTGGATCCGCAGTTTCGCTGACGGGAACGGAGACGGTATAGGTGATCTATACGGCGTTTATGATAAACTGGAATACATACACTCTCTGGGTGTGGATGCGATTTGGTTCTCACCGATCTATCCCTCACCGAATGCAGACTACGGTTATGACATTTCCAACTACAGAGACATCCATCCCGATTACGGCACCCTGGATCAGTTCAAAAAAGTTCTGGATAAGGCCCATGAACTCGGAATGTATGTCCTCATGGATCTCGTCATCAACCATACATCCGACGAGCATCCGTGGTTCCTCGAGAGCAAAAAAAGCAAGGACAATCCCTACAGCGACTATTATATCTGGCGTGACCCGCTCACTATAAAAGGCAAGCGTCTTCCGCCCAACAACTGGTTCAGCCAGTTCGAGGGACTGGCCTGGGAGTTCTGCGAGGAGAGGGATCAGTTCTATCTTCATATATTTGCAAGAAAACAGCCGGACCTCAACATGGACAATCCGGACGTCCGCAACGAGGTCAAGGAAATCATGCGCTTCTGGCTCGACATGGGCGTGGACGGATTCCGGGAAGATGTCATAACCTTCATATCCAAGGTGAAGGACCTTCCGAACGGCATCTCATGGCTGCCTGCCATCAACGGTCTGCCCTACTATAAGGACGGTCCGAAGCTCATGGATTACCTGCATGAATTCCGCGAAGTGGCAAAGGAATACAATGCCGTTCAGATCGGTGAAGCACCCATGACGCCGGTCCAGACTGCCATGACCTACATCACCGGCGAGGACCGTGTCCTCGACATGATGATTCAGTTCGATACCATGATGGCGGACTGTATATTGACGGAGTATGTGTGGCACAGATTCAGTCTTCGAAAGCTCAAGCGGGCATTTTCAAAGTGGCAGAACACTCTTCAGGGCAAAGCCTGGAATGCACTGTATCTGGAGAATCACGATCACCCCAGGGTGATAAACCGATACGGCAGTATAAGGTTCTGGAGAGAGTCCGGCACGTGTCTTGCCGCCAGCTATATCTTCCAGCAGGGCTGTCCCTTTATCTACCAGGGACAGGAGATCGGCATGACAAACATCCACCTGCCGTCAATCGATATGTATGAGGACATTGCTTCCAAAAATGCGTATCATACATTCCATAAGCGTGAGTCCGGGGAGATGCGCCTCCGCAGAATCCATATTTCGAGCAGGGATTCTTCCCGCACGCCGGTTCAGTGGGATGATTCTGAAAATGCCGGCTTCTCGGAAGTCAAGCCATGGTTCTATGTGAACCCGAACTATAAAAAGGTAAACGCCGCTGCCGAGGAGAAAGACGCGAGCAGCATCCTGAACTTTTACCGCAAATGTCTGGCTCTGCGCAAGAGCACGGACACTCTGATCTACGGTACCTATCAGGAATACTATCCCCTCTGCTCAAAGCTTTTCGAATATGAGCGCTCACTTGACGGGGACAGGTATCTTATCGTCTGCTCTTATTCGAAACAGGATACCAAACTCTGGATGCCGCGGTTCTGGAGAAAGGCGGAGAAGGAGCTTGTGCTCTGCAATTACAAAAAAAACGGGCCTGAGTTCTTACTCAGACCTTACGAGACAAGGGTATATCATATGTTGAATCCGCGTTAAATATAGCAGTGAAATTCTTCATCGCGAAATTGTACTCACGATGAAGATGAGTGTCGTCTTGTGCGCGTATCATAGTCTAACGTCACAAGTATTGCGCGATGAAGAATAAACGGGCTGTCGCATCAGGCATTGTTGCCATAATATATTGCAGACATTTGAAAATAACGTCTGCAATATATTGTGGCTCACGCCTATATGCAACAGCCCCTCTTTAATTCCGTCTCACTTTACCCAAAAATTCACCGGTTCATAATCTCTGAGCGGCGCAAGAAAGCCCCGCTCCGCCAACTTCTCCTGTATCAGATCCAGCGTCTCCTTGGAATCCGCACTGACCGTGTGATAATGATAACCGCTCGTGACTTTCATGAGCAGGCTTGACTCACCGCTCTTTATCTCGTCGAGGTATCTCTGCACCTCCCAGCGGGATTTCAGATGCAGATCTGCTCTGACCACATTGTAAACCTTGTGGTAGACAAATACGTCTTCTACTCTCCCGCCCAGATCCACAATGAGATTCAGCTCTTCTTCTACTTCCTCTTCTGTATGTCTCACCTTAAAAACCCTGCTCAGAGACTCTGTAGACTGAAGGTAATACCCTCTGCTGGTGGAAAAGATCTGCATTCCGTTCGCGCGAAGGAGTGCGATGTCCTGAACAATAACCTGCCGGCTGACTTTCAGGCTTTCCGACAATACTCTTCCGGCCACCGGCGATTCACTTTTGCTGAGAATCTGTACAAGCTGCTCTCTGCGTTTCTCACCATTCATTTTCTCTGCCTCATAAAACCAAAGTTACTTATTAGTTCATCTTTAATGAATATAATAACACATTACGGACAAGAAAAAAACGAAAAGCGACAATTGTCTTGTCAGGTAATTTGACACATCCGATCTTGCGTCGGAAAGCAGTCAGTTGACGCCTTTTTCATCACCCCTGCTTTGTCATCAAAACAATAGTTTCCACATTCTCGGTGAATGGGAACATATCATAAGCCACAGCCTCCCTCGCCTTATAGCCATGCTTCTTCAACCATCTGAGATCTCTCGCCAGCGTCGTAGGCTCGCAGGAGATGTAAATGATCCTGCCCGGTCTCATGTCAACCGCAGCCTGCATGAACTCCTCCGTGGAACCGCTTCTCGGCGGATCCATAAAGATGACCTCGCACATCTCTTTCTCCTCTGCCATACCCCTGAGGAAAACGCCGGCGTCATTTTCATAAAATGATATATTGCGAATATCGTTGGCACGAGCGTTCCTGACCGCATCTCTGACCGCGTCACCGTTCAACTCGATTCCGATCACTTCTTTCGCTTTTGCAGCGGCTGTGATACCGATTGTTCCTATACCGCAGTACGCGTCAATTACCCTCTCACGGCCTGTCAGGTTCGCGAACTTCACAGCCTGGCGATAAAGCTTCTCCGTCTGTATCGAGTTCACCTGATAGAATGACTTCGGTGAGATTCGGAAAGTGTTTCCGCACAGCTTATCCTCAATGTATCCTTTACCGTAGATGACGATTTCGCGGTCGCCGAGGACCATGGAGGTATGCTCGTCATTTACACTGATCACGATCGTCGTGATCTCCGGATGCTTCTCAAGAAGTTTCTCGACAAAAGCATTTTTATTCGGCAGGATCGCTGACGCCAGCACAAGCACGACCATGACCTGCCCCGTCACATGTCCTGTGCGGACCATAACATGGCGGAGAAGTCCGTATTCGCTATCCTCATCATAAATCTTGATTTTGAAATCACGGGTCATCTTCAGGATATCCTGAATAATCGCGTCCGCTCTCTTGTCTTCCAATAGACATTCCTTTACGGGAACGACCTTGTGTGTGCCTGCCTCATAGATTCCGCTGACATTTCTCTCGCGGCGTCCATCCTTCACATGTGCAAAGGCAGCGTTCACCTTGTTCCTGTAGTGGTACGGATCATCCATACCTACGATGCCGCTCAGTTTGACATAAGGTCTCAGAAGTTCGGAGACATATTTCTCCTTGTATTCCAAAGTCCACTTGTAATCAAGACCGATGAAACTGCAGCCGCCGCAGCGCTTGCGAACGGGACATTTCGGAAAACTCGACTCAGGATCCACCTTCGGAATCTCCGGAAGTCCCCGGACACCCTTTATGCCTGTGCGGGAGGCAGGTGCTTTTTTACGGAAGTCTCCACGGTATTTTCCCTGGTGATTGTCCGAACTGCGGTCCCTCCGTCCGTTCTTTCGATCTTTCTCGCGGGAATCAGCAGGAGCACTCTGTTTTCTGCTTGCCTTCTCACTGCGCTGTCTGACTGTCTCCTTCTCCTCTTTCGTCTCATCCCCCTGTATGGGCTGTCCTTCTTCGAGCCACTTCTCATATGCGCGCTTAATGTCAAAGCTCATGTCATCTTCTTTTCTTCTGGACATTTTTACCTCTGTTCAAATTCTTCCTGTGTTGTTTTTCTCATCTAAGACCTGCTCGCGAGACCTGAATCTCATCCATATCCTTATATCTGCACAGTCAGAAATATTAGCTGATTCCGGGCAGAAATGCAACCGGATTTTTACCTTTCGCTCCATGCTCTATTCCTGTTTACGACGATTGAGCGGCAAGAATATTCTGCTCCGTTCCGAGACACCTCAAAGTCAGGAATGCCCCGCGATAA
This sequence comes from Lachnospiraceae bacterium, assembly GCA_017433725.1. Taxonomy (GTDB): domain Bacteria; phylum Bacillota; class Clostridia; order Lachnospirales; family Lachnospiraceae; genus Chordicoccus. The sequence goes on from JAFRGQ010000041.1 coordinate 15,340, forward strand.
CTCGCGGGGCATTCCCTTTGCTGAAAGATGACTATGCAGATATATGAAAAGGCATTTCTGCCTATACGTCAAATCTCCGTGCACTACTTTTTATATGATATTATAATACTGTAATTATACCATCAATGCCTGACAAATCCATACCAAAATTAGTCAAAACTTGCAGCTTAGCATTAAAAATACTGTCTAAACACAGTTTTTTTATGCTCTGAGCCGGTCTTGTTTAAGCAAAAAATGCAAGGTAGACAAAACTTGCGGTCTTTTTGAATTGGCCAGTCAAAAACTCTTGCATTCTCTGCCTGAATACGCTTATATTAAATTTACAGACATATGCGAAGTACTCTCATAAGCTGCCTTTCGACTGTTCAAGTCTCGTTCCATGTATCGGGAGGGCTACATGTATTCATTACACTATAAAGAAAAAAACGACTTCGAAATCTTCAGGATGAACTCCAAGCACATCCCGCCGCACCTTCATAAAAACATAGAATTCGCCTACTGTCTCGAAGGCACTCTGGCCGTGGGTGTCGGTACGACGCTTTACGGTCTTGAAAAAGGAGATCTGGCCGTAATATTTCCCGAACAGATCCATCACTATCAATCCTTCGGTGAACAAGGCAGCACGCTTTATATGCTGGCAACGCCTTCCCTGAGCGGTTCATTCATGCAGACGATCACAACACTCGTACCGGTCGATCCGATCATACGCGCTAAAGATGTTCATCCTGACATCTATTATGCACTCGAGACTCTCGATGTGGACAAGGACAGTCCGCACGACGATATCCTCCATCAGGCTTATGTCATGATCATACTCGCACGGATATTGCCTTACCTCAAGCTCAAAGAAAAAAGTACCGGTACCGGCGAAAACCTTGTCTACCGGACTGTATCCTACATTGCCGAGCATTACACAGAGGAAGACCTGACGCTTACAAAAGTTGCGCATGATTTGTTTGTGAGTCCGTTTGCACTTTCCAGAATTTTTTCGGGAACATTCCACATGAATTTCAACAAGTATCTGAACATCACCAGACTCGAATATGTCCGATACCTGCTTGAATACACAGACCAGTCGATCACAGAGGCTTATGAAAATGCCGGCTTCGGCAGCCAGCGCACCTTTAACCGGGCTTTCCGGGAGCATTTCCACATGACCCCGAAAGAATACAGAGAGTTGAACCAAAAAGAATGGGGCAGCCGCATTTAAACTGCGATGCCCCGTTTCATTTTGCCTTTTTTCATAGTTTGCGCCGAACTTTAATCCCGCGCCAAGTCTCGCGAGCGAGACTCGTATTGTGACCGTTTTCCTGTTATTTGACCGGTACGCAATGTTTGTCGTTGATATCCTTGACTTTCTGAACACGCTTTACATACTTCTCAGCTGTGAAAGCATCTGTCGTCATCCAGGTATTCACGATCTCTGTCGAAATCAGCGTTCCTATGATCTTAGCGCCGAGGCAGAGAACGTTGGTATCATTGTGCTGACGTGAAAGAGCAGCGCAAAGAGTGTCCTGGCAGACTGCTGCATAAATGCCGTTGATCTTATTGGCGATCATAGCGCTTCCGTATCCGACGCCGTCAACAAAGATTCCTCTATCGCATTCTCCTTTCGCGACAGCGAGTGCTGCGGGATAGATGTAATCCGGAAGATCGGCCGGTTCTGTGTCATAGGTGCCGAAGTCAACAACTTCGTGTCCCATTGCCTCGAGCTGTTTCTTAATTTCGTTCTTCATGTTTGTGCCTGCATGGTCATTTGCCATTGCAATCTTCATAGCATTCCCTCCTTAATTTTAGTTTATACTTCATCGCGCACTACACATTAGTCATAAGATACGCGCGCAAGGTGACATTCGTCTTCATCGTGAGTACAGTCTCGCGATGAAGAATAAAAGCCTACGCTACACAATGCTCCACCGGAGCATTGTTACACATGCTTAGGCACGGCGGATCGCAGACATGCGCTGCGGAAGGCGCAATCGCCTTTCACTGCCACACAGCAATCATCTCCAGAAATTGTCCGGCTTTGTTGAACGAAATATATACCTGCTCGTCCCCAAACATATAAAAAGCGCAGGATTCATCGTAATCGTAATAATAGATCGTGAAGTCGTCGGTTGAATAGTGCACATCATTATCGTTTTCCCATGCCTTGATGAACCTGTCGATTGTATTCCAATCAATACCCAGTTCACCCGCAGTCTTTCCGAGATTCTCTGTCACATAATCCGTAGACTTACCGGACAATGCCCTTGCTACCACATCCCGATCTATCTGATGCGATACGTTCTGGCAGGAAAAATCCAGGTACTCCTTATTTCTGTAGACATTCACAAAAGTCATATCTTCAGAATAGGCTCCTGAAACAATTCCCTTTTCCTGGTTGCTATTCATCTCAAAACCGTTTTCCTCATAATTGGAGACAAACTCTATATTCGACAGATCAAAGAGTTCCTTAAATGTTGATTTCTCCTCTATAACAGAATTGTAAATGTTATAGAAACTGTTGAACTCTTCATCCGTCATATAGAATCCGTCTTCCTTCGGATCATTATTCTCAATCTGTGAGCTTGGACGGGAGGAAATGAAGTGACCGACCAGAGGTATGACGAGTCGGTTCAAAAAAGTCAGGAAAAAGATCATGAGTAAAAATGCACCTATCGGTCCCATCTTTCTTGTCTTTGCTGCCTTTTTTTCTTTTCTGGCCTGGCTCCTTACGAACTTTGAAGTATTCATGGCTCGACTGAGTGGTGAACTGCTCTCTTGAACATTTCGCCGGACCGCTTTCCAAAGCGTATCGAGATCATCAGTTACCTTCCCCGATCCACTGTTTATTCTGTTCTTAGCCGCCTGTGCCTCCGCGTAACTTTCCTTCTCTACGGAGTCAAGAAATTCCTTTTTTCTCTTTTCTTCTTCTCTCGCTCTGCGTCTTTCATAGAACTGGTCTCTCTGCCTTGTCCTGTCCGAACCGGACGCCCCTTGATTGTGGTGCCCCTGACTTCTGCTTCCGATTCGGTCAGCCCCATAGGAAGATCCTCCCGGCAAAGGGGAGTACAACAGTTCATCCATGTCGTCACCCGGCAGCGGTGCCTCCAGAATGACATCGAGATGACTTCCCGGAAGTTCACCATACAGAAGATGATCCAGATGGCTTCCCGGAAGTTCCGATTTTAAAACATCATCGATATACTGCCCAGGCATATCCTCGTAGTAATGGTCGAGGTCGGCAATACCTTCGCCTTCGCCCGGCGTATTCAGTACTCCGTTAATCTTATCAGCCATATTTTAGCTCCCCGCATATCGTTTGTTTAAAGTATCCGTGTATTTTATCAGCCCCTACGGGGCTAACGCAGGCTTCACTGCGTGAATCCTGCTGAACCTGCTTCGCAGGTTCTGATAGTTATTTTATTGCAACCGCTTCATGTTTAGACTCGCGACCGCTCCGTTTGTCGCTCGTTATCTTATCAGAACCTGCTTCGCAGGTTCTGATAAGATACATTATACCATATCCGATCCTCTACATCATCCCCTACATTCAGATAGATTGTGACGACTTCTACCTGCGGATCTCGCACTTAAGCACCTCGTGAACCGCCGCCCTGTATTCCCTCACAGTCTTTGATTTCCTGAGCCTCTTGAGCGGTTTCTCAGCATTCAGGAACATTGGACCCATATACCACCAGAGCTCCTTCATCTTGCTGATGACATGGGTGTCCCCCGAGAGCTCTTCCTGATATCCGGCAAGGACCTCATCATGAAATAAACGAAGAGACGCGGCATCCAGAGGATCTCCTCCCCTGATTTCCTGTGCCAGCGCCGGATTGGCAATCAGTCCTCGGCCGATCATGACTCCGGTGAAATGAGGATCTTCTCCAAATCGTTCGAGAATACTTCGGTATTGATCAGCGGTGTTAATGTTTCCGTTATAGCAGACCGGGATCCGGCTTCGGCTGAGGATCTCTCCGAATGTATCAACGTGGGTTTCCCCGTTATAAAGCTCTCGCATAGTCCTTGCGTGAACGATCAACTCGCTGATCGGATAACGGTTGTAAATTGCAAATATCCTCTCCCACTCATCCGTACTCTCCACCCCAAGACGCGTCTTGACCGAAACATGCAGACCACCTTTACCCGCATGCGTATTCCGATTGCACCCGTCTCCGGCTTCCATCGTTTCAGTGATAAGGAGCCCGCGTCGCTGCAGCTCTTCGAAAATGCTCTCCAAAAATCTGTCCAGCTCATCCGGCTCTCCGAGAAAGGCAGCGCCCTTCCCCTTGGATGTCACGGTCGGCGACGGACAGCCGAAATTCAGATTGATCTCCCGGTAGCCGAGCGCGGTGAGCTCATCCACCGTCCAGAGAAAATCATCCGCATTTTTCGTAAGCACCTGAGGAATTGCACAAAGCCCGACATTTTGTGCCGGGCTTACGTCTTTCTTCTCTTTATTCTTCATGGTGTGGGTTGCATGCGCTGCAATGAACGGCAGATAATATCTGTCGATACCGCTGAAGTGTTTTGCGTGCGCGCTCCTGTAAACATGACCGGTGATCCCTTCCATGGGCGCAAAATATATGTTGTGATCAGTACTCTTGTCAGGCTCCATGCAGCACCTCACCAGCGTGTGATTGATGCACACTCGATGGGTCCGTATGCATATTTTACGAACTCCTCCACTTCATCAAGTGTATTGAATGCGGCAATGCACACCTGATTACCCATCGCTCCTGCAAGGGCATCCGGCATTCTCGTCAGCATCTTGCATTTCTCACCGAACCTGTTTCCGATATCCTCCAACGAGTGATAGTAAGAAATCCCGTCACGTCTTCCGCAATAGATGCAATACTGAGACGGTCCTTCAACCGGATGTCTGTTCTCGTCAAATGCAATCATGTCCGCCCATATCCTGAAGCAGTCTGCACTCTGACTGAAATTCAGCATATCCGGTGTAAACCCGCCGGCAGGCCTCATGTTCACCTCAAGACCGACAATATCACCGCGTTTGCCTACTCCCTCACGGTCCTCTGTCAGGCGGAAGAACTCAAGATGGAAGAAACGGCTCCGGACCTTGAAGGCCTTGAGTGTTCTCTCACCCGCGCTGCGGACAGACTCGGGAATACTCTTATTAACATAGTAGAAACAGGGTTTCCCCTCGTTCACCATATCCATGATAGAACCCGGCGTTATATGGCTTGCTGCAAAGAGCACATTGGAATTCGAATCACAGACTCCGTCGAAGGTCGTGACTTCTCCCTTTATGAACTCCTCCATTATATAAGGAACTGTCGGCTTATTTCTGAAGAACTCTTCAAGATCATCATCACTATTCAGCTTCCAGGTGGCCTCGGCTCCGACTCCGCGATCCGGCTTCACCACGATCGGATAACCTGTCTTCTCCGCAAACGCGTATCCTTCTGACAGATCCGTGACCATATGCCATCTCGCAGTAGGGACGCCTGCTTTTACATAGTACTTCTTCATCTCGGATTTGCTCCGGAAGCGCACGATCTCGTCCGACTTCAGCCCCGTCGTGATATTAAAGTCCGTACGAAGAGCTGCATCCTGCTCCATCCAATACTCGTTATTACTTTCGACCCAATCGATCTTACCATAGTGGAATGTAAAATACCCCATTGCCCGGACCATCTGGTCATAGTTCTCCAGAGAATCCACCTTAAAATACTCTGTCAGGGCATACTTCAGTTCGTCATTCAGTTCATCATACGGTGCGTCCCCGATTCCGAGAACATTCACGCCGTTATCGTGAAGTCCGGCACAGAACCTTGAAAAAGCTTCCGGGAAATTTGGGGATATGAAAACAAAATTCATCTCTTTCCTCTCTCTTCTTCATCAATTTTGACGTTTCACAGTGCATTCTAACACACATTTTCACTTTATTACAGTAAATTTCTTTTATAACGTCGGATCTGTACCCTCTCATTTCATGATTAGGCATAAAAAATGAAATTCAGTTGATTTTAGTAAAACTCATTGCTATACTTTGCATGAAATCTGATTTTCTTGCAAATGCACATTTTCTGCATTTGCACAATGTTGTTATCAACCTCGTGTTCATAGTATTTGAGGTATTTGCAAATGAAAAGAAAGCTTGTTCTCATCATTGCATCCATTCTTGTCCTCTCACAGACCGGTTGCGGAGAATCCCTGATGCTCGAGGATGCGACGAACGCTGTCGCCGACAGCTCGGTCTCAGACAGTGATTCTTCCCAGGCGACCCCTACTCCACGGCAGCCTTCCGGAGGCGCTGCTACGATCATAGGGCAGCTGAGCGGTCATTCAGATGAAAGCAGTACGCCGGAAACACCCGACTCCGGCAGCGACGTTTACATGGCAGATTTTGTGAACAGTACAAATAAAGATGTCGTCGACCTCATTCCGTACGAAATTATGGATCTTGACCCAGACCGTGATGAAGAGAGCGATACCATTCAACTCCGTATCAACGAAGACAGCAAAGACCACAAGTTATCAAGTCTGCGTTTCTGGATAGACGGGACCATCAACGATTTCGTCTGTGATGCGGAAGAGTATGATACATTTCGCGGTGCTTATGTCTGTGATCTGAATTACACAGACAATCTGAGCAATATTATTACCGTATTTACCTCGTCAAGGACAGGCAGGCATCAGACCACGCTCTACTCCTATCATGATGACGTTGTAACTCTGTCCGGTTCATACGGTGGCTTCATAGATTTTCTGAGTATTGACGGCGCCGGCGATTTTTCGATCACGGAGGCGACCGATATTAAAACATCAGAATACGGTACCATGTATGTGCGGAAGAATTTCCAATCCAAACAGACATACAGTTATGATGTCAACGAAAACATTCAGGAACTGACCATCGCATCCAATTCGATCGGATATTACCCGGAGGAAGGACATTTTGCAATCGGTTACCCATTCTCTCTGAAGAAGGAGTTGACCCTCTATGTAAACAGTGAAGAGAGTTACGAGACGGGAACTCTCCCCGTCAACTTCAGAGGCGTGCTCAAAGAAGCCATCATCGAGGATGATAATTACCAGAAACCGAATGTGTTCCGGGTCGAACCGGAGGATGGATGGACCGACAGCGAGACCAATATAGATTCTCCGATTTACGAGCCCTCCGGTGCCGGATCCGACGACTTTGATCCCGATAATTACTCCGGATGGATCTCCTATACGGAACTCACGGATGTAGCCAACGAGGGATTCCATACAGAATCCCAGCAGTAATAAAGCAGAAAACAGCCTGATAGGACAATAAAAGGGCTGCCGCTTTAGATGTTTACTCAATATATGGCAGGCATTTTCAGATAACGCCTGCTATATATTGTGACTTCACCTAAAGCGGCAGCCCTTTTCTCTATGTGATATTCGTTTTAATCCACTACCAGACTCATATCAGCCGTATACGGCTGCTTCAGGCTCAGCCCGTTGGCGAACTCCACATCCGATTCTCCGTTGATAGAGAACTGCACACTCCTGACATTGCAATCTTCAACAAGAGAGTTGACGATTGAATAGATGGTAGCCTCCGGACTGACGGTGAGAACATTTGCCTGAAAAGAAGAATCCAGGTTGACATAACAGATTCCGTCAGAATTTGTCACAGATACGATCTGTACGTTCGGCGGGACCGTCGGATGATTTCCCCTGACTTTCGGTCCGTCGATCAGCCGCTCTACGATTGCCCACTCAAGCGGCATACTGCTGCTGTAATAAATCGACCTCGACTCCCTCTTCAGATGTTTGCCGTCCTCGGAAGCATAATACAAGTTGATCGATGCATGCGAGTACGTGTTGATCTGACGTCCGGCATTCTCGATAAATGTATCGGAAGTCATGGCTCCGATCTCCTGTCCCTTGGAATCTGTAATCGGTTTTCCGTTCACCGTGAACTGAACGCCTTTTACGTGCGGGATCTGCATAAGAGACCTGACGATACCCGCGCGGACAAGGACCTCTCTGGGCTTCTCCATCTCGTGATATTCCTTAGAGAAATCAATCGTGACGTTTCCGCCCTCGACCTCGCATCCCTGCACGGTAACCTTCTCCGTGAGAAGTCTCTTGTGCCTCGTTTCTTTCGGACCTGCAATGATAACCTTAAGATAGCCGTCTATCGACTCCTCCGTATTCTTTCCGTCGTCTGTGTACCGTTCATACTCGAGAGACTCCTCCTCATCGTCCAGACAATAGACGACATTCTCTACCTTTTCCTCTTCCGAACTGCCTGAAGCACAGCCGGTAAGCAGTAAAAGAGTCATAATCAAAAATGTAATTATAAGGCTGCTTCTTCGCATGACCGTACCTCACTTCTGATGCTTTAACGGAATCCTGACCTGGAATGTTGTCCCCTCATTCTCCTTGCTGTTCAACTTGATCACGCCCCTGTGAAGAACTATCGCGCTTCGCGCTATGGCAAGGCCCAGACCCGTCCCTTCAATAGTAGTCGAGTGCGATTTGTCTCCGCGATAGAATCGCTCGTAAATATGATCCTGCTGATCTGTCGGAATTCCCACGCCGCAGTCGGCCACGGTCACATAAAAATACTTGTGGTCGGCTGTCATGGATACCCGGACCCATCCGCCTTCCACATTATACTTTATGCCGTTCTCAATGAGATTAGAAAATGCAAGGGAAAGCTTGCTCTCATCGACCTCCGCATAGACGTCGGGCATCGGCTCGACGAGCAGAGTTATATGATTCTTGGTGGCGATTGGTCTGAGACGTTTAATGATCCCCTCAATCAGGTCCGGAATAAAGCATTTCTCAATATTCAGAGCAGCCGCCTTCTTATCCAGACGCACCATCGACAGAAGGTCCGAGATTATTTTGTTCTCTCGGTCGATTTCCTGTGTAATGTCCTGCATGAACTCCTGATAGATTTCAACGGGAAGCCCTTCCTGTCCGTTCAGGGAATCAGCCAGGACCTTCATGGAAGTCAGCGGCGTTTTCAGCTCATGAGAGACATTGGATACGAATTCCTGTCTGGAATTGTCCATCGCCCTGACGCGGGACAGCATCTGATTGAAGGCTGTCGTGATGGCAACGGTCTCAGTATAATCGGGAACAGAGATTGCCTCATCCTCATAGCCGTCCGTGACATCCTCAATTGCATGCGTCACTCGCATGAACGGCTTTACGAGCCATACCGAAAGGAAATATCCGATTATCATAACGAACAGCAGAGCCAGAACAATTACGACAAGTCCCTGCCTCTCGAGGATTCTGGTATTCTGCACGATCTCATTCGTCGATATGGAGATCAGCATGACGCCCTCCACTCTTCCGGATGCTTTAAGAAGAGGAAATGTCATCAATATGTACGCATTTCTATCATCGTAGGAAGACGTGCCCTTGCCCGTTGTAAACGTTGACACGACCTCTTTCGACACAGATGTTTTGCCCGTGTCGATATCGTAGGTATCCTTCACAACGCGAAAATCGGAATCGACGATCAGAATGCGACCGTTATAGACATTGGAAAGAAGAGACAGCTCGCTGTTGATAGTCGGAGAATCCAGATTATCAAGATAGCCCTCTGTCTCTAAAGATTTGCACAAAATTTCGCACTGGTTCTTTACACTGCTTTCGCGTAAAGAAACAGCGCGGTTCATGTAGCCCCGTACGATTATACCCGTTCCGATCGCGCACGGTATGATACCGATCAGGATCAGAATGACCGTTATTCGAAAACGAAGGCTCCTTAAAAAAGAAAATTCAAATTGTTTGTCAACTCTGGAAAAAATGACTTACACCCCGCATGCTTATTTTCAGCTCTGGAAGTAATATCCCACGCCCCACTTCGTGTGAACAAATTTCGGATCGCTCGGATTCTCCTCAATCTTTTCACGCAGACGGCGAATATGGACATCAACCGTACGTACATCGCCCGGATACTCATATCCCCAGACAATATTCAAAAGGTTCTCTCGGCTGTATACCTTGTTGGGATTGAACACAAGCAGCTCAAGAACATCGAATTCCTTGGCTGTCAGATAAACTTCCTTGTCATGGACGTAGACTCTGCGGCTCTCGCAGTCCATACGCAGCCCGGCCACTTCGATCGTCCTCGCCTTATCCTTCTCATCCGCGCTTTTCTTTGATCTGCGCAGAATCGCCTTAATGCGAGCTTTCACTTCAAGTATATTGAACGGTTTTGTAATATAATCATCCGCACCGTATTCCAGACCCAGAATCTTATCCATATCTTCTCCCTTGGCGGTCAGCATGATGATCGGGACGGAGGAAAAGTCCCTGATTTGCTGACACACGTCAAGTCCCGAAATCTTCGGAAGCATCAGATCCAGCAGGATGATATCGTATTCAGTCTGTTTTGCGAACTCAAGTGCCTCTTCACCGTCATATGCGCAGGTCACGTCATATCCGTCCTGCTCGAGAGAAAATCGTATGCCCTTGACAATCAGTTTCTCATCATCTACTACCAGTACCTTTTTTGCCATCTATATCTCCTCATCTTTCAAGTCACGCACGCAAGACCCGGCTATAAATTCGGATCAACTTCAGCTGACTTAAATCCAACCGGAATTCCTGCACTTCTTTGCGTAACGTCCGTTATCCGACTGTTATATCGTTCTTAATGTTGTTGAACAACGCATTCTTGATACCTGTGACCTTCATGATATCCTCAATGGTCTCAAACGCGCCGTTCGTCTCTCTGTACAAAATAATTGCCTCGGCTCTCGATTCACCGATTCCCGTCAGTGTCTGCAGCGTCGCTGAATCTGCCGTATTTATATTGACTTTTCCATCCGCCAAGACACCCTGTGACTGACTGCTGCCGGTCCCGGATTCCTGCGTCGTGTCGGCTAAGCCGTCTGCCGTTGCCCCCGTATTCCCGTCAGGCATGCGCGGGGCTCTGCCCGCCGTCTCCTCTTTCGTCGGTACGTAAATCTGCTCACCGTCGCAGAGGATCCTGGCTTTGTTTATATAACTGCCGTCCGCATCCTGTCCGAGTCCGCCTGCCTTTTCAATAGCTTCGAACACGCGCGAGCCTTCCGGCATTTTGACTACTCCCGGGGAAATCACTGCCCCACAGACATCGACATAAATCGCGGATTTTTCACCCGATTCATCGCTATCCGGATGCAGATCGTCCTGTGTTGAGGATGCTTCGGACATTGTCTTATCACGTTCCCGAAACTCTCCTTCAGCCTGCAGAGCCGATACGCTCCGATCATCGACGAAGCGTACATCCTCGGTCGTTTGGCCGTGCGCCGCACAGCCGCTCAGCAGAATAAAAACCATGACGCAGACAGCCATGGAATTTCTGAAATTATAAAACATCGTGCACCTCCGAAGAACATAGCTATGCCTCCGACCGTGCACGATACTATTGTAACGAAATAATTTATGCTTGACAAGTCACTTTCGCATGATGTTTTTCTGTTCTGAAACAGCGTTTTGATTAAAACGACAAAAGTCGATTACGGATTGTTCCGTGCTTACGCACTCCTCAGATACACGCTTCCAGGATCCGGACAGCCTCATCGACATCCGATTCCGTGATGACGAGCGGCGGAACGAAGCGCAGTACATTATTGCTCGCGCTGATGATCAGCAGCCCCTTTTCAAGCGCCCTGTTCGTGATTGGTCCGACCGGACAATCTGTTGCAAATTCCAGACCTCGGATCAGTCCGAGTCCTCTGTGCGCGACGACCTTGTCCGCATGGCGCGCTGCAAATGCATCCAGCGCATCGGCCAGATATTTTCCCATGGTTTCTGCATGAGAGACGATGTCATTTTCCCTGAACAGCTCAAAGACCGTATCGACCGCCGCGCAGACAAACGGATTTCCGCCGTATGTTGTCCCGTGGTCACCGGGGACCAGAGAATTCGCCGCGACTTTCTCGTTCAGGACAAATGCCCCCACCGGCACGCCGCATCCCAGAGCCTTCGCACATGTCATGATATCCGGCATGATTCCGTAATGTTCATAAGCCCAGAGCTTTCCGGTGCGACCCATACCGCACTGGATCTCATCCAGAATGAGAAGAATATCCTTCTCGTCGCAGATTCTGCGGATCTCACGGATAAATTCAGGATCTGCCGGATAAATTCCGCCCTCGCCCTGAACAGTCTCCATAATGATAGCACATGTAGAATCGTTGACAAGTGCTTTCACGCTCTCGATATTATTGTATTCAGCAAATACTACGCCTCCCATGAGCGGTTTGAACGGGTCCTGATAATGCGCGTTCCCGGTGACAGACAGAGCGCCGACGGAACGTCCGTGGAAGGAGCTCTTCATCGCGATGATCTCATGATCATTCTTCTTGTCCTTCAGCCACGCATATTTTCTTGCGGATTTGATCGCGCCCTCAATGGCCTCCGCCCCGCTGTTCGTGAAGAATACTTTGGAGAGTCCCGATGATGTAACAACTGCCTTCGCCGCACGCGCGAGAGGCTCATGGTAGTAGAGATTTGACGTGTGAAGGACTTTGTCGATCTGCCTTTTAAGAGCATCATCGTAGCCGGGATAGTGATATCCCAGCGCATAGACTGCTATGCCCGCCATAAAGTCAAGGTATTCCTTTCCCTCTGCGTCCCAGACACGAACACCTTCTCCGCGATCAATGGAGAGCGGGTAACGATTATATGTGTGAAGTACATACTCATCAACGGTCTGCATGATTTCATTCTGTATCATAAGTGCACCTGCTATCTTTCCTTTTATCTTCATCTATTTCCCACTTCATAATGCTGAACCGTCGCAATCAGCAAAATAGTACGACCATTCTGGAACCGCATGTGAGAAATCTGTCATGGACATCCCGAAATTATTTTGTTCCGTGAAAATATCTGCTGTCGTCACGGTCAATGATCGCCGTTCCGATGCCTCGATCCGTAAAGAACTCGAGAAGGAGTGAGTGCTCCACTCTTCCGTCCAGAATATGTACTCTGGATACGCCCTGTTCTATCGCGGCTATACAGTTCTGAAGCTTCGGCAACATTCCGCCGCCGGCGTTTCCTTCTGCAATAAAGTCTCTGGTCTCCTCGACTGTGAGCTCGGAAATCAGAGTAGTCGGATCATGAGGATCCCGGTAGACACCCTCTATATCGGACAGGAATACCAGCTTGTTGGCTTTCTCGGCTGTCGCAATCGCGCAGGCAGCGTCATCCGCGTTCACATTGTAGGACTTGAAATCTTTCTCGCCCATGCCGATCGGGCAGATGACCGGAACGAAATCCTGGTCAAGCAACGTATCGATCAATGCAGTATTAACTGTCGTCACCTCACCGACGTATCCGATGTCCTGGCCTCCGGGCAACTCTTTCTTCTTAACGAGCATGGTAGCGCCGTCCTTGCCGGAAATGCCGCAGGCCTTCACACCGTTCTCTTCCATATACTGAACAAGGCCTTTGTTGACGCGGTTCAGCACCATCTCCGCGATCTCCATGGTCTTGGAATCCGTGACGCGGAGCCCGTTCACGAACTCGGGAGTCTTACCGGAGAGCTTGACCCACTTGCTGATCTCCTTTCCGCCGCCGTGAACTATAATCGGCTTCATACCGATCAGCTTCAGAAGGGCAACATCGGTGATGACACTCTTCTTCAGGACGGAATCCGTCATAGCGGATCCGCCGTACTTGACTACTATCTTTTTACCGCTGAACTCGCGGATATAGGGAAGGGCTTCAATGAGAACATTCGCCTTCTCGATCCATAAATCCATATTTCCGGCCATATCTATCTCCATTCCGCCGCCTGACGGCGGCATCTGATTTCTTCGGTTTCTGTCTTCTTTATTCTTGAAGACCGTCAATTTAACGAAGCAGACTTTCTTCTTGTATAAAGGCTTGCTCTTACGAACGGTAGTCCGCATTGATATTTACATACTCATGAGTCAGATCGCAGCCCCATGCGTCAGCCTCGGCGTCGCCCGTCTTCATGTCCGCCGTCGCGGTGATCTCATCGCACGAGAGGATCTCTGTTGCAAATTCCTCACTGTAGCCCGTCGACACGCCGTTCTTTAAGATCTGCAGCTTACCGGCTGCACTCTCAAAATAGAGGTCAACTTTATCCGGGTCAAATTCTATCCCCGAATAGCCGAGTGCACAGAGGATCCTGCCCCAATTCGCGTCATGCCCTGCGATGGCGGCCTTGGTCAGCGTCGATGAGACGACGGAGCGGGCGAGCACGCGCGCATTTTCCTTCGTATCGGCGTGGATAACCTTGACTTCGAAGAGACATGTCGCACCTTCGCCGTCCTTTGCCATCTTCTTCGCAAGCTTCGTGCAGACCTCGAGAAGACCCGCACGGAAAAGTGCGTAATCCTCATCCTCACCTGTGATCTCTCTGTTCCCGGCCTTACCGTTCGCCATCACAATGCAGGTATCGTTCGTGGAAGTATCTCCATCGACAGACACCATGTTGAACGTATCCGGGACCACGGAAGAAAGAGCCTTCTGAAGCATTTCCTTGGAAATAGCAGCATCTGTTCCGATGAATGCGAGCATCGTGCACATATTAGGATGAATCATACCGGAGCCCTTGCAGCAACCTCCGATAACTGCTTCCGTTCCGTCAGAGAGACTGATGCTGACAGCGGCTTCCTTCGGAACGGTATCCGTTGTCATGATGGCGCGAGCTGCACGAGCCCCTCCTTCCAAACTGCCATCAAGACCGGGCTTTAAGGCTGTCACGCCCGCCACGATCTTGTCGATCGGAATCTGCTGACCGATAACACCGGTGGATGCTACGAGCACGGCATTTGCTTCAACATCGAATTCCCTTGCAGCTGCCTCTGCCGTCTCGCGGCAGTAACGAAGGCCTTCTTCACCGGTGCAGGCATTTGCAACGCCCGAATTCACCACTATGACCTGAGCCTTATTGCCGGATCTGACCTGATCTCTGTCCCAGATGACCGGAGCCGCTTTCACACGGTTGGTCGTAAAAGTTCCTGCCGTAATGCAGGGAGTATCTGAATATATAAGAGCCATATCGGCGCTGCCGTTCTTTTTAATACCGGCTGCCCCGCCGGTCGCTGAAAAACCTTTTGCAGCTGTTACGCCGCCTGATATACACTTCATAGTTTTCCCTCCTCGTTTATATTGATACATAATAGACCATTCGAGAAGAAATGTAAACCGTTTTATCATGCATATTTATACATTTTCTTTGTATATTTATTCATACATTGGCCACTAAAAATCTATTTTCTAAATTAAGTGTTGCATATTTTTTGCATACGTTGTATATTCGTACCTATCAGCAGCCAACGACGGATGCACCGTCTGTGCTGCTCGTTACTTTGCATATCATCGCAAACTGTGCGGTCATAATCTAATTTTCAGGAGGAAACAGAATCATGAGTAAAGAGAAAGTAGTTCTTGCCTATTCCGGCGGTCTTGATACAACGGCGGTCATTCCGTGGCTCAAGGAAACTTTTGACTACGAAGTTATCTGCTGCTGCGTAGACTGCGGCCAGGGAAAAGAGCTGGACGGACTGGACGAAAGAGCTATGCTCTCCGGCGCTTCCAAATTATATATTGAGGACATAAACGACGATTTCGCGGAAAATTTCATTATGCCGTGCGTTCAGGCAGGCGCAGTATATGAGCACAAGTACCTGCTCGGAACTTCCATGGCCCGTCCGGCTATCGTGAAGAAGCTCGTCGAGATCGCCCGCAAGGAGGGTGCTGTCGCGATCTGCCACGGTGCTACCGGCAAGGGCAATGATCAGATCCGTTTTGAGCTGGGAATCAAGGCTCTGGCTCCGGATATAAGAGTCATCGCTCCCTGGCGTATGACAGACCTCTGGACACTCAAGTCGAGGGAAGATGAAATTGAATACTGCAAGGCACACGGCATTGACCTTCCGTTCGATCATTCCCAGAGCTACAGCCGTGACCGCAACCTGTGGCACATCAGCCATGAAGGTCTTGAGCTCGAGGATCCGTCGCTCGCTCCGAATTATGACCATATGCTCGTCATGTCCGTCGCTCCGCAGCATGCTCCGGACCGTGAGACAGAAGTCACAATGACATTTGAAAAGGGTGTTCCGACATCCGTCAACGGCGAAGCCATGAAACCTGCCGACGTAATCCGCAAGCTGAACGAGCTCGGCGGTGCCAACGGCATCGGTATTGTGGACATCGTTGAGAACCGCGTCGTCGGTATGAAATCACGCGGCGTGTATGAGACGCCCGGCGGAACGATCCTCGTGGAAGCACACAAGCAGCTTGAAGAGCTCGTTCTCGACCGTGCAACGATGGAGTTCAAGAAGACGGTCGGCGATAAACTTGCTCAGGTCGTATATGAAGGAAAATGGTTCACACCTCTCTGTAACGCCCTCATCGCCTTCACAAAGTCTACGGAAGAGTATATGACCGGTGAAGTGAAGTTCAAGCTCTATAAGGGCAATATCATTAAAGCAGGAACGACTTCCCCGTATAGCCTTTACAATGAGTCTCTTGCATCCTTCACAACAGGTGACATGTATGATCATCATGATGCGGACGGTTTCATTACACTGTTCGGTCTTCCGCTGAAGGTGCGTGCGCTGAAGCTTCAGGAGGCTAAGTCAAACGAGTCTGCGAAATAAATTCATGAACGCCTCGGCGTTCTTACCGCGACGTGCGCGGCGCGTAAGCGCTATACACAGCGCACGTCTGCGATCCTCACAAAGCATATCAAAAGGGCTGCCGCAATCGCGACAGCCCTTTCTCATAATTCATAGATAAGTTAAATCTGAATTACAGGTTTTCCTTCATGAATGCTTCAAGCTCAGCAGCTGCTACATCTTCGTCAGCGCCTTCAATCTGGAATTCAACAGTCTGGCCCTGCTTTGCGCCAAGGCTCATAACTGCAAGGATCTTAGCTGCGTTTGCAGCCTTGCCGTCCTTGATGATAGTGATCTTGCTTGCATAGCCTTTGCACTTCTTAACAAGTTCGCCTGCCGGACGTGCGTGGATACCTTCTGCATCTGTGAGTACATAGCTGAAACTCTTCATTTTTATTCTCCTTGTCTATGATTTTTCGGCGGAACAGGTAAATGTCGCTATGATCATTTTTCTCCTGCAACCACCATGCTAAGGTAAATTATACCATAAGTTCTTCTGAAAAGAATACAAATATCCGACATTTTTACAGTTTCTTTAGTGTTTTTTTCAGTCTTTGGGGGACAATCTTCTCACACGAAGGACCCCGTCGATCTCTTTGAGCCGTTCGACCGTGTCGTGCGGCATCTTCGCATCCAGATCTATCAGTGTATATTCATAAGCGCCCTTGATCTTACTGGAAAGATTCTCAATATTCAGACCGTTCTTTCCGAAGAAAGCCGTGATCTGTGAAATCATATTCGGCAGGTTCCTGTGCAGAATCGCAACTCTGGACACAGATGTGCAGATTCCTGCGCTGAGATTCGGATAGTTGACGGAATTGGAGATGTTTCCGTTGTCAAGATAATCCTGCAGCTCCTTGACAGCCATGATCGCACAGTTCTCCTCCGCCTCCTCGGTGGATGCACCCAGGTGGGGCAGAACGACCGCGTGTTTCATATGCGCAGAGATTGGATTTGCAAAATCCGTCACGTAGCACTTGACCTTACCGGACTCCAGCGCTTCTGCCATAGCTTCCTCATCAACCAGAGCGTCACGAGCAAAGTTCAGGAAGCTCACGCCATCCTTCATCTTCGCAATACCTTCTCTGGAGATCATGCCCTTGGTGGAAGGCATGTACGGTACATGGATCGTAATGAAATCACTCTTTTCAAAGAGATCGTCGAGCGTCTCCGCATAGTGGACAGCGCGGGACATATGCCATGCCGCGTCTACCGAGAGATACGGGTCGTAACCGTAGACATCCATACCGAGCTGGGAAGCGGTATTGGCGACCTGAACGCCGATTGCTCCGAGACCGATGACGCCCAGAGTCTTGCCGAGCACCTCGTTTCCCGCAAACGCTTTCTTGGCCTTCTCCGCTGCCTTCTTTATATCCGGATCATCCGCATTCTCTTTCACCCAGTCAGCACCGCCGACTACATCTCTTGCAGCCAGCATGAGACCTGCGATGACCAGCTCCTTGACAGCGTTCGCGTTGGCACCCGGCGTGTTGAAGACAACGATTCCTTCCTCGGAGCAGCGCTCAATCGGAATATTGTTGACGCCTGCGCCCGCACGTGCGATCGCGCGGAGATTCTCGGGAAACTCCATATCATTCATATTAGCGGAACGAACGAGAACACCTGCCGCTTCATCCATGGAATCGACCAGGGTGTACCCTTCACGAAACTTTGCTGTACCTACTTCACTGATGTTGTTCAGGCAGAAAATCTTTCTATCTTTCATAATGCACTCCTCAATGCGTGATGATTGCCGAATTTGTGATTTCTCAACGCCTCCTGACGGGGATTGCTGAGGTTTCCAAATTCATTTGTTTCAAGTCTCGCTCGCGAGACTTGGCGCGGGATTCGGGTCAGCGTTAGCTGACATCTTCCAAACCGAATCCCTGCGCATCCTCGCGGAGCGTATATCTCAGTGGGGGATTGACACCCGCCACTGAGACTATTTTGTTGCCCACCGCCTATAGAGGCGGGGGTCATCTCACACTGAGATATAATACACATGAAAGTATGAATGGGCAAGTTTTTTTTCAAAGCCTCTTTTATATCTACGCAAGCAAAACCTCCTACTGTAGGAACTTTGCTTGCGTAGACAAAAAAGAGAGCTGCCAATCAGCGGCAGCTCTCAAGTTAATTATGAAATTGTGTATCAGCCCTCGTACGGCTTCTTCCAGAAGGAAAGAATCAGGCAGCCGACGATCGAACCGACAGCGAGTGCTACGAAATACATAACCGGGTTCGTGATGATAGCGATTACCCAGAAGCCGCCGTGCGGAGCCGGGCTTGCGCAGCCGAACATAGCGGAAATAGCACCTGCGATTGCGGAACCGATGATACAGGACGGAATGACATGAGCCGGGTCAGCAGCTGCATACGGGATAGCACCTTCGGAGATGAAGGAGAGACCCATGATGTAGTTTACGAGACCAGCCTTCTTGTCAGCCTCTGACCACTTATTCTTGAAGAATGTTGTGGAAAGAGCGATAACAAGCGGAGGAACCATACCGCCGACCATAACGGAAGCCATGATGATCTTGCCGGCGTCCGTACCTTCAGCCAGCATAGCTGTACCGAATACATAAGCCGCTTTGTTGAACGGACCACCCATGTCGATGGACATCATGCCGCCGACGATTGCACCGAGAAGAACCAGGTTGGATGTTCCCATGCCGTTCAGGACATTGGTCATCGCTGTATTGATCATAGCGAAGATCGGGTTGACCGTGAACATGATAACGCCGATAGCAAGAATACCGATCAGCGGGTAAAGAAGTACCGGCTTGATACCTTCCAGAGAATCCGGAAGCTTATCGCATGCACCCTCAAGCCACTTAACAAAGAAACCTGCCGCAAAACCTGCGAACAGAGCGCCGAGGAAACCGCCGCCGACAGCAGCGCCGCCGTTCAGCCAGCCCCAGTTATAACCTGCGTTTGCAAGTGTACCACCGACGAAACCTACAGCAAGACCGGGTCTGTCAGCGATAGCCATAGCGATGTAACCTGCAAGAATCGGGAGCATGAAGCCAAATGCGTCACCACCGACCTGTTTAAAGAAGTGAGCTGCCGGAGTAGCGGAACCGAAATCAGCACCTGAATTCGGTGCAAGGAAACCGTCGATCAGGAATGCGATCGCGATCAGGATACCACCGCCGACAACGAACGGAAGCATATGAGATACACCGTTCATGAGGTACTTGTAGAAGGAAGCGCCTGCGCCCTGTCCCTCTCCGCCGGAAGCAGATGCTGCCGGAGCAGATCCGTCGAGGATAGGTGCCTCATTGTTGATGATCTTGTTGATGAGTTCTTCAGGCTTATTGATACCTGCGGAAACAGATGTCTGATAAACCTGCTTGCCGCCGAAACGTGCAAGATCGATCGTCTTGTCAGCAGCGATGATGATACCCTTGGCGTTGGCAATTTCCTCAGCCGTAAGGACGTTCTTCGCACCGACAGATCCCTGTGTCTCAGCCTTCAGCTTAAGACCCATCTCTGCTGCCTTCTTCTCGAGTGCTTCAGCTGCCATGTAGGTATGAGCAATACCTGTCGGGCAGGCTGTGATTGCAAGAATGTCATAGCCCTGGGAAACGCCTGATGCTGCAGCAGCTTCCTTAGCGTCTTCCTCAGCCAGCTTCTCATTCTCTGCCTTATCAACGATCGCACGGAACTCTTCAACAGTCTTTGCATTTCTCAGAGAATCTGTGAAATCATCATCCATGAGCAGCATGGAGAGACGGGAAAGAACTTCCAGATGAACGTTCTCTTTCGTGTTCGGAGCTGCGATCAGGAAAATGATGTTGGACGGCTCTCCGTCCGGTGCCTCGTAATCTACGCCGTTCGGAAGTGTCATAGCTGCAAGACCCGGAGCCTTGACAGCGTCTGTCTTTGCGTGCGGGATAGCGATACCGTCGCCGATACCTGTTGTGCTTTCCTGCTCACGGGCAATAACAGCGGCTTTATATTTTTCCTTATCTGTTACGTTACCCTCTTTTGCCATGAGGTCTACCATCTGGTTGATGGCATCCATCTTGTCGGTTGCGCTTCCGCCGAGCTTAATACCTTCCGGCTTCAGCAAATCAGTAATTCTCATTCCCATTCCTCCTTTTTTCTTTATTGACGCAATCCGGAATCAAATCACGCAATATATTGATATATACCGGTTTAAACATCTGTGCAATTTGCACATAACGTATGTGTGATTTGTACATAGTATATACGATTTTCGACAAATGTTCAACCCGATGTATTATATCCTTAAAGTATATATACTGTTCCTTCTTTTGCGGATATGAACAGTTTCATCTCCGGCGTTCAGGCGCTGAAGCACCTCATCCTTATTATGATCAAGACGCCGAAAGTCGATTACGGATTGTTTCGTGCTATCGCACTCCAGCAATCCTATCATATCATTCAATTACAGGAAGATTTGCCAGAAGTGCCTCGACTTCCGGTCTTGTTGCAAGATCCGGTGAGAACGCGCTTGCGGAACCGGTGCACAGACCCATGCGGAATGCTGTCATGTAGTCGTTGGACTCGATCATACCTGTCACGAATCCTGCAACCATAGAATCGCCTGCACCTACGGAGTTGACAACAGTGCCCTTCGGTGCCGGGCTCTTTAATACGTCACCCTTCTCAGAGATGAATACCGCACCTTCACCTGCCATGGAGATAAGAACGTTGCGGGCGCCCTCTTCCTGGAGTTTCTTAGCGTACGGGATAACCTCATCCTGTGTCTTCAGAGTAACACCGTAGATGTCACCAAGCTCATGATTGTTCGGCTTGATCAGGAATGGATGATATTTCAAAACGTTTACAAGCAGTGCACGCTCAGCATCAACAACGATGTCGATTCCGCGGCCTTCCAGTCTGGACATAATTCTCTCATACATATCGCCCGGAAGAGTATTCGGTACACTGCCGGAGATAATGAGGATGTCGCCTTCCTTGAGATTATCGAGCTGCTTGTAGAGAGCCTGGATGTCTTCTTCTGTGATGTTCGGTCCCTGGCCGTTGATCTCAGATTCCTCATTGGATTTAACCTTGACATTGATTCTGGAAAGACCTTCCTTAACCTCGATAAAATCGGAAGCTACGCCGAATTTAGCAAGTCTTGCTGCAATTTCACGACCTGTAAAACCTGCCATAAATCCGAGTGCTGTACTCTCATGACCAAGATTCTTCAGAACGATTGAAACATTGATTCCCTTTCCGCCGGGAAGAATGTTTTCGTAATACGTACGATTGATCACGCCGAGACGAAGATTTTCCACTCTGATAATATAATCCAGAGACGGGTTGAATGTTACCGTGTAAATCATTTTGTCACCTCCATTATATTTTCGTATTTTTTATATTTTTTGTCCGTCAGTTTTCCGGTGATCACAACTGCATCCTCAAAATCCGCAAAAGTCACAGGTGATACGACCGAGAACTTACTCCGGTCACATAAAATATACCTCTTTGTCGTCTGACCCATCGAAATGCGCTTCATCATAGCTTCATTCTGGTCAGGCGTTGTGAAACCATCCTCTGCTGAGACGCCGTTCGTCCCCCAGAATCCAATCGTAAAGTGAAGTTTTCTCAAATACTCGGCAGCTTCTGCCCCGACAACAGCCTCCGTCGTGCCTTTTACCTCGCCGCCTGTCAAAAATGTCTTGAATCCTTTTCTTACCAGCTTTCGCGCGTTGGTAAGTGAATTTGTTATATAGGTTGCGTTCTGCTCCCTGATGCAGTCCACCAGCATCTCCGTCGTCGTGCCGGCATCTATATAGACGTAGTCCCCGGGGCTGATCAGCTCAGCGGCATACCTGGCTATGTCCATCTTTTCATCACTGTTCATCAGATACTTTTCGTCCATCGTCAGATCTTTTCCAACATACTGTGTCCCTATGCTGGTAGCTCCTCCGTGAACCTTGATCAGTTTGCCGAGTGAATTCAGCTGCGTGAGATCTCTTCGTATTGTAGATGCAGAAACACCGAGACGTTTTTCCAGTTCGGGAACCGATACTGCTTTTTCCCTCTCGACCAGCTCCAGTATCGCTCCCCAGCGTTCTTCTGTCAGCATTTAGTCAACTCACACTCCTTTTTTGATCTGCACCTATCATACCACCACACATAATCAAATTCAATCATTTTCAATCACGAATAATCCCCAAATATTACTACCCATTTTTGTGGAATTTGTTTAAAAAATTCTACTTTTTAAATGCTTGTAGGAATCACTCTGCCCATCTTTGACCATTCACCAACAATTTATTTTCATTTTCATGCTCACTTTTGCTCATTTCTGTTAAACGTAAATATTTCGTATATTCGACCCCACAAAATTAGTTTACCATAATATACCGATTTGTTCAGACATATGTGCGGGCTACTTGGAAAGCCACGGTGCCTTCCTTCTTAAAAATGCACAAAAAAAGTGAGGGACTCTCGCATTTAACAGTGTCGGCACAATATTTTCCAGACATTGATATCAAGAACACCTCGGCGTTCTTGCCGCGCTGCGCATGGTGCGAAGCACCTTCCTTAATGCGCAGCTGCGATCCGCCTGCTGTAATATATTGTGACTTCACCGGGTGCGAAAGCCCCTCTTTACTCCGGCACGAAGGCGTCAGCCTGCACATTTCATGCATGAGATAACTCCTCTTATTGTCCGGTTCAATAGTTCCTATCGGGTACTCAGGAACTCATTTTCTCTTATTCCGGCTTCATCCGTCGGATATTTCTGTACAAATGCCGCCGCCTGCGCCTTCGCAGAACTCCAATCCTTCAGATGCTCGTACACGATAATTCTGTTGTACATAAGTCCGCGATCCGCTTCGGCGTCATTCAGTTCAAGGCCGGCATTGATATTGTTAAGAGCCGACTCGTAATTGTCTTCCTCCATGTCACACATGGCAAGACCGTTATAGGCCGCAGCCGCATTGCTGCCGTTAATGATATGCTCATTGAACATCGCTCTGGCGTCAGCCGTCAGTCCCATAGAAAGGTACACTCTTCCGAGCAGAAGAATGGAAGCGCTATCTGACGGATCCTCATCGAGTGCCGATATCAGATTGGTCTTCGACTCCTCATAATTCTGCAGGTAATAATGAACAAGTCCCTTATTATAATAGTCCTTTTCAGAATCGCTGACGATCTGAAGCGCTCTTTCAAGAAAGCTGCTTCCATCCGCCTTCTTATCATGAGAAGCATACACCTCGTAGATGTTGATAAAGAGGTCGTAGTCCTCGCTCAGAGAAGCTGCCCTGTCAAAATCCTCCGATGCTGCCTCCGTATTCCCGAGGTCCATGTACAACTTCCCCCGGAGATAAAGCACATCCGGACTGGCGTCACGGGCTACGATTCCGTTATAGATCTCAAGAGCCTTGTCATCCTCACCGTGATGCTGCCTGCAGTAAGCCAGATAGAGTTCCACATCTCTGGTATACTCTGCGCTCTGGGCATCCGCATAGAGGAGCGCCTTCTCAAAGGAAATGCAGGCGTCTGCATACATTCCCTGATTGATCTGGCAGATTCCCATGCCGCGGTAGCCCTCCGAAACGTAGCGACCTGTCTCCGTGACTTCACTATAAATTGCTTCTGCTTCCTCATAGTTCCCGGCTTCAAGCTTCTCACCTGCTTTCGAGATCAGATTGGCCGAAGCCCCGCAACCGGAAAGAATGAGTACAGATGTGAACAATAATACAGCTAATTTCTTCAATATATCCTCCGATGTCAGTCTATCGCAAGTCCTTCCTGATAAATGACTTTGACGACTTTATCCACCATTTCGTGGCAGATGGCATTTGTACCGGCCTCCACCATTACGCGAATAAGGGGTTCCGTACCGCTTTCACGAACAAGGATGCGTCCGTCTTTACCGAGTTCATCGGCAACTTTCTTAACTGCTTCCTGTACGGCAGGATTTGCCTGGGCAGCAGCCTTGTCATGAACTTTAACGTTCTTGAGTACCTGTGGATATACCTTCATTTCCGAAGCGAGGGTAGAAAGAGAAGCCTTCTTATCAAGCATAGTCTGCATGACCATGAGTGATGTCAGGATACCGTCGCCTGTCGTAGCATATTTGCTGAAAATGATATGTCCGGACTGCTCTCCTCCGATGCGGTAGCCGTTCGTGAGCATGTTTTCTGCAACATATTTATCTCCGACCGCAGTCTGAACATAGCTGATTCCTTCACGGTCAAGTGCTTTATACAGACCGAGGTTTGACATAACTGTCGTGACGACCATGTTGTCCTTCAGCTGACCGTTCTCGTACATGGATTTGCCGCAGATGTACATGATATGATCGCCGTTTATGATATTTCCCTGATCGTCGATGCAGAGGCATCTGTCAGCATCGCCGTCGTAGGCAAATCCCACATCGAGTCCGTTGTCCATGACGAAATTCTGAAGAGCTTCAATGTGTGTGGATCCGCAGCCGCGGTTGATATTTGTGCCGTCAGGTGCATTGCCCATAACATATGTCTTAGCTCCGAGAGCATCAAAAACACTCTTGGCGATTGAGGAGGCGCTTCCGTTCGCGCAGTCAAGACCGATTCTCTTGGACTTGAAGCTACGGGTCGGGATAGAAATCAGATAGCCGATATAGCGGTTTCTTCCCGCTGAAAAGTCGATTGTGCGTCCGATACCCTCGCGCGTTGCGTACGGAATCTCCTCGACCAGACCATCGATATATGCTTCGATCTTCTCCTCGATCTCTGCCTCGATCTTCTGACCGTTGGAGCGCATGATCTTGATGCCGTTGTCATAGAAAGGATTGTGGCTGGCTGAGATCATAATACCGCAGTCTAAATTCTCTGTACGAACAACATATGAAACCGACGGCGTAGTCGTAACATGGAGCAGATAAACATCCGCACCTGAAGAAGTAAGACCTGCCGAGAGAGCATCCTCCAGCATATAGCTGCTTCTTCTCGTGTCCTTGCCGATTGCGATCTGCGCTTTTCCGTCCTCATGCATCTGACCGTAATACCATCCGAGATAACGTCCGACCTTAAATGCTTTCTCTGCAGTAAGCGTCTTGTTAGCTTCTCCGCGGAAACCGTCTGTACCGAAATACTTTCCCATAATAACTCCTCCTGTTTATAAATTTCATTTTACGCATTCATCTCACGATAAAGCACGAGACATCTGCGTCAAAAGCTAAACATATCATTTTCGCCCCGAAATTATGTCAACAGATGCTGATACATATGCTGCAAAAGTTCATGCAGGCGGAACTTACGTCACATCAAAAGAGCGGTGACTTATAAACTCCGGCTTTGACCAGCTTCTCAAAGGACTCCTTCACAAAAGCTTTGTCTTCCTTATAAGTAACTCCGAACCACTGATCGTCTGTGCGCAGTACTTTGACAACAGCTCTTCCGTTGCTGAGCATATCGTCGACAATAATCGGAAGCAGGTACTCTGCCTTCAGCTCATTGCCTTCAATTGTCTTAAGGAATTCCGGGAATCCCTTTTCCAGTTCCTTGACAATGGACTGGGAGAATCCCCACATATTCATCGATACCAGGCTCTCCGGATCCACTTCGACCAGCCCGTTTTCAGTCTGTACAGCAGCGCCTTCACCGTTCTTAACAATATCCTTCGTCTCATCGATTCCGATCAGATTGCCTTCGTCGTCGCGGCGGCAGATTCCGCGTGTAACGCCGCCGTTATCTGAGAGGGTATTCTTCAGAACAAAGCCTGCCATGTAAATCTTCTCAATATCTTCTGCGGAGGCATCATCGGCTGTCAGTACATTGTAAAGAAGCTTAAAGCCCTCTTTTCCGTAATAATCATCTGCGTTGATGACCGCGAACGGCTCACTGATCACATCACGGGCGGCAAGTACAGCCTGACCTGTTCCCCACGGTTTTTTGCGTCCTTCCGGAACGGAAAAACCTTCCGGCAGATCATCCATAGCCTGGTAAGCGTACGCCACCTCAACGACCTTGCTGATCCGGTCGCCGATGATTCTGCGGAAATCTTCGTCCAGATCCCTGCGAATGATAAATACGACTTTGCTGAATCCTGCTTCGATTGCATCATGGATAGAGTAATCCATAATAATCTCGCCATTCGGTCCAACCGGCTCAAGCTGCTTGATCCCGCCTCCGAAACGGCTGCCGATACCGGCAGCAAGAATTACAAGTGCTGCTTTCTTCATGATATTTTACCTCCTGAAAATACTTTCTTTATTATAGAGTAACTACTCAACACCCCCATTCGCAGGCGCTTCGCGCCTTGCTCATGTTGAATAGTTACATTTCTGCGTTTTCTGCCGAAAGCTTGCTGGCCTGATCGGATGCGATCAGACTGTCAATGATTTCGTTCAGATCACCGTTCAGAATACTGTCTATCTTATGAAGCGTGAGATGAATCCTGTGGTCAGTCACACGCCCCTGTCCGAAATTATAGGTACGGATTTTTTCCGAGCGGTCACCGGTACCGACCTGACTTCTGCGAAGGTCCGCCCTCTTATCGTGTTCCTCACGCTGCTTGAGATCATATAATCGCGCGCGAAGGACCTTCATGGCTTTTGCCCTATTCTTGAGCTGAGATTTCTCATCCTGACAGGAAATAACGATTCCGGTGGGGATATGCGTGAGTCTCACAGCTGAATCCGTTGTGTTGACGCACTGTCCGCCGTTACCGGTCGCGCGGAATACGTCGATCCTGCAGTCCTTCGGATCGATCTCTACATCAATCTCCTCCGCCTCCGGAAGTACGGCCACCGTAACAGTCGAAGTATGAATACGTCCGCCGCTCTCAGTCTCCGGCACACGCTGTACACGATGTGTACCGCTCTCATATTTAAGTCTTTCAAACGCACCGGTTCCGTGGATCTGGAACGTGCACTCCTTGAATCCTCCGAGACCGTTCTCATTCAGAGAAATCATCTCTGTCTTCCATCCGAGAGTATCCGCATACCTTACATACATACGGTATATCTCTGATGCGAAGAGGGCCGCCTCGTCGCCGCCGGCGCCGGCGCGGATCTCCACGATGACGTCTCTGTCATCGTTCGGATCCTTCGGAAGGAGCAGGATCCTTAGTTTTTTGTAGAGTTCTTCCTTCTTCTCTTTGGCAGCTGCCTGCTCCTCGCGTAGCATCTGCCGCATTTCTTCATCCTGCTCTTCCTCAAGCATGAGAAGACTGTCATTCTCATCTTCTTCAGCTTTCAGATATTCCCTGTATGTGTCGGCGATTGGTGCAAGCTGCGCCTGCTCCTTCATAAGAACCGTCATTCTCGCCGGATCCGACGCCGTATCCGGCTGAGCAAGTTCGGCGAGGAGCTCTTCCTGCCTTTTTAATATTCCGTCTATTTTATCTATCATTTGATTCACTCACAAGCAGATTACGGATTGTTCCGCACTTCTTGCTCCCAAAATCATTTTTCTACGTTATTTGTATGTCTGCCACGCCGCCGTGACCACACGGTCAAGCCCGGAGAGATCTTTTATACATTTCACATCCGTATAACCTGCCCCATCGAGCAGCTGCATAACTGCTTCGCCCTGATCAAAGCCAATCTCCATGATTAGCCGGCCACCCTCCCTGAGATACGCTCCGGCTTCATTTGCAATCTTTCTGTAGAAGAAGAGACCGTCTTCTTTTCCGTCAAGCGCAAGATTCGGTTCATGGTCCCGCACTTCCGGCTCCAGTCCGGCTACTACTGCGGTGGGGATGTATGGCGGATTCGTAGTGATTATATCATAAGTTCCGCAGATATTATTTAATAAATCGCTCAAAATAAAATTTGCTTCGGTTCGAAGTCTGTAGGCGTTGCTCTTTGCCACGAAAAGCGCATCCTCCGAAACGTCAGATGCAGTTCCCTTGATTTCACATGCGTCGCCATACATGCGATTGCACTCCGCGAGAATCGTCAGCAAAATGCATCCGCTGCCTGTACATAGGTCCAGAATATGCGAATCGTGCTTCACGTAGCGAAGCGCCTCCTCAACAAGAATCTCCGTGTCAAACCTCGGGATGAGCACTGCCGGCGTCACATAAAATGTGTATCCAAAAAAGGGAGCCTCTCCCGTAATATACTGAATCGGCTCCCTTGCACTTCTCCTTGCGACTGTTTCCAGATACCGCTTACTAATATCTTCAGGTACCTTCTCGTTCATTCGCAGCGCGTAAGTCGAAAGGTCAAGATCTGCGGCATAAAAAAGCAGCTGCCTTGCGTCCGACTGCGCTTCACGACATCCGGCTTCCCAAAGCATGCCGAACGCCTTTCGATATAATTCTTGATAGGTCATACTTTCCTCTCAGATAAGGCCTTCCTTCTCCTGCCATTCTTTCCAGTCGAACACCGCATTGACAGCACTGATTGCGACTTCAGCCATCTCCGCGTCCGGCTCCCTGGTGACCAGTCCCTGAAGTGCAAGTCCGGGTGCGGCCAGTCTGCATACGACCGGGTTATCGCTGGAGCCCGCAATTCTCAGGAATTCGAACGAAATGCCTGCGATGACCGGAATCAGAAGTAGTCTGAGACCGATCCGCATAAGCGGAGATGTGATTCCTAAAAGTCCGAGAATCAAAAATGCGATAACGGATATCACAATGACGATAAGCAGAAAGCTCGTACCGCACCGCTTGTGGCGTCTTGACGCCTTCAGCACATTTTCCACGTTGAGCTCCCAGCCGTTCTCGATGCAGTTAATGCACTTATGTTCAGCCCCGTGGTAGGCAAATACTCTCTGTATGTCTTCCATGCGTGAAATCAGGAGCATATAGAGGAGGAAAATGACAATTCGAAGAAGCGCTTCCGCAAGCGAGACCGCCACTTCCGGGGAACCGATCCTTCGAAGAAGCGAAGCAAGCAGGTAAGGCAGTACCACAAAAAGGCCGATGGAAAAACATATGGAAATCATAACAGTAACTGTCATAAGAATCTTCCATGTCCTCGCTTCCTTTTCGGGATTCTCCTCCTTTTTGGCTGCCTCCTCCTCGTCTTCCGCCGCGTATTCCGCGGACCACATGAGAGCGCCTGTACCCACGACGAGTGAGTCTACGAAGGCTACCATCCCCCTTATGATCGGAATTTTTCTGAGAGACGGTGACGGTGCGATACTGCGAAACGGCTCCTTCTTCATCTCAATAGTGTGATCCGGTTTTCTGACAGCGACAGAATACGTATCTCCGTTCCGCATCATAATGCCTTCCATGACTGCCTGACCACCGATGTTAGAAGATTTCTGCATCAGCTGACTCCTCCAATACAAAGTTTCCAATGAAAGAAAAAGAGACGGCGCCAGAGCCCCGTCTCCTGTAAAAGTCTTATCTTACTTACCCATGTTGTACTTCTTGTTGAAGCGCTCGATACGTCCGCGAGCCTTAGCAGCTTTCTGCTGGCCTGTATAGAACGGATGGCACTTGGAGCAAATTTCCACGTGGATATCTTTCTTTGTTGAGCCAACAGTAAAGGTGTTTCCGCAGTTGCAGCTAACTGTTGCCTGATAGTAATTCGGATGGATTCCTTCCTTCATTTCACTCACCTCTTTATAAATACATATTCTGAAATAATAATCGCCTTTTCACATAAGACAGCGACATTGATTCTAACATACTTGCAAGGTGTATGCAAGCACTTTTTCATCGGAACTTTTTATTGTTCTTTTCCCCATTTTGCAAGGACCTGGTTCACGACCTGTTCGTTTGTCGGGAATTTTGCGAACGCATTCAGGATCGATTCCACAGCGTCTTCCGGCTTGAGGCCGTTCATACGCCTTCTCATCAAATCCACAGCCCGAAGCTCCTTCGGCGTGAGAAGGAGGTCCTCACGCCTTGTGCCGGATTTGACGATATCTATGGCCGGAAATACACGTTTCTCCTGCAGTTTTCTGTCGAGGATCAATTCCATGTTACCTGTTCCCTTGAATTCCTCATAGACGACGTCGTCCATTTTGCTTCCGGTATCCACAAGCGCTGTAGCAAGAATCGTAAGACTTCCGCCCTCGCGCATGTTTCTTGCTGCTCCGAAGAACCGCTTCGGCATATGAAGTGCCGCCGGATCGAGACCGCCGGAAAGTGTCCTGCCGCTCGGCGACACTGTGAGGTTATATGCTCTTGCAAGACGTGTAATGGAGTCGAGCAAGATAATAACATCCTGTTTGTGCTCGACCAGACGCTTTGCCCTCTCTATGACCATCTCGGATACTCGCTTATGATGCTCAGGCTGTTCGTCAAATGTCGAATAAATGACCTCAACATTCTTGCCGAAAACAGATTCCTTCATATCCGTGACTTCTTCGGGACGTTCATCGATAAGCAGAATAATCAGATATGCATCCGGATTACCTGCAAGAATCGATCTTGCGATATCCTTGAGCAGTGTAGTTTTGCCCGCCTTCGGCGGCGCGACGATCATACCTCGCTGTCCCTTGCCGATCGGTGAGATCAGATCGAGAATTCTTGTGGCAGTCGAGCCGTTCGGTCTCTCAAGGCGGATACGCTCATTCGGGAAAATGGGCGTCATATTCTCAAAAAGGAATCTCTTGCGCGCATTGTCCGCACGCTGATCGTTTACCGTATTGACATACAACAGCGCCCCGTACTTCTCGCCCTGGGCCTTCTCCCTCTTGTTGCCGGTGAGCATATCGCCTGTCTTCAGGTTGAATCTCCGAATCTGAGACGGTGAGACATACACATCATCCTCACCGGGAAGAAAGTTCGCGCTGCGCAAAAAACCGAATCCGTCCGGCATTACTTCCAGTATACCTCTGACCTGTTTACCGGTATCGCCCGGGATTCCCGAAAACTTCTGTTTTCCGTTTTCCTCACCGTTATTTTTCCTGTAGTTCTCACGGGATTCATCTCTTTCAGCCGGAGCATCCTGTCCCTCGCCGCCCGGCGCATCAGCCTCCGATGCCGATTCTCCCTCCGAGTCATCTGCTTCTTTGTATTCCGATTCAGCGAATCGGCGTTCGTCATAATTCTCCGGTTCCGAAGATTCCGTCAGCTCGTCACCCGGTTCGTATTCTATATGTGCGCCGCTGCCTGATGGCTCGTTCTGCTCGGCATCGCTTGCGCCACCGGATTCGCCTGCAGCGTTGGCTGCGCTCTCCTCCTCGTCGAGCTGCAACATGGCCTCTATAAGCTCCCCCTTCTTAAGAGAATAGTAAGCATTCACTCCCCTCGACTTTGCAAGGTCGCGTAGGACCTTGACGCTCAGGGTCTGATACTTTTCCTTTGTCATTCCATTTGCCATATATTTTCCCTTTGTAGAACAATTAAATCAGAGTTACTTCTACGAAACTACCCGCTTGTAAGATCCGCGCAGCGGATAAAACGGTTCATGTATATTTCTTCCAACTTGCCGGAGCAAAAAGAAGCAGCATCGGGAATATCTCAAGTCGTCCGGCAAGCATATCGAAAATCAGTATGCATTTGGAACAGCCTGAATAGAAACCGAAATTCTGCGTCGGACCAACCATGGAAAGACCCGGACCGATATTATTGAGTGTAGCGGAAACAGCGGTGAAATTTGTAGTGAAATCATGATTATCAACAGACACCAGCAGAATTGAAATGATCATAATCACGAAATAAATGGCTATGAATACATTTGTATTTCTGACAGTCTCGTGCGCGACCGGCACACCGTCGAACTGGATCTTCTTGATATATCTCGGATGGATAATGCTGTTCAGTTCTTTCTTCATTCCCTTAACTACGATAACAACGCGGGAGATTTTCATTCCGCCGCCGGTCGAACCGGCACATGCTCCCACGATCATCAGGATAAGGAGAATGCTTTTACTGAATTCCGGCCATTTGTCAAAGTCATATGTCGCATAGCCGGTCGTCGTTATGATCGTACCGACCTGAAAAGCAGCATGACGAACGGTCTCTTCCAACGTCGTATACATTCCTCTCACATTGAGCGAGATAAGAATGACTGAAGTAAGAATAATGGCAAGATATGCCTTTACCTCCGACATACCGATCGCAAGTTTGAATTTCTTAGCTATCAGATAAAAATAGAACTGGAAGTTGATACCGCATGCGATCATGAAAAACGTTGTGATATTCTGCAGAACCGGCGAATACCCCATATAACCGGCATTCTTGACAGAAAATCCGCCGGTACCCACGGTTCCGAACGTATGGCACACAGCCTCAAAGAACGGCATTCCGAAAATCCAGAGAAGCAAAATCTCTGTGACTGTGATAGCCAGATAAATGCTGTAGAGGATCACCGCGCTGTCACGAATCTTAGGTACGAATTTACCGACGACAGGCCCCGGGCTCTCTGCCTTCATAAGGTTAAAGGTCGAGCCTCCCAGAAGCGGCACGACTGCGAGCATGAAGACAAATATTCCCATGCCTCCCACCCAGTGCGTAAAGCTTCGCCAAATCAGCGAGCAATGGTTCAGAGACTCCACTTCCGGTAAAATGGACGCTCCGGTCGTTGTAAATCCGGATACCGTCTCAAAAACCGCATCCAGATAATTCGGAATATCACCGCACAGTGTAAAGGGCAATGCGCCTACGAGCGACATGACAAGCCACGCAAGAGCAACTACGACAAATCCCTCTCTTGCATAGACCTTCGTGCTGCGCGGTTTTTTAAAACTGAGAGCAAAGCCGAGTACAAAGGCTATAACTGCACCTGCGACAAATGCGAATCCCGCCCTCTCTCCGTAAATCAGAGCAGTCACGCACGGAAGCAGAAGAAGAACGCCTTCGATTCTCAGGATCCATCCCAGAACATAAATAACTATACCGTAATTCATGGTTTATGAATCGCCCCCCTGCCTCAGCTTTCAAGAATATCATCGAGATTCGTAATCTTGTGTTCGCGCAGAGCGACAAGGACGACCGTGTCGCCGACTTGCATGTAATCCGAACCGGTCGGTGTAAAAAGATGATCGCCCCGATAAATCTTGGCAATCAAAATATTCTTCTTCAGGCGAAGTTTCTGAAGCGGAATATCGCATGCCCTGCACTGTTCACCGATATGGAATTCCATAGCCTCGGCATTCGAATCCGGAAGTTTGTACAGATTTTCCATCTCGCTGCCCACAGAAGCCTGCATAGCGCGGACGAACTGAAGGATATAATCAGCTGTTATCTCCTTCGGATTGACGATAGAACCCAGATTGAGCCCGGCGATCACATCGTCGAACGAAATCTTTGTGATCTTGGTGACCAGTTTGACATTGGACTTGGATACACTCTTGGCAAAAAGACCCATCATGATATTCTGCTCGTCGAGTCCGGTCAGCGCTGTGAATCCGTCGACTACCTCAATTCCCTCTTCGAGCAGCAGATCTTCATCTATGCCATCCCCGTGAATGATCTCGGCTCTCGGCAGAAGATCCGAAAGTTCATCGCATTTTGCCCTGTCCCGTTCAATGATCTTGACAGAGATGCCGTTCTCAATCAGTTTCTTCGCGACATAATACGTGACCTTACCGCCGCCGACAATCATGACGTTGTGAACACGGTTCGTCTCAATGCCGATCTTGCTGAAGAAATCATGTGCCTGCCCGTGTCCTGTCACTATGGAGAGAACATCGCCGGCCTGAACGACAAAATCACCGGACGGGATCGTCACCTGGTCGCCGCGCTTCACCATGACTACAAGGACATCCGTATGGAGCTTGGAGTGGATATAGGTGAGCGGTTTTCCTGCCAGTTTGCTGTGCTCGGGAAGGTGGAAAGTAAGAAGCTCAATATGTCCCTTCGCAAAAGTTTCGATGTTGATAGCCGACGGAAAACGGAACATGCGCGCAATTTCAGAAGCCGCAGCCATCTCCGGGTTAATGACCATCGCAAGACCGAAGCCTTTGCGGAAAAATTCAACTTCACTGTTATAAACGGGATTCCTTACTCTGGCGATTGCCTTTAGATTACCTGTTTTGCGTCCGATCAGACAGCATAGAAGATTTTTCTCGTCGGAATCAGTGACCGCGATCAGGATGTCTGCATTCTCCACACCTGCCTCTTTCAGGTCACTGTAACTGGATGCGTCACCTTCCAGTGCCAGCACGTCATATCCTGATGACATAGCGCGCAGTTTGGACGCATCTTTGTCAAGGACTGTCACATCATGTCCTTCGCTGCATAGCTGCTTGGCGAGCGTTCCGCCGACTTTGCCACAGCCTACAATAATAATTTTCATAGGATCGTCTCCTGTAGGTGTAAATAAGAGATGCGGCCGAAGGGAGTCGAACCCTCACGCCTTGCGACACAGGAACCTAAATCCTGCACGTCTGCCAATTCCGTCACGGCCGCATGACACCATAGATTTGATAGTATATCAGATTTCATCACAAAAAAGTGCATAAAAATACGCACTTTTTATGAGATGAAATCAGTATATCACACGAATTTCCGATTAACAAGTGAGACTGTGCGTCCCTGTTTCGAACTTAAAGTTTCTATTGCACGCGTAACATGAACTTTCGTCACGAGTATTGCGCGATGAAAAATAGAAAGCTGCCGCATTATGGCGCACCGCCGCTGTGAACGGCAGACATATTTACAAATGTCTGCCGTTCACAGCGGCGACTCCGTCTAATGCGGCAGCCAAGGGCAGCTTAATCTTATCCCTCAAACGCCTGCTTCAGGTCAGCAATGATATCATCGATGTGCTCCGTACCGATAGAGAGGCGGATCGTGTTCGGGTAAATCCCCTGCTCCACCAGCTCCTTATCATTCAGTTCGGAATGCGTCGTACTGGCCGGATGAATCACCAGAGACTTAACATCTGCAACGTTTGCAAGAAGGCTGAACAGCTGCAGCCTGTCGATGAAATCCTGTGCCTCCTTCGCCCCTCCCTTAATGCGGAATGTGAAGATGGAGCCCGCTCCCTTCGGGAAGTATTCATTGTAAAGTCTCTTCTGCTCCGGATCCTCGGAAAGAGACGGATGGCTGATGCTCTCGACCTGCGGAACCGTCTTCAGATAATCAATGACCTTCAACGTGTTCTCAACATGTCTCTCGACTCGGAGTGACAGCGTCTCCAGTCCCTGCAGGAATATAAAGTTATGAATCGGTGAAAGTGTGGAGCCTGTATCCCTGAGAAGTATCGCACGTATTCTCGTGATAAATGCAGCCGATCCCGCCGCCTGAACGAAGCTGATGCCATGATAGCTCTCGTTCGGCTGTGTGAGTTGCGGGAACTTCTCAGGATGAGCGCCCCAGTCAAATTTTCCGCCATCCACAATGACGCCGCCGATCGACGTGCCATGGCCTCCGATGAACTTGGTAGCAGATTCAACAACAATGTCAGCGCCGTGTTCAATCGGTCTCAGCAGGTACGGCGTTGCAAATGTGTTATCGATAATGACCGGGATACCGTGTCTGTGTGCGATCTCTGCGACACCCTCTATGTCAACGACTTCCCCGTTCGGGTTGCCGAGCGTCTCTATGTAAAGAGCTTTCGTATTCGGCTGGATAGCGTCCTCAAAATTCTGAAGGACACGCGGATCCACGAAAGTCGTCCGGATACCGTAATCTATCAGCGTGTGGGCCAGCAGATTATAAGTTCCGCCGTAAATATTCCTGGCAGCGACTATATGATCCCCTGCGAGGGCTACATTCTGGATTGCATACGTGACAGCCGCTGCGCCGGATGCTACGGAAAGAGCTGCTATTCCGCCTTCAAGCGCGGCGATTCTCTGTTCAAATATATCCTCTGTCGGGTTCGTCAGACGCCCGTAAATGTTGCCTGCATCTCTCAGGGCAAATCTGTCTGCCGCATGCTGACTGTTCCTGAAAACAAAGGATGATGTCTGATATATCGGTACAGCACGCGAATCTGTTGCGTGGTCATAATCTTCCTGTCCTACGTGAAGTTGCTTTGTCTCAAATCTCCATTTTGATGCGGTCTCTTTTGTAATCTGTGCCATGATGCTCTCCTCCGTTTGAAATACTTAATTTCCTACTATTGTAATAGGTTTTTCAAAAAAGTGTTAATACATTAAAACATGAGCCTGCTATAGTTTTGACCTATAGCAGGCTCATGTCCTATGCACCTTTCTCAATACGTATCTGAAATCCGTCGGAGGTTTTTTATGTCTCTGACACCGGTTTGGATCCCATATCAGAGATGAATTTCATTTTGCACATTCATCTCACGACTTAATCACGACAATTCTGCGTCAATCATTATAACAGGGGCGCTGCCACTCGAAGGAGCAGCTGGCCAAATCGAAGGACGGCAGACCGGCCGCTTCGATATGTCTCCGTAACTTCCGTACTCTTGGCAAATATATCCTCGAAATCATCTCTGATCGCCAGAACCGCGTCAGACTCGACCATCAGGCAGCCGCACTCAAAATGATGATACAGGCTTCTGTAATCCATATTAATTGTTCCGCACGTGGCAATTATATCATCCGATACACTCATCTTCGCATGGCAGAATCCGGGAGTGTATTCGAAAATTCGTACTCCGCTCATCGCCAGGTGACTGTAGTAAGATCTCGTGATCTTGTAAATCAGGGGTTTATCCGGAATACCCGGCGTGACAATTCTTACATCGACTCCCCGCTTCGCCGCAAGCCCCAGCGTGCGGTTCATCTCGTCTGTAATAATAAGGTACGGAGTAATAATATACAGATACTTCTTCGCCCGGTTCGCCATACTCATATAGACATCCTCACCGACCGGGAGCTTATCCATCGGGCTGTCCGCATAGAACTGAACGTATCCGTCGACTCTCTCCTGCCTGTCTGCTGCCGGGAAGAAAGTCCCGTAATGCGTGTCGTCCTTATCATTATCCCGAACAGCATTCCACATGGACAGGAAAGTGGCAGTCAGGGCCCTGACGGCTTCACCTTCTATGCGAATGCCCGTATCCTTCCAGTATCCGTAAGGCGAAGTGACGTTGAAATACTCGTTGGCCATATTGTAACCGCCGGTATAGCCGATTTTTCCGTCGATAATGGTCATCTTCCTGTGGTCTCTGTTGTTAAGGAAAAAGTTCAGAAACGGCGTCATCGGATTAAAGACACGGCACTTGATTCCCCGTTTTTCAAGGCTCTTGACAAAGTCAACATTGATAAAACCGATACTGCCCACATCATCATAGAATACTCTGACGTCAAGACCTTCCGCGGCTTTTTCCGCAAGTATATCTTCCACGCCCTTCCAGCTCTCGGCGTTTTCAATGGCAAAGTATTCCATAAAGATGAATTTCTTCGCCTCTCGCATATCTTTCTTCTGTGACTCAAGGCCATCGGAAGCATCTGCGAAATAGTCTACTTTTGAATTGTGATAAACCGGATATTTACTCTCCCTGAATATATACCTGCTGACTCCGCTGCAGGAAGGGTGGGTCATAGCGAGTTCATCTGACACTTCATTATTCTGGACGAGAAACGGCATGAGCTGCCGGTCTTCATTTTCATACCGTTCTTTCATCTTTTTTGTCGATCCGGCCAGACCGATCATAAGATACAGCGCAACGCCGATAGGCGGGGCGAGCAGAATCAGAATGATCCAGGGGATCTTGAGGGACGGCGGGCTGTCCTGACTGTAGAGTGCAAGCACCAGGAGTAATCCCAGGATTCGAATGACGACAGAGACGATCTCGGCGTATTGGTCAAGGCCTGACTGTATCAGACCTACAATAAAAAGTATTTCAAGGCAGAATGCGATTATAACAAAGATAACTCGAAACACTCCGTTCCTTGTAGAAGCCTTTTTCTCCACTGTTTTTTTACCGGAAGACATCTTTAAGTAACTCCTTTCCATTCACACAAAAGTCGGTATTCATGAGCTGACGTATTTCGTGGCAGATGCCTCATGCGTAATACCATCCAGATTTCATGCTTACTAATTATACCGAAAAATTGCGTCTTTTCAGCATTATTTACGGAAGTCTGTTTCCGGCTGCTTTATAGAGATCATACCACTGCTTCCTTGTCAGCGTAATATCTGCTGCTTTTGCCGCACTGACTATGCGGTCCGGCTTAGTCGTTCCGGTATTGACCAACATCTTACCGGGATAGCGCAAAATCCATGCATAGGCTATTGTGTCGGCGGATACATGATACTCGTCCGCCAGTGCATTCAGCATATCGTTTAATTCTGAATAATCCGGATGGCCGAGGAATACGCCTCCGAAATACCCTATCTGAAGCGGAGACCATACCTGCACGACCATATCTTTTCTGCGGCAGTACTCGAGTGTCCCTCCGTCACGCATTATGGCAGGATCATCTTCCATGTCCACGTTCAGTCCCGCATCGATCAGAGGCGTGTGCACTATACTCATCTGTAGCTGATTTGACCAAAGATCGGCAGTCACTTTGGACTTCAAAAGTTCCACCTGGAACGGATTATGATTGGAAACACCGAAATACCTGACTTTTCCGGATTTGTATAACTGCGAAAAAGCTTCTTCGACTTCTTCCGGTTCCATCAGTGCATCAGGCCTGTGCAGTAGAAGAGAATCGATATGGTCTGTTCTGAGTCTTTTAAGGATGCCGTCAACCGAATTCAGGATATGCTCTTTTGAAAAATCAAAATAGCCGTTTCTTATCCCGCATTTGCTCTGGATAAACATCTTATCTCTCAGTTCCGACTGCTTTTCGAGAAGATCGCCGAACACTTCCTCACTCTTCCCACCGCCGTAAATATCGGCGTGGTCAAAGAAATTAATGCCGTTATCCAGAGCTGTGTGGACAAATGTGTCGACTTCGGAAGGATTCATTCCGGCGATGCGCATTGTACCGATGCCGATGACGGAAACAGGATTCTCGCTTCCTCTGATATTAATATACTTCATACAAAAACCCCCTGTCTGAAAAGCAAATATCTGATTGATCTGCAGCGATAACGACATGCACCGCTGCACTGTCTGCATCTATACACAGTATATTGGGAAATTAAGCAAAATTCAACGTATTGCAGCCGAAAGATACTGAAACCTGACAGAGTATTCGGCTGCGACGATGACTTAATAAGGTTTTATTCAACAGAATCTGCTCTACACTCAAGGCATCTCACCGGATTGGTACATTTTCAAAGAGTTCTCCCGAAACTTTGCGGATTTTTGTCGGGATAAATGATATACTAAAAGCACGGTTTTCCAACAATGTTCGCAATATCTATTTCATAACGGAGATTTACTGTGATAAATAAAAAACGGAGTATCGATAAATTCTGTATCTGTCCGATACTGTTTATCCTTCTGATTTTTCTGACTTCCTCTACCTGCTTCGCCATGAAATCCGTGGCGGGAGTGAATGCTTCCGGCGGAAAGAACCGCTCGCTCACCGTAGACCCTACCGGATCCGTTGAGGGATATTCGGCTGTCCTCTATAACAATACCAACGGGCTTCCCACTTCGGAAGCCAACGCCATAGCCGAGACGAGCGAGGGGTTTATCTGGATCGGCAGTTATGGCGGTCTGATCCGATATGACGGGAACTCCTTTGTCCGTCTTGACTCCACCACGGGCGTCGCCAGCGTTGTGTTCCTGTATACTGACAGCAAAGATCGTCTCTGGATCGGAACAAATGACAGCGGCGTTTCCATGATGTACCGGGACGAGCTCATCAAATGGGGGAAAGCCGAGGGTCTCAAATCATCTTATGTCTATTCGATCGCGGAAGACCGGAAAGGGAACATGTACATCGCGACCAATGAAGGCCTCATGGTCATAGACCCTTCCATGGAGCTCCGCTCTTTCGGAGATCCCCGGGTGGATGACGCTTATATACGCTCTCTGCGGAAGAGCAACGACGGATACATCTACGGCATTGACGTGAGCGGAAATATCTTCACGATACTGGATGGGAAAATCGACTTTTACCTGGACTCCGAAACATCTCCGGTCAAGGGCATCATGAGTATACTCCCCGATCCGGATAACCTCGGCTACGTATACCTCGGAACCGAGACCTCCCAGGTCTATTACGGAAATCTGAAGACCGGCCTCAGCGAGATGGAAACATATGATATCTCCCCCATCACATATGTGGAGAATTTCGAGAAAATCGACGGGAAGCTCTGGATCTGCGGCGGAAACGGTATCGGCACCGTTGAGAACGGTGATTTTCATAAACTGAATAATGTCCCAATGAATAATTCCGTCGGACATGCAATGACTGATTATGAAGGAAATCTCTGGTTCACGTCTACCCGCCAGGGCGTTATGAAAATTACTCCGAATCAGTTCTCAAACCTGTATGAGCGATACGGCCTGCCTGAAAACGTTGCCAACAGCACATGTCTTTACAATGACATGCTTTTCATCGGAACGGATAACGGCCTGACTGTTCTGGATAACGACGGGACAGTATCGGAAATTCCCCTGACAAAGGTCGAGACTGTTTCAGGCGTTCCGATCGAGGGGACAGATTTGATCGAGCTCCTTGACGGATGCCGAATACGCTCTGTTATATGCGACTCGCAGAACCGCCTCTGGTTATCTTCCTGGAGAAAAATAGGGCTCTTATGTTATGACGGCAAGAAAGTTACAGTCTTCACCGAGGAAGACGGTCTCCTGTCCGATCGTATCAGAACAGTCTGCGAGAGGCAGGACGGTTCTCTTTTAGCGGTCAGTACAGGCGGCGTCAGTATCATTGAAGGAGACCGTATTACGAAAAGCTACGGGGAAAAAGACGGCATCGTAAATGCAGAGAGCCTGACTGCAGCCGAGGGGAAGGACGGAGATATTATCCTCGGCACGGACGGCGGCGGCCTGTATATCATCTCTGAAGACGGCGTGCGCAATCTCAATATCGAAGACGGTCTCTCATCGGAAATCATTATGCGCATAAAAAGAGATCCCATCAGAGATCTTTACTGGATCGTTACAAGTAATTCTATCGCCTATATGACGGCTGATTATAAAATTACTACGATCACTAATTTCCCGTATTCGAAT
This sequence comes from Lachnospiraceae bacterium, assembly GCA_017433725.1. Taxonomy (GTDB): domain Bacteria; phylum Bacillota; class Clostridia; order Lachnospirales; family Lachnospiraceae; genus Chordicoccus. The sequence goes on from JAFRGQ010000041.1 coordinate 56,776, forward strand.
AACTTCGATATTTATGAGAACAGCGTCGGGGATCTCTGGGTCTTCAGCAGCAACGGAATTTATGTTACGCCTGCAAAAGAAATGCTGGACAACAAAAATCTGAACCCTGTTTACTACGGTATTTCCAACGGACTCCCATGCATTCCGACCGCGAATTCTTACAGCTATCTTGATGATAACGGAGATCTGTACATAGCCGGAAGCACCGGCGTCGGAAAAGTCAATATCGAAGACACTCATGGGAACGTCAACACGCTGAAGGTTGCGGTACCCTATATAGACGCCGACGGCGTTCGGATGTATCCGGATAATTCCGGAAAATTTACAATATCATCCCATGTACGCAGACTGACAATTTACAGCTTCGTCTATAATTATTCACTGAGCAATCCTCTGGTATCATATCAGCTCAGCGGCTTTGACAAGAAGAGCATCACAGTGAACCGCAGCGAACTGGTGCCGATCGATTATACGAATCTCCCCGGCGGAACTTACTATTTTACTGTCAAGCTCATGGACGCTATGGGAAGGGGAAACAGATCATTTGCCATAGAAATCACGAAGGAAAAAGCATTTTACGAGTATCCGTGGTTCTATGCACTCGTTGGTCTCTTAGTGATTGCCTGTGTCGTGGCAGGCGTGAGAATGTATGTTGCCAGAAGAATGCATATTCTTGAGCTGAAACATCAGGCTGAAGCCGAGCGGGAGCGTCTTGTTACTGAACTCAAGATGGCGACACAGATCCAGGAAAGCATGCTGCCCAATACCTTCCCCGCTTATCCTGATCGCCACGAATTCGATATATACGCATCGATGGAACCGGCCAGAGAAGTAGGCGGCGACTTCTATGATTTCTTTATGATCGATGAAGACCATCTCGGAATCGTAATAGCGGATGTCAGCGGAAAAGGCGTACCTGCATCTCTCTTTATGATGAGAGCGAAAACAATCGTCCAGAGCTATGCGATGCTCGGCATAACGGCGGGAGAGATCCTCCGCCGGACAAATGAGAGTCTCTGCAACAATAATATGATGGAAATGTTCGTGACCGCCTGGGTAGGCGTCCTCGAAATCAGCACGGGAATTATTACAGCTGCAAATGCAGGGCACGAATATCCGGTAATCTACAGAGCTGCGGATAATACGTTTACCATGCTGAAAGACAAGCATGGATTCGTCATGGGCGGTATGGAAGGGATGTTCTACAGGGAGTATAAAATAGAGCTTCACCCGGGTGACAAGCTCTTCCTCTACACAGACGGAGTTCCGGAAGCTACCGACAGTCACAATGAGCTCTTCGGAATGAACCGAATGCTGGAGGCGCTGAACGGCAAGAAGGGCGTTGTGCCCAAGGATGTCCTCGGCAATGTCCGGGAAGCTGTCACGGTGTTCGTCGGCTCCGCAGAACAGTTCGATGATCTGACGATGCTATGTCTGGAGTATCGCGGGGCGAACACCTCTGCAGAAAACTGAACCGTAATCTGACATAATTCATATCTCATTTACTTGCAAGGTCAGTCACATGATTCGGAACAACAGTATCTGACATACATAAAGCACGATTTCTTTGCAAGATCTTGCACAAGAGTCAGATCAGTGTCTTCAACAGAAAAAAACCACCACTTCCTGTAGCAGACGTATGCATAAAGCATCTGTTGCAGAAAGTGGTGGTTATTCTTTACTCACATATGTAGTTTTCATCCCGCATGCGGCGGTCGGTTCATTTTCTCATACTGACAAACGCATTATGAATTATGCGGGCTTTGCATGAAAAGGAGGTACAGCAGCGCTTCATTTTCTCATACTGAAAATCGCATCCTCCAAATCAAGCAGGTACACGTAATACACCGGTCCGAATGTCGGGTCCATCACGAGATGACCAAAGTCATCCACCGTCTTGACCGTTCCGTCCTTGCATATGATCCTGTAACGTACATAGTCCATCCGGTTCTCATTTTCCGGTGACTCGAACTGCTGCACCGCGATCTCTTTCTCCGATTCCTCAAGATCATCCGGATGAACGATCCCTCGGAAGCTGTTTCCGACATAGTTGCGGAATTCTTTTACGGTCTTGCACTTGAACATCTTAGCCAGTGATTCGCTCGCATAAAGGATTTTCTCATCACCCTGAGCCTCGTACACGAAAAATCCACCCGGCATGCCTTTGGCAAATTCCTCAAGAGCGAACATGAACTGATCTCTGTGAGGCACTTCCATACCATTTTTATAGAAGCGGTATCTGCCGCGGCCCTCATATTTCGAATTGTAAAGCGCTATATCCGCGCTTTTCATCAAATCATTAAAATCACTGCCGTGATCCGGCGTCATGGAGACACCTACTGAGAAGGTGAACGGCATATTGATGTCGCTCATTGCATTTGCATGCTTCAGAGAATTCTGGAATTCGTCAAGACGCAACCGAACCTCCATCTCGGAAGTATTGGTGTAAAAGACGACGAACTCATCTCCTCCCAGGCGGAACACAATCCCCTTGTCCGAGAAACGGCGGAGAATCTCCTGCCCGCTCTGAGCTATGACATGGTCTCCGACGAGATGTCCGTAACTGTCGTTGATTTTCTTAAAGTGATCTCCGTCAAAGAGCATGAATGCACAAACCTCATCGGGATGCGCTGTCAGATAATCGTTGATTCGCTTTACACCGCCTCTTCGGTTCAGAAGACCGGTGATCGTATCTTCCTCAGAGAGTCTGGATAGATGGGCTATCAGTTTTTCATGTTCCATAAGCGGCCTCCTTTCAGAAAACACAGCCGACGTTTTCATAGAGTATACCACATAATTGTCTAAAAGGTGAATATTTGTCAGATTTTTTTTCTAAAAATCTGAAATTTGAAGGCTGTGTCCACATGTCCGCAGTTATGTCAAGTTTTTCATATACCATAATCGAAAGGCGCTGCTCTTCCATGTAGTCTCCGGATAACAGAATCATAAGATGTCATCCTTCTCTACTCTGTGTCACGGACAACATAATCAAAAAGTTCTATACTTGAGAACCCCATTTCTCTAAGGATCTGTGCGCTCTTCGCCTGATCCTCCGGTGTATTATAGCCCGGTATAAGCGGCACACGGACTCGGACTCGTTCAGGACCGCAGGAATCCAGCAGAAGCTTCAGATTTTCTTCCATCAGCTTCTCTTCCCCGCCTGTATATCGGTGATAAATATCCGGATTCATATCCTTACAATCCACCATGAAATAATCGATCGCATCGCACGCACAGCGAATGTTTTCCCTCGGAACAGCAAGGCTGGTCTCCGCATAAATATGCCATTCCGAAGGGCAGAGACTTCGGAACTCTTTGATGAAAAAAGCATGAAGGAGCGACTCCCCGCCACCGAAGGTCACACCCCCGCCGGTCGCGCGGAAATACAAGTCATCTATACTGACCCTCTCATACAGTTCCGCTGCGGTCACATGCTCCACCGGGGCTTTAGCAAGCGGTTTCTTGTTTATACAATAATGGCAGGAAAGCGGACACCCGCCTCCTGCCACAAGTGTTGTCACACCTTCACCGTCTGTTTCCATCCTGAGCCTGTCAAGACCGATCAAAGGATAACGCAGCTCGTTCATAATTTGCTCCTCCAGGGTCAGGCGACCCTGCTTGCACGGTCATCTGACCCGCCAATCATAGTTTGAAAGTTTACTTTCAAACTTCTCCTCACGAAGGCTGAGAGGAAGTGTCACACTCCTCCTCAGACATAGGGTATTCTCCCTCCGTCACAAAAATCTCATCCGAATAATCATCATCGTTGCTTTCATCAATATACGCCACCTCACCGTCCAGGAAAACGATGTCCGAATTCGGGTCCGGAGTCGGAGTCGGTTTATCGACAACGGCAGCTCCGGAAAGATCATTCTGTGCTTCCACTTCTACTTTTTCGACTGTCTTTTCTGTGGGGGAACATCCGGCTGCTGCCAGAGACATTCCGACGCACAGCGCAGCAACACTCACACGCTTTCCGAGAGATCTGCGGCGGGCAAGTTCTCGTTCGAGATACTGAAGTTCACTCTCACAACGAGGGCAAGTGCCCTTGCACTCCCCTTGATATCCGCACTCGCGAGTTACATATGGAATGTCGTTTTCATCAGCGATACGCTGGCGGATTTCTTTCAGAATCTTACATTTCTGCTTTCCTCTCATGATTCTGCTCCTTTCATCTCTAAGCTGGAATTCTCACATGTAAACACTACAGGTTTCATGCCCTATCAGGCATAATATCGGCGCATCACACAAACGCTTTTTGCGCGTCACATCGGCAACAAATACTCTTTCTGCGCATCACACAAACTCCAGATACTTTCTCAGCGCATAACCTTGCTTGCCGTTATATTCGACCATAAGGAACCCGTTTGCAGCATCTTTTACCGCGTATACAATCTCTCCCAGGGGAATCTGACAGATCTCTTCTCCGGATGTCGAGGCCGTTTTTCTGAGAGTTATACTCTTTTTACAGTTGACGACACGCATGTATTCGCAGATTGCGATCTGAGGCTCGAATTCATCGAGATACTTGCTCAGAGCATATCCGTCAGCATTGTTATAGACCACATGTACAAATCCGTTGGGTGCATCCTCAAGATAAGTCACCGCGGCATACAGCGGAATCTGCAGGATAGCATCCGATGACGTCGAAGGTTCTTCCCGCAGCGAAATGCTTTCGTTCACTCCGACCACCCATAACGGCTGACCGTAATAGTAGTCTGTTTTGTCCACGTTCTTTCCGTCAGATCCGCTACGCAGATTTCGGAGATAAGATGACAGTGCGTATCCTTCAAGGCCATTATAAACCACCATATAGAATCCGTTTGCGGCTTCCTTCACTGCATACACAATTGCACCCAGTGGAATCTGACAGATTTCCTTGGCCTTTGTTGAAGGCTCCTTTCTGAGGGTAATGCTTTGTTTGCATTTGTACACTTCCATGTACTCGCCGATTGCAATCTGAGGTTCAAACTCATCGAGATATTTGGCCAATGCATATCCGGACTTGCCATGATAGTTCACGTACAGAAATCCGTTATCTGCATCCGCCAAATATGTAACTCCGGCAAACAGCGGAATCTGCAGGATGGCGTCAGATGATGTGGACGGTTTGGTTCGAAGCGAAATCCATTCCTTACAATTTACGACATACAGCGTCTGACCGTACTCATACCCGGACGTCGTATTTGATGCGTATACGCATGTGTTCCCGTACGAGGAGAAAAGAAGTATGCAGGCAAGCACGATCGATACAATTCCAAGCCTTTCTCTTTTCATAACGTTCACCTCCGAATTTATAATAGCACTGTTTTGTGTCTATACGGTGTTTCATAGCAATTTTTAAGTCTCAAGAACACTTTCCCTTTTCTTCGGCCTGCCGGGCAAGCTCATTGTAAGCTTCCTTAAGCAGATCTTAGAAGTGAAGAACGCCTCGGCGTTCTTGCCGCGATGTGCGCGTATCATAGACACACGTTACGAGTACTGCGCGAATAAGAATAAAATTGTCCAAACTTCTAACGTAATTTTACCATATTTATCTATACTATTAAACATATATAGCCCCTTATTCTGTGCATTATTTTTTATTCCCATTTTTTAATATTATCTTGTGAATAATACACAGCTATGTTTGAATATATATATCCGTTAGAAATGACGGCTATACGATAATTGCAGCAATATCCATTTTTTATAAAGGAGGTTTTAGATGAACGCACAATATGATCCGCTCTTCACCCCCTGGAAGATACGGGATGTCGAGATCAAAAACAGGATTGTTCTGGCACCCATGGGCGGCACCTGCATCTTCGGATGGATGGAGCCCACAGGCAGCCATTTTGATAAGGAAGCGGCAAGACTGCTTCTTAATATTGCCAGGTCAGATTGCGGACTTGTCATTCCGGGCATCGCTCCGGTCAAGGATATGCTCGGCGGCAAGTGGCTCTATGAGAACCCGGCAAAATTCAAACAGCTGAAAGCCTACATGGAAGAATTCCACAAGACAGGCGCAAAGATGTTCATTCAGATGACAGCCGGATTCGGCCGCTCAATGGCTCTCACTGCTCCGCTGGCCATGCTCGCCAAAAACAAAGCGCTCAACAAAATCGCCAGTCCCATCATCGATGCAGAATACCTGACCGCTGCCCCCAGCGTACTTCCCAACAGATGGGCCGACGACGTTATGACCCGCGCCATAACCGTACAGGAAATCAAAGACATTGTTTACGCATTCGGCGAGACTGCACGCCTGATTAAAGAAGCCGGCGTTGACGGCGTCGAGGTTCACGCGGTCCATGAAGGCTACCTGCTGGATCAGTTCACACTGCCCTACTCCAATCGCAGGACTGATGAATACGGCGGCTCCTTTGAGAATCGCTACCGCTTTGCGGTTGAAATCGTGAAGGAAATAAAGAGCAAATGCGGCGAAGACTTCCCCGTCTCCCTCCGCTATTCTGTCCGCTCCATGACCAAAGATTTCAGATACGGAGCCATGCCAGGCGAGGACTTCAAGGAGATCGGCCGCGATATGGAAGAATCCGAAAAGGCAGTCAGATATCTGCAGGATGCCGGCTATGACATGCTGAACTGCGACAACGGAACCTACGATGCATGGTACTGGGCGCATCCGCCGCAGTACATGCCGCAGAACTGCAACCTTGAGGATGTTGCGCACATCAGGCAGTTCGTTGACATCCCGGTCGTATGCGCGGGCCGCATGCAGCCGGAAGCAGGTGCCGAGGCGATCAGCGACGGACGCATCGACGCGATGGCCGTCGGCCGACAATTCCTGGCAGATCCGCACTGGGTGACCAAACTCATCCGCGGAAGGGAGGAAGACATCAGGCCGTGTATCTGCTGCCACACCGCCTGCTTCAACCTTGCCAAGCATAACGGAAGTGCAAATGATCAGGACCTCTCCGAATCAGCCGGTATGTGCCACTGCGCGGTAAACCCGATTTCCATGCAGTCCGGCAAATACTATATCCGGCGGACTAAAAAGAAGAAGACCGTGGCAATCATCGGAGGCGGAATCGGAGGCATGGAAGCAGCCCGCATCCTGACGCTCCGCGGTCATAAAGCTGCTATTTTTGAGAAGAGCGGTGAACTCGGCGGCGTTTTTATCGCTGCTGCCGCACCGGAATTCAAGGAAAAGGACAAACAGCTCATCGAGTGGTTCAAGCACCAGATCGACAAGCTGGGCATAGAAGTACATCTGAACACAGAGATATCTCCGGCAAATCTTCCGTTGGCAGACGAGTATGTCATAGCTACCGGCGCCGCTGCGAACCGTATTCCGATCCCCGGAGCAGACGAATACGCGATGGACGCTACAGAATACCTGCTCGGACAGAAGGAAGCCGGCGATCATGTCGTGATCATCGGAGGCGGTCTGACCGGCTGTGAGATCGCGCTCGACCTGTTCAGAAAGGGAAAGCATCCTGCCCTAATCGAGATGAAGGATGACCTTATCGCTGTCAAGAATATGTGTCTCGCGAACACAAGCTACCTGCGTGACTGCTTTAAGACCAACGAGGTACCGGTCTATCTCAACGCAGGCGTTAAAAATATCTCTGCGACCGAAGTGACGGTCGAATCTAAGGATCAGGGAACTGTGACACTTCCTGCAGACAGCGTCATCATGTCTGTCGGCTACCATCCGATACCTTTGACGAAGGCCGGAAAGAATGTCCATCTGCTCGGCGACTGCAAGAAGGTCGGAAATGTCCGCTCGGTCATCTGGGGTGCATGGGAAACTGCGATGAAGATCTGACCGGTATAATTCTGATGACCAAAATAGTTGTGATATGAATCCCAGCTGCGCATTAAGGAAGGCGCTTCGCACCATGCGCAGTGCGGCAAGAACGCCGAGGCGTTCTTGATTCATAAAGAAAGCGGCTGCCGCGGGTTTCCCCGGGCAGCCGTTTTTAGTTATAGAGTCTCACATAATTGCCTGCATCTCTCCCGAATCAGAAGAGTCCCGGGAAGAAGAATGCCGGAATTGACAGCCAGAGATCTGGCAGCAGGATCATAAGGAGAAGCACTGCCAGTGATGAAAGGAAATACGGCAGCGTTCCCCAGAATCCCTCCTCGATACTGATTCCGCTTATACTCGAAGCCAGCAGGAGGCACAATCCGTACGGCGGCGTCACCAGACCGAGCGCAAGTGTTACAATGATAATCAGGCCGAGGATGATCGGGCTGATATTCAGCGCCACTGCAGACGGAAGGATGATCGGTACGAAAAGGATCATGGCCGGAACGGCATCCATAAATGTTCCTACAAACATGAAGAACAGGACGACGACCAGCAGGAACAGCAATTTTCCTCCGGGAAGTCCGGTGAAAAACCCTCTGACGATTACGTTCAGCTGATAATAGCTGAGCAGCTCACCCAGTGCATTGGCGGTAGCCAGCGCAAAAAGTGAAAGCGATGACATCTTCATCGTCTCGATCAGGATGGCCGGAAGCCTTTGAATCTTGATCGTGTGGTAGAAGAAAATACCTACAAGCAGTGCGTAGATGCAGGCAAATGCCGCAGATTCGGTCGGTGTGAACAATCCCGAAACGATACCTCCGATCAGGATGATCGGCGTCAAAAGCGCCGGCATCGACTGCAAAGTGTGCTTAACAGCGGTCTTTACCGGAACACGTTCGGACTGCGGGAAATTCTTTTTGTGCCGGAAAGCAAATACTACGGCCATCTGCGCAACACCCAGCAGGATACCGGGTACGATACCGGTCATGAACAGAGCGCCTGTGGAAACATTTGCAATACCTGCAAAGACGACCATTGTGATACTGGGCGGGATAATGGAACCCAGTGTTGACGACGCTGCAGTGACACCGACCGCAGTGCCTTTGTCATACCCCTGCTTCTCCATTGAAGGAATGAAGATTTTACCGACGCCTGATGTATCCGCCTGTGATGAACCGGAAATACCGGCGAAAACCATGGATACAAGGACATTGGCATATGCCAGACCGCCCTTCAGGTGGCCGACAAGGTCACATATACACTCGATAAGCTTTTCTGTGATACCACCCTCATTCATCAGGTTGGCAGCCAGAATGAACAGCGGGACAGCAAGAAGCGTGAAGCTGTTCAGGCCGTTGAACATCTTAGTGAAAACGACCGTATTCGGAATGTCAGGCATCATGGCGATACCTGTGAAAGATACAACTCCGAGGGCGAAGGAAATCGGTACGCCTATGGCGACAAATACAACGAACATTATTACAAGCACAGCGCCCAGCATTACTTCTCACCGCCTTTCCCCAGGAAACTGATATCTTCCAGAATGTGCTGAATCAGATAAATCGAAGAAGTCAGTCCGCACAGAGGCAGGCAGGCCCATGTCGGTCCCCTGTTCAGCTGCGGGATATTGATCCACTTATAATTCCAGAACTGCTTCGTGACGATCACGCCGTAGTAGCACATGAGAATAGCAAATACCAACATAATAATGCTGATTACCATATGCAGAACTCTTTTCGCCTTCGGACTCTTGATCATATCACTCACCGACGTGAAAGCGAAATGTTTATCTGCATGTACCATTGCAGCCGCTCCCATAAACACAGCCCATATGAAAGAGTACATGGAGACTTCCTCGGTCCACATAGCAGCTATGCCCAGATATCGGCAGATCATCTGTGTCACAACCGCGAAAAGAAATATGGTGAGGAATATACCGCCTATGGCGATCTGAATCCGCTGCATTGTATCAACTACTTTTTTCATGAATAGTCCCCTATATGTCTATCAAATCCGTTTTGTTAACTTATGTCCTGATCATCCTGCCTGGCTGCGGACCATCTCAAGCTGCTTCTCCATGCCGTTCTTTGCAGCAAAGTCATCCTGAATCGGAATAGCAAGAGCCTTGAAAGCATCAATGTCGATATCAGCATGCTCTGTAACGACAGCACCGTCAGCGATAGCCTTCTCCTTGGACTCTTCGAACATCTTATAAGTTACTTCACGTTCCTCTTTTGTAGCAGCTTCAACAGCCTGATTGACCCAGTCTTTCTGCTCGTCTGTCAGCTTGTCATAACGGTTGCCGTCCATAAGAAGCAGTCTGGTTGTATAGTCATGATGTGTCTCGGAAATGTACTTGCCGTTCGGAGTCTTATGATGCTCTTTTAAGCTCATGCTGGTGTAGTCATTTTCAGCACCGTCAACAACGCCCTGCTGAAGCGCCTGATACAGCTCGCCCCATGCTACAGTTGTCGGGATTGCACCGCAGGCTTTAAAGAAATCCTGCTGTACCTGTGCGGACTGTGTACGGATTGAAAGACCTTTCAGGTCAGCAGGTGAAGCAACAGCCTGCTTTGCATATACGTCTCTTACAGAAGATGACCAGTAAGCCATAACACGGAACTGGTTTCCTGTCTTCTCGGTGATAATCTCTTTCATGGAATCTCCGAATTCACCGTCAACGCACTTCTCCCAGTGATCAAAGCTGTCGAACAGATATTCCAGTGAGAAAATGTCAATTTCCGGAACGCCGATAGATGTCATAAAGCCCGGAGAAGAAATGACCATATCTGCTGCGCCCATCGTCAGTTTTTCGACAAGCTCGGACTCGTTTTCGCCGAGTGTTCCTTTGTGTACAGTAACTGCGATCTTTCCGCCCGAAACTTCCTCTGCAACTTCCTTGAACTTGTCAAGACCAAAGCTGTACATGTGTGTCGGGTCTGTTGAGTTCGATGCAACAATCAGATTGAGGTCCGCTGCTGCACTTGCAGCTGTATCAGCTTCCGAAGTTGTCCCTGCCTGGCCGGCGCCGGTGCTTCCGCCACCGCCGCAGCCTGCGAGAACGCCGATGCCGAGAACTGCTGCTGTTACAATTGATAATAAACGACTCTTTTTCATACTCTCTCCTTTTCTTTTGTTGTGTTTATATATCAAGTTATTTGATACCATGATTTGCTCCTCCAGGGTCAGGCGACCATGCTTGCATGGTCATCTGACCCGCCTATCAAAGTTTGAAAGTTTACTTTCAAACTTTAGCTAAGCTGACGCTGACCTTAGGTGCCGCGCCGAGTTTCGCGAACGTTACTTGAATTCCGGATACTTGCATTATACGGATATCTGTTATTTCCATCATTCCGATTCACTTGCTTCTGATTATTTCCCAGACCTCGTCATTTACGGGGATTCCGTTCTTCGTGTTTTCCCTGCGGTTATTCATCTCCCGCTCTCCCGGATAGAAGATTTTTCCGTCTTCCTTCACCGGAATTGAACTCTTAAGGTCGCTGATGATTTCATCCACAATTCTGTCCGTAGTCTCCTGATCATTGAAACGTGCCGGGTCGATCGCAATCAATATCTGCGACAATCCTACCTCATCACTGAACGTACCGATTTTGTGAACAGCATTGGCATCTGTCAGGACCGTTGCAATAAGGTCCAAAAGAATTGACAGCCCGCTGCCTTTCCAGTAACCCATCGGAAGAACTCTCCAGGTCTTTTCAATTGCCGCAGGATCTGTCGAAAGGTTTCCGTCTTCGTCATATCCGCCGGGGACAGGCAGCTGCTTTCCGGCAAGTCTTGCCTCCTCGATTTTTCCGTATGAGAACTGGCTCACTGCACAGTCAACGACAACATGCTCGCCGTTCGAGCGGGGAACCGAGAAAATAATCGGGTTATTTCCGATTTTGCGGTCCTTTCCTCCCCAGGCCGGCATATTCGGCATCGTATTCGACCAGCAAATCCCGATAAACCCGCGATTCGCTGCCTGCCAACCATAGCTGCCTCCGCGCATCCAGTGATTGTTGTTTCCCAAGGCTACCAGACCGATACCATATTCCGAGGCGAGATCGCATGCCCTGTCCATAGCCTTCTTTGCGTTGAGAGGTCCGAACCCTCTGTGACCGTCCCAGCGCTCCATTGCACCGAAAGACTGCGTGCATTCCGCGACGACATTCGGATCAATTTCTCCCTTATCGAGATAATCAACTACTCTCGGGAAACGGATATATCCGTGACTGTATATGCCGTCCAGACTGTTCTGGGCAAATACCGTTGCGGCATCCTCCGCGTTTTTCCCCGTGAATCCGCGCGAGACCAGTATCCTTTTGAACTCAGAAAAAAGCTCGTCATATGAAACTCTCGGCATATTTTATCCTCCTTACCGTCTACTCTGATAGTTTACGCAATCGGTTGCGTTAATATATATTTAAGTTACCACAAAATATTCACAAAATCAATGCGCTTTTATGACGATTTACTTGTCATGATATTAGTCATTATGCACAATACAAAATTCTTCAGAATACTATATACTTAACCGATTGTTTTAATATTATAAGTATAAATTCAATGCAATATAAACTTAAAGAAGCTATCACATTAAGGCTTAATGCAAAAATAAGGGGCTGTCGCATTAGGCAGTGCCGCCACTACATATGGCAGACATTTGCAAATAACGTCTGCCATATGTAGTGGTGCCGCGCCTTAATGCGACAGCCCCATCAACGATAAGTGGATCTCAGGCTGTACTGGCCCGCTCTATTATCGTCGTCGGTAATACTATTTTATGTGTAAGTGCTTTATGCTCAAGTGCATCGAGCAGAATTCTTGCCGCACTGCTGCTCGTAGCCTCGATTTTATTATCCAATGTAGAAAGGGTGGGCGTGACGATCTTTCCGTAAATGGTATTGTCAACGCCCATGACCGCAATGTCATCCGGTACTTTGTATCCGTTGTCATGCAGATAGTGAAGACATCCGACAGCAAGCATATCCGTTCCGCACAGGATGGCGTCAGTATCCGGATAACGGGCAAGGATCTCCTTCGCCGTCTGCCTGCCTCGAATAAGAGAGTCCTGAGGATTGGTATCCTGTCCTGATGCCCTAAGTGCGCGTTCCTCAAGCCCATTCCTTAGAACTCCAATCTGATAACCGCTGAACTTACGGCTGTTGGACGGTGTATCCACATCATTCATAAAAACAATATTCTTTCTTCCGGTGCGCACCAGATAAGAAACGCATTCTTCGATTCCCCTCTCCTCATCCGTAATGACGCAGTAAACATTGGGAAGATCCATGTCACCGTTTACCAGAACAACGGGAATATTTTTCAGATGATCCGTTATAGCGGATTTCAGGCTGTCCTCACCGAACATGGAACCGACCATGATCACACCTTCTACTCTCCTCTGCTCCAGTACGCGAATGTACTCTACTTTTTTTCCAAGATCAGCACCTGTGCTGAGAGTGAGACAAGTATAGCCGTGATGTAACATTTCCTGCTCGATCAGATAGACAGCATCCGTGTGATGATGTACTCTGATATCCTCAATAAGAATTCCGATAAAACGTGAAGATTGTATTGCCAGACTTCTGGCTGCAATATCCGGCGTATAGTTATTTTCTTCAAGAAGTGCAAGTATTTTTTTTCTCGTTTTTTCTCCGACGCCCGGCTTATTATTTACTACGCGTGAAACAGTGCTGGCCGAAACGCCAGCTTTTTCGGCAATATCATAAATCGTCATGGTGGGAGCCCTCAACTGAACAAATTATTTCATCTTTCTGTATTGAGTATAACATAGTGCATGGGAGAAACGCAGAAAAAAAAGCGAAAACGCTGTATTTATCAGCATTTTCGCTTTTTTTCCTCATCGTGCAATACTCGTGACAAGAGTCTATGATACGCACGTAATATGAAATCCGGCTTCACCGTGAGTACAATCTCGCGATGAAGAATATGATTTATCACGTCCTGAATCTGACTGCCGTCCCATATGCCATGACTTCCGCGGCGCTCTGCATAACGGAAGCAGAACTGTATCGAACCGCTACAACTGCATCCGCTCCCAGCTCCTCGGCTTCTGCTACCATCCTCTTTGTAGCCAAAGCTCTGGCATCATTCATCATTTCATTATAACGTGTAAGCTCTCCTCCCACGAGGGTCTTCAAGCCTGCGCCTATATCGCGCACAGCGTTTACGGTCTGGATCGTGCTGCCTTTGACCAGACCAAGCATTTCAAGTTCTTTTCCTGTAATTGTGTCAGTAGTTGTCAAGATCATCTTCTTCACCGCTCCTTATCTCTTTAATTCTGTTAAACAGTGTGACTACGCTTCCGATACCCAACAGAACCAACGGGATTCCCATCAGAATGACCAACGGTTCTGTGGATGCTTCCCTTACTAACATCACGATATAGACCAGCAGATACAGCAGGAACAAAATCGTGATAACGACAGGTGCAATCATCTTTTTCCCATGATGCGACATATGCAGACCTCCCTTAGCTATTTCAGGCGTTTCAGCGTCTGTGTAACTCCGTCCAGTTCAACCGGTTCAGCAACTCCTGATCCGGAGCACTCCCTGATACTCCATACACATCGCCGTAGTTATTCTGATAAACATGATCTGCTGTAACGTCAACCTCCACATTCCGTCCATATGTCGTCTGGTAGGTATTTACGCCGCGGATAGCTTCCGACCAGTTCTGACTGATACGGCTGTCGGAGGCCATCTTCCTGTTCCAGGAATCCATGATACCTGCAGACATCTCTGCGCTGTTCTGTGCAATCATGCGCGAAGCCTCAAGCGCACGCTGCTGTGCCTGAATCTGTCCCTGCCTTGCCTGAGCTGACAACTGATTGGCGAACTGCATAGCCTGCACCCACTTCTCATACGCAAGCTGTTCGCGACGCTGGATGAAACTCATATCCGGTGTGAAGGATAACACAAATCTCAGAAATTCCTCCGTCGCGCGTCTTTCGAGTTCTGCATCGCATATACATGTATAAAGTCTGTTATATCCCCAACGGATCGAATCCCGTTCTTTGGCATGACCAAAGGGAGCCTGTGACTTAGGCTTCTTTTTCGCCGCACCCATAAGCACGGACATCAGCCCGATCGTGCCGCCCATAAGCATCTCCGGTCTGATCGCGTTTCTATATTCAACGCCCATGAGCTCGTAACCTGCCAATACCACTGTAGGTTTTCCTTTCCGGGTCCCCATGAACTTCATCAGGATAGGCTCGCAGATGCTGCTTACGATCTCAAGCTGAACGTTCGGAGCGTTTCCTTCCTTATCGATGAACTCCTGAACAAAGCTGTTGTGGATAGCCTGTCTGTTATCCGCAAAGCTTCCGGGAAGTGTAGCCGTGGCAACAGGCATGATCTTCTTCGAATCGAAATACGGCGCTACAAAGTCCAAAAGGAACTGCGGAGGATCCTGATAGTCGGCAAAGTTAGCCTTACTTACCCCAGTCATCTTAGCAGTATGCTTCATGAGCGAATTAATAACGTGTTCCCACAGGCACTTTGAATGCGAATTGAGTACAATGCTGTGATCCTCAGTAAGTGCAGATGTATAGGCCTGAAGCGGAACCAGGTCATTGGAGTATTTGTCTGTAATCGTTGCGTTGACCAGATACCCTTCCGGAATAATTGCGGTCGCTACCGGTGCGCCTGTAGCCCGGTCCTTAAATGTATAACGAACAGGTTTTGGCATTACATTCACCTCCTCATTCTAATCGGGTACATAAGCTTCCCAGCGTTTCAGGAAATATGCTATATTTATTGTATCATGTATGGATAAAATTCTGAATACAATTTAATATATTTATTCTTGTGTTCTGCTTTTAGGATGCCACATGCAGAGATATCCGTGAAAGCCAAAAATAGGCTGCCGCTAATCAAGGCAGCGTCTCCACAATATAGCAGAAATATGATACAGCTCAGAAACTGATCGATGAGGGAAAGGTAACCGTCGGTCGCATTAATCACACAGCGGCATCACTGCTTTTAATGCGACAACCCTTTTCATTTTCTGTCATATAACTGTATCGCTTCTCATCAAGCAATCATTTTCTCATTCTGAAAATAGCCTCATCCTCCTGACGCGTTTTGTATACCGCGTCAGAAAATGTACTACACTTCCTTGTTCATACCCAAAATTGTGACAAGAAAAACCGAGAGCATCACAAGGCTTGCCGCAATATAGCAGAAAGCAGTGCCGTATAATTCCCTGCCGGGAACTATTGCGGCAGAAAGACATACTCCCGTAATCAGCGCGGATATGCATCCGATGACGATAACTCTCTGCCTTCTGAGGACCACAAGAAGCATCATGAAATATTCAGACATCGTATAAATCAGTCCCCCGAGCATCAGCAGCGCTGCAAGTCCCCTGTACCGGGTGAGCGGTACCCGATACATCCATGACAAAATCTGAAGTCCGGGAATCAGCACTCCGGCAGTAATAATTCCCGCAAGAAAGATGAGCACGAGTACATGTCTTATGATCATCCTCCTCAATACATTCGTTTCCCTTCGACTCCAGAGATCTCCAATCGATTTGACAACCGGCTGCATCAGCACATAGTTCATCAGCGTAACGACAAAAACAGGCAGCATGAGATAATTATTTATCGCCTGTTCGGCGTCTGTCAGATAAAAGTCTATCAGATACTTAGTCATATTCCCGAGCACATTATGAAGAAACGTGCCGACACAGAGTGCTGCGCCTGCTATGAGCAATGTCGTCTTCAGGAACCTTTCTGATTGATTGCTGCCCTTTCCAAAATCTAATGAATAGGATGCATACCGGTCAGTAAAAGGCAGCAGAATTGCCTCGACCGCTATCGATGCGACTATGCCTGCAAGCAGACTGGCTGCAAGATTTCCGGAAAACGCTTCTGCCAGAAAGATTACTGCCGTAATAATTGTCTGTCTGACCGTACCGGTCCGCGCACCTATGTCTAGTCGTCCTTTCTGCTGAAGCCTGCCTATGAATACATCCTCAAAAGCATCAATAAGCCTCAATATTACAAGCTCCATTATTATCATAGCCTTATGTCCGGTATAGCGATCGGTCAGCACACAGGCAATCAGATACAGCAGAGCAACTGCCGCTGCCATACCGACGGAGATTACCCTGCAAGCAAAATAGTCCCTGAACGAGTACTGCTCCTCCACGTCCGTTACCTGATAATTATGCAGGCCGTATCTGCCGAGAATCATCAGGGCATTGGCAAACGCAAAACCGATACCTACCATGCCTGCTTCCTCTAAAGATCCGGCTCTCGAAACAGCCAGAAGCAATATTGCCGGCTGAACGGCATTTACTCCGTAAAAAGCCGCGTTCCAAATATAGCTATCTCTCTTTATAACAGAATTATTATTCAGATTCCGATTCATGACACAATTTCACTTATAACTAACTTTCGTTTTCCGTTCTTATCAACCGGAATATAGTCTGTCCAATAGAATCGGATCTGCTTCTCCCCGTTGGTAAAATACATCTGACACCTCTCTCGAAGCACTCTCTCCGTCTCTTTCCGTCCTGTACATTTTCCTTTGTTCTCAACCAGATAAAAATCAAGCTCCTCAAATGAAGTCTGTCGAACCTGGCAGTAGAGAACGCCGGGCAGATTCTTTGTGACCCGGTCGATGACAAGCCATGTATAATAACTCCCGTCCGCATTCCGAATCTGATCATTATTTCTGCCGGCAATTCTCTTTATATACGGAATTCCTTTTGATTCTGCGATTTCTACATAGTCGTTAAGCTGATAATTTACGAGCGGAAATGCACGATGAAAAAGAGGAGTTACCAATATCTGCCCGATTCCTGCCCGCACGGAGCTGCCGTCGTCATCTACAACATTCACCACATGTGTATCATGCCATATCACATAGTGATGCGGGCGATTGACCTGCTCGTGAGCAAAATTCCCGACCTCCGTGCTGCCGTACATGTCGAACACTCTGCTTTTCCCGAAAGCTTTCTCAATTACTTTTCGCTCCTCATCAGAGAGATCTGCCCCGATGGATGCGACATATTCGGGCTTTTTAATCTTACTGTCATTTTTAAGAATATAAAGTGCGAGTTCAACAACCGCCGGTTTCATACCATACAAAAAATCCGGCTTAAACTCGGAAAACGCGTTATACAGCTCTTTTGCGGGTCTCATAGCAAGACATTGCCGTGTCCGGAAAAAACCCAGGCGCTGTACAATTGACCCGGTTTGTGAATCGGAAACCATCATAGCCATAGTCTTTCCCCTGAACAGTGGATATCTTTTATCGGGCTGTGTAAGAACTGTCCTGTAGAGATTGGCAATATCCGATGCATTATCCTCGGGATACTTATAGAAAACCAGCGGTTCCGCAGATGAACCCGAAGTGGAGGCTCTTATATACCTCTTCTCTTCAAAAGAGCTCTTCTTCTCCTCTTCTTCAATCCAGTTTCGGTATTCATCCCGTGTAAGCGGTGGAAGTTTCAGGAAGTCCTCAGCTGTCACTATATCGTCCGGACCGATTCCGGCCTGCCGGAAGCGCTTTCTGTAAAAAGGTATCTCATAAATATATCTGACAAAATCAGCTATATTTTTCTGCTGTACCCTTTTCCAATAAGCGGGCTTTTTCTCTGCGATGATGCTCGTGCGAGTTAACGAAATGAGATCCGAAAATGTTCTTAGATTCACGGATATCCTGATATCTTTTATTGATTTCACGAAACACTTATGCTTTTTTAATCTCTGTACTTTCTTTCGCTCATCAAAATAATTCTTGTTATTCCTCATTACTATACGATCTCCTCTATTTTTTCCTGTATCTGTCCAAATTTAACGCCTGCCACAGGCTGTGTCAAAATCCTGCCCTCACTGTCCGCAAACTACAAGTAGGAAGTTTTAGTAAATTATAACTTTTCGGGTTTCCTAATATCAACTTTTTAGTTAAAAAATAAAAAATACTATTGACACCCAATACACAACGCGGTATGTTTATTACGACAGACGTACTATGATAGACGTTGTATCGACAGACGTAACAACGTCAGACGTTGTAAACTGAAAAGACGAAACAAACTTTTACAGGAACGGCAAAGCCGTCAACACGAAGGAGGAAGCGATTTGACCGAGATCAGCAGCGATGTGATCCGCGGATACAACGATACGATGATCCTCTTTCTGATTCTCAACAAGGATTCGTACGGATACGAGATTTCCAAAATGATCCGTACCATGTCCGACCAGAAATATATCATCAAGGAGACCACGCTCTACTCTGCATTTTCCAGAATGGAGAAAAACGGGTACATCGAGTCTTTTTCACAGATAGCGGAGAACGGAAAGAAGCGGACCTATTATCGGATCACAGGCAAAGGACGCAACTATTACAATGACAAATGCGCGGAGTGGGAACTGACAAAGGACGTCATCGAGCGCTTTATCGTAACAGACGGAGGAAATGATGGAAACTCTTAGAATTTATTTAAATAATATGTTTAACAGCCTGCCGGATACGGCAGATGTGCAGAGGGCCAAAGATGAACTCTGGCAGATGATGGAGGACAAATATACGGACCTGATCTCGGAAGGCATGTCTGAGAATGAAGCAGTCGGTACGGTTATAGCCGAATTCGGTAACCTTGACGATTTCGCCGATCTTCTCAATATCAGAAGCCTTATACCGTATACTCTTCCGAAGGAAAGCAATGCTGCTGATGACAGGTATGAAAACTCACAATACTCATCAGATATTCAACACGATAGTATACCGGAAAGCAGGAAGAAATCCTCGAAATACGGATATACCGCAAAGCCATGCCGCATCCTGTCAGTAGACGAGACAGGAGCCTACCTTAAGGAAATGACCAAAATCAGCCTGATCCGGGCTATCGGTGTATTTCTCTGCATCACCTGTGTGATCGGCTATATCTTTTTCGGAAGTATCGGAAATAACGTCATCTTCTTTGAAAGAATTTTCGATGTAATCGGCACACTCGTTTTCTGGAGCTTTATCGTATGCGGCGTGCTGCTTTTCGTCTGGTCAGGACGTCTCGACGAACGCTGGAAATTCATTCGCAAAGAGCGTTGTGTTCTGGACACGGATGCACTGTCATTCGTAACGAACCGGTACAAAGGCGTTCAAGCCAGCGCAAGACAATTTCAGCTCATCGGGATACTTCTCTGTGTATTCTGCTGGCTTCCGGTCGCGATTCTGTCCTCCCTTGGAATTTCGTTCATTACGGGTTCCGTCGGTACGACGATCATGTTCCTCTTCATAGGAGCAGGCGTTGGTCTTCTGGTTGTAACAGGGGGGGTTGAGAGTGCCCACAAGAAGCTTCTGAAGAGAGATCAGAAGATCAAGGCAGAGGGTCAGGTCTTACAGTAATCGAATATTTCTCTTCTGTTGGAAATATACTTCATTCCAACGGCATCAAACAGGAGCTGTCGCATTAAGCACCGCAGTCACAATATATGGCAGATATTTGCATATGACATCTGATATATATTATGACATCGCGCCTTAATGCGGCAGCTCCTTTAGTCATAAGTGATTTCGCTCTCTATTTGCATATATGTATATGCTTTATAAATCAAGTTTATTTTCGGAGGTATTCGTCATTTTCACTTCTTAAGTGTATATGCCTCACCCGGAACAAGCACCTTCAAGCGCTCCGGATTAACGATTGCTTCAGCAAGCTTCATCGGGTCACCGTTAAACGTTGTCCAGTCCGGCGCATCGACACTGCCCCAGTGAATCGGAATCAAAGTAGCGTTCGGATAGTTGTTGCACAGCTTCACAGCACCGTCGAACGTAATATGCCATCCGTTATCCGCAAAATCCAGCAAAATCACATCCGGCTCCTCATACTGAAGCTGCTCCTCAAGAAGCCTCGAATCGCCCGGCATCCAGATCGTACCGTCCGGAGTCGTCATATAAAATCCGCAATAATCCTCTTTAGCCCAATGGCGATACTGCCATTTTTTAGAATCGTTCTGCCAGTTGTGCCATGCCGGCGTAAGCTTCACATGGACATTTCCGACATCAAACTCATCTCCGATGTCATGTCCGACACCCGCGAACCCTTCCTCGCGCATAACCTGAGCAACATACTGAGTGCTATGATAGGTATCCGTCACATCCGCAGTGTGCTTCATCGTATCTCTTGAAAAGTGATCGTTATCAATGTGTGTCACCAGATATCCGTCAATCGATTTTACTTCCTCTGACTTAAGCGGCGGATCATAGGTAAGCGGCATGTCAAAACCTTCAAGAACAGGATCGATCATGATGACGGTTCCCCTCGAATTAATCATCGCCGCACCGCCGCTGAGCCACCTGACCTGCGTCTCATTTAGAGCGTCGAACGCTTCTGTGTTGATATGTTCTACATGAGTCGGGATTGCCTGACCTTTGTCGTTTATTACTACATTCATTTTCCTTTTGCCTCCTTACACCGTCATCGCTCTTGTCATCTTACAGTTGAAACTTTTGGAACCTAATGAACAGTCGCTCGCATTCTTGTTCTGACTTTGTGTCAGTAATCAGTATACTCCATTTCTGACATCGTGTCAATATAAATTTCAAGAACGCCGAGGCGTTCTTGCCGCGACGTGCGCGGCGCGTAAGAGCCTTCCACTACGCGCGTCTGCGATTCGCCGTCTCCTACTCCCACCACTGCCAAGTCAGCGCCGCACGCAAAAACACTTCTCTGTCATACCTGTTGAAGTAGGAACCTCCGTCGCCAATGTAGTATGTCAGATAATGGTATATGATGGTCACGACACATAACAGCGAGAGAACGGGCAAAAGCGTCGCCAGAGTTCGTTCATCCGCTTTTTGAATACAAGTACATACCACAATCATGGTCGCCATATACATGAACGGAGCAAAGTCGCAGAAATATCTCGGCATGAAGCCGCCGACCATCAGGTTGATAAAGATAATAACGGCACTCACTATAACGCAGGCAAAGAAAATCCCCCTGGACAATGTATCTTTCGGCTGACGCCTTTTCTGTAATCCTAAAAATATGAACAATGTCAGCGGATTACAAATCATAAATCCTCCGTTGCTATAGTGAGAGAAAAAATCCCCCGTGTATGATGATGAAAATGTAGTATTCTCGATAAACGGGAAGACAGTAGACATTTTCGGCGGGATGAACAAGTACATAAACAGACCCGGCACTAATTTTCCCATATCCGCTCTCACCCTTGTGACATCAATCGCGGTAAGATTATACTTTGCCCCGAATTCGAACGGGTTTCCGAATCGGATCTGATTATAATAAAACAGTAAGCCGAGGATAATTACGTACGGGAGCAATCCGGCAGTCAGATATCGCGCCGTGTCTTTAGGGTTCACTTTCCGGATGTGCACTCCCCCGCTCTTCTCCTCCACGGAACTGCTGCCGCCCGTCTCAATAAAATACCCCATAAAAATCGGAATCGCTATCAGGCTTCCCAATAGCAGCTGAGGACGGCATCCCGCCGTGAGCGCCATGCATGTTGATCCGGCGAGAACCCGCGGTATCGAATACTCTTTCCCATCATCTTTCAGAGACGTCATCCAGAAATAGATTCCCCAAAGGAGCATAGCACACCCCATCGTGACAGGAATATCATAAAATGTCACCGCCCTCGACAGCAGTATGACCTGCGCTCCCCCTGCGCTTGCCACAAATAGCAACAGCCATGTAATATACGGAATCTTCCCTCTCATCCTGTTTCCGAGCTCGATAAAGCACAGGAAGATGCCGATTATCATGAGTGCGAGCTCGATCCTTCCGGCAGGCAGAACACCCAAATCTTTCTTTGTCACCGCATAATGCGGCAGGTAAAACAGAATCTCCGGCACCACGCCGTAATAGACATAATACTTTCCTTCATAAAAGGCACAATCCCATTCATAAGGAATACCCGATCTGTTATCCGGAACATAAGGGTCATCCAACTCAGCGAGATTCTCGTCGACAGGTATCTCCTCATTCAGGCTCACCTGTCCGCTTACCATAGCATGTGCCAGAGAATCATACGGATTATCGTGCCAGGTCTTAGCAGCCTGAGTCAGATAACCCGAAAGTTGAAGACTGATGTAGAGGAGCAAAATGACTGTAATACCTGTGACCCATCCCTGCCACCGGACAGACATATCATATTTCGATTTATACAGCCTGGAACCGCTGCGGAGATGATAAGCCGCAAGAAACAGAATAAAGAAAAGAAAAACTCTGCCAAATGAGAAAAACAGAGGTCTCTTTCTGTTCACTACGATGCTGTCAATGTAGATGAAATCACCGGTTTCGACATTTTTGAATTCAATCACGAGATCATTCATCTGCCCCATCGACCTCAGACTTATGTATTTCGTCTGCTCGATCAGGGCTGATATCGTCTTTACGCCTCCTCTGTTGTAGAAGCGGTGATGAGATTCATCCGTCATGTGAATAAGAAAATCTAAAGATGTTTCCTTACTGTCGCCAATCCACAATATGTTCTTTAAGTCTATATATAAGTCCTTTCCGGGCACATTCAAGCCGTCAAGCTCTATATAGACTTCCTCATTGCTGTCCACGCACAGGACACCCGGCTCCGCTACCGTAAGGTTGTTATATATGATGCCGCTATCCGCCTGTCTTCTATCGCATATACTATCTCATCATTTCCGATGTTTCTGAAGAACAGGTAATTACACACAAAGGTCTCGAACAATATGATGAGACCGAGCGCCAAAAAATATTTGCTGATTAAGGCACGCAATATGCTTCTGTATTCGTGATTTTTGTTTTTACTTTTCAAGTCAGAAATGCTCGTCATCCTAATTCCTTCTCCAAGAACGCCTCCGGTATGTACCCTGCATGCAGGAAATACCTGCATCGGAATGCCGCTACAGTCGTTCAGGTCCTTACCCTCAATTATACACAAAATATTTATGAAAAAGCCAAAAACAAAGAATAAAAAAAGAATTAGTCATCGTTAAAAGTGAACTCGTATATCTATGCGGAAATCAAATATAACAAAAAATACACAACAAAATCACAAAAACTACATAAATTACAACAGATCAATATACAAACGGGATAATACAATCATGAAAAATAAAGTTATCGCAATCGTACTCGCAGCAGCTCTTACAACAGGCATCGGCGCAGGTTTCATTTATACACAGCACGTAAACAAGAACATGGTTCATAACAACGTAGTAGCAACCGAACAGAACGCAGCCAACGATTCTACAGAATCCAAGGTCGAAACTGTCAAGGAGAGCAAGAAAGCCGCTCCCGTTGAGACAAAGAAAGCTGATGTAGAAGCTGATAAGACTTCTGCTAAGAAAGCAGTTGAGACACAGAAGGCCGCTGCAAAAGCTGACGATAAGAAACAGAATACACAGAAAGCTGAAGCAACAAAGAAGGCTGAAGTAAAGAAAGTGAGCTCGCAGAGAGCTGACACGACAAAGAAGGCTGAGGTAAAGACATCTGAAAATGCTGAAAAGGCATCTAACGGCGTACAGAAGGTCGCCGCAACAAAAAAAGCTGAAGTAAAGCAGCTGATACAAAGAAGGCTGATAAGGACATGTCTGAGGCTGAGTGGAATAAAGCTTATGATGAGGCTGTTAAGCACTATGAGGAAGATCTGAAGAAAGTCGACAAGAACGACAACGAGGAGTGGAGCAAAATAGTCGAAGAGCGTTTAATCCATCGCAGTGAAGAATCTGCAAGACATGCTAATGATGTTGTAGACGAAGACCACATGACCGAAGAAGAGTGGAACAAATTGGTCGAAGAGCGTGGCCGTCAGCGCTATGAAGAGACCTTGAGACATGCCAATGATCGTCCGGACAATGAATCCACAACTGAGACAGTGGTCGAGAGCCCGGCAGATGCGGAATAATCAATGTCAATCGAAGGATAAAAAAATCTCTCTATGAACGCCATAGGATATACTGACTAAAAGCTGCGTCCCCTGTACAAATCAGTACAGGGGGCGCAGTTTTTCTCTTCATCGCTTATACACGTGACGAAACTCTATGATACGCGCGCAAGGTGACATTCGTCTTAATCGTGAGTACAATCCCACGAGTTTATATGGTATAATTTTTCCTGTATACTGCGCCGCGTCACCGCACGAAAGATAATGCTGCGGACGCAAGGAAACAAAGTGCATTTTGAAAGGAGAGACTATGCCCGGAGATATCAGAACAACTACTTTGAAGAATGTCATCCTTTTGATTTCCTCAATTGTGATCTCGCTTGCGATAACACTATGTTATACGGAGAAGGCTTTTGCTGAAGAACCTCTACCCGCAGCTTCTGTGGAGGCGGAAGCTGTGGATATACAGCCGGAAGAAGGTCCTCCGGAAGTAGAGTATACGGAGCCTGAGGCTGAACCACCCTCGGAAGGGTCGGAAACGGAGGATACCGGACAGTATGCGGCCGTGGAAAACGATGCGGTGTATATAGACACGACAAGTGAAGAAACATGCGGCGATGTCGCAGACGAGATGACTGCGGCAGCATATACGCAGACCGAACCGGAACAAGCGGAAGTCGTAAATGAGGCTGCCAGTGAATCGTGTAAGGCTGGCAATCCGGACGAAACCGCAGGAGAAGGAAATTATGTCGATGATGCACAGGCAGCCAGCGCTGTCGTATCCGCTGACGAAGGAACCTCCGGCGATGCTGTGCTGACAGACAGCTCACTCGTATCCACTGACGAAGGAAAATCCGGCGATGCTGTGCAGGAAGACAGTGCACTCGTACTCGATGACGAAGAAAAATCAGACGATACTGTACCGGCAGACAGCGCTGTCAATGCAGCTGAAGAAGTAACGTCAACAGATTCAGAACTGTCATCAGACAGTGTATCCAAAACCGAGTAATAAAAACAAACACAAAAACAGGCACAAAGCCTTCTGCAACGCAGAAAGTACAGACTGCGGTAATCACTGTCAAACCAGCAAGGACCGGGGATACCTCCAATGTGAGTCTATGGCTGGTACTCATGTTCCTGGCCTCTGCAACACTGATTGTGGTGTACCGGAAGAAAGCGATTAGGATATAAAACATAAAAGAACGCCCGGAGGCATGCATTGGCTTCCGGGCGCTTAAACATACTGTTTATACAACAGATAGAGAGGACACTATTTTGAAATTACTTTTGTCAAGACTGATAACAATACTTTTCATTTGCTCTGTATCATTTACATACTTAGGACACCATACGGTAACAGGCGAAGAGCTGTCTCAGCATGAAGCACATTCATCAATAGACCTTGTTGCAGAGGACTCCTATCCCTCAGCTGATTCCCGGTCAGACGATTCCTCTCTATCCACCGACGCCTCGCCGGAAGATTCCGCTCTGTCCACCGATGATTCTTCTTTGTCCACAGACGCCTTACCGGAGGATTCCTCTTTGTCCACCGGCGCTTCCATAGAAGATTCATCTATGCCTTCTGATGTTTCAACCGATGGCTTCGATTTTTCTACTACGACTTCTCTGGAAGAATCAGTCGATACGACCACTCCAATAGAATCATATGAGCCGATGGATATCGAAAATGCAGCCGTTGAAGCAGTGGATTATGCATTCTATACCGGGAAACCGATCTGCCCGAAGCCTGTCATCTCACATCAAAACATTCCACTCACGGAAAATGCTGACTATACCTTGGAATACACCAATAACATTAATCCCGGAACAGCATCAATTATAGTACAGGGAATCAACAACTACTCGGGAACTGTTACCCTTTCGTTTAAAATTGTAAATGTCAAACTATCGACCAGATGTAATAGCTATGATTACACAGGGCATGGAAGAAAACCAACTGCATTACTCTCCGGAACGCCTTATGCCCTGAAGAATGAAATCGATTATACCGTTTCTTATAAAAATAACAGAAAATGCGGATCCGGAACGATTACAGTGAGCGGAATCGGAAAATGGTACGGATCGATATCCTGTAGATTTTATGTGTCGTTAAAGAGACTGACGCTCAATTCAGTGACCAGTCCCACAAATCAGCGGATGGTTGCCTCCTGGACACCAGACACCTGCGTGACAGGTTATCAGCTCCGCTACGAAATAAACGGACAAAAAAAGTCAATTAAAATACCGGGCGGCAACGTGCGTACCAAAGCTATTACTCAACTTCCGAAAGATGTCATTTGCAAAGTAGATGTGCGTTCCTATTTGCAACAGGACGGAAAAATATTTTATTCAAACTGGTCAGATGCAATGTCTGTCAAAATCAGATATCGCTACTGGTATGTGACCCAGTATGAAAGCATAACCGGAAATCAGGCTATGATATATGCCATAACCGACAGATATAACCGGCTTGTTCTTATCGATGGAGGCTACACTCAAGATGCCAAACTCGTCCGGTCAATTATCAAAAAATACCATAATTGTGTCTACGCGTGGATCCTGACACACCCGCATCCCGATCACATCGGTGCATTCAATGCAATCATGGCAAACAATAAAGATATAAAAGTTAATAGGATCTTCGTTACAAAAGTAAACAGTAAAAGATACCGTGAGACAGCCAGATCGTATGATGATATTGCCACATACGACAGATTCTGTAAAATTGCCCGTAATCTTAAGAATGTTACATACTTACAGGAAAATGACACTTTTTCAGTATGGGGTCTTTCCTTTAAAGTTCTACATGGATGGGACAGTAACGTAAATAATCTGAATAGTCATCTGTGCAACGACGGATCACTCATGTTCAAAATAAGCGGCGCAACAAAAAGCATGTTATTCTGCTCCGATACCCAAAGAGAGATGCAGAAGTTCATATATCCGAACCACATGAGTGAATTAAAATCAGATTATGTGCAGTGCGGACACCACGGAAATCAAGGCTTGACAAACTATTTCTACAGTCTTGTCGACGCTGATGTCGCATTCATGGATGCACCTCCATGGCTGCTCAGGAAAAACGGGAATTATGATGCGTACCTGCTAAAGGACTATCTGGAATCAAAGGGCACAAAAGTGTATAGATACGACGGAAAAACGCACACAATAAAAATCATTTAGAATCATAAGGCGCAAGTGTGTACAGTGTCTGCAATACACTTATAAAACGGGCTGTCGCATTATGACATGCCACCTCTATATGACAGATGTTACTTGCAAATATCGTAAGCGATGAATAACCAGGCCGGATTGCCGGGTTCCACCACAGCTGGGATAATGGAACAAACGGAGTAGTCCAGTCCATGCAAGTCCTTTGTAATAAAGAAGTCCGTTCACTTTTACCCAGCTCATGTGAACATTCTCCC
>JAFRGQ010000042.1 GCA_017433725.1 Lachnospiraceae bacterium
ATTCATCTGAGCACTGTTCTCCTCAGGCTTTACGCGGCCGGGATTTTTCTCGTCCAGATAATCCTCGATCCCCTTGGCGATACCGTTTACCATCTCTTTCTGGAACTCCGGATCCTGCATCTTTACATCCTCGTCCGGATTTGTCATAAAGCCCATCTCCAGGATCGTCACGGGAACGCTGCTCCAGTTGATCCCGCTCATGTTATCAGTCTCCTGAATACCTCTGCTCCTAATCCCTGTCACTTCCGTATATGCATCCAGTATTTTCTCCGCGAGAAGTCTTGAGTCCTCATAAGTCTCGCTGTTATAAGGATTGGAAGGCGTCTGGCAGATTGCCAGTGCGCCGTTGGCTGACAGATCCTCCGATCCGTCTCCGTGAAGCCTGATGAACAGATCCGCGTTCGCATCATTGGCCATCTGCGCCCTCTCCGCATTGGAGATGTCGACATCATTCGATTCCCTGATCATCAAGACCATATAGCCGCTGTCTTCGAGTACATCGCGGAGCTGCAGGGCGATATCCAGCGTCAGCTGATACTCCGGCACACCGGTCTCAACGCCTCTTGTTCCTCCGGCCACCTTGTTCTTCGTCTCGCTTGCACCGGGCCGATCGGCTCCTGCTCGAAATTTCCCTGTCCCTGATGTCCAGCATCGATCGCGATCACAAACTCGTAAGGATACTTCTTGCCGTCTTCTGCGTCAGCGTCGCTTTCTCCGCCAGTATCGTTTTCTCCGCCAGTATCGTTTTCTTCAGTTACTTCTTCCTCAAGCTCTGATTCTGAGCTGAGTGTTGTTTCTTCTTCGAAGTTTCCCTCTTCCGTGACGGCACGGGTGAGGCTGCCCGGTCCGGCTCCGCCAACGCTTCCCAATACCAAGGATGCTCCGAGTAGTACTGCCATTATAGCTGATGATCCTGTCATTTCTTTCTCCCGGTGAAACTACTGTTTAATAATCTAAATCATTAATATATCATCTTAATGATCATTTTCCAATACTCATGCGAAGGGACCGAAAGAAATCGGCTTTTCAGCAGTTTATCAGTACTGCTATTATTTTTTCATATTGTGGTTGACAAAACTGTTTCTCTTTCGTATACTATAAAAGCTGACTGATGAAACAGCAGACAATATGGCGAGATAGCTCAGCTGGCTAGAGCACGCGGTTCATACCCGCGGTGTCGAGGGTTCAAGTCCCCCTCTCGCTACTTAATTCGGAAAAGCTTTTAAAAGAGCTTTTCCTTTTTTTATCTCGGGGGAAGACCCCCTCTGAGATAAATGATATACACGCGGGCGGAAAGGAAAATGCTGCCTTCCGGGCAGCCCGCACGCGGCGCAGCGGCTTGCTTTGCGAACCTTGAACACGGAATATTACTGATACTATTCCTGAAAAACGTGGAAGACATGATGACAAGACTCGTCGTCCGCATATTTTTTGCGCAGCGTTTATGACTGATTTCTTTTTCGTGACCGGTTTCAGAATCCCGGACACTTCATATGAATCTGATCGTTATTTATAGCGTTTACGTTTGACTGTCAGATAGA
>JAFRGQ010000043.1 GCA_017433725.1 Lachnospiraceae bacterium
CATATCATACGAATTTGTTGAACAAAATGATAGATATTTCTATATTGGAACGAGGAAACTCGTGTATGGGGCTGATTTTTACCCAATTGATTCTTATAGTTGGCAGGAGACCGTATTTGCGGATGTGTCAATGAGCCGTATACCTCATGGAATCCGATTTTTCAAGGATGGTGACAGCGACCCTGCCTGGGGGGTAACGGATTTCAATCCGGGGAAAGCTGTTCAGATTAAGGGAAGATACCCGGATCAGGTAATAGAGCTGAAGACAGACCGTGGAGCAACAAATTATCTTTGGATTTATAACAATCTGAATAATACGGCCGAATTGAAACTGGAAGACGTGAATGTGTTGAGTGAATAGAGTTTCTAACACGAGAACGAAATCGATCAATGCATTTCCGCCTGTTCGGACAGCCTTGATTTCTATACAGAGGAATCGGCACTGGGAACATTGGTCAAATGGGTTACGAACTGGTAAAGGGGATGATTATATGGACAAAAGAAAACCGGCAGCAATGCTTATTGCGGTAATACTCGCGGCGGGCATGTTCCTGTCAGGCTGCTCGCGCGAGCCGCATTCGGTGACATATCCGGTCATCGGCACCTGGACCGAAGGAATGAAGGCCACTGACGAGCAGGCACAGCTTGCGCGAGACATGAACTGCTCCGAGGAGGAGATTGCGCGGATGCAGGAGAAGGGCATGTCCCAAAATGAATTTAAGAATGTTGCCTACGCGCAATGGGGCCTCGATTACCTCACACAAAGGTATGACGGGCAGACCTTCCGGGCGCTGTGGCTTGTAAAGCCAAATATCTGGAAGGATCGTCATTATTACTCTCTGACGGTGGAGATCGTCGGCGGTCCGTACGACGGAGAGAGACTCAAACTCGAATTCAATGAGAATTGCGTGCCGGTCTCGGGAGACGGTGACTACTGGGTGATAATCCACCGTGAAGACTGGGAGACGTATGTCGAAGGTTTCCTTGCACCGGTGGTCTCAGGACTCCCGGAGGGCACCTGCGTTGCCGCTGCCAGAGCCGGGAGCGGAGTGAAAGCCTGGGTTCCCCCAATCTTATCCGAAACTTTCGAAGACCACCGCAGAGCATTCGCGGGATACGCTTATGTATACGTGCTGCCGTCCGCATCGATGTCCGACGATGATTACGACGCCTTTGTCGACGCCCTTGTTGCCGCCCTCACCGAAACAGGAGTATCTGTCAGGCTGAATGTGGCACGTCTGACGTCCGTTCCTGATGGGGTGGACCTTTTCTCCGAGGAGAGACCCTGGAGTTTCGTGGATAATGACATGCGGGAACGTTATGTGGATGTGGGGGTACACTACTCGGGTACGTTCGATTATTACACTGATGAAAGGGAGCATGACCAGGAACAGATTTAACACGAAAATTCTAATCAAAAAGGAGACGCAAATGGACAACTTATCAAACACGACCCGAATTAAGAGGATGGGTCTCTTCGACATCATTGCCGCAATACTCCTTGTCATTATGAGATCAAGTCTTCCGGAAGATAGGATATAGAAAATGGAATATAAAGAACTTAAAAAATGGGAGAAGAAGTTTTATAAGGCCCTGAAGCTTGCAGCGAAGGCCAGGAAAATAAAGCTTTCTGCGGAGCGTGACCTCTACAAGAGGATCGATCCGTATTTTTATCATGCCTTTTATAGCATCATCAATGTAGAAGCCGGTAAGGTTAGTATCTCATTGAGCATCACGGTTAAGTATCATCGATTCGATGAACTCGAGTATGGGATCCTCAGCCCCC
>JAFRGQ010000044.1 GCA_017433725.1 Lachnospiraceae bacterium
CAGGCAGAAGCGGATAACTAAGCATTGTGGATAACTTCTCAGGCAAGCCATCTGCATGGTGGCTTTATTGTTGTATCCAAAATCAGTTTCATAAATTTTGTTAGATTTCTATTGACTTTTTATTAGCAGGCTTCCGTAATTTCTGCCTTAATTTGATTGCCGGCAGTTGAATTACACTTATTTAACCTTATACAGCACCGCCGAGAACGCCGGCAGCTGAATCGGTACCCCGTTCATCGACGACGCGCGCACAACCCTGCCGCGCACTTCCTTCGTCCTTCCGCTGAACCTCTCCCAGTCGGTGTTCAGAATCTCCTCGAGTGCGCAGGATTTCTCCGGATGCATCCAATAAACCTGATCTCGGTTCGAGAAATTGAACAGCGCAATCACGCTGTCTTTATTCTTATTTTTCGCATAGCGCTGGATACCGTATATATTCCTCCCGTTATCATTGATCGTGACCCAGCGGAATCCCTCGGGCTCATAGTCCATCTCATAGAGTGCCGGAGTCGCGCAGTACACCTTCCCGAGCTCCGCAAAATAGTGCCGGAAAGAATCGTGCATCGGGTACTTGAGAAGGAAATAATCCGGTTCCTTTGTCTCATCCCACTCGCGGAACATCGCGATTTCATTTCCCATAAAATTCAGGGTCTTGCCCGGATGCACCAGCATGTACATATAGAGGGCTCGAGCCTGCGGGAATTTCATCTCATATTCGCCGAAAATCTTGTCAATAATCGTCTTCTTTCCGTGAACGACCTCATCGTGGGACAGCGGAAGCATATGCCGTTCATTGTAGAAATAGTGCATGGAAAATGTCAGCTTGCCCGGAAGATCTTTTCTCTCGTCGGACTGTTTCATAAAATAGTCGAGCGTATCGTTCATCCATCCGAGATCCCACTTGTAGTCGAATCCCAGACCGCCTGCCCATGCCGGCTTCGTACAGCCCGGATAAGATGTCGAATCCTCCGCGATCAACATAGCTGTCGGATGCAGAACGTGGATTCCCTCATTCATATTCTTCAGGAATTCGATTGCTGTCTCATTCACTCCGCGTCTCTCATCGCCCATCCAGTAAATGACGCGGCTGATCGCATCCATTCGCAGACCGTCAAAATGATACTCCGACAGCCAGTAATTTGCCGCAGACTGCATGAACGACATGACCTCGCGACGCGCATAGATAAAGTTGCGGGTGCCCCATTCGCTGTCAGAGACGTCGCTTGCGGGATATTCGTAGAGCTCCGTTCCGTCATACTCTTTGAGAGCATAGTAATCATTTGCAAAATGCGCCGGGACGAAGTCAACGATCGCACCGATTCCCGCGTTATGCAGCTTATCGACCAGTTTTTTCAGCTGCGTCGCTGTCCCGTAGCGTGATGTCGGGGCGTAGAATCCGGTCTGCTGATAGCCCCAGGATCCGTCGAACGGATGCTCCGCAAGCGGCATAAACTCGACGTGCGTGAAGCCGAGGCCCTTGCAGTACTCAATCAGGTCGTCCGCGATCTCATCATACTTGTACCAGCCGTTCGGATCGTTCTCATTGCGCTTCCAGGAACCCACATGCATCTCAAAAATGCTGAGCGGCTTGTCATAGTTAAGCGTTCTTGACTTCATCCACGCCTCATCTGTGAACGTGTACTCGTCAAGATCTCTTATGATCGATGCAAATGCCGGCCGCAGCTCCATTCCGAACCCATACGGGTCGCAGTGCTCTATACGTCCGAGCTTACTGTAGATGACATACTTGTACATCTGCCCGACTTTGGCGTCCGGCACGGTGAGCTCGAAAAATCCCTTCCTGTTGGCATCGGACATCGGTGCCTCCGTCCAGTTGTTGAACTCGCCGATCAGTGCTACTTTCATTGCATTCAGAGCAAATGTCCTGAAGACCACTCCGCCGCCCGGCAGCAGATGTGCTCCCAAAAAGTCATACGCCTTAAATTCCTTACCGTTGTAAAACTTCTGAAAATCCATAATTTGTTCCTCCAGGGTCAGGCGACCATGCTTGGGTGGTCATCTGACCCTCCAATCAAAGTTTGAAAGTTTTCTTTCAAACTTGTTCCTCCAGGGTCAGGCGACCTTGCCTGCATGGTCATCTGACCCTCCAATCAAAGTTTGAAAGTTTTCTTTCAAACTTCCTCCGGTCTGATATCTCTGTTACCTATCTGAAATCACGTTACTCGAGTACCAGGACCGCAATAGCGTCACAGCCGCAATGTGATACGACCGTTCGCGAACACATGTGATAAGTCCTCGTCACTCACTGTTTTCAGATTATCCTGTTGCCTGTATGCTTGTCGATATACAACAGGGGTCATTTGTATATGGCAGGGGTATCTCACGATTAAAGTTGTGCGTACTGCGCAAAGAAAACGTGTATCACCTTGCACGCGTATCTCACCACTAAAGCCGCGTGTGTTACGATGAAGACATGTATCACCCTGCGTGGGTATCTTACGCCTAAAGCCACGAGTATTGCGCCATAAAGAAAAGAAACCGGCTGGTGTTACCCAGCCGGTTATAAAGCAATTACTAATATCCCCACTCCATGCGTAAACCACTGTCGCAATCATGAAAATGGCATGTGGACAATTCTAACCGATTATTCTTCGGCAGCTTTCTTCTTCGTGGCTCTCTTTCTCGTCGTCTTCTTCACCTCTTGAACGACCTTCTCGCCCGCCTCAACAATTTTCTCGCCTGCTTCTGCAGCTTTCTCGCCGATTTCAGCAGCAGCCTTCTTGACAGCTTTCTTTCTCGCTGTCTTCTTCGGTTCGTCTGTCACATAATCAAACTCGAATACCGCACATCCGTATGCCGGGAGATCATAAGCGATTGCGTACGGTCTGTTATCGCACTCACCCTCGGTAGCCTTGTAGGTCTTCTTCGCTCTCTCCTCTGTTCCGCCATACTTCGGATCCATGGAGTTAAGGACCAGTTTGTAGTTGCCGAGAACCGGAACGCCGCATTTGTAATCCGGACGAGCCATCGGAGTCATATTCAGGACGAACAGAAGATTCTTCTTGCCGTCGGAGGACTTACGCATGAAGCTGTAAATACTGCGATCAGCGTCATCCGCATTAATCCATTCGAATCCGAGCGGATCGTAGTCTGTTCCATGGAGGCACTGATACTTCGCATACATCTTCCACAGATCGCGTACATAATCCTGCAGCTGCTTGTTCAGTTCCGTCTCGAGCAGGAACCAGTCGATCTCGCGCTCCTCGCTCCACTCTCTCTGCTGACCGAATTCCTGGCCCATGAAGAGAAGTTTCTTGCCCGGGTGACCCATCATATAGGTATAGCCCGCACGCAGGTTGTGGAACTTGTCCTCATAGATGCCCGGCATCTTGCTCCACATGGAGCACTTCAGATGAACGACCTCATCGTGCGAGAGAACAAGAATATAATTCTCGCTGTATGCATAGGATGTGGAGAATGTCATCTTATAATGGTTGCCCTTGCGGAACAGCGGGTCGAGTTTCATGTACTCAAGGAAGTCATTCATCCAGCCCATGTTCCACTTCATGGAGAATCCGAGTCCGTCGTCCTCGACCTTGGCTGTGACCTTCGGCCATGCGGTGGATTCCTCTGCGATCATGACAGCGCCCTTATTTCTGCCGAGCAGGCAGGAGTTCATATGTTTAAAGAACTCGATTGCTTCGAGGTTCTTATTCTCACCATACTTGTTTGCGACCCACTCGCCGTCTTTCTTGCCGTAATCCAGATACAGCATGGAAGCGACAGCGTCTACGCGCAGACCGTCGACATGGAAGAATTCGACCCAGTAAAGGGCATTGGCCAAAAGGAAGTTCTTGACTTCCGGACGGCCGTAATTATAAATCTTGGTACCCCAGTCCGGATGCTCGCCCTGACGAGGATCCTTGTGCTCATAGAGCTCTGTTCCGTCGAAACATGCAAGACCTGCTGCGTCTTTCGGGAAGTGAGCCGGTACCCAGTCAAGGATGACGCCGATTCCCTTCTTATGGAAATAGTTGACCATGTACTGGAAGTCGTTCGGAGTTCCGTAGCGGGATGTCGGTGCATAATAGCCCGTGACCTGATATCCCCAGGATCCGTCGAACGGATGCTCGGCAATACCCATCAGCTCGATATGAGTGTAGCCCATGTCCTTGCAGTAATCGGCTGCTTTCTCAGCAAACTCACGATAATTGTAGAAGCCTTCCTTGCCTCTTCCGGCTGATTCGGGATGCTTCATCCAGGAGCCGATATGGCATTCATAGATGATCATCGGATCACTCTTTATATCAAATTTCTGGCGTTTCTTCATCCATGCGGAATCCGTCCATTTCAGATTGCGGAGATCTGCAATAACGGATGCTGTACCCGGACGGAGCTCAGCCTGATTTCCGAACGGATCGGCTTTGTAAAGGTGCTCGCCCTGGTAACCGATGATAAAGTACTTGTACATCTGGCCGGCTTTCGCATTGGGAATGAACCCCTGCCATACGCCGATGTCATCTTCATTTGTGATGATGTTAGCCTCAGTATCCCAGTCATTGAACTCACCGATGACAGATACACGCTGTGCATTCGGAGCCCACACTGCGAAGTAAGTTCCGTCTACTCCGTCGATGGTGGTGGGGTGCGCACCGAGCTTCTTATAAAGATCGTAGTGCGTAGCATGACCGAAAAGATACTGATCCAGTTCTGAAAACAGATATTCATTTTCCATAGGATTACCTCTTCTTTCGCAGCAGAAGCTGCTTCTCCTTTATTTAGTGCATTATGCCGAAATCCCCCCAGATACACGGGGACATTATATGTATTATTATAAACTTAAATGGGGTGCATGTAAATGTATTTCATGCACCCCATTTCGTGAAATTGATATTCAATTTGTATAATTCGGCAATTTTACCATATCTTTTGTGTAATATTATGATACTTGAGCACATCCTACATGAGCAAGCAGTGGGGGAAAGGCCTCACGAATTACGAATGTAGGACAGGATTGTGGGAGTGCGTAAGCACGAAACAATCCGTAATCGACTTTTAGCAATCTTATCGGAAATGTGCCGGCAGTCTCTCAGGAAGTTAGGAAAACAGGAACAGCCGCCGTGCATTTTCCTCAGTAATCCGCTCAACCTCTTCCGGGCTCACGCCCTTCAAATCAGCGATCGCCTGCACCACATACGGCAAATACAGCGAACAATTTCGCTTTCCCCGGTAAGGCACCGGTGCAAGATACGGGCAGTCCGTCTCAAGGATTATGTACTCAAGCGGCGTATCCGCCACGACTTCCTTGATCTTTTTGGCATTTTTGAATGTTACGACACCGCCGATTCCCAGATAAAACCCGAGCTCCCGTGTATAGATCCGAGCCTGTTCCGCCGAATAAGAGTAACAGTGCATGACGCCTTTTCGCTCGGTCGGACCGCTGCCCGTGCCCGCCGCAGCCGGCGCCGACCCGTGCAGGGCTTCCCACGGAGAGCCCTTTCCGTACATTTCCCGAAGAATATCCAGCGTATCCGACGCAGCCTCCCTCGAGTGAATAACGACAGGTTTACCGCACTCCAGTGCCAGATTGATCTGCTTTCGAAAAGCCGCCTTCTGAAGCTCCTGCTCCTCTTTGTTCCAGTAATAATCGAGTCCGATCTCACCGACAGCGAGAACCTTCGGGTTCTTCATATCCTCACGGAGTTCCCCGAGCAACTCCTCTGTGAGATCTCCGATTTCATCCGGATGCAGACCCATGGCACCGTAGACAAAGTCATAGCGATCCATCAGGCTGCGGATCTTCGGCAGGCTCTCCTTCGTGGATCCGATGTCTATCACTATGCCGATATTATTTTCCTGCAGTGACCCGATGAGCTCCTCCCGATCCGCATCGAAAGCCTCGTCGTCATAGTGTACGTGTGTATCTATTATCATATGCCTTCCTCATTCTGCCAATGCTTCCACGCATTATTCTTGATTTCTGAAACAAGTAAAATTTACGGAAGTAAGGAGCAGTTTTGTCCATACTTCCGTAGTTTCTATTGCTATTTGAACGCCGGCTGTGTCTTTTTACGGAAGCAGACAGCTTTTTTGTCCTTACTTCCGTAATTTCCGTTTTTGCTTGAACGCCGGCTGTGTCTTTTTACGGAAGTAGGCACCTTTTTTGTCCATACTTCCGTAATTTCCGTTTTTGCTTGAACGCCGGCTGTGTCTTTTTACGGAATTAAGCCGCTTTTTTGTCCTTACTTCCGTAATTCCGTTTTTACTTGAATGCCGGCTGAGCCAATTCACATAATTAACCTTAACAAATCTCAGATCCGGCCGGGAACTCGCTCTTCTCCGGCGTCATCAGGGAAAGATTGCCCTCCGCATCCTCAGCGCAGAGGATCATGCCCTGGCTCTCAAGCCCTGCCATCTTCCGCGGTGCAAGATTCACGATGACCATGACCTTCTTGCCCACCATATCTTCCGGTGTGTACTTCGGACGAAGTCCGGAGCAGATCTGAACAGTCTCATTCGGTCCGATTTTGACCTGAGAGCAGAGAAGCTTCTTTGATTTCTTTACAGCTTCGCATTTAATGATTTCACCGACGCGGAATTCGCACTTCGCAAAATCGTCGTATGTGCAGATCTCCTTGTGCTCTATCGGAGCAGCCTCGGCCTCTGCTTTCTCCTCAGCCTTTTCTTCCGCTTTCTCCTCCGTCTTCGGTGCAAGTGCAGCCTTCTGGGCTTCCTCAATCACCTCGACCTGTTTCAGAACATCCTCGACCTTCATTCTTGCGAACAGAATCTCCGGCTTATCCGTTACCTTATTGCCTGACGGATAGTTTCCGACGTGTGTAAGATCTTCGAGATCCACAACAGAAGCGTTGATCTGCGCGAAAATCTTCTCGACTGTTTCTGGCATGAAGGCCTGAAGAAGAGACGCACCGGTCGTGATACCGTCAAGCAGGTTGTAAAGCACTGTCGCCAGTCTGTCCTGCGCAGCCTCATCCTTTGCAAGCTTCCACGGCTCTGTCTCATCGATATACTTGTTGCATCTCTTGAAGAGATTGAATATCTCTGTCAGCGCATCCGCAACATGAAGTCTTTCCATGTGCTCCTCGACCTTGCCGACAGCAGCTGTCATATGAGCGTGAAGGTCATCATCGATGCCCTGATCGTCGCAAATGCCCCGGTTCTCGGCAACGCCTCCGAAATATTTGTTGCTCATGGCGATTGTACGGTTCACGAGATTGCCCATTGTATTGGCAAGCTCGGAGTTCATGCGCTCGACCATCAGCTCCCAGGAGATGACTCCGTCATTTTCAAACGGCATCTCGTGAAGGACGAAGTAACGGACCGCGTCAACGCCGAAGATTCCTGCCAGATCGTCCGCGTAGATAACATTGCCCTTGGACTTGCTCATCTTGCCGCCGCTCTGGAGCAGCCACGGATGACCGAAGACCTGTTTCGGAAGCGGAACATCCAGAGACATAAGGAAGATCGGCCAATAAATAGTATGGAAACGAATAATATCCTTACCGATCAGATGGAGGTCCGCCGGCCAATACTTCTTGAAGCGCTCGGTATGGTTGCCGTCCGCATCATATCCGATACCCGTGATGTAGTTGGTCAGCGCATCCAGCCATACATAGGTGACATGCTTCGGATCGAAATCGACCGGGATTCCCCATGTGAAGGAAGTTCTGGAAACGCACAGATCCTGCAGACCCGGGAGAAGGAAGTTGTTCATCATCTCATTCTTGCGGGACTCCGGCTGAATGAATTCGGGATGTGTGTTGATGTGCTCGATCAGACGGTCTGCGTATTTGCTCATCTTAAAGAAATACGCTTCCTCGGATGCCGGAGAAACTTCTCCTCCGCAGTCCGGGCACTTGCCGTCCACGAGCTGTGACTCTGTATAGAAGGACTCGCAGGCTGTACAGTACATTCCCTCATAGGAACCCTTGTAGATGTCGCCCTTCTCGTACATCTTGCGGAACATTTTCTGGACCTGTCTCTCATGATCTTCGTCCGTTGTGCGGATGAACTTATCATAAGATGTATTCATGAGATCCCAGATCCTGCGGACTTCCCCTGCCGTCTTGTCAACGTAGGCTTTCGGGGAGACGCCGGCTTCATTTGCTTTATTTTCAATCTTCTGACCATGCTCATCCGTACCGGTCTGGAAGAAGACATCGTATCCTTCCTGACGTTTAAAACGTGCGATGGCATCGGCCAGAATGATCTCATACGTATTTCCGATATGCGGCTTGCCCGATGTGTAGGCGATGGCCGTCGTAATGTAGTATTTTCCTCTGTCCTTCATTCTGCACTCCTCCTCTTTTTGCAAAATACCTGGTATCTCCGGGTATCGCTACAATCATACTCTTTTTTGGGCTATTGCGCAAGGCGATGAAATCGCCCGCTATTCGATCATGAGGTTCGCGGAGCGGTTTTCATGATAGGCCTTGTCGGATGTTCCGTAAGGAACTCCCGACAAAAGGGCGATGAAATCACCCGCAATTCGATCATGAGGTTCGCGGAGCGGTTTTCATGATGGGCCTTATCGGAAGTTCCGCATGGAACTCCCGATAAAAGGGCGATGAAATCGCCCGCTATTCGATCATGAGGTTCGCGGAGCGGTTCTCATGATAGGCCTTGTCGGATGTTCCGTAAGGAACTCCCGACAAAAGGGCGATAAAATCGCCCGCAAATCGATCATGAGGTTCGCGAAGCGGTTCTCATGATATAGGTAGTCTCACCGTCCGAATAAGCCACCTGCCCAAGACTCTGAAGCAGCGAATCATTGAGATCCGGATACTTCTGACGCTCCAGCTGCCCGATATAGATGTAGGAAATATTATACTTATCGATCAGCCGCCGCACCTCATCCTCATCCGTCGACGTGTAAATCGTCTGGCAATCGGCAGCCCTGGCATTCATGGAATCGGTATCGTTCCTCCACAGCCATTCGTGAACGTACCAGCCAAGTACGGTAGGAAGTCCCGTTGCCACGGATACCCGCTGATAATCCGTATAACTGTCGCCCGGTGCCTCGAGCACCACCGGTCGGCCCGTGACCTTGTTGTTGAGCCAGCTGATCGCATCAAAGTCCGTGCTCATCGACTCGTCCACAAAGACCGATGCGTCTGTGCTGATCCGGTTGTTGTTCTTGAAGACATTCCCGAACCAGGAATCAATACTCTTGAAAATATATCCTGCCGTGAACACGACCAGAACCAGTGCGACAATCGAAAAGATCCTGCCGGCTCTTCTGCCGCGGAGATAGCATCTTTCAATCACATATCCCATCATCATGCCGAACAGGATGAACGCCTGATATGTCAGCTTGAACATCGTATTTGCGCGGTAGTGTTCTCCGCCGTAAATATCCTTCACATAGATGACCTCGGGCATGAGGATGAGTCCTATCGCGCATAAACCGATCAGAAGCACCGCAAGATCAGGCAGATACAGGCCGAACAGCACTCTGCCATCGTCCGAAGAATCCTCGATCATAGGTCCTTCGTCAAGCGCCTGTTTCTTCTCCTCATCTGTGGCATTCTTACGGAACTTCAGCCGTGCAAATGCTCTCGCAGCCGTCTTTCTCTCCTGCTCCGCCTCTTCGGCGTCGCTCATCACCGGCTTATCCTCAAGCAACTCAACGGACAGCTCATCGTCTTCTGCCTCATCTGCCGTCAAAGCCTCACCGTCCGATGCCGCTTCCGTCATCAGGACCTGGCTTTCTACTGCACTCGCTACTGATGTGCTGCCCTCACCGTCGGAACCTTTCGCAGTTTTATCCGGGCCGGACGCCCTGTCTGCCGCTGCTCTGCGCACAGACTTCGCTGCCCGCATCTCTGCAATGCGATCTTTTTGCTCCAGGACAATCATGATAATGAACCCGGCGAACACTGCTATCGGAAGCCCCCATAGGACCATGAACTGGTAGAATACGGTGTGCGTTGTACACAGACCGATCTCCGACGAGATCTGATCAAAATTCATCGTGAATGGAAGACATGCTATATATCCTATGACAAATGCCTCCGCCGCCTGGCCCGCCATGACGACCGCAAAGCGGACAAGATCCTTCTGATACTTCCAAAGATTCATAAAGAATACGATGGAACCGCATACAACGAAGTAAATCGGAAAATCCCAGAAATTCGTGAACCGAAATATTCCCGTGAAGAAACCGATCAGAATGATCTCCGGCTGCGCAAGGATCTCCATGAGCAGAGCCTTCGTTGTGACCCGCTTCGGTTTGCGGGAAACATCTGTCTCCGCAAGGATTCTCTGCGCGTACGCATAAGCGATAGCCGTCACTGCGACCACAAAGAGAATATCAAGATAGTGCGCATGCAGGTCTCCGAGTACAGTGGAGTAAGCAGGATATTCATGGATCGTCTTATCCGGAAGATCCGGATCATATCCTATATAGCGCGTGGAATCCGGGAACCAGTAGTTATACTCTTCACCCCTCGCGCTGTAGACGAGCGGCTTGATTATTCCATAGATAACATAATGGAAATTCCCGCAGAATGCGACAGCCCATCCGGCGATCGTCGCCGAAACCCAAGGTGCTTCCTTTCCAATCCTGCCGAACCGGTCCCGCATCAGCTGCCAGACCAGTGAAAACGGAGCGCAGAATGAAAATGTCGTGACGAGCGCGCGCATTACATTATATCCTACTCCGACATTGATACCTGTCAGTTTGATCATCCAGGCTGTAACATACTGTCCGCCATAGTAATAGTTGATCGGCTCACCGGAATACCACATATCCTCGAACGGCAGCCAGAGAGACCTCATCATGGACGTCAGGAAACCGTAGTCCATGAACTTCTCCGTACCGTAGGCTTCCGGTTTGAATCCGATGATCCAGACCCAGATCAGGTAAATGAAAAGGAACAGGATTTCTTCAACCGCGATCAGAATATAATTCGCCTCGCTGAAAAGCGTTTCCATCTTCAACTTGAAAAACAGCGCAATATTCAGGGCGAACAGCACGACGGTAACAATCAGCATATTCAGCTGAACGAACTTCAGTATATGCATACTGTTCAGCCAGAAAAAGACCATCGACGAAATCAGAATACCTATGGATTTAGAAAATATCCAGCCACGGTCCTCAAATCTTCGAAATATGAGCCCTGTAAGAGGCATAAAGCCCAGACCGATTGCTGCTGTAAATAACCACCAGACAATTATACTCACTGATATACCTTCTTTCTGAAAATTATATCATCTTCAAGAACGCCTCGGCGTTCTTGCCGCGACGTGCACGTCGCCAAGGCGCCTTTCACTGCGCACGTCTGCAATCCACCGAAGGCTTTTATTCCTGCGCCGGCTTCCATCCATACGAATCCTTTTTTCGCCGGTTATCAATACAGTATACCTTTTTTCTTTGTATGTATCAAGGAAACAAAACATGAGATTCAATCTCAGTTAGCATTGGCTATTCTTACATTTTGTGATATCGTGTACATGTAATCAGAAATCAATGTGCCAATCGGTCTGTTGACACACCATTTTAGCAGAAACATTGGAATCGGAGCGGCACATCGAGAGGCAAAGGCATTTGTCTTAATTTAATAAAAGTAAGGAGAAAAGGCTATGGCAAAATGGGTATGTTCAGTATGTGGTTATGTTCATGAAGGCGACACTCCTCCGGAAAAGTGCCCGGTATGTAAGGTTCCGGCTGAGAAGTTCGTTAAGCAGGGAGGCGAAATGACATGGGCTTCAGAGCATGTAGTCGGCGTTGCATCGGATGTTCCGGAAGACATCAAAGCAGATCTCCGTTCCAATTTCGAAGGCGAGTGCTCTGAAGTAGGTATGTACCTCGCAATGGCTCGCGTCGCTTTCCGTGAAGGCTATCCGGAAGTAGGTCTCTATTATGAGAAGGCTGCTTTTGAAGAGGCAGAACATGCTGCTAAGTTCGCTGAGCTTCTTGGCGAAGTCGTTACAGACAGCACAAAGAAGAATCTTCAGCTGCGCGTAGATGCTGAGAACGGCGCAACAGCCGGCAAGACGGATCTCGCAAAGAGAGCCAAAGCCCTCAACCTCGATGCAATCCATGACACAGTACATGAGATGGCTCGCGATGAGGCTCGTCACGGCAAAGCTTTCAAGGGTCTGCTTGACAGATACTTCGGCTAAAAACAGTTCACGTTGCATCAGCATTGTTCTATCAACAGATCATGATATCAGCAGGGGAGCAGACATGCTCCCCTTGCATTCGCTGAAATCCTGACATGAATCCGCAATGCATACGACAATTCAAGCCCCGTTCGCGGAACCCGGCGCCGGATCTAAGGTCAGTGTCAGCCGACATAGTACAAACCGAATCCATGTGCACCCTCCCGGTACCGGGGCATGTAAAAGAAAGGAGTACAATATGGCAAACAAATACGCAGGAACAAAAACAGAAAAGAATCTCTGGGAAGCTTTTGCAGGCGAATCTCAGGCACGCAACAAATACACCTATTTTGCATCCCAGGCAAAGAAAGCCGGTTACGAACAGATCGCAGCGATCTTCCTTGAGACAGCTGATCAGGAAAAAGAGCATGCAAAAATCTGGTTCAAAGAGCTCGAGGGAATCGGTGACCTTGAAGCCAACCTGACCGCAGCGGCAGCAGGTGAGAACGAAGAGTGGACAGACATGTATGTCCGCATGGCAAATGAAGCCAAGGAAGAGGGCTTCGATGAACTGGCAGCGAAATTCCTCCTGGTCGCAGATGTTGAGAAGAGACACGAGGAGCGCTACAACCAGGTCCTGAATCATCTCAAAGAAGGAGCTACCTTCGAGAGCAACGAAGAGGGAACTCTCTGGAAGTGCAGGAACTGCGGCGCCATCTTCGAAGGCAAGGAGCCGCCGGAAGTATGCCCGGTATGCGCACATCCGAAGGCTTACTTCGAGAGAAGAGCTGAGAACTATTAATCGAATATCCCTGTAAAAGAGGAGTGCCCCGGTGGAGAACCACCGGGGCAATTATTATGAAAAATTGTTGTGAGGTTTACTCACTTGGTCTTCGTATTTGATATTGTTATACTATCAGATAAATATGAACAAATTATGAACTTTTGGACTTTTATCGTTGATTTTCACAAACTATACGAAATCATTCCAAAATTTTTATGCATTTTCACAACAAATTCTCACTTGAGAGACTTAGCTCGTAAAATAAGTTCAACGCTATCTGACATAATCCGAACCGAATCCCCAACGTCAGCCTTCTCCTCTGAATATGCTCAGGATCCTTTCTA
The DNA here is from genome assembly GCA_017433725.1 of Lachnospiraceae bacterium. Classification (GTDB taxonomy): domain Bacteria; phylum Bacillota; class Clostridia; order Lachnospirales; family Lachnospiraceae; genus Chordicoccus. The sequence goes on from JAFRGQ010000044.1 coordinate 13,216, forward strand.
TCAGACTCTTCAGAAATGCCCAGAATCCGTTCACATCCTCGTCCGTAATACCGTACTGTGAGAGGTCAAGACCGCTCGATTTCAGATCCTCATAAATTCCCCTTGCCTGCTCCGTCAGGGTGGCTGCATCAATGTCGAGCGCGGCAATCTTCTGCATCAGAGCGATGATCTGCTGTTTCTGCTCTTCCGTCAGCTCGATTCCCATCTGCTCGGAGACATTGTTAATCGTCACATAAATGTCTCCCTCATTCGTAATATTCTGTACTACAATGATCTCTTTAACAGCCGCTATAAGCTGTGCCGCCTTCTCCGGATCTCCGAGTGCTTCTGCTATGGATCCTGTCGTGACGAGCTCGTCCGTCGCACCGTCAATGTACTGCGGATCGATGACCTGTCCGTAAATCTTGGAATAAGCCTTCATGGCTCCTACCAGAGCGGCCGTTCCCGAAATCGGCGTCGGACCGGCAACCGTGACCGAAGCGTTCTTCATGCCTGCGGTGGCAAGCGCATTTTCATACATGGACGGCGTGCAGTAGGTAATATTGTGCGTCTCGACCGAGATACCATGACCGGACGGTTCCACAACGACCTTGCACGATGAGAGGGCGTTGGTCCCGATCACGTTGGACGCTACATACGCGTCGAGATATTCATGCTCTTCGGCATTTGTCACCGTGACGACCGTATCGCCTGCAAGATCCGCTTCCGTCACACCGAGGAGCTGAAGGACGGTCGCTCTCTGTCCGGCATCGAGGTCCGCTCCGAGAGCAACATAGGGTTTAGCAGCTGCAAATGTCGACACAGGCTGCACAAGTGCACCCGCCGCCGTGACAAACGCCACCGACAGGGCGGCTATTCTCTTCAAATTCATATAATTCTCCTTTCCGATCCTGACTCACAGGTAAACTCTTTCCGGTTAAGAGTCCCGAAAAACGTTCATGACTGAATGTCGTAAATCGTTTTCATGATAGCAGAAATCTCTGAAATATCTGTGAACACTGCATTCATCATCTTCATCTGTCCGGAATGAACTGCACTGACCCGTATACTGGGAAAAAAGGCATTCCGACATGCCTGTTCCCTCACATCTCGGAAAGCACATCCGCAAGACGTGCAAATTCCTCAAGCGAGAGCTTCTCGCCGCGTACAGTGCGCTCAAGGCCGCATTTGTCCAGCGCTTCCCCCACCTGCTCTTTGGAATAGGAGAACCCCGCATAATTTGCGATTCCGTTCTGAAGCGTCTTTCTCCTCTCGTTAAAGGACGCGCGGATGACATCGAACAACATCTTCTCATCCTTTACACTGACCGGCGGCGTGTTGTGCCGTTTCATGTGAACGATGGCGCTCTCCACCTTCGGCCTCGGCATAAAAGATTCCGGTTCCACAATGAAGGAAATCTCCGGATCCGTGTAATAGCGGACGGCCAGCGAGAGCGCTCCGTAGGTCTTACTTCCGGGCTCAGCGATCATACGCTCCGCGACTTCCTTCTGCACCATGACCGTCAACTGTGAGAACGGCGCGCCGCTCTCGAACAATCCCATCAGAATGGGAGTTGTAATGTAATACGGAAGATTTGCGCATACCTTGAGCGGATTTCCGCCGTTTTCCTTCTCTGCGATCGCCCGGATATCCGTTTTCAAAATGTCCGCATTCAGGACCGTGACGTTATCCCACCCGCTCAAAGTATCCTCCAGGATCGGGAGCAGTGCGCGGTCAATCTCCACAGCACACACTCTGCCGGCGTATGTTGCCAGATACTGTGTCAGCGTGCCGATTCCCGGTCCGATCTCCAGCACAAAGTCATCCTTCGTTATTTCAGCTGTGTCGATGATTCCCTCCAACACGGACTCATCTATCAGAAAATTCTGCCCGTATTTCTTTCGAAAAGAGAATCCGTATTTTTTCAGCACTGCGGTGCAGCGCGCGCGGTTTCCCAGATAGGGGGTCGGCATGATAATATCCTCCTTATCAAATTCTTCTGCTCAAATTCGGGAAGCATTTCCTCATTTGATGTTGTGTGACATACTCCCGACACTTACGCTAACGCTTAGACGGGAGAACCCTTACTTTATCATGTTAAAGAATACCGGTCTTCACTGCAAAAAAGCACATGAAAACCGGTATTTTACAGTACCCATAAGGATCAGGAACTCCTATGTGTTCCCTCCGCGCCGCGCATCATGCGAAGCGCCTTCCTCATTGCAGGTAAAAATTCTTTCTTTAGAATCTGAAATCCTTCTCTCTCAGCCAGATCCTGCCATCCTCCGCCGTCGCATTCTTCCGGAAGAGGGACGCAATCTTCGGACCCTTTGAGCGCTCAATTGCACGATCTACCATCTTCTTGACCTTGCCGACGACGACCGGCTCGGTATCTTTCTGATTTTCACCGATCATCGTGTATAGGGCAAGTGTACCCATCTCGTCGAGCTTATAGCCCTGCTCGTTTGCATAAGTTCTCGCAAATGTCACCAGCTCGTCATTCGTAAATACCGGTATGATGATCGTAGATGTGAATTTCTTTGCAAAGTCCTCATGCTTTTTAAGCATAGCCATGAGGTCTGCCTTCTCATCCTCGAGAATGACGACAAGGCTATCCGTGCGAAATTCCATCGCCTTGTTGAGGTTCTCAACGAACTCGTCGCTGAGACTTCCGGCGCCCTCGATAAGCAGGAAACCACCCGCCATATGATTAACGATCTCAGCGGCATCCTTGTCGTTCAGATCTTCACCGATCACCTTGGCGACCTTCGCCGCCTCGATATTCAGATCCATGCAGGCCGCGCAAATCAGTGCATCGGCAAGACGTGTCTTGCCGGAAAGCTGTCTTCCCATAATGAGGACATTGCCTGATCTGGACGTCTTATCTCCTGCGTTATTGTGAATATCCGCGAGGGCCAGCGTAGCCTGCTGGCTGATTCCGGGTATATCCGTAAAGTACGAGAAAAGGACTTCCTCTTCCTCGGTGAACTTTCTCGGAATGACTTCGACGCGCTCAAGAATCTTCGGTTCAGGGACGACCGGTTCCGGTTCGGGCTCTTCCTCCGGCTCTTCTTCAGCTTCTTCCTCGGATTCAGCCTCATCAGATTCGCCTTCCGAGCCGTCCTCGGTATCATCGGAGTCCTCGCCTATATCAGCATCTTCTGCAAATGACTCATCGCTCTCATCCGCCGTCTCATCCTCGTCAGAAGACTGCTCTTCATCGGCATCCGTGTCGTCATCTTCCTCTTCGCCGGTCAATTCTTCATCGTCAGACGAAACCTCAGCATCTTCAGATGCGTCTTCGTCCGGCGTCTCCTCGTCCTCCGAGACGTCCTCCTCTTCCATTTCGTCTTCGAACTCTGCATCCGGATCATATTCAAGACCATGCGCCGTCATGACGGCACGTTTAGCAGCGATCTCAGGGCTTTCGAACTCTTCGGAAATGACGATCTGGCTTGCCTCCTCAAAATTGCCGCCTTCTTCGAGCGCTTTCTTCAGCTGTTCCTGGAAACTCTCGGTTCGGGTGAGGCCGAGCGACTCATCCGTCTCTTTTCCGAGCATCTGCTCTCTGTCAACCCTGCTCTGTTTTTCCGGTGCTGCTTCTCCCGGCACATCTTCCTCGTCGGGGATGATTTCTGTCGTCATTCTGTACTCGCTGCCGGATACGGCAAATTCATTCAAGAATGAAGCCATCATCTCCTGCAGAGCACGCTCAGCTTCCTCATCGGCATTCTTCGCCATCTCTTCAGGTGTGAGCGGGACCGGTTCTTCTTCCGGCTCATCTGCTTCTTCTATATCTTCAGAGGATTCCTCTGCTGTTTCGGCATCTGCCTCAGCGGCTTCGTCGGCGGTTTCCTCTGCGGAATCTAAAGTAGCTCCTGCTGTTTCGACTGCTGACGTTCCGGCGGTCTCCTCAGCTTCTGCGGCTTCAGCTGCCGCTGTTTCCGCTTCCTCAGCGTTTTCCTCAGCCTCATTGTCTGTACCGTCAGCTATCTCAGCAGTCTTCTCAACCGCCGCTTGTGCTGCTTCTAAAGCTGCGGCTGCCTTCCATGCAGCTTCCTCCTCCGCATCGGCCAGCGCTGCGACTTCCGTCTCCTGCACTGCAGAAATCTTTCTCTCCGCAATCCCGGATGTCTTCTCCGCCGCAGCTCTCCATGCAGCTTCCTCGGCAGCATCCTCGCCTGCCTGCGCTGCTGATGCCCGTGCGAGTGCGGCGGCACCAACCGTAGCTGCCCCGACGGCAACTGCCTGTTCTGCGGTTGCAGCAACCTCATCGGCAGTAGCTTCAATGGTTTCTTCTGCGATTGCTGCAGCATCATCGGCAGCTTCTTCTGCTTCTTCTGCAGTTACAGGAGCCTCAGCGGCAGCTTCTTCAGCCTCTTCTGCGGTTACCGCAGCCTCAGCGGCAGTAGCTTCAATGGTCTCTTCTGCGATTACTGCAGCATCATCAGCAGCTTCAACAGCTTCTTCTGCGGTTACCGCAGCCTCATCTGCAACAGCTTCAATAGCCTCTTCTGCGGTTGTTGCTGCCTCATCTGCAACATCTTCCGGTACCTCGACCGGTTTCGGAGCTGTGCGGTCATCGTGAAGAGCGGAACTGACAGTCTCATCCGCTGCGGCATCCATCTTCCGGATAATTTCCGCTGCGGAGAGCTTCTTACCTTTCTCGGCTTCCTGTGCCGCTGCTTCTTCCTCGTCCACTGCGAGATCAGCCGCTTTGGAAATGCGTTCGTCTGCTGTCATGGATTCCTCCATAACGGCCTCCTCAGCACTTTCCTTCTCTTCGGCCAGATACCTCTCATTATATTTCTTCTTCTGTGAATCGGAGAGAGCGCGGAGCTTCATTTTAAGCTCCATGGCGCGCGTAACATACTTGCCTTCCGCGAACCACAGGATCATCTCATCGCACTCTTCGATGCACTTCTGTTTCTGTCCGTTTTTCATATAGAGCTTTGCGAGCTCATAAGCCCAACGCTCTGTATACTCACGCTCCTTGTACTCTTTGAGGACCGCAATCTGGTCATCAAGAGTAGCCCCTTCCGCCTTAAGGAGCTTATACTTCAGAATATATCTGGAAGTATCATGAGGTGACAGCTGCTCAAACTCATGATAATAGCGCTTGGCCTCGTCATAATCACCTGTGCGGATATTTATCTCCGCAAGCCTGTAAAGCACTGTTTTACTGATGGATGAGCGTTTGTAGGCATACTGAAGAACGCGCTTACTGTCCTCGTAGCGCTTATTTGCCTCATAAATCTCACCGACCATGCAGAGTGTCCTCACACTCTTGACATGTCTCCAGTCGATCGTATCGACCACAGCAGCGGCACCTTTAAAGTCGCCGGCTTCTGCAAGACTGTTGATCTGTTCTAGTTTGATTCTGTATTCAGCCTTATCCAATCGTTTCACCTCTTAATGTATCCGGTGTCTCCCCAACATTCCGGAAAAATAAATGTCAGTGGGCACAAATCCCCATAATTATCAATATCTTAACATACTGCTTTTTTTCTGTCCAGTACAGCGTCTCATCCTTCCGTAAACCGAGGTGGCTGCAGGCCTGACTCTCCCCATACATAGTAAGAGAGCTGCCACAGGCGACAGCTCTCTTTTAACTCTTATTGATCTATTATACTTCCCGCATGCTCTGATTGCGAATGAAAGCAATGAACGGGAGGCAATCTGTTTATTTGCCGTTAACAGAATCCAGATGCCAGATCTCGTCAACATATTCCTTAATTGTACGGTCGGATGAGAACTTACCGGCGCAGGCTGTGTTCATCATGGCCATTCTAGCCCAGCCCTTTCTGTCGCGATAAGCCTTCTCCACTCTCGTCTGTGCCTCAGCATAGGAGCGGAAGTCAGCAAGGATGAAGTATCTGTCTGCCGGGCCGAAACGATTCGTCAGAAGAGAATCGTAAATCGGGCGGAAGAGCTCTGTATCCTTGTCAAATGTACCGTTCACCAGCTGTACAAGCACCTGACGGATCTCATGATCATTATTGAAAATGTCATTCGGGTTGTAACCGCCGTTATGCTCAAAGTTGATGACCTGATCGGAGGACAGACCGAAGATAAATGCGTTCTCTTCGCCGACTTCCTCAACGATCTCGACATTTGCGCCGTCCATTGTACCGATTGTCGGTGCGCCGTTCAGCATGAACTTCATGTTACCTGTTCCGGAAGCTTCCTTGGAAGCCGTGGAAATCTGCTCGGAAACATCTGCCGCAGCGAAGATGATCTCGCCGTTGGAAACTTTATAGTCCTCAATGAAGACGACCTTCAGCTTGTTCTGAAGTGCCGGATCATTATTGACAGAATCCGCTACGGAGTTGATCAGCTTGATGATCAGCTTGGCAACCTTGTAACCCGCGGAAGCCTTCGCACCGAAGATGAATGTTCTCGGATAGAACTCCATATTCGGATTCTCAAGCAGTCTGTTGCGCAGATACATAACATGCAGAATGTTGAGAAGCTGTCTCTTGTACTCATGCAGACGCTTTACCTGTACGTCGAAAATCGAATAAGGGTCAACATCGATGCCGTTATGCTCCTGAATGTACTCGGCGAGACGCTGCTTATTGCGGAACTTGATGCGGAGGAACTCCTGCTGAGCTCTCTCGTCATCCACATAAAGCTTCAGAGCGGAGATCGTAGACAGATCTGTCATCCACTCTTCTCCTGCATGCTCCGTTACCCAGTCTGCGAGAAGCGGATTGCCGTGGAGGAGGAAACGTCTCTGGGTGATGCCGTTTGTCTTATTATTGAACTTCTCCGGCATCATCTCGTAGAAGTCTTTCAGTACGTCTGTCTTCAGGATCTGTGTATGAAGCGCAGCAACGCCGTTTACGGAGTGACCGCCGACGATGGCAAGGTATGCCATGCGGATCTGTCCGTCGTAGATGATACCCATGTTGCGGATCTTGTTGTGTACGTCATTCGGATATTTCTCGCGGATCTGATTTTCAAATCTGCGGTTGATCTCCTCTGTGATCTGATATACACGCGGAAGCAGGCGGGAGAAGAGGTCGATCGGCCATTTCTCAAGCGCTTCTGCCATGATCGTATGGTTCGTGTAAGCACAGCTTCTTGTTGTGATATCCCATGCTTCGTCCCACTCCATGCCGTACTCGTCCATAAGAAGACGCATAAGCTCCGGTACTGCTACCGTCGGATGCGTATCGTTCATCTGGAAAGCAGCCTTCTCCGGCAGGTTCTTAAGCGTGCCGTAATGTCTCATATGCTTTGCGAGCGCTTCCTGAAGAGATGCAGATACGAAGAAGTACTGCTGCTTCAGACGAAGCTCCTTGCCTGCATAGTGGTTGTCGTTCGGGTAAAGGACCTCTGTGATCGTGCGGGCAAGATTCTGCTGCTCGACAGCCTTGTCATAATGGCCTTTATCAAATGAGGACAGCTCGAAGTCGACGATCGCCTCGGAATCCCAGATTCGAAGTGTATCTACAACGCCGTTCTGGAAACCGAGAATCGGAATGTCGTAAGGTACTGCGCGAACGGAAGAATAATTCTCATAAATGTAATCGTTCTTGCCCTTCTTCGGGTTGAACTCTACACGGGTGTTGCCGCCGAAACGGACTTCATGAGCATGCTCCTGACGCTTCAATTCGAACGGATATCCGTGCTTCAGCCAGTTATCCGGAGCTTCCTCCTGGAAACCGTTCACGATCTTCTGTTTGAACATACCATAGTGGTAACGGATGCCGCAGCCGTATGCATGGTAGCCGCCCGTAGCAAGGGAGTCCATGAAGCAGGCTGCCAGTCTTCCCAGACCGCCGTTTCCGAGTGCCGGATCCGGTTCCTGATCTTCCAGTGCGTTGAGATCGAGACCGATATCGGCAAGCGCATCCTTAACGCCTGCATACTCGCCGAGATTGAGCAGGTTGTTGCCGAGTGCACGGCCAACCAGGAACTCCATGGAGAGGTAATATACGATCTTGGTGTTGTTTGCTTCAAATCTCCGGCAGGACTGCATCCAGTTCTCGATGATATCTGTCTCGATAACGTTGGCTACTGCCTGATAAAGCTCCTGCTGTGATGCATACTCAAGGTCTTTTCTGTAAAGCATCTTAACGGATGCTCTGACCAGGTCCTTGAATTTCTTTTTATCAAATCTGCCGCCTTTCATAAGGCCGGTATTCTTCTTTGCCAAATTTCTTTCCGTCCTTTCCTTTTTCCTTTTACTGCTTCTCGACGCCGAGCGTTACCGGCTCGGAATTGATCTTCCAGTTCTTTGTATAGCCGGCTGTCTCACCGAAGATGAATTCATCGGCCAGAACATCATGGGCAATCGTTTCCTTGTTGTCCAGCATGATCTGCTGAATCTTTTCATTTCCGGAAGCATAGACTTTGATTCTGTCCATGACCTCGAATCCGGCTTCTTTACGCATAGTCTGGATCTTGCTGATCAGCTCGCGCACGAAACCTTCCTCAAGAAGTTCCGGTGTAAGAGTCTTGTCGAGAACGACTGTATTTCTACCGTCGGACTGGGTCTCGAAGCCTTCCGTCTGAGCCATGTCGATCAGAAGATCTTCCTCAGCCAGTGCGACCTCGTTGCCGTTAATGTCGAGCTTGATTTCTCCCTCAGCCTTCAGTTCCTTCATCGCAGCCTTGCCGTCGATCTCGGAAAGAGCCTTGCGGATACCGCCAAGGAGTTTACCGAACTTCGGTCCGACAGTCTTGAGCTGCGGCTTAAAGGTGTAATTAATGAAGTTATCGGCGTCCTCTGTCAGCTCGACCTTCTTGATGTTCAGCTCATCGACGATGATCTTCTGGAAGAACTCCGGAATGTCGAACGGAGCCTTGACCATCATTTTAGCAATCGGCTGGCGGTTCTTGATACCGCTCTCGTTGCGGGCTGCACGGCCGAGTACGACGATCTTGAGAACATGGTCCATATTTGCCTCAAGTTCCGGATCGATCATAGACTCGTCGCAGACCGGATAATCGCACAGATGGATACTCTCCGGTGCATTCGGATCAATACCCGCTACGATATTCTGATAAATTTCTTCCGTCATGAACGGAATCATCGGAGCCGCGAGCTTGGAAAGTGTAACAAGGCATGTGTACAGCGTCATGTACGCATTGATCTTGTCCTGCTCCATGCCCTCTGCCCAGAAGCGGCTGCGGCTGCGGCGGACGTACCAGTTGGACAGGTCGTCAACAAATGCCTGCAGAGCCTTGCCGGATTCCGGAATCTTGTAGCCCGACATATCCGCATCCACCTCTTTGATGGTAGAGTTCAGGCGGGAAAGGATCCATTTGTCAATAACCGCAAGCTTATCGTACTCAAGCTTGTAGTCATTCGGGTTAAAGTTGTCAATATTTGCATACAGCACGTAGAACGCATAGGTGTTCCAAAGCGTGCCGAGGAATCTTCTCTGTCCTTCCACAACGGCCTTGCCATAGAAGCGGCTCGGCAGCCACGGAGCGGAATTGACGATGAAGTACCAGCGGATCGCGTCAGCGCCGTACTTAGCCAGGGCTTCCATCGGATCGACGGCGTTGCCCTTGGACTTACTCATCTTCTGACCGTTCTCATCCTGTACGAGACCGAGAACGATAACGTTCTTGAAGCAGGGCTCATGGAAAATGAGCGTTGAGATCGCATGCAGCGAATAGAACCATCCGCGTGTCTGGTCGACAGCCTCGGAAATAAAGCTTGCCGGGAACTGTGCCTTAAAGAGCTCCTGATTCTCGAACGGATAATGATGCTGTGCGAACGGCATGGAGCCGGAGTCGAACCAGCAGTCGATAACTTCCGGTACACGGTGCATAGTTCCGCCGCAGTGCGGGCACTTCAGTGTAACTCTGTCGATAAACGGCTTATGCAGCTCGATATCGTCCGGGCAGTTGTCGCTCATTTCCTTCAGCTCGGTCTTGGATCCGATTGCATGCTGATGGCCGCAGTCGTCGCAGATCCATACCGGAAGCGGAGTTCCCCAGTAGCGGTCGCGGGAGAGAGCCCAGTCCTGGATATTTTCAAGCCAGTCGCCGAAACGGCCTTCGCCGATGCTCTTCGGGATCCAGTTGATCTTCTTATTATTTGCTACCAGTTCATCTTTGACTGCCGTCATGCGGATGAACCAGGACTCGCGTGCATAATAGATGAGCGGTGTGCCGCATCTCCAGCAGTGCGGATAGTCGTGCTCGAACTTCGGAGCAGCTACGAGAAGTCCTCTCGCGCGGAGATCTTTCAGAACTTCCGGGTCCGCGCTGATCGCGCCTTCCTTCATTTCCTTCTCGGTCGGCTTGCAGCGCATGCCGGCGAACGGCGTCTCCTCCGTCATCTTGCCTTGCTCATCGACGAACTTGATGAGCGGCAGCTCATAGTTGCGACCGATTCTGGCATCGTCTTCACCGAATGCAGGAGCAATATGTACGATACCTGTACCGTCTGTCATGGTTACATAATCGTCGCAGGTCACAAAGTGAGCCTTCTTGCCCTGCTGCTCTGCAACCTTGCCGGCACACTCATAGAGGGGCTCATATTCCCTGCCTTCAAGATCCTTACCTACATATTTCTCCAGGATCTCGACTTCGGCGTTCTCTCCGAAGACCTTTGAAATCAGGGCCTCTGCCAGGATATACTTATCCTCCCCGTCCTTGACCATCACATAGGTCTCGCTCGGATTCACGCAGAGTGCGCAGTTGGACGGCAGTGTCCACGGAGTGGTCGTCCATGCGAGGTAATAGAAATCTCCGTCCATGGCTTTGAAGCGAACAACGGCGGACTTCTCTTTGAGTGTCTTATATCCCTGAGCTACCTCATGGCTGGAAAGCGGTGTTCCGCAGCTCGGGCAGTACGGAACTACCTTGTATCCCTTGTAGAGCAGGTCTTTGTCAAATATCTGCTTGAGGGCCCACCATTCGGATTCGATAAAATCATCATGATAGGTGACGTACGGATGATCCATATCTGCCCAGAATCCGACGATATCAGAGAATTCTCTCCACATACCTTCGTACTTCCAGACGGATTCCTTGCACTTCTCGATGAAGGGCTCTACTCCGTACTCTTCAATTGCCTCCTTGCCTTCGATACCGATGATCTTTTCGACCTCGATCTCTACAGGCAGTCCGTGCGTGTCCCATCCGGCTTTTCTCGGAACCAGTTCGCCTTTCATGGCGTGGTATCTCGGGATCATGTCCTTGATGACTCGGGTCAGAACGTGGCCGATGTGCGGCTTTCCGTTCGCTGTAGGCGGTCCGTCAAAGAACATATAGGTCGGACAGTCTTTGCGCTGGTCGATGCTCTTCTGGAAAATGTCATTTTCTTTCCAGAATTTGGCGGTTTCTTTCTCCCGCTCAACAAAATTCAGGTCTGTTTCTACTTTCTTATACATGCTTTTGGCTCCTTTTCTCGTCAGGTTTAGCCCTATACAAAGTCCCATTATAAGAGCCAAGAGGGAAAATTGTCAAGATGCGCGTTTTTTGTATGCACAAAAGCGTTTGTGCAATTCGTCAAAGGCAAGATTTCTTCCTTATTATATGTAGTTTTCCGAAAGCGCTCTTATACCAGATATTGGGGAAATATGTCAAAAAAAGACTGCCGCACTAATGTGCGGCAGTCTTAAAAAATCTTAAAAAATCTTTAGAAATACCAGTTGCTTCCGATCTGGACGTAATCACCTGTCCTGTTGGAGCTTCTGAAATTCAGATATGTGTTGTTTCTCACGCCCTGTGTCAGGCAATCCGAAACCGCCTGAATAACGAAGTTGTCAACGTTTCCGCCGAGTCTCCTCTGATACAGGGACGGATCTGAAACCTTCGGTGAGTAGCAATACTGGCCATCCGCCGTGAGCTGCTCGAGTGCTGTTGATCCGTATCCGCCGTAGTTGGCGTCCGCACGGTTCATGGCTGAGCTGATGACCGCCAGTGCACCTTCGTAACTCGTATCATCCTCCTGAGCTACGATCGCCCAGATGAGTTCAAGCTCTTCCTGCGTGTAGTTCGTCGGATCTGTCGGTGAAGTGCCCATCTGAGCTATCGTATCATATCTCGTAAGATCGTACTTATCGATGATATTTCCGATTGACTCCTCGTATGTCGGATCCGTTGCGTACCCTTCCAGTCCGATATCGATGACTGTATCCACATCCGTCTCATTTCTGATCTCCGGATGGATACCGGTCTTAAATGCGGCGTAATCGGAAAGGCATGCCTCGATGTCCTCATAGGTTCTCATGGATTCTTCGCCGTAGACATCCTTCTCGCCGTCCCACTGCGGAACGTTTCTCATAGCTGCGGTTCCTGTCCACGGGCTCTCCCACTGATCATTCAGCAGTTCTTCGTTCATACCGAGGATGTTGTTATCTTCCGGCTGAATTCCGCCGTTCGCTGCTCCGCTGAAGGATAACCATCCGGATTCCTGAATGACCTGCGCGATGACAACGGACGGAAGCATTCCGTACTGTGTCCATTCTTCCTGTGTAGCCGTCCCAAGTGCTTCGATAATCTGCTGCTGTGCAGACTCGTCACCATTGTAAGCTCTCTGTCCGATTTCAACAAGCGAGCTCGCCTGTGTGGAGGAAGAAGGCGCATCCTCAATCACTCTTACGCCCCAACATGTCTTATCATAATCGACATTGGAAATGATAATACCGGTCGTTGAAGAGGATGCATTTATCGCCTGTCCGTTACCGATGTACATAAGAACGTGGTACACGGCGCCGTCTCTCGCATAGAAGAGAAGGTCTCCCGGAAGGGCATCCTGTGCCGCGATCTTCGTTCCAACCTCAGCCTGCTCATATGAACATCTCGGCAGCTCAATACCGAACTGACGGTAGATCAGCATTGTGAAACCTGAACAGTCGCAGCCCTCTGTCAGTGACTCACCGCCCCAGACGTAAGGATTGCCGAGGAACTGTTCCGAGAACGAAATCATCGCCTGTCTGTCGGCCGTCGTGCTCGCTGAGCGATAACTTACACTCGACGGGATGTCACGAACAGTCTTAAGTATATAACGGAAAGCCGTATTATTGGCCGGTGCAATGATCTGTTTTGCAAGAGTGAGCTTGCTCTCTCCCTGCTTCTTGACATAGGCGTTGGCCTTGGTTCCGGTGAGAAGATACTGCTTATCTACGAATCCTCGAACTGTTCCGGACTCAATGTAGACCCACTTAGAATCCTTATCTTCAATAATATAGCAGAGATTGTTCGGATAAAGAACGCCGACGATTCGGTTGCTGTATCCCTTGCCTTCACGGACATTCAGGAATGAATCGCATTTTGCAAGCGCGTATTTCTTGCTGATCTTCGCGAAGCCCGCAAGCTCGGGATTGACCAGCTTCTGTGTGTAGGTTGATGCAGCATTATATGCCTGATTCGTTGTCCTCACAGTATACGTAGCGCGAGGCGTTGGAACCGGAGCTGCATTAACTGTATATGTTACGGTCAACTCCACATTGCCTGTGATCGTTCCGGATACTGCACCGATTCCGGCTGTATAACCGCTGACCGACGGTGATGAAATACTGTAAGCATCACCGTAATGGTATGTTCCGTAGTAGATATCCGCCACTCGGTTGCCGTTTGTGCTGATATAATTGATCTTCAGCGTGTACTCCTGCTGCTTTGCAATCGTCTCAGCTGTCGGTGAATATGTGACCGTCACAGAGGAATCGGCGGGTCCCATTTTTCCCGATACCGTTCCGATATCAGGAACATAGCCGCTGACGGATGGACTGGAGATGCTGTATGATTCACCAGCCTTATACTTTCCGACGTACGTAGATGAAGCCTGACCGCCTCCGGAATACTTATAGTAAATCGTAAGCTTATAGTCTGTCTTCTTGACCGGCGTAGGTGTCGGAGACACCGTACCTGTTACGGTCGGTGTTACCGATATGCTCGGCGTTACGCTCGGATCGGGAGTAACCGAAGGCGTCACGGTTCCTGTTATATCCGTTGTAGACGAATCAGCTGTGGACTCATCTGCCGGTGTAGGATTTACATCTGTTCCGGACTCCGTACTGCTGTCCGTACCGGACTCCGTACTAATGTCTGTATTCGATTCAGTGTTATCCTGTCCTGATTCACCTGATCCTGAATCCGACGGATCAGACGCCTGATCCTGATTGCCTGTGTTCTGACTGGTCTCCGACATCGTACCTGCTCCATTCCCTTCATCTGAAGCAGATGGCGAAGTCCCTTCTGTACTCGCGACGTATTCAGCGGATTCATTGACCGCCGGTTCTACATTCTGATCATCTGAACCAACTGCGGCATCGGGACTTGTCGTTCCGTAAACAAGCGGCTCTTCGCTTACCGGAACATCCCCCACAAATGAATCAGACCAGGTCTGAACCGGATTCAGGAGAGCAATTGTCATAACGCCCGCTACGACAACGCTTGTTATCTGTTTTCTCCTCCTGTTCAAACTTTGTACCTCCCCTGACTTGAATGTATTCCTGTCGGTAAGTATCGTATGGGCATAATACGACACTTAGATAGATACTGAAATTATAGCACAGTAAAAATAGAATGTCATCTAAGTGATTTATAGTTTTTGTGTATTTTTTGTAAAAATTTGAGCCAATTAGGGCAATTTCCCGCTATGACGGCTTCTTTTTACGGCCCTTCCGCAGTTTCCGATACAGAATATCAGCATCAACATCTTCCACTGATAACTTCTATCACATGCAACGGATGCCATCTTACTGTGAAAACCACACTTCCAACTTTTTATTCACGGTATTTGAACGTACGTAAACGGCAGGTACTTTTTCCACTATCAGAGGTGCGGACGAAATCCGAAAAAAAGCTTACCACTTACAAGTGTTTCATAAGAATGCAGTTTACAATATGCATCATGTACTTACTTTGTCTTCTTCTGTCTTCGCATCCGAAGACCTATCTGCTTATCCTGGATCTTATCCACCTCAGCTTCGCCGATTAACTTCGTCGTCTTTATCGCGAAAAATGCTCCGTCCGCCGCCTTTCTGACCCTGACCTTGCACTTTACATACCCGTGCTCCTCGCAATAGCCGACAGCGAAGTGGTTTCGGCCATTGTCGGAGAACCACTTGATCTTTCGCTTTGCATTCTTATGGCATGTAAAGCACCGAATCGCCGCGACCTCCCGATCCTCCATGACCAGTTCCTTCGTCGCAAATTCCCTTGAAACAAATTTCTCATACGATCCATATCGGATGCGG
>JAFRGQ010000045.1 GCA_017433725.1 Lachnospiraceae bacterium
GCAGCTAATGAGGATACCGGGCATAGGTCATACGTCGGCCATGCGGATAATAAGGCAGAGGCGGTTCGCGGCAGTGAGGTTTGATGATCTTAAGAAGATAGGAGTCGTAATTAAGCGGGCCAAGTACTTCGTGCTCTGCTGCGGGCGGTATTATGGAGACAGGAGCTTTGCCCCGGAGACCATAAGGAACTCGCTGCTCCAGATGGAGAGCGGGTTGCAGCTTTCCATGTTCGACAGCGACTGGAAGCGCATAGAAGAAGGAGAGCGCCGCGAGAAACTGTCTGCGGCGGGTGTAATATAGGAGAGCGCGTCAGCAATGGTAGATTATCTTTACGACGGAACATTTGAAGGATTGCTCACGTGCGTGTATCACCACTACTATACAGAGAAGGCGGCGGGCATCTATCCGCGGGAGGATTACCAGCCAAGCCTGCTCAATGGATTTATGGAAGTGGAGACCGAAGGTGATAAGGCGGACAGGGTGTACAATGCAATAGGCAGCAAAATTTCGACCTATGCCCTGCGTCTTATTTATCGTGCGTTCCTTTCGAGCATACAGGGAAAAGAAAACATCATAATCAAATACATAATCTTGGGCTTCAGGACAGGCCCTTCCATCGGCTCCCTTCACGCCGTAAAGGAGGTTAAAGATCTGGAGGATATCGCCCGCAAAGTCGGCTTTGAGCAGGAGCGAATGCTCCAGTTTGTCCGCTTCGAAGTCATGGAAGCGGCAGACATGCCTGAAGGCACCGCAGGGCCGCAGATCCTGTATGCCGAAGTGGAGCCGGATCACGATGTACTTGAGTTGGTTGCCCATCACTTCGCCGAGAGATTCAGCCATGACCCGCTTATTATCCGCGACGCCGGAAGGAACAAGGCTATCGTAGCTTATGAGCACAACTGGTACGTGACGGAATTCGACGGCAGACACATGCCGGACGGAAGCGTACTTATCATGTCTGAGGATGAACGCAGCTACCAGGAGCTCTGGAGAACATACTTTGATCACATCGCCATAAAAGAGCGCATCAATCCGCGCTGCCAGAGGAATCACATGCCCGTCCGTTACTGGAAACATCTCACAGAAGTAAACTTGCCATAGAAGCGCTTTTTGATTACAATTAGCATGAAAAAACAGAGTATTTAAACGGAGAAAACAGAAGTGGAAAATCCGGAAAACAACGAAAAGAAAATCAGGGGAGGAATCATCGCGCAGGTTGCGGTTCTGTTTCTGATAGGAACACTTGCGCTGGGTCTGACAACGTTCTTTCTGGAACAGTTTCTTTCCGAAGGCACAGTCAAGAGTCAGGTGTCAGATATGCTGGATCATATTGCCGCTGAAGTTGTTGTGTCGGTAAATGAGTATCCGGCGAATGAGTGGCTGCTTGATTACTGGTATGAAAATGCCGATGAAATGGATATAGAATATGACGCTGATTACAGACCGGGAACGGAAACGGAGAAAAAAGCAGCTCAATTTACACAGGAACATCCGGACATTCAGATAGAATAC
>JAFRGQ010000046.1 GCA_017433725.1 Lachnospiraceae bacterium
ACAGCTCATTTATTGATGAGTAAACTTAGGACGGTTCATTTCACGTGGGATTTTTACGTGAAAAGAACCGTCCCCAATTAACGTAGTTCGCCCGGATCGACAGCTTTGTGTCGTTCCGGGCGGTTTTATATGGTATCTTTCAGCAATATTTGCAAATCTATTTTTCACGCAGAAAAGTTAGGAAGCGTGGGACAGACAGGCTGTGCCGCATGTCATTTTCCCAACACATTCCATTTAATCAAGGATTTTGCCGTCGCGGGAAATTGTCACCACCTGCCACGGAATGAACTTGCCGCTGCTTCGCAGCGCATTCTCTGCCGCGCGCTGAAGCCCGCCGCAGCACGGCACTTCCATTCGAACGATTGTCACGCTCTTAATATCATTGTCCCTGATAATCTCAGTCAGCTTGTCGGTGTAATCCACGGCGTCCAGCTTCGGGCACCCGATAATTGTGATTTTGCCTCTCATGAAATCCTCATGCATGTTGGCATAGGCGTATGCTGTGCAGTCGGCCGCAATCAATAACTTTGCCCCGTCGAAGAACGGCGCGCGGGGCGGCACCAGCTTGATCTGGCACGGCCACTGTCCAAGTCGAGAGACACCTCTTGCCGGGCTGACCTGAGTATTCTCCGTGTCATTCTGTCTGAACTGCATCATTTTTGATCCGGGACATGCTGCCCCATGCTCATGCTTCATTTCACTCATTTGTTCTCTCCTCTTAATATCAGCTTCTTTCTTTGCTTTGTTCACAGCTTCTTCGTCATACGCCGGGGCTTCTCTTTCTTCAAATGTAATCGCCCCCGTCGGACAATTCGGCAGACAGTCGCCAAACCCGTCGCAGAAGTCCTCGCGCATGAGTTTAGCCTTGCCGTCCACGATTTCAATCGCACCTTCATGGCAGGCTTCGGCACAGAGACCGCAGCCGTTGCATTTTTCTTCATCTATGTGGATGATTTTTCTAATCATAGCTTGATCCTCCTTGGTTGTGATGGGTTCATTATAGCGGGTTTTATTTGCGAATACTGTATCTGTAGATACATTTTTGTGAATTTCTTGTATAATAAACGCAGAGTTCTATTATGCAGGAAATATTGGTGAGCGAAAAGCTCTAATGTGCCTTAGCTATGTGAAGAAGAGGGTTCTTGACCTGATAAGTGCAACTGAGATTCATATGAGAAGACAGTGTCCTGCACGCGCGTGTCAGACATGTACTTATCGCTCTGCGAAGTGTGACAGAGACTCAACGCAGAAATATGAGGTTAGCACATTAAGCGATATGTGAAAAAAAGGATTTCTTAATGAGTAGATAGATCAAGGAAGGCAGATAATTATGGAATACTCTGTTCTTGAAAAAAGCGTCTTGTTTACAGGTGTCCCGGCAGATGAGCTGCGTGAGACCCTGACAACTGTTCCGCATCGTATTCAGTCATATGATAAGGGTGAAACGATATTCTATTCGATGGAAGAGGCAGCAAGGATCGGCTTGATTTTAGATGGGAGCGTGCAGGCACAAAAGCTATTTCCGAACGGGAGCCAGATTAACGTTTCCGTGCGGAGGCGGGGAGAGATGATTGGGCCGGCGGCTGCATTTGCAAGAAATCAAAAGTATCCCTGTGACATTGTGTCGCTGGAGGAATCCACGATTATGATGTTCAGCAGGGAAGATGTCCTCCTGCTCATGCAGAGAGATATCCGAATCATGCGAAATTTCATGGCTGAGCTGGCGACTGCGAGCTACATGCTGCAGCAGCGGCTGGAGCTGCTTTCTTACAGCGGGATCGCGCAGAAAGCTGCTTTTTACCTTTTGATTAAGTCAAGGCAGAGCGGCAGGGCTGAAATCAGGATCCCGGGCTCGGTCACGAGCTGGGCGATGAGCATGAATGTTTCACGGCCGTCGCTTCACAGGGAGCTTAGGAAGCTGGAGGCAGAGGGGATCATTTCATATAAGCCTCCGGTCATCAAAATCAATGATTTTGAGGCACTGGAGGAGGTGCTTGGGTGATTGGGGACGGTTCTTTTCACGTGGAAAAATCCACGTGAACAGAACCGTCCCCGACGCGTGAAGTGTACAAAAGAAGGTGCATTTCCGCAGAACCTTGACAACGGTAAGCCGAGTGCTAAAATGCATGATGTTGCTATGACATAAACTAATTTCCGGCAGGCAGCCACGCCTGCCGTCACTCATGTATAAGAGGAGCAGTTAGCCATGCAGCTTAATGCCAAAATGTTTCTTATCGTATGCCCCATGCTATTTATCGCCGGTCTGGTTGACGCGATCGGCGGCGGTGGAGGTCTTATATCTCTTCCCGCGTATCTCTTCGCAGGGCTTCCTATTCATTCCAGCATTTCCACGAACAAGCTGTCATCTACTTGCGGCACCAGCTTGGCGACATTCCGCTTCATTAAGCACAAGCTTGTCGATTATAAGCTTGCGATACCGGCAGTGATCTGCGCAATCCTCGGCTCTTCGCTCGGAGCGCAGCTCTCCCTGCGCATGAGCGACCGCGTGATGAGAAATGTCATGTTTATAGTCCTGCCTGTCGCAGCCTTTTTTGTTCTCAATAAGGATCTTTTTAAAGACAGAGGCGGAGCGGTCGAAGAGAACCGGAGAACGTTCATTGTGGCAGCAGCTGCCGCCTTCATCATAGGAGTCTATGACGGTTTTTACGGTCCGGGGACAGGGACATTTCTGATTATCGCGTTTACTGTATTTGCAAAAATGGGAATCACATCAGCAAATGCGCAGACCAAGGTCATCAACCTGACGACCAATATCACATCCCTCACGATCTTTTTGCTGCACGGCCAGGTCATAATCCCTCTTGGAATTGCCGCCGCGCTCTGCAACATGGCAGGCAATTACATAGGAGCAGGCCTCGCGATGAACAAAGGATCGAAAATCGTCAGACCGGTCATCCTTCTTGATCTGGGGCTTCTTCTTTTCAAAATTATAGCTTCATGATAAGTCGGGGACGGTTCTTTTCACGTGGGATTTTCCACGTGAAAAGAACCGTCCCTTTTGCGTGAGGAAATTCCACAAAAGAACATTTTTCCATGTGACAAGAACGGCACACTATCGTACTTCCCGCAGGGCAATGCTATGATTCTTACATCAGCAGAAAGCTAATATGCAGCTTTATAAGGGAGGTAAAAAATGAAAAAACTGATTGCACTTCTTATCGCAATGTGTATGATGGCTTCACTCGCCGCATGCGGCGGCAGCCAGGCAGCACCGCAGGGACAGCCGGCAGACAGCGGCGCAGCAACCGTCAGCACGGCTTCCGATGACACTCTTGTAGTCGCCATCTGGGACAACAACCAGCTGCCGGGTCTTCAGAAGATCGCGGATGAATGGTCGGCCAAGTCCGGTGTCAAGGTCCAGATCAATGTCATCTCATGGGTCGAGTACTGGACACTCCTTGAGGCAGGCGCTTCAGGCGGCGAGCTTCCGGACGTTTTCTGGATGCACATCAATGAAGCACAGAAGTATATGAGAGCAGACATGCTTCTCAATCTCAACGACTACATCGCAGCTGACGACGCAATTGATCTTGCAAATTATTATGAAGGCATCGTAGACATCTACAACCTTGACGGAAACCAGTTCGCGCTTCCGAAAGACCATGACACGATCGCATTGATCTACAACAAGGCAATCTTTGACAAATACGGTGTTGAATATCCGAACGACACATGGACATGGGATGACTATGCAGCGGCAGCTGCCAAGATCACCGAAGCAGGCAAGGCTGACGGCGTTTATGGCACAGCAATGAATACCAATGACGGCCAGGACGGCTGGTACAACCTCATCTACGGTTTCGGCGGCAAGCTCATCTCCGATGACAACAAGGCATCCGGTATGGATGATCCCAAGACAATTGAAGCTATGACATGGCTGGCAGACAACCTGTTCCCGTCCATGCCTGCACAGAACCTCATGGCTGAGACAGATCCCGACCTTATGTTCATGTCCGGCATCGTAGGCATGATGCTTCAGGGTTCCTGGATGGTCAACACATTCTACACAGCTGAGCAGTCCGCTGACTACGCATGGGCACAGATTCCGTACTATGACGGAAACGGCAACGGCCAGTGCGACGAGGGCGAGCGCGTATCTCTTTACAACGGTCTCGGCTGGGCAGCATCTGCCAAGACAGCACATCCGGACGAAGCTTACAGCCTCATCTCCGCATTCTGCTCCGAAGAGGGTCAGAAGGAGCAGGCAGAGCTCGGTGTACCAATGGCTGCCTACCAGGGCTGCTCGGATGCATTTTTAAACGCATTCGACGGTATGGACATCTCTCCGTTCCTCGAAGTCGAGGAGACAGGCACTCTGATCAAGCATCCGGCCTCCAGATACACAACAGCATGGGAAGGCGGCTTCACAACAGGTCTTGTAGATGCATGGCAGAATCCGTCCAGCATGGCAGATGTGTGCAAATCCATGGCTGACATGATGAATGAGGTCCTGGCGACAGAATAAAACCAAGTACATCGACATGGTGAATGAGATCCTTGCGACAGAGTAAAGTCAGGTGACTTGCAAGTATTCCGCGACAAAAAGGTGTGCAGGCATTCAAGTCTCGCTCGCGGGACATGATGCGGGATTCGGGTCAACACCGGCTGAGATAAACACAAAATCACCCGGACTGCAAAACCGAGTATCCATGTGATAT
>JAFRGQ010000047.1 GCA_017433725.1 Lachnospiraceae bacterium
ATGATGCCCGACGCAAAGATCAAGAGCATCTATGCGGATATCAAGAACGTCCTTCACGAAGAAGTTGACGATTATTTCAAGATCATCCTCAAGATGGACAACGGCGTGACTGCCCACATTGAGCTCTCCACCTACATCCTTGAGTATCAGCCCCGCTGGCTGGCAGCAGGCGACAAGGGAACCATGGTCGTCAAGACCTTCGGCTGTGACGGAAACATCTACCGCACAGGCAAGATGCTCGAAAAACTACCTTCCCAGATTGTTGAAACTGAGGCAGGTCCTACCCGTCAGTTCGCACCGGTGCCTCCGGGAGGCATTGTCACCGAGCCCCTGCCGGAGATCCAGACCGACTGGACAGATTTCTATAAGAATGTTGCCGATGTCCTGAACGGCAAAGCTGAATCCGTCATCAAGATTCCTCAGGTGCGCAGAGTGCTGTCTGTTATGGAAGCGGCCTGGAAATCTTCCGAGACAGGAGAGGCGATCCTTTTTGAGTAAGCAGCTATACTGCAAATTCCCCCAATATGCCGGAACCCATACAGCATCCTTCTGCACCGATGGGTTCCGTGCAGTTTTAGGGTAAAGAAATGAATGACAGTTACAAAGAGATAAAGGAATAGGAGAACAAAAATGATCAAATTCGGACTTCTTACAGCCATTATGGTAGGATATACATTTGAAGAGACTGTTGATTTTGCAGCTGAAAACGGCTTGGAGTGCCTGGAAGTAGCTTGCTGGCCCGCGGCGGGCGGCGCCAAGAGAAGATATGCGGGCGTCAGCCACATCGATGCGGAGGGCCTTACTCCCGAGAAGGCAGAGGAGATCCTCGCATACTGCAGGAAAAAGGGCGTTGTGATCTCATCTCTGGGATACTATCCCAACACTATGGACCCCGACCTTGACAAGAGAAAGACTTACATCGACCACATCCATGCGCTGATCGACGCTTCCGCAATGCTCGGCGTGAACATGGTCACCACATTCCTGGGCCGCGTGCCGAACAAGACCGTGGAAGAGAACCTTGAGATCGTGAAGGAAGTATGGCCTCCGATCCTGGACCATGCCAAGGAAAAGGGCGTGAAGATCGCTATCGAGAACTGCCCTATGTGGTTCACGAAAGACGAGTGGCCGGGCGGCCAGAACCTGATGACCTCTCCTGCTAACTGGAGAAAGGTCTTCGCAGTCCTTCCCTACGACAACTTCGGCATCAACTATGATCCTTCTCACTTCGTATGGCAGCAGATCGATTACATCAAGCCGCTCTATGAGTTCAAGGACAAGATCTTCCACGTCCACTATAAGGACATCAAAGTCTACAAAGACAAGCTGGCAGATGTCGGCGTAATGGCTTATCCGCTTGAGTATATGACCCCCAAGCTTCCCGGACTTGGAGATGTTGACTGGGGCAAATATGTATCGGCTCTGACCGATATCGGTTACAAGGGATACAGCGTCATTGAAGTGGAAGACAAGGCATTCGAAGGCAGCGCAGAGGATGTTA
>JAFRGQ010000048.1 GCA_017433725.1 Lachnospiraceae bacterium
CCCTTTTTCCGTAAGCTTTATCTCGGCAACATTATTTGTCGAAATACTCTGTATTTCCGGCGTACCGTCTTCCTTCCATTGAATTCCTATGTAACAGGCCTGTAATTGCCCCTTCCGAAAGACAAAAGTCACTGCCCCGATCAATCCGTCCCGCTGCACATCAAAAACAGTGACCATCGAATCCTGTCCGTTCAGATAGTCTGTGTAAAACGCTTCCACCTTTTCAGGATTCTGCATATTAGCATCTTCCGCTGCACTTACCAGCCCGTCCTTCCCCAATTGCTCTACAATGGCTTTCCGTTGTTCACTTGAAAACTCACTGACACCGGAAGAATAGTGCGCAGTATCCGCAATTATGGAATCCTTATAGAGTTCTTTGACCGATTCTGCTGCTGCCAGAGCCGTATTCTGCAGCTGTTCTTTTTCTTCTTCTGAAAGAAGATCCGCAGAATGCGGAGTAAATGGATTTTCCGACTCCACAGATAGTTCTCCGGATAGTTCCTCGGATGACCCCACATCTGGCTTTTCGGATAGCTCCGGGGCGTTTTCTGTCTTACCTTGCGCTGCAGTCGTAGCTGTGAAATTCTCTTGACCCGATGTACCCTGCAGTTCTTTATCCGCACATGCCGTAACGCATAATATCATTAATATACATACTGTTATATAAACACTCTGCCTCATTTCCGTGCCCTAACCCACAATTCCAAAAGAGCTCACTGCCAGAGGTTTCACTCTCCTCGCAGTTTGATCGGATGCCTGATTACGGTTTTCAGCTTTTCCGGGGCGACTTTCCTTGCGTCACTCAGATATATTTCATGATGCAGACGCTGATCCGTGATATCCAGTTCGTAACCCTGCGCTTCCATGTATTCATGCATTATTTGAACAGTAGCAGGCTCATCATCATAGGAGCCTAAATGCATACATTGAACGCATAGCCCCTCATCATATTTCAGAAACTCAACTTTCGAGAAATCCTGTTTCTTTTTCTTTGCCGCCTCTTTGACAGCCCAGTCGAAATCGGCCTTCGTCACAAAATCCGGCAGACGGATTACAGAGATCCAGTTGAAATCTTCCTTGTGAGCATAATCGACTCCCAAAATGCCATCCTGCCACCAGAATCCCTCCAGGGGCGGCACTACATAGTCAAAATACCCCTTAATCTGATGATCTCCTTTTTTGCTCATCTTGATCGTAAAGGCAATGCCATAGAGCAGACCAATCGCCTTCTTATATTCGCCGTCTTCCTCATTCGGATCACCATGACCGCGAACGGCAATATAATTCATGGCCGGTACCGTCAATATGGAAGGTTTGTTCTTCGGCATGTAGAATTCCTTATATTCCTTTTTGAAATCAAAAGCCATTGCTCTGTCCTCCGAGTTCTATATTGCTTATCCGACAGCCTTATCAGTATGGGCGACGGCCCCGGTCATGTACAGACCGGGGCAAAAGTCACCTCTTAATTTCTTATTTCTTTTTCACAGGATAGCAGATCTCTGTTATGAATTCATCGGGGTTCTGTGTCTCATGCGGGCTGACATGGTAGATGTTGAACATCGGCCCGGCAGGCTCGTAGCCGTTCGCTTCCATCCATGCGATCACAGCAGC
>JAFRGQ010000049.1 GCA_017433725.1 Lachnospiraceae bacterium
CTTTTACTTCCGTAATTTTTGAGACCGCGGCATTGAATTTCCCTGCCGGCTACGGAAGTACAGGCATAAACCTCTTTTACTTCCGTAATTTTTAAGGCCTAAGGCATTGAATTCCTTTGCCGGCTACGGAAGTACAGGCATAAACCTCTTTCACTTCCGTAATTTGTTCCTCCAGGGTCAGGCGACCATGCTTGCATGGTCATCTGACCCGCCAATCAAAGTTTGAAAGTTTACTTTCAAACTTTTGACAGCTCAGCATCGAATTTCATTGCCAGCTACGGAAGCTTTTTCACCTTCACACCGGTCATATTCGTCTCTGACGTATGTATAGACTGCAACATTAAACCCGGAACCGTATCGGTTCCAATTCACACACCACAGAACCTGCTGCAAAGGGGGTATGACAATGGGCTATGTTCTGAGTAACGACGGATTTGAACAGGTCGTACAGGCACTTTCTGACAAGTATCGCCTGTTCGCACCTGTACGCAAAGAAGGAATGGGCCGCTTCACGGACATCGATGTGATCATGTACGACGAAGTCCGCCACGCCGATGAAATCGAGCTGGCACAGAAATCGGACTATTCCTTCAAGGAATTTCTGACGCCGCTGTCCGAAACGCTCTTCTACTTCACGGAGAGCCAGTGCCGCGAGGCCGAGCTTCCGGACAAGCCGGTCCTGATCTTCCTTCGGAGCTGCGACATGCACGCGTTGAAGCGGCTCGACCAGATTTATCTCGACAACGGACCGGAAAAAGACTGGTTCTACCTGAGAAGAAGAAACCTGGTAAAATTCGCACTGATCGGCTGCACGGAAAGTTTCGAAAACTGCTTCTGCGCAAGCATGGGCGCCAACAAGACAGAGGACGGCTACGAGTTCAGTGTTGAACTGTCCGATGACGGCGTTCGCTGCGACGTGGCGGAGGCATCTCTTGAGAAGCTGTTTCAGGCAAATGCGCTCCGCCCCGAAACCTTCTCCCCCGCCTTCGTGACGGAAAACAAGGTAAAGGTGGAGATACCGAAGAAAGTTCCGGCAAGCATCCTGAAAGACCCGCTCTGGGATGAGTACACAACACGCTGTATTAACTGCGGCAGATGTAATTTTGTCTGTCCCACCTGCACCTGCTACACAATGCAGGACGTCTTCTACACCGACAACGGCAAAGTCGGCGAGCGCAGGAGAGTCGGAGGATCCTGCATGGTCGACGGCTACACCAACGTCGCCGGCGGAGGTCAGTATCGCCGCACTAACGGCGAGCGCATGCGCTTCAAAGTTCTCCACAAGATCGTGGATTACAGAAAGCGTTTCGGCTATGACATGTGCGTAGGCTGCGGACGATGCGACGACGTATGTCCGGAATACATTTCCTACACCAACATAATTAAGAAAGTCTTCGATGCATCCGCAGATGAAAACAAGGAGGTGAGTGATAAATGAAAAATTCCCACATTCCATTCTCCTCTAAAATACTGGACACTATTATTCACAAGGATTTAAAGAATCCCTACATCCCGTTCCCGTCTGAGATTCTCGAGGTAATCAAGCACACGGAAAAAGAGTACACGTTCCGGATGGAATTTAAGGGCAAATGCAAACCCGGCCAGTTCTTCGAAGTCTCCATGCCGAAATACGGCGAAGCTCCTATCTCCATCAGCGGTATCGGTAAGAACTATGTGGACCTCACGATCCGAAAGGTCGGACGCGTGACGGACGAGGTATTTGAACACTATGCCGGCCAGATACTGCTTCTGCGCGGACCGTACGGTAACGGATTTGACACAGACCTGTACGCTGACGGCGAAACGGTCGTCGTAGCCGGCGGAACCGGCGTCTCTCCGGTCCGCGGCGTAATCGAGGCGCTTAGCAACATGCCGAACGCGAAAGACAAATATGTCATCGCCGGTTTCAAGAGCCCCTCCGACATGCTCTTCCGCGATGATCTCAAACGCTGGGCTGACAAGCTCAATTTAATTCTCACGGTCGACGGAGCTCCCGAAGGCTATGAGGGAAATATCGGTCTCGTAACAAAATACGTGGCAGACCTGCCGCTTCGCGACCCTGCTAACTGCAAGGCCGTTGTGGTCGGACCGCCGCCGATGATGCGCTTTACAATAATCGAACTGCAGAAAAAAGGCTTTAAGGATGAGAATATTACGGTCTCCTATGAGAGAAAGATGTGCTGCGGTCTCGGCAAGTGCGGACACTGCCGTGTGAACGACAAGTACATCTGCCTGGACGGACCTGTCTTCAACTACACTGAAGCCAAAGAGATGATGGACTAAGGGAAGGAGGTATATTATGGGAAATTTAGATATTAACATCGGAAAACTCAAAAAGAACGCCTTCCGCTACTCCAAGGTCAGGGGCGAGACAGCTTCCAGAATCCGTATTCCCGGCGGCGTGATTGACGCAGCCTCCCTGGGCAAAGTCGTGGAAATCGCAGAGAAATACGGCAAAGGCGTCATTGACATCACTAATCGTCAGGGTATCGAGATTCCCGGAATCAAGCTCACGGATATGGACGCTGTGAACAAGGAAATCCAGGAAATTATCGAAGCCCTTGAAATCAACCAGAAAGAACCCGGAATGGGCTATCCCTCCTCCGGCACAAGAAACATTCAGGCATGTCCCGGCGCGCGCCTCTGTCCGTTCGGATGCTATGACACGACGGCATTTGCTCAGAAAATGGAGAAGCTGGTCTATCCGAATGACCGCCACGTAAAGATCGCCTTTACGGGCTGCTCCAACGACTGCGGCAAAGTCAGAATGGCTGACTTCGGCATCATCGGCATGACCGAGCCTCAGTACGATCCGAACCGCTGCGTGGGCTGTGAACAGTGCATCAACTTCTGCAGGAGGAGGTCCGTAGGTGCGCTCTCACTCGTCAACGGCAAAGTCGTGCGCGATACCGCCAAGTGCATCGGCTGCGGCGTCTGCGTAGCTTACTGCCCGACAAGAGCATGGACACGCAGCAAGGAGCACTATTTCCGTCTGGTCCTGCTCGGCCGTACCGGCAAGAGAAATCCGCGCCTCGCGGAGGACTTCATCAAGTGGTGCGATGAGGAGAGTATCCTGAAGATCGTCAAGAATTCCTACGCTTATATCGAGGAATACATAGATCCGAACGCGGTAGAGCACAAGGAGCATATCGGCTACATTGTGGACCGCACGGGATTCGAGGAGTTCTTCAAGTACATCATGGAGGGCGTTGAGCTGCCGGAGAAGGCTGAAGTCTCGAAGAGGCTTTACTGGGGCGGCAATCATTATGATCACTATTGATTCATAGATACTTCCTATGTGCTATGGCACGAAAAAGCCGCATGATTCATCGTGAAAACACGATTTTCATGCGGCTTTTTTTGCTGCCTTGCTCACAGGCGAACGTACGAAGAAATCCTCACGCCGTCTCTGTCTGAGCTTTATCAAATTCCCGCTGACTGACAGCGAAGATCATGACATAATTTCAGTTGCCGTAGAATCCGATATTCTCGTCTCTCCAGCCTGCTTTGACCAGTCCGTCTCTCTCTCCCTTACTTCCCGTAAAGAAGTGATATCCTGACCTGGCGTTCGGATTGTACAGGCGATACATCGGAACCGTTTTCTCCGAATCGGAGTAGAAGCCGATTCCTTCATACACCTAGCCTGCGCTGATCATTGCCTTTCGCTCATTATTACTTATCGTGAACATGTGGTCGCCGTTGCTCTTATTGTACAGACGGTAGACAGGCTTCGAAGATGTCTTCGGTACATGGCAGGCAATACCCTCGAGCTTCCATCCGGCCTTTATAAGCGCCTTGCGCTCCGTCTCACTGATTGTGTACATGTGGTCACCTGTCTTCCGGTTATAAAAGCGATACAACGGTACCCTCTCATACACTGTGATCGTGCAGACTGCTGTTTTCTTACCGTCTTTTGTTGTAACCGTAATCTTTGCTGTGCCGGTCTTCTTCGCCGTGACCTTACCGGTCTTGTCAACTGCAGCTACCGCAGAATTGCTGCTCTTCCATGTGACCGTCCTGTCAGTTGCTTTCGCCGGCGTAACGGTCGCCTTAAGCTGCAGTGTTTTGCCCTTAAGAAGCTTTGCGGATGTCTTGTTGAGCTTCACACCCGTCACACTGATAGCCTTGACCGTGAGCTTCGTTGTGTCCGTTCCGTTGGCATATACGACCTCGATCTTATGCTCGCCAATCTTCAGAGTTTTCTGGAATTCTTTCGTAAAGAGTACGGACAGATTGTCATTCGGTCCCATGGCCTCATAATCAGCGGGGGCACTCAGGGTCTTGCCGTCAACTTTAACAGCAAGCAGATATGCAGGATTGCCGTCTGTCGTAAGTCCGACCTGATCTGTCTCAAGCAGATCGATGCCGATTTCCTGGTCTCCTCCCATCGTTATCGTCGGAGCAACAAGCTTAAATGTGTAATCATCATGAGCCGCTGCTTTTACAGTCAGCTCATATTCGCCGCCGTCAAAGATCTTTTTCCCGTCAGATTCGACATTCAGGTCAATAGTTCCTGCCAAAGCCGTGACATTACCGTTCTCGTCCTTTACATCTGCCGTCGCGATGACAGGTGTTTCCTTATTATTGTACTCTGTACCGTTTACTGTAACAGTCTCGATCGCTCCGAGATAGGTAGCAAGCTGCTCTGCTGTCTGGTCATCCGCCTGAATGAGAGCCGGATTTGCGGCACTTTCATTGTACTTCGCGATCTTATATGCGATCTCGCACGGATAATCGGTAATGGTACCGTTATTGAGATAGTATCGAATATTGGTAATTGTAGTTCCTGTCAGAGCTCCGAGCCTTGCGTCATCGTAATTCCAGCCGATCTGTGTATTTCTCCAAAGCTCGGCAACGTGGCGAAGTGCATACATACTGCCATTCTCATCCGTTACAACAACGCCGCTTACATAAATCGGATCCTCTCCCTCTCCTGCTGCCGGAATCTCGACTCCGTTCAGTGTGATCTCGACATTGGCATGGCGAGCGTTCAGCTTGACATTTCCTGTCAACCCCTCGACTGTGTCCGCTTCACCGGTAGCTTTGTCAAATGCAAAAGCCCCGCTCTCATCCACCGTCAATTCCTTATATGACGCCGGCTCCGCTCCGAGCACGTAGAACGAATACGTCGGAGACTCAAAAAGTACTTCTTTACCGGTCAGCGTAACGGGAACTTCCTGACCGCGAAGTCTGATCGTGTACGACTTCGAATCCTCGTCTGTTATGACAGTAATCTCTCCGCTATTAACCATCATAGCAAGGTCAAATAAATACTCGCTGCTTAACTTGACGGGATACGTAATACCTGTGATATCTTCGCCTGTCTCACTGACATGATAAGATCCGCCTGCGAGATTTGTAGCGCGCGGCTTCGCCTTTGTGGAGGAAGAAACAGCATCGACATCATCATCACCTTCCGCTGCATAGAACTCAGCATACGGAATATTCACAAGTGCATAATACGAACCGTCGATTCCATCACCCAGCATCTCTTCCACGAGAGCTTCTTCCTCAGATGCCGCAATCTCGGTCAGTCCATCTTCACCCTTCTCTCCGACTGCCGCTTCAGTCTGAATCAAATCAGTTGGGCCGGTTTCCCCTACAGTCTCTTCTTCCTCGGAAAAATCGATTAAGCCGGTCTCACCGACATTTTCTTTGTCTTCGGTCAGATCGATCATATCGCCTTCTCCGGCAGCTGCATCCTCTGCATTTTCATCTGCTATTATGCTGTCTTCGGTTACTTCCCGGGCGTATACTGCCTGTGCTGTGACCGGAGCTGATGAAAGTGTCATTGCGCCTGCCATGAGGAGAGCCATGAGTTTGTTGAACATTTTCCTTTTCATATACCCCTCCCGGTAAACTTTATATTTAGTCGGCAGATATTTCTACCGACCCACGGTTAGCATATCTTAACCGTTTCTCAAAGTCAATTCCCAAGGGAAGGCATTCGTCTTTCACAAAAAGATTTCAAGAATGACTCGGCGTTCTTGACAAGATGTATGCGCCGTGTTAATCTACACTAAACCTACCGTTTTAGTATGATTAATAACAATTCGGAGAAAAGCCATGTTAAATGATCACCTTCGATCCATGATTTATGACAAATACATCAAACCCACCGAAAACCGTCGCGACACATACGCCGGTATCGAGATAGAGCTCCCCATCATCAACCTCGGCGGCAAAGCCACCGACCATACGGTAAGCCGGGCAGCCATGAACAGTGCCGTGTCACACTTCGGCTTTCAGCCCCTGAAGTATGACGATGACGGCAATCTGCACGAAGCTCAGGATCCGGTGACGGGGGATCTGTTCTCCTTCGACTGTTCCTACAATAACTTTGAAATGTCCTTCGCCAGATCGCAGAACCTGAACGATGTGGACGCCCGATTCCGCCGCTACATCGAATATCTGAATAATGGCCTGATATTGAACAATCACCTTATCTCCGGTTTCGGGATCACTCCCTACTACAGGCTCTGCCGAAAAGACTACATACGATGCGGTCGTTACGGAATGCTCGGAGGCTATCTCGGAAAGTGCTGTGAGTGGAAAAAGGAGGGGGGATGCCATGCCTATCCGCAGTTCGGTACATTTGCAAGCGCCTCCCAGATCCAGGTGGATGTAAGCACGGATGAGCTTCTTGACACACTCCGCACATTTTCTCTGTTGGAACCGGTCAAGTCGCTGCTCTTCGCCAACTCCATGATGCCACAGGACGAGCCCGACTATCTGCTTATACGCGATAATCTCTGGGAGTACAGCACACACGGCATCAATCCGAGAAATGTGGGCGGGTATGAGGCCATACCGGAAAGCATCGAGGAGCTCATAGAATATATCGCTTACACAAGCCTCTTCTGTACGGAGAGAGATGGAAAATATCTCTTCTTCGAACCCATACCTCTCGTCGAGTACTTCACCAGGGATGTGATCGCCGGAGAATACTACGAGAACGGAAAATACTACAGCTTTCCGTTCAAACCGGAAGAGACTGACCTCGCGTATCTCAGGACCTACAAATTTCTGGATCTGACGGCCCGCGGAACAATCGAATACAGAAGTCTCTGCACTCAGCCGCTCGGACAAAGCTTTGCCGGAGCTGCATTCCAGCTCGGACTGCTGGCAAAGCGCGATGCACTCAGAGAGCTGTGGTCGCGCGAGATGATTCTCTATCACCACGGGCTCACGGCAAATGAACTCCGCCGCCAGTTCAACAAAGGACACATTCCCGATGTGCTTGACCGGGAAGCTCTTCGGAGCCTTCTAATTGAAATCACAAGACTCTCAGAGGAGGGTCTGAGGGAACGCGGCTTTGGGGAAGAAAAGTATCTCCTGCCGGTATACGAGAGAGCGGAACGCATTTCTTCACCGGCGAAAGATATGAAAGACGCCCTGGCCGGTGGCAAGCCATTGTCTGAAATAATCCTCGCGCATGCGAAGCTGTGATTCAATCTGACTCACACTTCTTTTACCTAAAGAAAGGTTTCGGATATGTTACATCATGAACATCCTGAAATAAAGAAACTGCTTCTCACAGGCAATTCCGGCCTTGAAAAAGAGTCTCTCCGCATTTGCTATGACGGTCATTTCTCACATACGGCACATCCATTTCCGGATGATTCCTGCCTCGTGCGGGATTTCTGCGAGAACCAGCTGGAGATCAACACGAAAGTGGCCGCAACTCCGGAAGGCGCACTTCGTGATCTGATTGAGCATCACAGAAGGGCAGAGAAGGCTTTGCATGTGCTCCCGGTTCCGGAATATCTCTGGCCTTTTTCGAACCCGCCCTACATCCGGAACGAGGATGATATTCCGGTGGCACAGTTCTCGGGAGATCAGCGCTCCAAGACAGTCTATCGCAACTATCTGGCAGAGAAATACGGCAAGTACAAGATGACTTTCTGCGGCATCCATTTTAACTATTCTCTGTCAGATGAGCTGCTTAACGCCGATTTTGTGTTCTCGGAAGAGACGAATTTTAACAAATACCGCGACCGGCTCTACCTGAACACGGCCAGAAATCTTATGCGGAACGGCTGGATCATAACGGTCCTGTGCGCCGCTTCGCCGCTGCTCGACGGCTCCTTTCTGAATCGGGATGACGCGGGCAAAACAGTCTTTTCGGGCATGGCCTCCACCCGCTGCAGTGAACTCGGCTACTGGAATCACTTCGTTCCGGTAATAAACTATCATTCTGTATTCACTTACGCTGACGGAATACGGGAAATGGTGCAGGATGGCATGATAGCAAGCCAGACGGAATACTATTATCCGGTCAGATTAAAATCCAGAGGGGAAAACAGTCTGGATGAGCTTGAAAAGACGGGAATCGATCACATTGAACTGAGAAATATAGATTTGAATCCATACGCGGAGGCAGGCATCTGTATCGAGGATCTGAAGTTCATGCAGTTGCTCGTCGTATATGACAGCTGTATACATTCCGGGGAACTCAGCAAAGAGGAGCAGGTCACCGCGGAACTGAATTTTAAAAATGCTTCTCATTATGACATTGATATCGCAAAAATATTGTCAAATGGCGTTTCTCTCTCCGTAAGGCAGGCTTCCGCGAGGCTCCTGGATCAAATGGATACCTTCTTCACTGATAAGGATGCCCGGGAAATCATAGACTTCCAGCGGCAAAAGCTTACCGGGAAATCAGCCCGTTATGCCGTACGTGTGCATGCGGATTTCTCGGACGGCTTCGTGAAGCGAGGCCTGGAATATGCCATAAAGAAAGCTCCCGTCTCCGGCTCATGAACCTCCGTCATGCACTGCCGGGGCTTTTACAGACATAGTGCTATTCAGCTTGAAGGGCTGTCGCATCAAGGCGTGATGCTGAAATATATTGCAGACGTTATTTGCAAATGTCTGCAATATATTGCGGCGACACTGTCTGATGCGGCAGCCCTTCTACCTGTCTTATTCTTCATCGCACAATTCTCGTGACTTCAGCCGCGAGATTCGCGCGCATAGTGATGCTTTTCTTCATCGTGAGTACAATCTCGTGATAAATGCAAATTACAGAACATGTACATTCTGCGGGTCAAACGCCACATAAGCTCTATCCCCGACCTCATACACCTTCTTATTCTTCGGATTGAAGTCCGTGATCTTGACCATCGTATCCCCGACCATAACATGATAGTTCTGATAACTTCCCATGAAGCAGCTGAGGATAACATCACAGGGCAGCTGACCCTTGTCAGCAATGACCGCCGATTCCGGGCGAAGAACAAGCGTACAGGGATCACCGATCGAGAAGTCGCCGACATCCTTGACTTCGACCTTCATGCCGTTGATCCTCGCCACACCGTCTTTGCCTTTTTTCGTTATCAGTTCGCCGCGAAGGAAATTCGCCTCACCGATAAAGTCGGCAACGAATTCGCTCTTCGGATGATAATAGATTTCCTGCGGCGTTCCCATCTGTGCAACGACGCCCTTCTCCATGATGATGATCTTATCGGAGATAGCCATCGCCTCACTCTGGTCATGCGTGACGTAGACCGCCGTGATGCCGGCCTCCTGCTGGATCCTGCGGATCTCGGTACGCATCGTGACACGGAGCTTCGCATCCAGGTTGGACAGCGGCTCGTCGAAAAGAAGAACGCCCGGCTCAAGGACCAGCGCACGCGCGAGAGCAACACGCTGCTGCTGACCGCCGGAAAGCTGATTTGTCATACGGGCTTCCATGCCCTCAAGGCCGACAAGACCGAGAATGTGCGTGACCTTCGTCTTGATCGTCTCCTTGTCCATCTTGCGGAGCTTCAGGCCGTAAGCTACATTGTCGTAAATGTTGTAATGGGGAAGAAGCGCATAGCTCTGGAAAACCATAGCCGTGTCGCGCTTGTTCGGCGTGAGTGCGTTGATCGGCTCTTCACCGAGATAGATCTCGCCCTCATCCGGGCTCTCAAAACCTGCAATCATACGCAGGGTGGTCGTCTTGCCGCAGCCGGACGGACCGAGGAGCGTCACAAAACTGCCCGGCTCGATATCGAGCGAGGTATCGTGAACCGCGTAAAAATCCTTTTTCGTTTTCGGATCCTTATAGATCTTGGAAATATGTTCAAGGCGTACGCCCTTTTTCTCTTTAGCCATAGCCCGTTAATCCTCCTTGTATGCCCGGCTCGTACCGAAATACTTGATGACCAGGTTCATTAACATAACCGCACTGTACGTTATCAAAATCAGGATCGTTGCAAATGCGCACGCGATACCGTATGCTCCCTTCTCCGCGAACTCATTGATCTGAACCGTAATGAGCAGGAACTGCGGAGTAACGAGAAGGATGATCGCACTGATCGCCGTGATGCTTCGTACAAATGCTGTTACAAGACCGCTCAGGAAGCTGTCCTTGATGAGCGGCAGCGTGACCGTCATAAATACCGTAAAGCTGTCTGCACCCATATCGTATGCGGATTCCTCAATGCTCTTGTCGATCTGACGGAGAGCCGAGATACCGCTTCGTGTACCGGTCGGCAGGCTTCGCACGATAAATACGATGACCAGAATCGTGCCTGTGCCGTAAAGTCCCTGCAGGAAACCGGTACGGAACACACCTGCTGAAAAACCGCGGATATATCCGATACCGAGAACCGTTCCGGGAACCGCCATGGCAAGCATCGAGACTGCCTCGATAAATCCCTTGGCTTTGAAGCTCCTCTTTACGACCAGATACGAAATGATCATGGAAAGCAGAGCGGTAATCGGCGCGGAGATAAAGGACAGGACGAAGGAATCCTTGAATGCCTTAAAGCCCTTGTATCTCGTGAATACCTGCCGGAACCATTTTGTCGTGAGGTGGAAATCGTATCCCCATGTCTTGAACAGTGCTCCGAATGGTACGCAGATGTACATAAGGCAGACGAAAAGTGCCAGTAGTGAGCAGAGGATTGTCAGCGGAATTGTTACGCTCTTGTCCTCGATAAGCATTCTCTGGCGGGAGGCCTTGCCAGAAAGGGTCGCGGTACTCTTTGCCTCCAGATAATACTTCTGGACTATGAACATGATGAGCGTGATACACAGAAGAACAACAGCCATCGCAGAAGCGCCTTCCTTGTCATAA
This sequence comes from Lachnospiraceae bacterium, assembly GCA_017433725.1. GTDB lineage: Bacteria > Bacillota > Clostridia > Lachnospirales > Lachnospiraceae > Chordicoccus. The sequence continues at coordinate 11,069 of JAFRGQ010000049.1, forward strand.
GCACCGGTAATCTGCAGGTAGATCGTCGTTGCGAGTGTATCGTAGGAACCACCGATGATCATCGGGTTCGCGAAATCGGCGATAGACTCGATGAAAGTTACCAGGAATGCGTTGCCGAGTCCGGGCAGGATCAGCGGCAGTGTTACCGTCATGAAAACGCCCCAGCGGGAAGCACCCATGTCGCGGGCTGCCTCCTCGAGGGAGGGATCGATATTTTTGAGAAGACCTCTCATCATCATGTAGCAGACAGGGAAAAATGTCAGCGTCTGAACGATGGCAATGCCCCAGAATCCGTACACGTTATTGTCGTAGATATGCATAATATAGCGGGTAATGATACCGGCCTTTCCGAACAGCATGATCATGGACAGAGAGAGAACGAACGGCGGTGAGACGACCGGAAGCATGGAAACCACTTTGAAGAGTCCTTCCAACAGCCGTGTCTTTAATTTTACATATACTTCCACGTAGGCGAAGAGGAGTCCGATCAGCGCAGACGCAATACCTACCAGAAAGCCTACTTTCAATGTGTTCGAGATAGCTCTACGGAAGTTCTTCATGGCCATGATGCGCTTGAAGACTCCCAGACCTATGCCCTGATCCGTCACAAAACTGTCGACCAGAAGGATCGCCAGAGGGTAGAGGATGAACAGGGTAAGGAAGGCTATCAGTACGACAATTGTTGTCACCATGATAGGATCGGCAAAGAATTTCTTGCGATCCAGAGCGGCGCCCTGACTTTTAGCCATAGTGATAATTCCCCCTTTTATGAAAAACAAATTGGATAAACAGTAATACATGAGGCTGCCGCGAAGCAACATGTCAGGCACTTCGCTTCCACCGGCAGCCTCTTACATTCTAGAATTTATGGTGCGCTGCGGAGAGCATAGTCATTTGCAAGTAAATTTCCCAGATTACACTTACCTTGCGCAAATGCCGCTTACTCAGTCTCGAAACGATCGTCAGCTGCGCTGCCGAGAGCATTCATGACTTCCTCAACGTACTTTGTAGTATTCTCTTTTGCATCCTCGAAATCATAGTCCATGACATTGTCTGGATCAAGACCGAAGTCAGCTGCGACTTTCGGCTGCTGAGCATTGTCAAGTACGAGGAACTGATAGGAGCCGTTCTGTGCTGCGAGCTCAACGCAGTCCGGGCTGAGCGCATACTCGATCCAAAGCTTAGCTGCATTCGGATGCTTGCAGCCCTTGAAGATGGCGGTAGCACCTACTTCGAAGGATGTGCCTGTGGACGGGATGATCAGGTCGATGTTGCCGTATCCGTTGTCCTCGATCTGTGTGATACCGTCATGCAGGAAACCGATACCGATGACGCACTCGCCTGTACCGACGTTCTTGGACGGGCCGGAGCCGGACTTTGTGTAAACCTGAACGTTCTTGTCGAGATCGACAAGGTACTGGATACCTTCATCATGTCCGTACTTCTGGATCATCGTGTTGACAACGAGCTTAGCAGTTCCGGCTGTGTTGTAGTTGGAGAGCCAGATGAGACCTTTGTACTTGGGATCAAGAAGATCCTTCCAGTCCTTCGGTTCCTCGATGCCCATACGATCGAGTTCGTCCCTGTTGACCATGAATCCGAGGATTCCCTTGTAGATGCCATACCAGTAACCGTCTGCATCACGGTATACGTCGCCGATCAGATGGCTTGCATTCTCTGCCTCGTATGCTTCCAGAAGGCCTTCCGAAGCTGCAATGTTATAAGGATCTGTTGTGCCGCCGAACCAAACGTCGCCAGACGGATTGCCGGCTTCCTCTTCGATCTTGGACTGAACTTCACCTGTTGACAGTCTCTGATACTGAACTTCGATTCCGTACTTTTCCTGGAAATTCTCGCACGCGGTTGCAAGATATTCTTCTTCGCAGGATCCGTAAACGACCAGTTTTCCTTCTTCCTTGGCAGCTGCGACCAACTCGGAATCCGCTGCTGCACCTGCTGTACTGGCGTCAGCTGCCGGTGCGGATGCGGAAGAACCACCGCCGCCGCATGCTGCCATGCCGAGCGCCATTGCACCTGCCAGTAACAATGCCAAAACCTTTTTCATGAGATACCTCCTTTGAACTTTTGTCGGCTTTCTTTGTGCGTTTTGCACAAAGAAATACCATTTTTCGTGTTCTTTCTGGCTATTATTCTAATACATTCGTGAGAAAAAGTAAAGTGTCCGTAAGATGACCTGCATGCAAAAAGGGCTGCCGCTGCAGGCGGTTTCGCTGCAATACTTAAGATATATGTACTTAATATCCACAGTATTGCAGCTTCGCGCCTTCATGCGACAGCCCTTATTACTTGATTGAATCAGGAATACCTTTCTCCCGTTCCGCTATCGTACCTTCTGCATACCGATCCGCCCGAGACTTTTATTCTTCATCGCGAACACACAATCCCCTCTCTCTCGAAGATCTGTGCGATTTTTTCACGCTGCTCCTTCGTCACGCCCGGCATCGGAAAGCTGCATGCGCTGCTCTCGATGATTCCGCGCATCAGAGCCGCCTCCTTAATGACAGGAATGAACAGCGGTCCGACCGCATAAATATCGAACAGCCTGTTGATCGTCTGCTGCCCGCGGGCGATTCCCTCGATGTCATTCTCCCGCATTGCCCGGATCCAAGCTGTGCAGATCTCCGGTACGATGTTGGAGAGCCCGCCGATGATCCCGTCACCGCCGGACATCACGTTATGGGCCGCATTATCGTCGAAGCCGGAATAGACCTCAAAATCCGGATAGACAGACTTCACGGTCTTGATCAGTTCTCTGGTATGGTCCATACCGCCGATCGTATCTTTGACTCCCACGAGATTCGAATGCCGTTCCCTCAAAGCGAGCACAGTCTCCGGGGCGATCGTATAGCCCGTCCTCTCCGGGAAATTGTAGAGATAGACCGGTCCCTCGATCTGATCTAACAGTTCGTCATAATAGGCAAGCAGCTCACTGTCCGTGAACCGGAAATAATAGGGGCTTATAATCATCACGGCATCCGCGCCGTATTCCAGCATGTGGTTGGAAAATGGCACGATTCTCTCATACATCATATCTGACGTGCCCACAATACACTTCGTGCGGTGCGCTATGGTATCTACGGCAAATTCAGCCAGTTCCCGCCGCTGCTCATAAGTCATCGCAAAGAACTCGCCTATACTTCCGTTCACAAGGATACCGTCTATCCCGTTTTTTATCAGATTCTCATAGAGAGAACCCTGACTCTTAAGGTCAAGGTTTCCGTCTGCTCCGAATATTGTTATTGCAGGCGTTATATAACTTGCTTTCATGGTTAATTCTCCTTTAAGTCCTCTCTCCGTTCTTTCGATTTCCCCGCCTCCTCATCCAGCGTAGCTTTATTGGACAGAAGATGCTGAATCATAGCTATCCGTGCTGCCTCAGAATCATGAGCGGCTATCGCATCTACGATTGCTCTGTGTGTTGCAATCGTCTCCTCACGCAGCCGATTCTGATTCAGGGCGCCGAACAAACCGACCGAATATGTAATAACAGGAATCAGATTCGGAACCACGTCATTCTTTGTACATCTGGCAATACTTATATGTAGTCTGACATCGTTGGAAAGATGGTCAACACCGCTCCTTATATCGCGCTCAACATCCTCACATCTGGCCTTAATTTCCTCGATGTCTCTTTCTGTTGCACGCTGCGCTGCCATAGACGCCACCCAGGGCTCCAACTGCATTCTGACTTCCCACAGGTCAAAGGCCAGTTTCAACCGGTCTGTATAAAATGCAAATCCGAACGGATCCTCGACCCTCCCGGGATGATTGGCGATAAACGTACCTTTACCTCTCTTTATGGTCAGGATATTGCGCGCCACAAGAATCTTGACGGCCTCCCGGATAGTTCCGCGTCCGACATTCAGAAGCGAACCCAGTTCGAACTCATTCGGGAGCTTGTCGCCGCTCTGCAGATTCCTGTTGATGATAAGCTGTGTGATCTGGTCCGCTGCTCTTTCGGGGAGAGGGAGATTATTTTTTGTTACATTCTGAAAACCGGACTCTTCCATGACTGACCTCGCTCTAAATTCACAACCCATGCTCTCCGCTTTGTATCTTATATATACAGAAGTCAACATTATAGTATTACATTTTCAAATATTAAGAAAAGTAGTTACTGTATGTGCAGAGTTCAAGTTCGTGATGCTCTATATCAAGTATATTGGAAGTTATGACTAAAATCAAGGACACGTCATACATTATAGATAATTGTCATCCGCAATTATTGAACTTATCCGCATAAAACAGCCCGAAATACACATATTTCTGCCATTTTACGCGAAAAATATCTGATACTATATGATTTGATGCGAACCGGACATATGATGTCCGGTTCGCATCTTTACTGAATTTTCCTGAGATTCGGAAATCTATTCTATGTAAGAGATCACATCAATCCCGGAAGTACGCCCTGGAACAGACTCAGGATGCAGGCGAAAATCAGGATGGAAACGCCTGCCACGAAACCGCCGAGCGTCCAGCCGCGGATCGTATCCGTGACATCGATATGGAAGAATCTGGAAATTGCCCAGAAACCGGAGTCATTCGGGAGTGAGAGTCCGATACCGCCTGCGCAGATAGCGATTGCGCAAAGAATCGGAGACACACCTGATGTTGCGGCAGCACTTGCCATGATTGCGGATGTCGTTGTAAGAGCAACTGTTGTGGAACCCTGTGCGCAACGAAGAACCTGAGAGATCACGAAGCAGAGTACAAGGATCGGGATATTGAAGTTTCCGAAGAAACCTGTGATAAAGTCAGCGATACCGGACGCCTGAAGGATTCCGCCGTAAGCTCCGCCGGCACCGGTGATCAGGAGAATAAGACCAACCTTGTCAGCACCGTCAGACATAATGTCTGTGATGGAACGCTGCAGATAAGGACGGGAGACAACCGCTCCGTAGAGAACACCGATCGTCATAGCTACGTTCTTGGAACCGAGGAATTTAATGATGTCCAGGAAACCGCCTTCCGGAAGGAACATAGGACCGAATGAGCCGAAGAGAATCAGAAGAATCGGAACCAGGAGGATGGAAAGAGCAAGACCTGCACTCATCTTCGGTTTTCCGCTTTCTTTGCCGGTCTCTTTGGTCGCAGCTTCGATTTCAGCATCCATATCGGAGAAATCCCAGGTCTTTCCGGCCTTGCGATCCTGTCTGTTAAGGAAACCGCCGTAAAGGATACCGCCGACGAACATACCTACGAATGCGGAGATCAGTGCGTAGAAGAAGAAGATACCGACGTTGATACCCATATTCTCGGCAACTGCAAGAGGCGGTGCCGTCGGAAGAACCAGGGCAAATGTACATGTAGTAGCTACGGAAATCGCGCAGGCATAACCTGTCATGGAGTAGCCGGTTCTCTTGGAAAGAACACGGAGCATCGGAGCGAACATGATGTAAACTACATCACCGAAAACCGGAATACCGGTAATAAATCCGGATACGGCAACTGCGAACTGTGACTTTTCATCGCCGAGCGCTTTCAGAATGCCGTTCGCGATATTGTCAATACCGCCGGACTCGTACATGAACATACCGAGCATAACGCCGAGGCCGGTGACGATACCGATTCCGCCGAGCGTGGATCCGAATTTATTCGTGACGACGTCCGAGACATCTGCCAGAGGCATCATACATGCGATACCGGTGCCGTACGCTGTTACAAGGAGTGCTACGAATGCATTGAGTTTCAGCTTAATGATGCAGAAAAGCAGCACTGCGATCGAGATGAGAAAAATTACCATTAACATAAAGCTTGTCTCCCTTTTATCATGTGTTGGTCAAAAGTGACTCTGATCCGGCCGGCGTCCCGGTCTCTTTCAGATATGCCGTCCTTGCAGTTCCCCTTTGCCTTGGGCGGTCAGATTTATTGATTTCAATATATGACATATGACGTCTGATGTCAATACCGTTTTCGGAAAAAGCGCAAGATTGTTAATTTCGCGTATCAGTATGCCCTTTATTTTGTGCATAATGCCTTTTTCAGTACACTCTTTGTAATTTTTATACAAATTCACACCAATAAATATAGAAGATATTCCGCCTTGCATCATATGACGTCTGATGATATGATGGCATCATAGAAATTGAAAGAGGCACGAATTCGCAGGAATCCCCTGTTCCCCTTCTGAGTTTTCACCGCCCGGATTCTTTTCTTAATTGGTACAGGAAGATATAGAACAGACCGCAGGAAACATTTTCATTCAGTAATAAAAACAGCAAAGTCGAAGGAGAACAATAATGAAAGCTATCAAATATGAGAAACCATGGAATGTAGCATGCGTAGAACAGGACAAGCCGATCTGCGGCAAAGGCCAGGCACTTATCAAGATCATGACAGCAGGTATCTGCGGCAGCGACATCGGAGCGTTCAGAGGAACGAACGGACTCGTCTCCTACCCCAGAGTCATCGGCCATGAGCTCGCAGGCATTATTGAAGAAATCGACGAGGAGAACAACCCGAAGGGATTCAAAGTCGGAGACCGTGTCATCGTAGATCCCTATCTCTATTGCGGACACTGCTATCCCTGCTCGATCGGAAGAACCAACTGCTGTACCGATCTTCATGTTCTCGGCGTTCATGTGGACGGCGGTATGGCCGAATATTTCACTCATCCCGCTGATATGCTCGTAAAAATGCCGGACGACATGGACTGGACGCTGGCAGCAATGGCAGAGCCGCTCACAATCTCACTTCACGGCGTACACAGAGGTTCCCTTAAAGCCGGCGAATATGTCGCAATCTACGGTGCAGGTACAATCGGCGTTCTCGCAGCAATGACAGCTGAGGCTTACGGCGCACATGCCATCATTATTGACCTTGTCCAGGAAAGACTTGACTTCGCAACGAGCGTAGGCGTTGAGTACACCATTAATTCCGGTAAGGAAGATGTCGTTTCCCGCATCGCCGAGATCACCGACGGAAACATGGCACAGCTTGTCATGGAGTGCACAGGTGCAAATGTGTGCATCCGCCAGACCCTCGATATCGTGAGCAATGCAGGCCGCATCACCTTCACAGGATGGCCGAAGAACGAAACTTCTATTCCTACAGACGTCATCACAAAGAAAGAAGTCGACATCCGCGGCGCGAGAACGAGTGCGGGAGAGTTCGAGGAGGCTATCGAACTGATCATGTCCGGAAAAGTTGATATTCGCAAGATCCTGACAAAGACTGTCTCGATGGATGAAGCACCCGAGACTATCATCGATATCGAAAAGAATCCGGGCAACTACCTTAAGGTCGTTGTGAACGTAGGAATCTAATCTCAGACGCAGAATTCTTGTGACGTGAGTCTATAATGAATGTGTAATATGAAACTTGTCTTAGACATAGGCTCGAAAGGTGTTCAAAATGAAGGAATTATATCTAACAGAAGAAAAAAACGGCATCTCCGCTTCTCAGCTGGATGATATGATCGACAAGATGCTCGCCCAGTTTCCCGACATAAAGAAAGTCCTGATCATCCCGCCTGATTACACCAGATGTTATTCCTATGCGGGAATCATCACACAGGTGATCTACAAAAAGATTGAGAAGATGAACGAAGGCCGTCCCGAAGATGAGCAAATCCACACCGACGTCATGCCGGCGCTCGGCACACATATGCCGATGACCGAAGAGGAACTGGACAAGTTCTTCGGAGATGTAGTACCCAGAGACAGGATCATCGTACATCATTGGCAGACCGATACCGTACGTCTTGGATTCGTTCCGGCTGAAGTGTGCTCCGAAATCAGCAACGGGCTCTTCCCGGAACAGATCGACGTGGAAGTGAATCATCTGCTTGTCGATGGCGGCTACGATGTCATCTTCTCTGTCGGACAGGTCGTTCCCCATGAGGTTGTGGGTATGGCCAACTACTCCAAGAACATTTTCGTCGGAACCGGCGGACGTGAAATGATCAACAAGTCTCACATGCTGAGCGCGATCTGCGGCATGGAAAAGGCTCTGGGCGTGACTGACAGTCCCGCAAGAAAGTTATATGATTATGCCCAGCAGCATTTTGTGGACGGAATTATTCCGATGGTCTACCTGCAGACTGTCACGACGAGCGAGAACGAGGAGGTAACCCTCAGGGGTCTGTACATCGGTGAGAGCAGACGGCCATTTGAAAATGCAGCAGCCCTCTCTCAGAAACTCAACATCTTCCATGTGGAAAGGCGGGCTAAAAAAGTCGTCACCTATCTGGAACCCACCGAGCTCAAGACCACTTGGGTCGGTAACAAAGGCGTTTACCGCACGAGAATGATCATCGAGGACGGCGGCGAGCTCATAGTCCTTGCACCGGGAGTGAAATCTTTCGGTGAAAATGAGGAGATGGATAAAATGACCCGCACCTACGGCTACACCGGCACGGACCACATTCTTGAGCTGTACCGTCAGGGCGTTTTTGAGGGCAGACTCATGGCTGCAGCCCACCTCATGCAGGGATCCAGCGAAGGCAGATTTACGATCACCTATGCCACAAAACCGGAATTTATGAGCAGAGAAGAGATCGAAGGCGTCGGCTATAACTGGGCTGATTACGACGAGATCACAAAGCGTTACGATCCCGAAAAGTTGAAAGAGGGCTGGAACGTCCTTCCGGACGGTGAGGAAATCTATTTTGTCGGGACGCCGGCGCTCGGACTCTGGAAGTGCGACGACTGAAGGCAGGTTGCCGGCGATCCGGCTCCGGAAACGCGACAACATATATTACAAAGAAATAGAATCTGTTAAAATAATGGCAGAGACAGCCTGAGCTGCTGCGGTCAAACTTGTCAGCAGATCGATGGCGCAATGCCCATCTGAATTTATATGGAGGATGCTATGAAGAATATTAAGGAAATGCCAAGCCAGGTATTCCGCGCAAATGCACCTGAGCTCGACCCGCTCCGCATCGGTACCGGCTGGAAACCGGAAGATCTCGGAAAGATCCAGGTATTTATTGAGAGCACATTCGGTGACAGTCACCCGGGCTCAGGACACCTGAACAAACTCGTGGAGGCGGCCCGCGAAGGCGTCCGCGAGGAGGGAGGATACGGTGCTCGCTATTTTACGACCGATATGTGCGACGGCGAAAGCCAGGGTAACGACGGCATCAATTACTCGCTCTGCAGCCGCGAAATGATTGCCAATATGATTGAGATTCAGGCAAATGCAACACCCTTTGATGCAGGCGTCTATATTGCGAGCTGCGACAAGGGAATGCCCGGCAATCTGATCGGCCTTGCGCGTGTCAATATTCCGTCCGTCGTCGTGACAGGCGGAACCATGGCAGCAGGCCCGGACATGTTGACACTCGAGCAGCTGGGTATGTACTCCGCTCAGTATGAGCGCGGTGAGATCGATGAGGCGAAGCTGACATGGGCTAAACATAACGCATGTCCCAGCTGCGGCGCCTGCTCCTTCATCGGAACGGCTTCCACCATGCAGATCATGGCAGAGTCTCTCGGACTTGCCCTGCCGGGCAGTGCACTTCTGCCTGCAACCAGCCCGGATCTCGTTGAGTACGCAAAAAATGCCGGAAAGCAGGCCGTAAAGCTTGCCAAAATCGGATTGAAACCGACAGATATCATAACCATGGACAGTTTTGAAAACGCCATCATGGTCCACGCAGCCATTTCCGGTTCCACAAATGCACTGATGCATATTCCGGCAATCGCGCATGAGTACGGGATTGAGATCTCCGGGGAGACATTTGACAAACTCCACAGAGGCGCACACTATCTGCTGGATGTCCGTCCGGCAGGCAGATGGCCGGCAGAGTTCTTCTACTATGCAGGCGGCGTACCCGCAATCATGGAGGAAATTAAGAGCGTTCTTCATCTGGACGTCATGACCGTGACAGGCAAGACTCTCGGCGAGAATCTGGAAGAACTGAAGCAGAACGGCTTCTACGAGAGATGCCAGGGCTGGCTGGATAAGGCCAATGAGAGATACGGAAGCCATGTCACGAAGGAAGATATCATCAGACCGTTTGACAAGGCCATCGGAACGGACGGATCGATTGCAATCCTTAAGGGAAATCTGGCACCGGAAGGCGCTGTCATCAAGCACACCGCCTGCCCGAAAGAGATGTTCAGCGCGGTTCTGAACGCAAGGCCGTTCGACAGCGAAGAGGAATGCATCGACGCGGTCCTTCACCACAAAGTGAATCCCGGCGACGCTGTCTTCATCCGCTACGAGGGACCCAAGGCATCCGGTATGCCTGAAATGTTCTACACATCGGAGGCTATTTCCTCTGACAAAGAGCTCGGTAGAACGATTGCGCTGATCACAGACGGCAGATTCTCCGGCGCATCCACCGGACCGGTCATCGGACACTGCAGTCCGGAGGCTCAGAGCGGCGGACCGATCGCTCTGGTCGAGGAAGGTGACCTCATCCATCTGGACGTCATGGGAAGAGTTCTTGAGATCGTCGGCGTGAAGGGCGAAAGAAAGACTCCGGAAGAGATGGACGAGATCCTCGCTGAGCGTAAGAAGAACTGGCAGCCGAAACCCATGAAGTATAAGAGGGGTGCGCTGAGGCTGTTCGCGGAGCATGCGGTATCGCCGATGAAGGGGGCTTATCTGGATTTTGAGTAAACGTCGCGTCACGTGTCTTGCGCACGTCTTCGATCCGCCGAAGACTTTATTCTGCACCGGAAATAGTATTTCTGCGTCATGATTCAAAAAAAGTATTTGACAAGACCAATTCATCATGTTAAAGTGTTACCAACTTAATACAGCTACAAACCAATGAGGAAGAAATAGTAACACGAACCTCTTTCTGACCAGTGAGCCGCAGACAGTGGAAATGCGGAGAGAAATGCCGTGCGAATGGGCTTCCGAGGGCGAACCGAACCCCGAACGGGCAGTAGGCGAGACGGAGCAGGATCTCCGTGATCAAAATCCGGCATATGATGGTATGCATGAGAGGACGCAATAAGCGTCAAGTTGGGTGGCACCGCAGGAGTTTATTATCGCTCTTGTCCCTTCAGTTCTGATGGGGACAAGAGCGTTTTCTTTTTGCATCACGCTCATCCCCCGACCATCATTACAAAACAGGATGAATCCGGCCATATGACATTTCTGTCCACACGGTTTCATCCAAATGTGCCGTTTCTTGCGAGCACAGACTGACGATTCGCCGAGAGGCGACAAACAGCCGTTTCCCCGGCATGATGAAAGGAGAAAAAACATGAGCAAGAAGTATGATGTACCTTACAAGATGTATCTGGAAGAGAAAGAAATCCCGAAGAAATGGTATAACGTGAGAGCGGACATGAAGACCAAGCAGGCTCCGCTCCTGAACCCCGGAACCCTCGAGCCGATGGGCGCTGCAGATCTTGCTCCGGTCTTCTGCGAAGAACTCGTAGCGCAGGAGCTCGACGACAATACCCCGTACTACGACATCCCGAAAGAAATCCATGACTTCTACAAGATCTATCGCCCGTCGCCGCTCATGCACGCGGAATATCTTGAGAAAGCACTGGGAACTCCGGCTCACATCTTCTATAAGTTCGAAGGAAACAACACATCCGGCAGCCACAAGCTGAACTCCGCGCTTGCCCAGGCATACTACGCCAAGAAACAGGGACTCAAAGGCGTCACAACCGAGACCGGTGCCGGCCAGTGGGGCACTGCCCTCTCCATGGCCTGCTCCTTCTTCGACCTCGACTGCAAGGTCTTCATGGTCAAAGTTTCCTACGAGCAGAAGCCGTTCCGCCGCGAAGTAATGCGCACATACGGCGCAGACGTAACTCCGTCTCCGTCCGATACGACCAAGATCGGCCGCGAGATTCTTAAAGCACACCCGGGAACAACAGGTTCCCTCGGCTGCGCAATCTCCGAGGCGGTCGAAGTTGCCGTCTCAAATGAAGGTTACCGCTATGTTCTCGGCAGCGTTCTCAACCAGGTGCTCCTGCACCAGTCCGTAATCGGACTTGAGACAAAACTCGCCTGCGATAAGTACGGAATTAAGCCGGACATGATCATCGGATGCGCCGGCGGCGGTTCAAACCTCGGCGGTCTGATTGCCCCGTTCATGGGCGAGAAGCTCCGCGGAGAAGCAGACTACGACATCGTGGCAGTCGAACCGGCATCCTGCCCGAGCTTCACACGAGGAAAATATGTCTATGATTTCTGCGACACCGGTATGGTCACACCGCTCGCCAAGATGTACACACTCGGCCACGATTTCATTCCTTCGGCAAATCACGCCGGCGGTCTTCGTTTCCACGGCATGAGTCCGGTCCTCTCCCAGCTGTATCACGACGGCTACATGAGAGCGGTCTCCGTAGAGCAGACGGAAGTGTTCAAGGCAGCAGAGATGTTCGCACGCACCGAGGGTATCCTTCCGGCACCGGAATCCAGCCATGCAATTCGTGCTGCAATCGACGAGGCTCTCAGATGTAAAGAAACCGGAGAGGAGAAGACAATCATCTTCGGTCTCACCGGCACCGGCTACTTCGATATGGTGGCTTACGAGCAGTTCAACAACGGCACAATGAATGACTACATTCCTACCGATGAGGATCTTGCCCGCGGATTTGCAAGCATTCCGAAGAAAGCTGACGGAAGCTTTATCGAATAATATAATTACAGTGCCTCAAATATCATTCTGACACTTGGCTTGCTCGAGTGGAACTTTCATAACATAAAGAGCCGGTTCTGCCAATACGATCTTTTCGTATCGACAGAGCCGGCTCTACATTTTTGTTCTTCATCGCGCAATGCTCGTGGCATTAATCATTGACGCAGAATTAATTGACTGTAATCATAAGATGCGTACCCGTCTCAAAATCCGTCACATTCCGAATTCGGCGCAAAGATTTGCGAACCGCACCTTTTCTTTATCCTTGATTGCTTTAGAGAGGTCATTCATGCAGTGATGGATAACGTCGGCGTCCTTCAGCACCTCGTCCATCGGTCCGTCCGTGACAAGCTTATCATCGTGGTGATAAATAGCCGAGCATATCATCTCTGTCTCAGCTTCATCTGTAAGAGAGAGCTCTCCCAAAATCTTCCTCGCGAGTTCCGCACCCTTATGCGCATGATCCTCATAAGAACCGGTCTTATAGGCGTGCATATCGTGCAGCATCGCCGCCATGGATGCGATTTCCGGGTCAAGCCCCCGCTTTTTTGCGATCATGGTCGCGGCAAGAGAAACGCCGTAAAGGTGTACAATAGCCGAATTTCTTCTGTCGGCATCCTCCATCTTATTGAGTTCGCTCTCAACATACTTTCGAAGTTCTTTTAATCTTCCCATCTTACTTTATCCTTTCACTTATATTCGTAAAGCCCCACAACACAGCTCTTCTTACAGAAACATATGCCATATGACACCACGCCTGCATACCCGTCCTCAAGTATACCTTCAGCATAGCGCTTTGTACCGATCTGAGCAAATGCCTCTTCGAGGCCGCCCTGCATCTCATTAAACTTTTTACGAACCTTGCATTCAAATATGTAGGCCGGATCTGATGGATTTTCAGGATACAGCACTATGTCCGGTCGTCCATCCCCTTCTTCCCGATTTGATCTTGCAGTGTAATCCTTCATACCGATCAACATAGAAAGGAGGTATCCATGATAAAACCCTTCGTCACTGTCAAAAGTGCTGATAGATCGCTTCAGAAAACCTGTCAGTATTTTACCGATTTTGCCCTCATCCTTTTCGATGACAGCAGCATACAGCTCTCTACGGTCCGCATTTTTAACAACATTATCGAACCATCCCTTGATCTGATTTCGATATAAACTCCTTACTTCAAGGTTCGGTATACACATAGTGACATATATATCTTCCCCTTCTATTCTCTCCGAAACCTTTTTCAGGTATCCGGTAAAAAAGAGAAAGTTCCAGAAATTATCTTCCGACTGATAAATATCCCCGTACGTTATATCTTCATGAATCTTTTTCTCGATTGTACCTCCTCCGATCAGGACATCCAATTCCTCTCTGACTTTCTCATCCGCCTTGAAAACCAATTCTCTCAATATTACATTTGAAGAGGTATTGGCCCAATACGGCTCCGGGAAAGCTTCCGGCATTGGAAGGTGTTCATATACATATTTCGTAACACTCCAGGGATTATAAATCTCATCCTTACCGAACAGGTAACCGTCGTACCATTTCCTGACCTCATCAGATTTGTCTGCCATGCCGTATTCATCTATCATCCACATGGTTTCCTCTTCCGTAAAACCGAAAGACTCCGAAAATCTGCCCGAGCGTATGGAAATAATATTGAGATTGTTCATGCCCGTAAAAATGCTCTCCTTGCTTATTCGGAGGCATCCGGTGATTACCGCAAATGCAAGCGCATCATTCGTTTTCAGCGCCGCCTCAAAGAGCGACCGGATGAATCCCGACATTTCCTCATAGAAGCCTTCATGCCATGCATTTTCCAGCGGGACATCATACTCGTCAAGAAGAATGACAGTACTGACGCCATGATATTTCTCCAGAAGTTCACTCAAAAGTTTTAATGCTTCTGCATATTTCACATATTCATCCTGAATAGCTTTGTTTCGTTCTTCCGGATTTTTAAACAGCTTCGCCCGTTCCATCCACGAACTTTCACCATGCATAAACTCCTGCGCAATTCTACGCTCCTCTCCTGTGAGAATTTCGGAGTTCGCAAGATAACTATGTCTTGAAAATTCGCTGTTGATTTCTCTTCTAAGTGCAAGAAATGCACCGGCAAAATCCTTCTGCTTAGCGCCCTTAAGGCTCAGCTTAATGACCGGATACTTTCCCATCTCACAGAGAACCGCATCGCCGCATTTCATTACTTTCATGCCCTCGAAGTATCTGCGCTTATCGATGACATTACCGTTCCGGTCGTACTCGATTTCGAAAAAGGTACGGAGCATGGACAGACCCAAGGTCTTTCCGAAACGTCTTGGACGGGTCAGGAGCGTTACCTTGCCGCCATTTTCCAGAATATCACGGACAAGCAGAGTTTTATCTACATAATACAGATCCTGGTCTATAAACTCTTTATAATTCTCGTATCCGATTCCGATCTTCTTCAACTTATGTTCCTCACGAATATATGCTTTTACTCCAACGTCTCGAACTTATCAAGAATCTCCTGAAAATTATCTCCGCCAAACTCCGAAAATCCAGTCACAAAAATCACCGATGCATATTGTCCCTTCTGCTTTGATATCATCTGATACCACATCTCGGTCGTATACTCATCGGAAAGCGCCAGATCGCCCTTCACTCCGATCGCCGTGATGTCCTTCCCAAGGAATTTTGCCTCGGTCGTCGTCTTCTGAAGTTTCGTCAGTCCGGCTGCCTCCGCTTCCGAATAAAGTGTATCAGCGAGGATCGCATTCCGCTCTTCATCCGAACCTACCACATCCGCAAGCCCGATCTTGACCAGCTTAACAACAATGGAGTTTCCGGTGACGGTGTTATTGGCGACCATATCCGTGTAGACATTGTCAGCCTTGGCGAGTTTTGCAAATGTCGCATCCCCCTCAGACTCCTTAACTACCGCCTGATTCATCTGCTCAAGTTCCTTATCCGTTGCAAATTCCCAGTCCTCGTCGAGAACCAGCCTATATCCGAAATGCTCTTGCAGATAGACCTTCTGCGTGACTTTTTCATCTTCTGCACCGGCATCATCAGTGCTCGTATCTTTCTCCTGATCCTTTGCTGCCTGCTCAGACACTTTCTCATCCGGAATGCCTGACTCGTCCCAAACCCCGGACTCGTCTGCACTTATATATACCTGGGTCTCCGTGACCTTACCGCCAAGAGACCGCGCGCTCTCTGCACATCCGCCGAGGGACAGGGCGAGGATGCCTGTCAGAAACAGTGCTGTCCATTTCTTCATAATCTTTTAAGCGCTGTACCCCGCTTCATTTAAGAGGCGGAGGAGCGCTCTTTCTCCTTTCAGATATAAGTACTGCATATCCACCTTTCAAGAACGCCTCGATGTTCTTGACACGGCATGCAGCGGCTGCATCCTATAAGGCACAGCCTATGAGGCGTATTATAGCAGAAACCTGCTGTATTCGCACCCGGAATTGAGCCAATACACAAAATGCTCATATTTTCCTTCAGAAGAATAGCTGCTTTATAACTCCCTGACTAACAATTCTGAATTCACGAAAATGTGCCGGCTATTCTGATAATGCGATACATGCTCATATAATTCCTGCTTCCGTGATCACCGCCTGCATCTTCACATCATACCCGCAGACAGGAACCTCTCTTGCCTCCTGTACATCAAATGCCACCGCAACCAGATACGCATTCTCACACTTCTCAAGATACCTGTCATAGTACCCGGCACCCATTCCCAGCCTGCTCAATTCTCTGTCAAAGGCCGTGCACGGGCAAATCACAAGATCTATTTTCTCCGGTTCCACTTCTTCGGCGTATGCGGGGTTCGGTTCCGGTATTCCGAAAGCGCCCTTTTTCCATGCCTGCTCATCTGCTATATCAGCCTTATATGCACGCATCTGCGTTTTATCGACACACAGCGGATAGACATACTTCTTGTCCGGTGCAAGGTCCGGGAGTGTATCGAGTCGGACCTCTCCTCTGACCGCGCGGTAAAGCATGACGGTTTCCGCTTTTTTAAAAAAATCGCTGTCTAAAATATGCTGCATGATCATGGAAGATTTCTCACGCCGTTCTTCTCTAGTAAGGGAATCTCTCGCAGAAACTTTCTTTCTGCGGAGCTTTCTCTTCATATAGTCAAAATCGTATGCAGGTTGAAAGTAATCATACATTGTATATTCCTCAGTCTTTGTGTAGTCGGATTCTTGTGCATTCCTGCATGCTCTTGCAAACACAGTCAGTTGCTATGAGAAACGGTGCTGCTAAGAGTATCAAACCATATCACTGTGCATCTCTGCACGCCACTGCAAGCATAGTCAGCAGTAGGGGATCCTAATAGTGCTGATGTATCAGCTCAGTCTCCCGCTCTCCATCTTGTAGATTCTGTCTGCAATCGAGAGCGTCGACTTTCTGTGCGACACCAGCAGCACAGTCTTCTCACCCGACCTCATGGACTCAGCCAGAGACTTCAGTATGATACCTTCGTTCAGAGAATCCAGGTTGCTCGTCGGCTCATCGAGCAACATAAGAGGTGCGTCGTGGAGAAAAGCCCTCGCAATCCCGATCCGCTGCCGCTCGCCTCCGGAGAGTGTATCACCGAGCTCTCCGACTTCCGTGTCGTATCCATCCGGCAGCGTCATGATAAATTCATGAATAGAAGCTTTCTTCGCGGCTTCAACGATTTCCTCACGTGTCGCGTCAAGCCGCCCGATGGCGATATTGTTGGCGATAGAGTCATGGAACAGATATGTATCCTGCTCAACATAGGATTCCATATCGCGCAGGCTCGCGGTGTTGATCTCACGGATATCCACGCCCGACAGGCGGATTTGTCCGCTGTTTACATCCCAGAAACGCATGAGGAGCCTCAGAAGCGTAGATTTTCCGGACCCCGATGCACCGTAGATGCCGACAACTTTGCCTTTCGGGATTTCGATCGTGTAATCGCTCAGGATATTTTCGCTGCTTTCCGCTTTTGCATTAACTGCATCTTCGGCTTCATCTTCCACTCCTGCAAGTTTGATGCTTTTGCCGCTGCTTTCCTCTTTCGTTTTTCTTCTGCTCTTTTTATTTCGGCCTGTCTCGCGGGTGTAATCACTATTATGCTCATCGTATGCAAATGTCACCCCATACGCTCCCGCGCCGTCAAATGCTTCAACATCCATCCCATCCGTCACCTCCACGACCTGCGGTTCCTCCTCAAGGATCGACAGCACGCGCTCACCGGCGGCAAGCGTCTGGTTGAGACTGTTTGCGAGATTTGAAAGTGCCAGGACAGGTCCGAAGGAGCCCATCATGGAGACGGTAGCCAGCAGTACATTTGAAAATGTCACATTCCCCTCTTTGTACTCATACATCATAAAGAACAGCATGACGAAGGAGAAAATGAGGATTGCGGCATTTGTCAGAGAAGTCTGCGTCGCCTCGAGCCCGGCAAGCCCGCGCTGCAGCTTGCTCAGTCTGACCGAGCGATCCGCAATGTCCTTGCGTCGCATTTCTCCGCCATCATACTGAATCGTCTCGTCGACCCCGCGGATGGAATCAAGCACGTAACTGTTCAGCTCACCGAACCCGTTCCGGAACGCGAGCCCGCGCTCTCCTCCGGCGCGTCCGATCGCGAGCGGAATTGCCACACCGACTGTCAGGTAGGCTATGCATGCGAGCAGACCGGCGAGAGCGCTCTGACGCCCGATAAACGCCGTCATAAATATGCTGACGATCACGGCAATCGCAATCGGCGAAATCGTATGCGCGTAGAATACTTCGAGCAGTTCAATGTCCGAAGTGATGATTGAGATCAGATCGCCTCGGTCTTTCCCTTCAAGTTTTGCAGGGCAGAGGCGGCGTAAATTGGCAAATACCTTATGTCTCACGATTGCGAGCAGTTTAAATGCGATGAAATGATTACAATATTGCTCTCCGTAATGGAGCACGCCTCGAAGTACCGCCACAAGAAACAGGATCACGAAAAAGCTGCCGGTCGCTATAGGAAGTCTCACCGCGCCTTCGAGCGCCACGCCGCCGCTCGACAGCGAGTCAGACAGACCTTCGAGAAGCTTTGCCGCAGCCAGGATCGTGAGCGAGATGGCACACAGAAAACCGTTCACGCCGAGCATGATGGACAGCAGCATAACGGGAAGAAGGGGCTTTACGAGACCGATCAGCTGACCCATGATGACGATGCCGGGTCTGCGTTTACTGGTTTTCTTCATGTTTCGGCCTCCTTTCTGTCTTCACAGCCGGCTTCCTCCTGCGGCCGGCGGCTGCATCTTTCTGTCCCTTACCGTAGGATTCCAACGCACGTTGCCGTCTGAACAGCTTTCGGTAGGAGCCTCCATTTGTTATGAGCTCCCTGTGCGTACCGCTCTCGATGATCCGCCCGCCCTCGAGCATGTAGATGCGGTCGGAGGAGACGACATTTGCAAGTCTGTGGGAGATCAGGATAACGGTCCTGGTCTTCGCGAGCTGATGAATCACCCTCATGATCAGCTCCTCACTCTCCATATCAATGTTGGAGGTAGCTTCGTCAAATATATACACCGGCGTATTATGCAGCAAAGCCCTTGCGAGCGCGAGCCGCTGGCGCTGACCGCCGGACAGATTGCTGCCGTTCTCGGCGATATCGGTGTCAAGATCCTTCTCTTTATCAAGATTGACCAGTTTCAGAATCTGCGTCAACTGCTCATCCGTCGCTTGTGGATTCCCGAGTGAAAGATTCTCCCTGACTGTCCCCTTGAACAGGTGGCTGTTATTCGACACCAGCGTGATCGTATCCATGAGACTCTTCTCATTGATTTCCGAGAGCTCGCTCCCGCCTATCGTCACACTGCCGCGATAGCCCCGGTTTCGTCCCATGAGGATGCCGGCCACCGTGCTTTTTCCGCAGCCGGACAGTCCTACGAGGGATGTAAAGGAACCCATCGGGAAGTCCATGGAGATATTCCGGAGAACATCGCGGGGTGCCTCATCAGCCTCATATCCGGTCCTTTCGTCGGACTTCTCTTTGGCTGCACCCGCCTTCTTCGTTTTCTTTCCACCGGACATTACTTCTGCTTCAAGCCCCGCCTTCCTCGCAGCATATGCGAAGGAAAGGTCGCGGATACATATGTCATAACTCCCCTCACCGATCTCAATCGTCTTCTTCTCCGGCTCCGGGAGATCCAGCAGGTGAAAGATCTTGTCACTGGCCGCCATACCGTTCATCGCGATGTGGAAATAGGAGCCGAGAAGACGCATCGGCAAGAAGAACTCAACTGCGAGCAGGATGATCCAAAGCGCTCCGGGAAAATCGATCTCCCCGTTCAGGTAACCGTTTATCGTGATGATCATACCCAGAGCCGCTCCGCCGTAGGCAATGACGTCCATAATGATGATGGAGTTCAGCTGCATTTGAAGTACTTTCATCGTGATGACGCGAAAGCGCTCGCTCTCAGCATCCATCTGCTTGGCCTTCTTTGCGTCCGCGCGGTATATTTTCAGCGTTGTCATGCCCTGCAGGTTCTCGAGGAAGCTGTCGCCGAGACCTGCGTAAATATCCCAGTACTTTGAGAGAAGCCGCTTGGCTATTTTCTGGACCATCATAATGACGCCCGGAATAAGAGGAACGCACACGAGCAATACAAGACTCGCTTTCAGGCTCACACGGAAGAGTACGGCAAACAGCGTCAGCGGCGCGATCAGGCTGTAAAAAAACTGGGAGAGAAATTTTCCGAAGTAGGTCTCGAGCTGTTCAACTCCCTCTCCCGCCAGCTGCACGATCTCCGAAGTCGGCACCTGCTCGCGGTAGGAAGCGCCCAGTCGAAGAAGCTTGGCGTAAATCTTATCGCGTAGAATGCGTTTGACGTCAACACTCGCTTCAAATGAAGCCCTGGCCGCTCGTCGGTTCGCAATAAAACGTGCAAGGCCCGCGACGGCGATCATGATCATATACCGCCTGTAAACGAACGCATCACCGTACGTCACGGAACAAAGAACGCCCCAGAGGAGATGGGTGATTGAATACATCAGAACAATCTGGGCAATGAGGGCGACCCATTGCCAGAAAACCTGGAAAATGATGTATTTCCTTGCGTGTGACAGCATCTTAATTAGTCTTGTCTTGATCATCCTCTGTAATACTCCTTGATTAGTAACTGTACTGCTATCGAAAAATTTCTTTAAGAATTTTTAGCCCTCATAAGCACGGCTCCGTATAACTATATGTAAACAAACTAAACTAAAACAAAAAAGAAAATGGGAGAAAATAAAATGGAAGCACTTAACAATGTTGATTTTTCAATGTCTATGCCGTCAATGACATCACTCATCTTCAGCGTCGCAATTCTTGTCCTCACAGCAGTAATCCTCTACAAGCTTTTCGAGAAAGCCGGCGTACCGAGCTGGAAGGCACTGATTCCGTTCTATAATATTTTTACACTGTATGAGATCTCATGGGGCAACGGCTTCTACTGCCTGCTTCTTCTCATCCCGATCGTAAACTTCATCGCTATGGCTATTACAGCATACAAGCTGGCTAAGGCTTTCGGCAAGGGAACAGGATTCGCTATCGGCCTCTTCTTCTTCCCAATGATCGGCGAAGGCATCCTTGCTTTCGACAATTCCAAGTACCTCGGTGTACAGGCTTAAGCCTTTACGAAGCAGGGATAATAACAATAGATATATCACACACTTAAAAAAGAGGATGTCGAATCGACATCCTCTTCCATTCGCGTATAATTCTAATTACAGATTAGCCTTAAGGAAAGCTTCCAGAGCTGCTGCGTTGTCAGCCTCTGCTCCGCCGGAAACCTGAACTTCGATTTCGTTGCCCTGCTTTACGCCGAGGGACATGAGGTTCATGAGCTTCTTGCCATCTGCAGACTTGCCGTTTGCAAGAACCTTAACATCGGAATCATACTTCTTGATTTCCTTAACGAGAGCGCCTGCCGGACGAGCATGGATACCAACCGGATCTGTGATTACATACTTGAATGATGTCATAGTTATCTGTTCTCCTTTACATTTTGTTGCGGGTTTGTATTTTTCATCGCGGCATCCTGCCGAAATGTTCCCTTTCCGCTGTTAGGGATTATTATATCATATTCACGCGGAATGTGACAAACGAATCGCTTTTTTTCAACTTCTTTTAGCAATTTTTTCCTGAAAATACGGGCTTTATTCTCCAAGATCCTCGCCGTTCGTCTCGATGACTCTCTTATACCAGTAGAAACTCTTCTTGCGTCTTCTGGACAGGTCGCCCTCGCCGGCATTGTTCTTATTGACATAAACGAATCCGTATCTCTTATCCATCTCACCCGTCGATGCGGATACGATGTCGATCGGTGACCACATCTGATAGCCCATCAGGTCGACGCCGTCCTCTTCCACTGCGGCGATCAGAGCCTTGATGTGCTCGCGCAGATAATCAATTCTGTAGTCGTCATTGATCGAGCCGTCCTCTTCGATCTTATCATAAGCGCCGAAGCCGTTCTCGACGATGCACATCGGAAGCTCGAAGCGATCATAGAACCAGTTGAGAGCCCAGCGGACACCCAGACCATCGATCTGCCATCCCCAGTCGGATGCCTTCAGATGCTCATTTCTCACATAGTACTTCTCATTGTACTCATAATGCGGATTATCTTCCGGATCAGCCTTGATGCAGAGGCTCTGATAATAAGAGAATGTCAGCCAGTTTACGGTTCCCTCTTTCAGGATCTTCTTATCCTCTTCGGTGATGTCGATCTTATATCCGTGACGCTCGAACTTCTTGAGGAGCCATGCCGGATAGTAGCCTCTGCAATGGACAAATGTCCACCAGTACTTCTCGTTCATCGCCTTCTGGGCCATCAGGATATCTTCCGGAGCGCAGCTTGCCGGATAAATCGGATTGAAGCCGATCATGCAGCCGATCTTGAAGTCCGGATTGATCTCAAGACCCTTCTTTACAGCCAGAGCGGATGCTACAAGCTCATAGTGGGAGGACTGATACATGATTTCTTCAGCGTTCTCTCTTCCGTTCAGAAGGATTCCGCCTTCCTGAAGGATATGATGCTGAATCGGGTCTGCCTGATTGTTGATCTCATTGAATGTCATCCAATATTTGACTTTATCCTTATAGCGCTCGAAGCAGACTATCGCAAATTTTACGAACATGTCGATCGCTTTTCTGTTCAGGAATCCGTCGTATTCCTTTACAAGTGCCCACGGCAGCTCAAAATGGCTGAGTGTGACCAGCGGCTCTATATTATACTTGTGCAGTTCATCGAACAGGTCATCGTAGAACTTGAGTCCTTCTTCGTTCGGTTCAGCCTCATCCCCTCTCGGGAAGATTCTGGTCCAGGCGATCGATGTGCGGAAGGACTTGAAGCCCATTTCGGCAAGGAACGCAACGTCTTCTTTATAATGATGATAGAAATCCGTTGCCTCATGATTCGGATAGTTCTCTCCCGGCAGAACGCCATCCGTGATGCGACGCGGCTTTCCGGGACCGCCGACCGTCATAACGTCAGCGATTGAAATGCCTTTTCCGCCAACATCCCATGCGCCTTCAATCTGATGAGCTGCCGT
The DNA here is from genome assembly GCA_017433725.1 of Lachnospiraceae bacterium. Classification (GTDB taxonomy): domain Bacteria; phylum Bacillota; class Clostridia; order Lachnospirales; family Lachnospiraceae; genus Chordicoccus. The sequence continues at coordinate 34,191 of JAFRGQ010000049.1, forward strand.
TGCGCCACCCCAAAAGAAATCTTTTCTCATTTGTGTGAATCCTCCTTGTAATAGTATTCCCTGAAAATGACAAATTCACCTGCCTAAATCTGCCTTATACCTGTTGTCACATGCTCTCATGCCCCGAAAATTCTGCTGCATTTTGTTAAATATGCACAGCTTCTCGTTATCGCATAGACATATTTATTATACAACAAACCAAGAAATAATCATATACCCAAACCATTTTTGTGCAAAAAAGCGAAACCCCGGCCTCCCGGCCGGGGTTGTATTTATACTTATTTAATCAAGATATGTCTTCAGCGCTGCCAGATTAGCCGGAAGGAATTTAGCCTTGCGGCCTGAGAACATCTTCTCGATCTGCTCACGCACGGTCTCCTCTTTCACGATTCCTGTCTCCTTCAGAATCGCACTCAGCATGACGATGTTGGACGCTCTCTCATTGCCGAGATCATGCGCGATATCGTTGCACGGAATCTCGAACACATCGCAGTCCTTGCGGTCGGAGGTCACCGGAACGAGAGAACTGTTGATAAAGATCTTGCCTCCCGGAACCACCATCGACTGGAACTTTGTCAGAGACGGCAGATTCATAACTACGAGCACATCTGCCTCGTTGATCAGCGGGCAACTGATCGCACGATCGGAAACGACCACGGTGCAGTTGGCTGTGCCGCCGCGCATCTCCGGGCCGTAAGACGGCAGCCATGTTACTTCAAGTCCTTCTTCCATTGCCGCTTTGGCGATCATCTGGCCGATTGCAAGGGCGCCCTGTCCGCCTGCGCCGGCAAAAAACAATTTTTTCTTCATATTAAAATCCCTCCGGTGTCTTGAAATTTCTGACCGGATAATAATCGGCCATGTTCTGTCCCACATAGTTCAGAGCGTCCTTCGGAGCAAGACCCCAGTTGGTGGGACATGAAGAAAGGAATTCTACAAATGTAAATCCGAGACGGGCATCCTGAATATCCAGAGCCTTCTTGACCGCAGCCTTGGCTTTACGGACATTTGCCGGGTTGTTCAGCATGACGCGCTCAACAAATACCGCGCAGTCGATCTGGGAAAGGATCTCGCACATGCGGAGCGGCAGACCTGCCTGCTCTACTGTACGGCCGTTTACGGATGTCGTGGTCTTCTGACCGATGAGAGTCGTCGGCGCCATCTGTCCGCCTGTCATTCCGTAGATAGCATTATTAATGAAGAAAGTCGTGAATTTCTCGCCGCGGTGTGCCGCATGAATGATCTCAGCGGTACCGATGGAGGCAAGGTCACCGTCGCCCTGATATGTAAAAACGACCTGATCCGGGTGCACGCGGCGGATGCCGGCAGCAATCGCCGGAGCGCGTCCGTGTGTGGACTCGCACATATCAACATTCATGAAATGATGCGCATTGATCGCGCAGCCGATCGGCACGACGCCGATCGTGTTGCCGAGAGATCCTCTCTCCTCGAGGCACTCCATGATAATTCGATGTGCGATACCGTGTCCGCAGCCCGGACAGTAGGATGTATCGACAGGGATCATACCCTTGGTTGGCTCAAATATTGTTTTCATTTCGTCGCCTCCTTTAATGCTTTTTCCGCGCGGTCCGCGATCTCAATGGATGACGGGACCATACCGCCTGTACGGTTGATGAGGCTTACCGGCCAGCGGCCCTGAACTGCTGTCTTAACATCCGTGATCATCTGTCCCATGGAGAGCTCCGTGGAGATAACGACCTTGCAGTTCTTGCCGATCTTGTCAAATGCTGCGTTCGGATACGGCCACAGCGAAATCGGACGAATGAGACCTGCCTTGATTCCGCGCTCCTCGAGAAGTTCGATGGCCTCCACGCAGAGTCTCGACATAGTTCCGAATGCGACAAATACGATCTCGGCATCCTCAAGTCCCTGATCTGTCCAGCGAACGAGTTCCTTCTCAGCCTTTGCATACTTTTCGAACATATCGAAGCAATGGTTCTCAAGGACCTGCGGATCAAGACGCAGTGAATAGACAACGTTTCTCTCCGGATGATTATCCGTACCCGTGATTGCCCACGGTCTTTCATCATTGATCTTCTCGACCGGCGTGATGCCTCTTGCTTCCGGCAGCTCGACCGGCTCCATCATCTGTCCCAGCATACCGTCTGCCAGGATGACGACCGGATTTCTGTACTCATCAGCGATGTCAAAGCATTCGTAGATGAGATTTGCACACTCCTGAATGCTGGACGGTGCAAATACCGGCACCCTCACGTCGCCGTTATATCCGCCGCGGGTGACCTGCAGATAGTCTGCCTGACCCGGCTGAATACCGCCGACGCCGGGGCCGCCGCGGGAAACATTCAAAATAACGAGCGGTACTTCGCAGGATGCAATGAAACCGATACCTTCCTGCATCAGCGCGAGACCCGGTGAACTTGTGGAAATGAAAACTCTTCCGCCGCTCGCCGATGCTCCGAACGCCATATTAATGGCAGCAAGCTCGGACTCAGCCTGGATAAAAGCGCCGCCGGCCTTCGGGAGCTCATGGCTCATATACTCGGGGATTTCATTCTGCGGCGTGATGGGGTAGCCGAAATAACATTTGACGCCTGCGCGGATCGCCGCTTCCGCAAATGCCTCATTACCTTTCATCAGGACTCTGCTCATGACTCACCCTCCTCTAACTGATAAATGCTGATGCAATAATCCGGACACATTGTGGCGCAGCTTGCGCAGCCGATGCAGCTTTCCTGATCGGTGATGCCTGCGGGATGATATCCCTTGGCGTTCACTTCCGGATCCAGAGCAAGAATTTTCTTTGGACAGAAATTAATGCAAAGCTCGCAGCCCTTGCATTTTTCCCGGTTGAAAACAACCTTGAATCTTTTCTTCATTTTCATGTCTCTCCTTTATTGATTCATCGCGGCAGAAACCCTGACACGCAATTTCGCATGCCAGGGTGTTCGTTACGCATCGTCCAACGACACATTATAGCTGATTGCGAATGATTTTTCCACTGATTGTCTTCGGCAACTCGCTCTTAAATACAACTATTCTCGGATACTTGTAAGGAGCAGTACGCTTCTTGACATAATTCTGGATCTCTTTCTTGAGTTCCTCGCTCTCTTCCGTACCCTTCACAAGGACAATACTTGCCTTGACGACCTGGCCGCGGATATCGTCCTTCTCGGCAGATACGCCGCACTCCAGAACATACGGAAGTTCCATGATAACGCTCTCGATCTCGAACGGTCCGATGCGGTATCCGGAGGACTTGATGATGTCATCCGTACGTCCCACATACCAGAAGTAACCGTCCTCATCCTTCCATGCAAGGTCTCCGGTGTGATACCAGCCGTCACGTTTGCAGGCGTCGGTCGCTTCACGATTATTAAGGTACTCTTTGAAGAGTCCGCACGGCTCACTTCCGCCGTAGCGCACGCATACCTCACCGGACTCACCGACATTCACTTCCTTGCCGTCCGGATCCAGAAGCGACACCTTGTACATCGGGCTCGGCTTGCCCATCGAACCCGGCTTAGGCGTCATACCGATAAAGTTACCGACGGTAAGCGTGGTCTCTGTCTGGCCGAAGCCTTCCATGATGGAGATGCCGGTCGCCTCGCGGAAGCGTGTGAAGACCTCCGGATTCATCGCCTCGCCCGCGATGCTTGCGTGGCGGATGGAGGAGAGATCGTATTTGCTGAGATCTTCCTTAATAAAGAAGCGATACATCGTCGGCGGCGCACAGAATGTCGTGATCTTATACTGCGCGAAAAGCGGCAGGATATCGTCGGCGTGGAAGCGGTCGAAGTCGTAGACAAATGTTGCTCCGCCGTTCATCCACTGTCCGTACAGCTTGCCCCAGAGAGCCTTGCCCCAGCCGGTGTCGGAGATCGTCAGATGAAGTCCTTCCGCATGTACACACTGCCAGTAGCGGGCGGTGACAAAGTGGCCGAGGGCGTATTTGCAGCTGTGAACGACCGCCTTCGGATATCCCGAAGTTCCGGACGAGAACAGCATCAGCATCTTGTCATTGCCCTTGATGGACTCGCCTGTGCGGCGGTAGCGGCTGGAATACATCTCGTATTCATCGTCAAATGAATGCCAGCCCTCACGTCTTCCCGCCGTCGTGAAGAGATGCTCGACCGACGGGCAGTTGGCCATTGCCTTCTCGACTTCTTCAATACAAGCTGTCTCCGCGTTGCAACAGACTGCCTTGACATTGGCGGTCTGGAAACGGTATTCCAGATCCTTCTGCTTCAGCTGATCCGTTGCCGGGATTGCAACGGCACCCAGTTTATGAAGACCAACGATGATCGGCCAGAACTCCCAGTTCCTGCGAAGGAGGAGCATTACGCTGTCGCCCTTCTTGATGCCCTGTGCCTTGAAGTAGTTCGCAGCACGTGCGCTCATCTTCTTCATTTCAAGGAATGTGAAACGGCGCTCGAATTTGTTCTTATCCAAATGGATCATGCAGAGGCGGTCCGGCTCCTTCTCGGCGATCGCATCTACAACGTCAAATGCAAAGTTGAACTTCTCCGTATTCTTGAACGTAACGCTCTCCGGATAGCCGTCCTCGCGCTCTTTGACCGAGACAAAGTTCGAGACAAAGTTCGGGGCGCTCAGAGCGGACGGGGAGACCTCCTTCTGGATCACATCGGCCGGAACCTTGGATCTCAGACGGCCTTTTTCCCATTCCACCTCGGCTCCTTCCTCGGGAAGGACGATAGCCAGGAAGCGGACATCCTGTCCACCGACTGCGATGATACCGTGAGGATTGGAGGAGTTATAGAAAATGCTGTCGCCGGCATGGAGGATTTCCTCATTATCCTTGATCTTGATCTTCAGGGATCCCTCAAGGACATAGTCGAATTCCTGGCCCGGATGTGTCACCTGCTCGATCGGCTCGTGCTGCTGTGCCTCATCATAGTTGTAAATAACGAAGTATGGATCTGCAATCCTGTCCTTAAAGAGCGGAGCAATGTTCTTGATCAGAACGCCCGGCTCCTGCGAGGTGAGCTGTCCGCCGCCTGCACGGGTCAGTGTGTAGCCCGTCAGAAGGGGTGTACGGCCTTCCAGAAGCTCCATAATTTCTACGTCGAATACGGATGCGCATTTATGAATGAACGAGAACGGCAGATCCGCCCTTCCGCCCTCATAATCGATGTAATCCGTGAGGGAGAAACCGGTCATGTCCGCCATTTGCTCCTGTGTGTAACCACTGTCGACACGAAGCGCCATGATACGGCTGGCGACTTCCTTTTCCATGTCGCTTGCTGCTCGCTGGTGTGCTGCGTTTGTAGGCATTTTGCTACCTCCTCATTTTAGAAAATATGTAACTATTCAGCATCCCACGAAAATGAATGATTTACAGGACGAAATGCTTGCATTTCGGATATAATCATTCATTTTTGTGGGCGGACAAGGCGCGAAGCGCCTCTGACCGCAACATGAGCGAGGCGCGAAGCGCCTGCGAATGGGATGCTGAATAATTAAAAAAATAAAAACCCGTCCCAAAGGATTCTTTGAGACGGGCATAATAAACATGCTCGCGGTACCACTCAAATTGCGCCGTGCGGCGCCTCTCAACGGACTCCATCAAGTCCCGGGCACTAACGCAGCCTTCGCGGGAGTACCTAACGGCAAGTGCCGCTCAGCGCTCCGACTCGGAAGTGATAAATCATTGAAAGCGCCTTCTTCCTGCTCTCAGCAAATGCAGAATCTCTGTGTTCCGGACATCTCTCGATCGTCTTCGTCATAGTCTTTGTATGAATTTTCGTGCTTTAACGCTGAAGAGAATTTTAGCAGATAACATAGGGGGTGTCAACATTTTTTTTTGCTTTGCCGTGACAACTCCTGTTCGATTACTTTTCTTGACAACCTCACCTTGGTCTCAGATAATAAATTCATAAATGTATATACATATGCGAAAAAAACTACTAACGCGCGAACAAAGCTCAGCATTTGCGTCACAATACGAGGAAATCAAACATGAAAAACTTCCTGAAAAGTATAGCCACCGGTCCCCGCATCATCCTCGTGACCGGACACTTCGGCAGCGGAAAAACCGAATTTTCCGTCTCCCTTGCCTTCGCCCTCGCGGCGATGCGCGATGAAGGCGTCGCCGACCTGCCGTCTCTCGCTCTCTGCGATCTCGACCTTGAGAATCCCTACTTCCGGAGCCGTGAACTCACGGAAGAAATGGAGAGCATAGGAATCCGGGTCTACTCCGACCCATACCACGGCCGCAACGGCTCGGAGCTCCAGACACTTGACCCGGCCATTCTCGCCCCTGTTCAGAACCCCGACTGCCATGTCATCATGGACACCGGCGGAAACAACACAGGCGCCATGATCCTCAACCAGTTCCGCAAGCACTTCGGCGGTGAATACCGCATGCTCTACGTGGTCAACAAGAACCGTCCCGGTACCGACACGGTCGAAAAGAACCTTGAAGAAATAAAAGCGATCGAGGCCACGACCGGACTCATCGTGACAGGTCTTGTTTCCAACAGCCATTTTATCCGTGAGACAACGGCAGAGGACGTAAAGGAGGGCTACGCATTTGCCTGCGAAGTCGGCGCGAAGAGCGGTCTCCCGGTCCTTTGCGCCTGCTGCAGCGCGGAGATAGCCCGTGAACTGGAGGAAGACGATACGGCAGATGCATCCATGGAAATCTTCCCCATCGGGCTCTACATGCGACAGACATATCTGGACAAGAAAGTGTAAAAATAAGGAGGTGAAATCCAAACCAATGCTCCCTTTCAAATTACGCCCCACCCACAAAGCCGGAACGAGGATCCTGCCCCTTGCACTTGTCCTCAGCCTGCTCTTTACAGGCTGCAACGGCGACATCCTTCCCTCAGACAACAAATGGATAGATTCCAACAGTCAGCTTCTCGGAGATTGAATCTCCGAGCTTGCTGGTCCGCCGCGGGAGTCTTTCTCTGCTTCGCGGGCGGAAAAGCAACCTTGTCCGGATACAGCAGGCGCGCCACCCTTCCCGCAGGATAAGGTGGTGGAGGTCCGCC
>JAFRGQ010000050.1 GCA_017433725.1 Lachnospiraceae bacterium
CCGGTTGTCTTCGTTCAGATGACCGCCGAAAGGAAGGATGAAATCATAGATGCTGGACTGGCCGTTATTCGCATTTCGGTACATATTTGGCTCCTTAGATGCAGATATTTTGAATCCCGGAAATCAAAAACCCTGCATCTATTTTATCAAAAATCGAGTCTGTTATCAGCGGAAATGCTGATTCTATACAGAAAAAACGAGTGTTGGGAGTACGCTGAAAACCTGTTCAGCATACCCTAATTAATATCCGATCAGGCTTCCTGCGATCCAGCCATCATCAGAACCGCTCTCAAGGTGTACCTGATACCATACATAGCCGTCTTTCTTTACGGTCTCGCCTGTTGTAACGACTCTTGTGCCGTTGTTTGCCTTGAAGCATACTGTGCCTGTGAAGCCCGGCTCCTCCCTGACGTTCGTGTAGCTGCAGGAATCGTTCTGTACTGTTCTTGTTACGCCGCCGATTACTTCCTCAAGTGCCATTTCGTTGATCATTTCGTTCATTGCTTTTTTCTCCTTTTTATCTTTAATTGTTAGTTTGTTTTTTTATTCTGTCGCAGGCTCTTTGCCGTGCGCATCTATATATACGGGGTGAGGTGGGGTGGGGGCTAATTATTTATATAAATTAGAGGGAACGGGAACCTTTTGACGTATTATGTATACTTTCTTTTGCACAATAATCATTTCGCATTCGCAGAATACCTCACTGATTCCGACTTACAGAATCGCCAATGCCCTCTTTTACATATTCCATTCACTTCCACAAAATGCTATACTACACATAGAGGTCTCAATGTTGTATACCCTCTACTTATCACTTGGGTGTTTCCGCCCACTTTTCCAACCATTTTTTATATCAGCGATTCTATTTTGTGTGCACGAAAGGTATAATAGTATTAGTATTATTGGAAGGAACTGCCTGCTGATGCCCTGGCCGGCCTTCTGCCCAAATCGTGCCCTCTCATGCAACGCGAGGAATCGCTACACTTGCAAAGGAGGACTGATTATGAGCGAGGTCAAAGTAAACCGGTGTTACAAGGACAGGATGTTCGTCAGGCTATTCGGAAATCCGGTATATGCACAGAACGCACTTGAACTCTACAATGCAGTGAACGGGACATGTTACACAGATCCGAAGGAACTGATATTCTATACGATCGAGAATGCAGTGTATATGTCCATGAAGAATGATGTGGCTATATGCTTGGAGAGCATACTGAATCTTTTCGAGCACCAGAGTACACCCAATCCGAACATGCCCGTCAGGGGGCTCATGTACTATGGCAAGCTGTATGACAAATATATCGAAGTCAACAATCTAAATATCTATAGTGAAAAACTTCAAATTCTTCCGACACCTCGCTATTTCGTATTCTACAACGGTTGTGACGATGCGCCGGAAAAGGAAGTGCTTCAGCTGACAAATTCATTCTCTGAGCCCGATAAGAGTAGTATTGAAGTAACGGCCACGGTGTACAACATTAATGCAGGGAATAATAGTGAGCTGATGGAAAGATGTCGCACGCTGTCCGAGTATTCGACCTTCGTGGAACGCGTAAGAAGAACCCAGGCACAGGAAGCAGATATACATGCAGCTGTCAATGCGGCCGTGGACAGCTGCATCAGAGATGGTATTCTGACAGAATTTCTCATTAGACATAAGGCGGAGGTGATGGATGTGGTACTGACAGAATATGATGAAGCAAAACACATGAAACGGATAGAACAGGAAGCGGAGGAGAGAGGACAGATTAAAGGCGCAATCAAACTCGCTCGAATGACCCCCGACTTATCCGACCAGGACATTGTTAGTAAGCTTGTAAATCTCTTCGCGTTGTCTGAGGATGAAGCGTGGGAGTATGTCCGTGGCTGCAAGTAAATGGCGAATTACGGAAGTAACTGCCCATTCCTGCTCTACTTCCGTAAATTCCGATGGAACTGATCATAAATTCATTGCCGGTTTACGGAAGTAATTCCCCATTTTTGCTCCACTTCCGTAAATCCGTCCAATAAAACACACAAAGAATGCCGCCCCCTCCCATCCCGGGAGCCGGCGGCATTCCTGCTTTATATCATCTTCTTCAGAGTCGCTTTGATTCTATGACCCTGAATAAATTTCAATTGTTTTCTCACTTCACCTTTATCGTCTGTATCGAACTCGTCCCCGAATAGTAGTACTGCGTCGTCTTCTGATAGCACAGCACCCTCATGTAGTACGTCGTTCCGCTCTTAAGGCCCGTGATGTCTTTCCTGACGGTGTTTCCTCCGCCCGCAACGACAGTCTGCACGTCCTTCTTGAAGGTCTTATCCGTCGATACTTTCACCTGATAGCCCCTCACATTCGGAACCTTGTTCCATGTGATGGTCACAGTTCCCTTGGACGGCGATGAGATCGACTTCGCGATCGGCGTCGAGAGTCTCATGCAGGCTCTCGTCTCGCGTCTGACACTGTTCACGCCTCTGGCTCTTGTGAAGACCGCATAGGTGTATGTGGTTCCGTGGACAGCCTTCTCATCAATGTAGGTGATGTTCGTGCTTGTATCCGCAGGCGCCTGGATGGTCTTGATCCTTGAGAAGTTGCCGTCGGTCTTGCGGTAAATGAGGTAGTATTCGGCATTTGCGACCGGTGCCCATGAGAGACGCATACCCTTGTAAACATTGCCGAGGGAGACGCTGGCGGGAGAGGCGACGAAGGTGACATTTGCAATCTCCGATGCTTCCGACCGTGACTTTCCGTCATACGCGATTATGTAGTAATAATAGGTCTTGCCCGTCTCCACCTTCTTGTCGAGAAGCGAAAGCTCCTTTGTGGTAGCGATTCTCGAGTAGGTGCCGCGGCTCTTCAGAGAACGATAGACGATGTAGGTCGTGGCGTTCGGAACTTCGTTCCACTTGAGGCTGACGCAGGCGCGGGCGCGCGCACAGGTCGTGATAACCGGCGTCGGCAGGCCCTCGATGACGATGAACGCAAGGTTCCGCTCGGATGCATAAATTTCTGTGGTCGAGCCCTTGTAGCTGCAGAGAGTTACGGGGGTGTTGCGGAGTACGTATTTTCCTTTATACTCCATATCCATGCTTTTCGCCGTGAGATTGGTGAGGTTGAGGCAAAAGGCAAATGCATTTGCCCCCAACGTCCTCATCTTCGACCCGAGCGTAATGTTCTCGAGATTCATACAGTAGTAGAAGGCGTTGTCGCCGATGTCCGTGAGAGCGTCGCTCGGCACAAATTCCTTGAGTGCGGAGTTGTATGCAAATGCACTCTTTCCGATCGTCTCCACCTTATTCGGGAGCGTCACGCTCTCAAGCTTGGTGCAGTGGTCAAATGCATACTGTCCGATGCTCAGAATCGATTCACTGAGGTTGATGCTCGTAAGCTCCAGATCTTTTGCAAATGTATAGTCCGCGACTCCCGAAATCTGCGTCGCGCTGAGGTCGACCGTCTTGAGGTTCTCGCACATCGAGAATGTGTATGTGCTGAGGGTCGTCACAGTCTCCGGGAGCGTCACGCTCTCGAGGCCGCAGCCGTAGAAGGCGCGGGTGCAGATTGTGCTGATACCTTTTTTGAAATTGACTGTTTTGAGTTCGCGGCAGCCTTCAAATGCGCTGTCTCCGATAACAATCATCCCCTCCGGGATTTCAATTTCGGTAAGACCGATGCAGTTCTGGAATGCATACCTGCCGATTCCGGCGACATCGCTTCCGAAAGTGATGGACTGCAGACCGCTGCAATCGCGGAACATTCCCTCGCCGACTATGTAGCTGTCTACTTCGGCGGTCATCGGACCCACGCAGTTCTTAAAAATGTTATATCCGACATCCATCACAGATCCCGGCACTTTGATGTGGTTGATGCCTATGTCGTTGGCAAATACCTCGTCACCGATCGACTCCATCCCGTCCGGAAGCAGGACTCTGCGAAGTCCGTAACAATCCGCAAATGCATGGTCATCGAGCTCGAGCAATGACTCCGGAAGGAGCGGCTCGCTGAGGTTTTCACAACCGGCGAAGGCATTTTCGTCGATGCGTGTGAGGACGGATGATGTGTTGTTGATGGTCCTCAAATCTTCGCAATATTGAAATGCTCCCGCGCCAATATACATGACACGCTGTCCGATCGTGATTGTCTTGAGGTTCGTAAAGTTCGGGAATGCGTTCGGTCCGACGCTCTTCAGGTAGTTCCCGATACACACTGTTTTTATGTTGTCCCTGATTTCGGGCGCCTGCCACGGTGCTTTCGCGCAGTCCGGCATTTCGCCGCTGCCGACGACGGTGAGGCGGGTGTTTTCGTAGGTGAGAGCCCATTTGAGGCCATTCCACGTTCCGCTGGTCGGGATCGGTGTGGGTGTTGCAGTTGCGGTCGGCTTCGGGGTCGCAGTTGGCTTCGGCGTTGCAGTCGGCTTTGGAGTCGCTGTCGGTGCGGCACCGAGTTCGTCTTCTCCGAAGAGGTTTTCTTCCTGAAGGTCGGCGGCTTCTAAGCTGTCGTCTGTTGGGACGGCTTCGGGGTTGCCCTCGGTGATTTCGTCTGCGGTGGTGTTCTCGTCGGATGCTGCAGCAGTTGCGTCTGTGCCGGCATCTCCGGATGCGATGGCTGCGTCTGCACCTGTACGGACGTCTGTGGCTCCGATAGCTACGTTTGTACTGGCATCTCCGCCTACGATGGCTGCGTCTGCGATGCTCGCGCCGGGAGCCGTTGATTCAGGGCTTGCTGCTTCCTCGCCGGATCCGATGAGAGTTTCAGTAGACGCATTTTCAGATTCGATGAATGCTCCGGCGGCGCTTCCATTCGGGAGAGCTGCCTCGGCTGCCCATGTGGGCGTGACGGCTGATCCCGCTATGAGAATCAGCGAGAAGATGAGTGATAGTACGCGTTGGTTTCGTTTCATAATGGTGATCTCCTCTGTGTATCTTGTGCTTTCCCGCGGATCGGGGGTGCGCCCGTTCTCCGGATGTGTTGTGTGCAGGACTGCATTTTTCGGAGATTGGGGGATACTACAATTTCTAGTATTATAGAATTTAGGGAATACAAGTACAAGTGGATGGCGGATTTGTAACACAAAAGAAAGAGAGATGTAATGTTTTCGGCATACAAAATAGCTGTCGCACTAAGTAATGTAATAAAGAAATATGGCGGTGTTTCTGTGCGATGACCTGCTATATTTTCATGCATGCTTAGTGCGGCAGCTATATCTGTAAGCTATATCTTTTCTGTCGGCTGTATCTTTTCTGTCAGCCGTATCTTTTCTGTCAGCTGTGTTTTTTCAGTCGGCTGTATCTTTTCTGTCGGCTGTATCTTTTCTGTCGGCTGTGTTTTTTCAGTCGGCTGTATCTTTTCAGTCGGCTGTATCTTTTCAGTCGGCTGTATCTTTTCTGTCGGCTGTGTTTTTTCTGTCGGCTGTATCTTTTCTGTCGGCTGTATCTTTTCTGTCGGCTGTATCTTTTCTGTCGGCTATGTCTTTTCTGTCTGTAATATTATCTTCTACCGTATGTTAGAAGTTCTTCTACTGTTTAAAAGCACAGTTTCTAGTACTTCCTTATACTTTGAAGCGATACCCCACGCCCCAGATTGTCTCAATGTACTGCGGCTTCGACGTATCGAATTCAATTTTCTCGCGAATCTTCTTGATGTGGACCGTTACGGTCGCGATGTCACCGATCGACTCCATGTTCCAGATCTCACGGAACAGCTCGTCCTTTGAGTACACATGGTTCGGATTCTCCGCCAGGAAGGTGAGCAGGTCGAATTCCTTCGTCGTGAACTGCGTCTCTTCCCCGTTGACCCACACGCGCCGCGCGGTCTTGTCGATCTTAATGCCGCGAATTTTGATGACATCGTTCTTGTGGACATTTGTGCCGATGAGGCGATCATATCTGGACAAATGCGCCTTCACCCTCGCCACCAACTCACTCGGCGAGAAGGGCTTCGTGATGTAATCGTCTGCGCCCAGTCCCAGACCGCGAATCTTGTCGATGTCATCCTTCTTGGCCGAGACCATCAGGATGGGGGTATCGAGCCGCTCGCGGATCTCGCGACAGATGTCGAAGCCGTCCATTCCCGGCAGCATCAGGTCGAGAATGAAGAGGTCGTAGTCGCGGTTGAGGGCCTTGTCGAGGCCTTTGTTACCGTCGGTTTCGATGTCAACTTCGAAGCCTGAGAGTTCCAGGTAGTCTTTCTCGAGGCTGGCGATGGATTCTTCGTCTTCTATGATTAAAATTCTGCTCATCTTTCTGCTCCTTGTATAATTTTCATTTTTATTGATTATGTTCTCTATAGCTTGCCGGTAATCTTACTCATTTTCTGCGTCCGCATTCTTTTCTCATGATACTTTTTATTATCTTTAGCCTTCTACATACTTCCGCAGCGAGAACGTCATCGTCGTTCCCTCGCCTTCTTTACTTTCAGCCCAGACACGGCCGCCGTGATCTTCCATGATCTTCTTCACGATGGAAAGTCCGATGCCGGATCCGCCCTGCCCGGAGTTGCGGGATGTATCTGCACGGTAGAAGCGGTTGAAGATATTCCCGATATCCTTCGACGGAATTCCCTTGCCGTTGTCGGTGATTGAAACCTCGATCTCATCGCCCGCATCTCTTATATGAAGTGAAATTTTCTTCTCTTCTTTGTCCATATATTTTACGGAGTTGCCGACGATGTTGTTGATGACGCGGCGCATTTGCTCGACATCCGCGATGACAAGTACTTCCGGGGCTACTGCGTTCTGATACTCAAATTCTACATTTTTCGCGGTCAGATCATACTCAAGCTCCTCGGCCGCATCCTCGAAGTATTCCCGAACGTTGACTTTGTTGAAGTTGTAAGGGATTCTATTTGTATTAATCTTCGAGTAGAAGGTGAGTTCGTTGATCAGGCGGTCCATTTCATTTGCTTTATTATATATCGTGCGGATATACCTGTCCATCTTCTCCGGCGTATCCGCCACGCCGTCCATGATACCTTCAACATAGCCCTTGACCGCGGTAATCGGGGTCTTCAGATCGTGCGAGATGTTGGAGATGAGCTCCCGGTTCTGCCGGTCAGCCTCAAGCTTTTCCTCATTGGCCAGCTTTAGCTTGACTCGCATCTCCTCAAAGTCCTTGCAGAGTTCCTGAATTTCTTGCACACCCTCCACCTTGACTTCGAAATCGAGGTTGCCGTCGCGGATGTTCTTAGTGGCTTTGGTCAGATTCTCGATCGGGCTGCTGATTCCCGATATCAGCCAGAACCCGAGGATGATGCCTGTGATGACAAGGATGCAGATCATGCAGAAGAGGGCATCAATCAGCAGGATCTTGATTTCGTTGGTCAGGTTCATGACGTCGATGCCGTAAACTGAGAGGAGGCGCTCCCCCTGAAACATCGCGACGCCGAACATGAGGAAGAAGGTCAGCGCGACCGGCACGAGTATGATGATGAGGAATGCGATGAGAATGCGAGTGCTGAGTTTCATGGGGCCTCCTGAGAATTTGTCTTTCGGGCATGGGCAGGCCATGCGCTACTCAAAGTATAACACAAAGGGAGGGGCATAATTCTTAATTATTTATAATCCGTGGTTTCCGGAAGTAGATTCTATGCTGGTGGACCAAATTTACGGAGTAACTGGCATTCCTGATCGTACTTTCGTAATCCCTGAGCCTGATTCAATGCCGGCGGCTTAACTTTACGGAAGTAACCGCTATTATAGCTCGTACTTCCGTAATTTCTGAAGCTGTTTTGAATGCCGGTAGCGTGGATTTACGGAAGTGGACGGCATTCCTGCTTGTACTTCCGTAATTTCTAAAGCTGTTTTGAATGCCGGCGACGTAAATTTACGGAAGTGGACGGCATTCTTGCTTGTACTTCCGTAATTTCTGAAGCTGTTTTGAATGCCGGCTGCGTAAATTTACGGAAGTAGACAGCATTCCTGCTTGTACTTCCGTAACTCATACTTTGATTTGAATGCCGGCGGCTTAGATTTACGGAAGTGGACGGCATTCTTGGTTGTACTTCCGTAATCTTGAAGCTGTTTTGAATGCCGGCTGCGTAAATTTACGGAAGTGGACGGCATTCCTGCTTGTACTTCCGTAACTTTGACTCTATAAAGAAAAAGCCGGTCCATCACCCTCAGATTCTCTGATTGTGATGGGCCAGCCTCTCTATCTTCATAATCATGCTTCTTAAGAAGTCATCTCATCATACTTTCGTCATGAAGACACTTCCTATGCATATTCTTTATACTCCCATTAAGCCAGATACTTCTTAAGCGCCTCCGCCTTATCCGTCTTCTCCCACGGAAGCTCAACGTCCGTACGTCCGAAATGTCCATATGCCGCCGTAGCCTTATAAATCGGACGGCGAAGATCAAGCATCTTGATGATGCCCGCCGGGCGAAGGTCGAAGTTCTCACGAATGATCTCAGCGATCTTAGCGTTCGAAAGCTTGCCTGTACCTCTCGTATCGACCGTAATGGACATCGGCTGTGCTACGCCGATCGCGTAGGAAACTTCAATCTGGACCTCGTCAGCAAGTCCCGCTGCCACGATGTTCTTGGCAATGTAACGTGCTGCGTAAGCCGCTGAACGATCGACCTTTGTCGGGTCCTTTCCGGAAAATGCCCCGCCACCATGGCTCGCATATCCACCGTATGTGTCAACAATGATCTTGCGTCCTGTGAGACCGGAGTCACCTTGCGGTCCGCCGATTACGAATCTGCCGGTCGGGTTGATGAAGATCTTTGTATTTTCATCAATCATGCCTTCCGGAATGATCGGATCGATGACATATTTTCTTACATCCTTATGAATCTGATGCTGTGAAACTTCCGGAGCGTGCTGTGTGGAAACAACAATTGCTTCGAGTCTGTCCGGCTCGCCGTTTTCATCGTACTCAACAGAAACCTGTGTCTTTCCATCCGGACGAAGGTAAGGAAGCGTGCCGTTCTTTCTGACTGTTGCCAGCTGAAGTGAAAGCTTCTGTGCCAGAGCGATTGGGTAAGGCATAAGTTCCGGTGTCTGGTTTGTTGCATAACCGAACATCATTCCCTGGTCACCTGCGCCGATGGCCTCGATTTCTTCGTCTGTCATGTTATTTTCGAGGGCTTCGATGGGAGCGCCGTCTTCATTTGCGACTCCTCTCGCTTCCAGAGCCTTATCCACGCCCATAGCGATGTCGGGTGACTGCTTGTCCATAGCGACCATGACGGCGCATGTATTTGCGTTGAATCCCATTGCTCCGTCAACATAGCCGATTTCGCGAATGGCGTCGCGGGCAATCTTCTGGAAGTCGATGTTTGCCTGTGTTGTGATTTCGCCCATAATAAGGACGAGACCTGTTGTCACTGCTGTCTCGCAGGCTACGCGGCTGTTTGGGTCCTGCTCGAGGCACGCGTCAAGAACGGCGTCAGAGATGGCATCGCATACTTTGTCCGGATGCCCTTCGGTTACTGATTCGGATGTGAAAAAACGTCTTTCTCCCATGTAGATACCTTCCTTTCTGTAAATTGCTTACCGGATCGCGAGCCGGCGGGTGAATATGCCGGCTGTGACTTGCGCCTTATTTTTCGTATAAATCCAGTTTTTGGAACAAAGTTCCTATGAATTCAAGGCTCGAGAGCGTCCTGGAGAAGTGGGATCTTCTCACACTGAAATAAAAACGGATCCGCAGGAAGCGGACCCGTGTAGCGTCACATTTCCCTTATTGTTCGATTGCTCGCTCGAGGAGGGCACCTTCCCATTCGGGGGGTTGCCACGGCTTCATCGACCCTCTGTGTCTCCACCGTTCTGAATAAAGGTAAGCAAGTTTTTGAAGTTTTATTTTTATATCGGCATATAGACTATCACGGGAGGGGCGTGCGGTCAAGCTTGATTTTTGTATTTTTTCTTGTACCGGAACATAAAACTTGGTAGTGCCTGCCTGATTTCAGCCACTCATAGGATGATTTTCCCGAAGCTCAGCAGCTTTTGACGTCGACGTCAGTAACTACCCGCCGCCGACAGGACAATCCAAGGTTGCATTTACCTGACAACGTCCATACATCTTTCACAATTTTTCTTTCTATATATTTATTTCCCTCATTTGTCTCAGCAGAAACTCCTCAAATTGTTCCTTATTCAAAGATTCAGCATATAGTTAGATACAAAGAACTGATTATTCATCCCAGACAAAACATACTCTACCATCTGATGTTCTTTTTCCGTGCACAGCAAGATTCCGCACGGTGGATTATCACCTTCCATCATCTCATTGATTTTGCAGTTAACAGTACTTATTTCTTCACGAATGTAGCTGTAGCATCAGGGATGAACTCCAAGCGAAGCCTCATACCCATCCCTGCGGCAAGGCGCTGTAATGTCCGTATAGACGGATTAGCACTACCTCTTTCCAGCTTGCTGATATCACCCTGCGCAATACCGGTACGCTCCGACAATTCCTTTTGAGTCAATCCCGATTGCTGCCTTGCATTAATGATAGCCTGTATAATAGCATGTTCAGGCTGAAAAGCTTCATACTCCTTCTTGAGTTCAGGATCTTGGAGCTGCTCTTGAAGAAAATCGTCAAATTTTACGCTCATGTTCGTTCTCCCTTCTGAGCAAATAGTCAGCACGATATTTTTTTGCCAACACAATCTCTTTCGGATGTGTTTTCATTGTTTTCTTAATAAATCCGTTTGTTAGTATAATCTGCCGATCAACATAAAAAAAGTACAACACTCTGGTTATGTCAGAACCGACCTTCGCGCGAAGTTCAAATATTCCATCAGATAAATGTTTACTATAGGGTTCCCGCAATTCATTCCCGTTATCCTGTAATATACTGATCATATGTAACATTTTTGCCCGCATCTTTTTATCCAGGGATAACAAAAATTCTTTCGCCGGCTGCCTGCCGGTTTCTGTTTCATAAAATTCTACTTCAAATTTTTTCATACTGTTTCCCTACGCCATTATAATATAGGATATATCCTATTTTTGTCAACAAAATCCCTTTGAAAAGTCATTGCTCAGTAAAAACCGGCAATTACCGTCTATACTTTTGCAAATAGCTTGTAATCATATCCAATTAGAAGTAAAATGTAACCAATGGATACAGTTTACTTCACATTGTATAGCATCCATTGGTTACTGTCAATTTATTTTAGGTGGTGCTCATTATGATAGATAGAGCTTTTATTCCAGAAAGGCTAAAAGAGATACGAGAAGAACGGAATCTTAGTAAGGCTGCGGCAGCAAGACTGCTTAATCTGTCAAAGATGGGATACCTGCGCTATGAATCCGGGGATCGAACCCCTTCGTATCAGACCATTGTTTTCATGGCGCAAAAACTGGGAACATCTCCCGAATATCTCACAGGAGAAGAGGATACTCCCGAGCCTCGGGAATATATCATTTCAAAAACAGATGATCCTGAATTATTCGCGCTAATCCAAGATATATTGGATACGAAAAACCCAACCCGTACCAGGTTGTTGGCCTATTATAAGAAGCTAAAAGCTGATCCAAAGAAATAAAAGAAGAGCGGTTCCCCACTCCTCTCATATTCAGCCTCTATCAGCCGATCTCATCAAATGTCTCCTCTGCAGCCGGTGCTTCCTCAGCATGCTCTGCTGCCGGTGCCTCAGCTGTCTCATGAGACTCTTCTGTTGTCTGCTCTACAGCCTGCTCAGCTGTCTGCTCTTCAGCCTGCTCAGTTGTCTGCTCGCCTGTGTATGCCACTCTGCCGTCAGATGCCTGTGCGACTGTCTGTTCTTCAGCCTGCTCGCCTGTGTATGCTACTCTGCCATCAGATGCGATTGCAAGACCCTCTTCAGGGCTGCCCTGTGTATGAAGGCACTTAGCGTTGATCTGTCCGTCTGCTGCTGTCCAGTACTCGAGCTTAGCAAGGTCACCTACTCTGATTTCACCACCTGTGATGGCTGTGTCAAATCCGATGACTGCCTTGATTCCGTTGATTGTTACGCTGTTTCCGTTGTATGCTTCGATGCGGCCAACAGTGTAACCTGTTGCAGCATGTGCGCCTTCTGTCTCGACCTTCTCTGCCTTCTTTGCCTTCTCTGCCTTCTTCTCTTCTTTTACTTCCTTAGCCGGCTTTGTGTCACCGAGAAGAGATGCGGAGATGTAGCCTGTGCGGCCGTCTGCGATGACGCGGCCCCAGCCATTTGCCATACCATTGACAGTGATCTCGTCACCCTTTGCGATTCCGTCAAATGCTGTTGCGACGGTTGTGCCGGCGGAACGAACATTTGCATCCTCCTGAACGTACATTGTGTGTGTGCCTTCCTTGGAGAAGGATACGCTCGGAAGTGAGATTGTGTCGCTGTTCTTGTCTACGATCATGCCGAGACCAAGGTTGTTGTCATATGAATAGAATGCTACGTCCTCTGCCTGGATTGTGTTCCAGAGCTCTTTGTTGTCCTGTGTGTGGATTGCAAATGCCTCGTCTGCAAGACTCGCACCAAACATCATCGTTACGTCATCCTTTGTTGCTCCGTCATTGAGTTTGTCGAAGGAAACAACTGTGAATTTGCCGTCGGCATCCTTGTATTTTCTCCCTAAATTGTTTTATTCGATAGTCAATGGTATATACGGGGAGTGGGAGAAAAGGGATAAATCTGCAAGAATGCCAGCTACTTCGGTAATTCAGCAAAAAAACACATTCCCCCTACCCCTCCTCCACATTCTTAGGTATTATAAGAACATATTTCTATCAAAAACGGAGAAATCACCATGAAACGTCTATTTCTATCCCTCCTCCTATGCACCTCACTCCTTACCACCCCCGCATATGAGGCCATGGGTGCCACACCAGGCACAGCGAACACTGAAGATCTTAGGAATTATGAGTCTCTGTCACATGAATCCCTGACCGGCGAAAGCATTGAATCCAGCACTCTATCTAATGAAAGCATGTCAGCTGATTCGCTCTCAGACAAAAGCTCAACAGGCGAGTCTCACTCTGACAAGAATATCTCCGATGACAGCCCCTCGGATGAGTCTCTCCCCGACCAAAACTCCTCGAATGAGTCTCTTTCTGATGAAAACCCCACAGACGAGTCTCCCTCTGACGACAGCCTCTCCGATAACAGCCTCTTGGACGAGTCCCTCTCTGATGAAAACTCTGCAAACAAGTCATTCTCTGATAAAAACTCTGCAGATGAGAGCCTCTCGGACGACTCCCTCTCCGGCCTCATCCCCTCCGACGACAGCCTGTCCGATGAATCCCTCTCAGACACCCTCGTCGGAGCCGCCGCCACGCCCTCCCCGACGCCAACCAAGGCTGCCACTACCTACAGCTCGGCCGTGCCCGCGGACGGCAAGACATACGTAATCCGCTGCGTCACAAACAGGAACTACTGCCTCGACATAGACGGCGGGAGCCGCTCGGACAAGGCCAACTTACATATATATAAGAGAAGCAACGTCGCATCCCAGCTCTTCACCCTGAAGAAGCAGAGCGACGGAAGCTTCGTGCTGTACAACCACAAAAGCGACATGGTCGTCACGGCGGAGGGAAATTCGGCTGTGAATCAGGCAAATGTCTCCCAGCGCCCCTTCACAGGTTCCTCCCTGCAAAAGTGGCAGATGGTGAAATGCGCGGACGGCAGCTATCATGTCTGCTGCAAGGCAAATACGAATCTCGCGCTGCAGATCTACTCGGGAAAAATGCAAAACGGCCAAAATGTCCGCCTTCTCAAGTTGAATAATTCAAATTCACATAAGTATATTTTTGAGGAAGTCAAACTTCCCGACTACTCCGGCGAGATCATGTTACGCCCGAGATACCTCGTCTATGGTGCGATCGGCACGAATAGTAAGTCAGCAAACGGCACCAATCTCGCGCTCGAAATCGGCGTCTCCGACGACGTCTTCCAGACTTTCACCCTCTCCCGCGTGTGGGGAGGTTTCTACAGAATCACGCAGAAGGCTTCCAACCGCGTAGTCGACCTCTACGCAGGGAACGCCGCCAATGGCTCCAACGTCGATCTCTATAACTGGAATGGCACAAATGCTCAGCTCTGGCAGGTCCAGGTCAATTCCGACGACACATACACGTTCCGAAGCCGCTGTAATCTGAACTATGTGCTCGATATGGCAGGGGGCGGGAGAGCGATGGGCACCAATTTGCAAGTATATTCTGCAAATGGCACCCTCTCTCAGAAATTCCTCGTAACCCCATTTGCAGGCAATTACCCTCAGAATGTTGACCTGACGTTTCGGTCGCTGGTGAATACGGACCGCGTATTTGCAGCCGGCGCTGAATTTTTCTCGTATCACGGGGCAAATACGGCTACCCGGAAATTTGTCCTGAAACCCGTCACGCACAGCGGAAGCAAGTATTACTGGTACCGCATCGTCACGACCCACGGGAAAGTGCTCGGCGTGAGCAACGCGTATTCAAATTCCTCGAGCAACCCCAAAAACCCCGGCCGCGCCGGCTCCGCTGCCAATTATCTCAAACTTGCCGAGCAGGACTGGACCGGTGCAAACTGTCAGCTGTGGCATCCGGAGCTTCAGAGCGACGGCACTTATGTGATCCGGTCGTGCCTGGACCCTTCCTACGTCGTTGACCTTAAGGGTGCATCCGAGGACTATAAGGCTCCCATTCATATTTATAAGGAAAATGGTACGGCTGCGCAGAGGTGGCACCTGACCACTTACAATATAAACTCCTGTACCATCTCAGCTTCCGACCACAACACTGTGACTGTCAAAGCCTCCGGTGCAACGGTGCGGAGCGATAACAGGACGGCTTATTTGTTCGCGGTAGAGCCTTACGAGCATTCACTTAAAGGAAAATCTCCGATTGCCTCGGCTTCCATGTCCTCGGACCTGACCTTTACAGCAGGGCTCAATAAGAATTCATCGAGTTCGCTGCTCCAGAAGAAATTTTACGTGGGCGTCAAATACTGCAACATCTACCGAATCGTCAGCAACTCCTTCTACATTACAAATCCCGAGGCAGCCGCCACCAATACCACTGCATGTCCGCGCTCCGCGCGCGGCACAAAGAAGGGACTAAAGCTGAGCATTTCCGATCAGGATATCGACGCCGGGAAGAACCTGCATATTTCTTCCGTGTGCATTGACGTCATTCTCGACAATTTCCTGAACGGTTCGGGCTACAATTACACGTATGAGGGAAAGACTTACTCCTTCAGCAATGAAATCAACCACTACAAGCAGCAGATCAGGAAGTATAACAGTGCCGGAATTCTTGTGTCTGCAAATATCTATCTCCTCTCAAAACGCTACCCCGATTTCATGCAGCCCGAGGCTCGGAACGGGGCGCGGCTGAAGGATGCTTCCGCTGTCGCTTTTAACACGAGGGATGGGGGGAGGAAGAGAGTGGAGGCGCTATTTGCATGCCTTGCCGATGCCTTCACTACCGACGGCTGCATGGTGGCCAACTGGGTGTTCGGAAATGAAGTGAATGAGTATATCTGCTTCTATTACAGCGGCGGAATCTCGTACAATCGCTTCCACGAATCCCTCGCCGAGGGCTACCGTATGTTCAACGCGTGCGTAAAAAGCCGTTGGAAAAATGCGCGCTGCTACATCTCGCTCGACCACAACTGGAATGTCTCGTGGCCTGTCAAGGACAGCTACATGGGTATGAATCTTGTTAAGGATTTCAACCTCGACCTCGCGCGGCAAGGCCGCGTGCACTGGGATATTGCGATGCATCCGTATCCCGCGCCCGAGCAGGACCCGCGGTTCTGGAACCGTTCCTGGACCGTTACGAACTCCGGAGATACGCAGCAGATCACGATGCTCAACTTGAGTACCTGGGCAGTCTACCTGAAGATGACGTACGGGACAAATATCCACATCATTCTCAACGAGACCGGCGTCTCATCCACATACAACGGTACCGAGATGCTGGACGAGCAGGCCGCAGCGGTCGCGCTTACATACTATCTCTCCGAGTTTGACAAGAACATCGACACGATGGATTATCACCGAAATATCGACGACCCGGGCGAGACGTCCGAGGGCTGGCACCTCGGGCTTTACTTCAAGCCTGCCTCAGGCTGGAATTACACCCGCCCGAAGCCTTCTGCAAATGTGTTCCGCTATATGGATTCCGCTTCCTGGGATATCGCGACTTCGCGCTACGCGCCGCTGACCGGTCGTGCGAGTTGGAAGGCTTGGATCCCGGGATTTGATGCGGGGAGGTTTGCGGGGAAAGCGTAAGATATTGTTTAGGTCTTAAACTTCAAAAATGAGCTGTGAAAAAACATTAATTTGTTTCTTCACAGCTCATTTCCATTAAGAGAGCTTTTTGCAGCCCCTCTTATCTTCACCATATTTCCTGGAGTATACTTACTTTAATGTATGCACTTGATATGCTGCATACTCTTCCGCTTCACTGCCATATTCTCCGAAGATTACTTCAATGTGTGCACCTGATATGCTGCATATTCTTCCGCTTCATCGCCATATTCTCCAGAGATTACTTCAATGTGTGCACCTGATATGCTGCATATTCTTTTGCTTCATCGCCATATCCTCCGGAGATTACTTCAATGTGTACACCTGATATGCTGCATATTCTTTTGCTTCGTCGCCGTATTCTCCGGATTTCACTTCAGTGTGTGCACTTAGTCAATATTTCCTTCATCTCATCTACCGTAAACGTGTAGTTCGTGTTACAGAAACTGCAATTCAATGTCTCAGGCTTACCGTCGGCAATGATATGTGAGAGTTCCGCACGGCCGAGTGCGATGAGCGCCTTCTCGACGCGCTCGCGGCTGCAGTTGCACTTGAACTGGGCGGGCATTTGCCCATAAATCTCCAACTTCATCTCACCAAGGATCTGTTCAAGAATCTGCTCCGGACTCTTCCCGTCGCGCAGAAGTTCCGTCACGGCCGGAATGAAATTCATCTTTTCCTCGAGCTTCGCGATGACTTCCTCTGGGCAGTCGGGCATAAGCTGAATGATGTATCCGCCGGACTCACGCACCGTATTGTCTTTGTTCATGAGGACTCCCAGCGCCACGATCGACGGAACCTGCTCGCTCAGATAATAGTAATACGCGAGATCTTCGGCAATCTCTCCTGTCTGGATGTCCACCTGACCCACATACGGTTCCTTGAGACCTATGTCCTGGATGACGATCAGGCTTCCCTTTCCAACCGCTCCGCCCACGTCGAAGTGTCCGAACATGTTCGGAGGCAGGACGACTTCCGGGTTTGCGACATATCCCTTGACAGTGCCATCCGGACCGGCTGTGACGGTGATGCCGCCCAGCGGGCCGTCGCCCTTGAACTGGATCGTCAGAAGATCCTTCTCATTCTTCATCATGGTGCCCATCATGAGCCCCGCTGCCATCGTTCGTCCCAGGGCCGCTGAGGCCACGGGGCTGAGGTTGTGGGCTTTGCGGGCGTACTCCGTCACGCCTCTCGTGGTGCATGCGAAGGCTCTGATGTAGTTGTCTGCTGCGCTTGCTCTTACGATATAGTCGTTCATGATGAAATCCTTTCTATTTTTTGTCATTTACGGAAGTGGATGGCATTTTTGCTTTCACTTCCGTAATCCTTGATTTAAATTCATGGTCGGCTTCTCTCATTTACGGAAGCAGCCACCATTTTTGCTTCCACTTCCGTAATCCTTGATTTAAATTCATGACCGGCTTCTCTCATTTACGGAAGCAGCCACCATTTTTGCTCCCACTTCCGTAATCCTTGGTTTGAATTCTTTGCCGGCAGCTTTCACACCCCCGCACCGTCAAATGCCGGGATAAAACTCTCCTCCGCCGTCGGTCCCTCCTGCACAAATGCATTTGAAAACCCCAGCTCGAGCGCGTAATCAACCACGCGGTCATACTCCCGCCGCGTCACACGCCGCTCGAGCTCCGGGAACTCTTTCTCGATTCCCGGCATTGGCGTGTACTGATTCATAATACTCACATATATGCTGTCCCCAAAGTTCTCCCACAGGTACCGAAGGATCTCTTTCGAGTCCTTCGTATGTCCGGGCAGCACCATATGCCGCACTATGACGCCGCGCGTCATCATCCCGCGCTCGTCAAACTCCGCCTCACCCCGCATCCGAACCATCTCTCCGATGGCTTTTGTCGCTATGTCAAAGTAAGAAGGAAGATTCGCATATCGCCCCGCAACATCCCGTCCACAGAACTTCAGATCCGGCAGAAAGATATCCACAGTATCCTCAAGCAAATGCACTGTCTCCGGCGTCTCAATCGACCCCGTATTGTACACGATTGGTATGCGAAGCCCCATCTTTCTGGCTTCACGCACTGCCTCAATAATCTGCGGAACATAATGCGTCGGCGTCACAAGGTTGATATTGTTGGCTTTTTGTCTCTGAAGCTCAAGAAATATCTCAGCCAGCCGATCTACCGTGATGATTTTTCCCGGTTGTTCAACTCTCTGATGGCTTATTCCTTC
Organism: Lachnospiraceae bacterium; assembly: GCA_017433725.1. Lineage (GTDB taxonomy): Bacteria > Bacillota > Clostridia > Lachnospirales > Lachnospiraceae > Chordicoccus. The sequence continues at coordinate 18,379 of JAFRGQ010000050.1, forward strand.
TGCTGCCGGCTGTCCAACTCTCCGATGGCCTATTTCATCCGCCGGCCTATCAGAGACCTTCTCTTTCCCTGCCCGAGAACTCTCATCCCTATCAGCCCGTCCCCGCGCAATTTCACGATTCTGACAGAACACACACCCCAGCGGACACCCGACAAAAAACACCGCCCCCGAGCCCTCCTTCCCGGAGATACAGGGTTCTTCCCACATATGAAGAGCAGCCCGCGCGATGACCAGCTCTTCGGTCTGTCCACAACGGCCTGCTCGATTCTTCATTCTATTCACTCCGCACGCTCTTGCGCAGAGTCTGCAGTTCTCAAGTATCATACCTGCACTCATATTCTGCAACTCCCAAACGCCCGCAACTACAGCTGCAAGGCAATCCTATACGGAGATACAGCGTATTTTCAAATTTCCGTGAAAGCATATGCCTGTTCCGGGTAAACAGTATAAATACATATGAATTACACGAAATAATCCATATCACATGCTCATTACATACATCCGTTCTTCATCTTGAACTTTTGGATCTCACTCTCGGTACTGACCTTCTCAATCTCCGCACCGAGACTTCTCAGCTTGCCGTCGAAATCTTCATACCCGCGAAGGATATAAATGATATCGTCAATGACAGAATAGCCGTCGGCTTGAAGCGCTGCAATCACAAGCGCTGCACCTGCTCGAAGATCCGGGGAAGTAATCTGTGCACCGGTGAAGCCCTCAATACCATCGATAATGGCAGTATTGCTCTCGACCTTGATGTTTGCGCCCATGCGGGAGAGTTCATCGACGTATTTGAAACGATTTTCAAATATACTCTCCGTCACAATACTCGTCCCCTGCGCCAGAGCGAGAACCACGCTCATCTGAGGCTGCATATCAGTCGGGAAGCCCGGGTAAGGCTGTGTCTTGACATGCGTGCGTTGCAGTCTCTTGGCGGCTACGACGCGGATCGAATCATCAAATTCCTCCACCTCGCACCCAATCTCCAGGAGCTTCGCGGAAACAGCTTCCATATGTTTCGGAATGACATTCTTGACAATGATGTCGCCCTTGGTAGCGGCCGCTGCCATCATGAAAGTACCGGCTTCGATCATATCCGGAACGATGGCATATGTGCAACCATGGAATCCGGATACGCCGTTGATGCGGATGACGTCCGTACCGGCGCCTCGGATATTTGCACCCATGCTGTTCAGGAAGTTCGCAACGTCAACGACGTGAGGCTCTTTGGCGGCATTTTCGATAATCGTACGACCGACTGCACGCGAAGCAGCCATCATGATGTTGATGGTCGCTCCTACCGACACGATATCCATGAAAATATGCGCGCCGGTCATATGATCACAAGTCGCTACGATGGTGCCGTGGTCGATCTTTACATTTGCACCGATGGCCCTGAAGCCCTTCAAATGCTGATCGATCGGTCTGCTGCCAATATTGCATCCGCCGGGAAGCGGGACACTGGCGTTGTTGTATTTGCCTAAAAGCGCTCCGAGAAGATAATAGGAAGCGCGGATCTTTTTAATGTATTCATATTCAACGGCACATCCGTGAATGGTGGAACCGTTGATTTTGACCGTGTGTCTGTCGATACGTTCTACATAGGCTCCGATACCCCTGATGGAGTCGAGAAGAACATTTACATCATTGACATCCGGAAGATTTTCAAGCGTTACGGTTTCATCAGTCATGATTGCGGCAGAAATGATCGGCAGCGCAGCATTCTTTGCGCCGGCGATTTCCACTTCCCCAACCAGTGGATTTCCGCCTTTTATGACGTATTGTTCCATAAAATGACCTGCCCTTATCTTATTTGCCCCTTCCCCAACGGGGCTTATACGAGTAATCTTAACTTAAAAACACATATTTGTAAAGATTAGGAAGGATTTTAACCAAATTCCGTCAAAATCTGTCCAATTTCCTGTCTGTCTTTAGGAAATGGAATCAAGTATTTTCTGTAAAGTCTCCTCCATATTCAGCTGTTCTTCCGCTATTGTGAAATCAGCGTAAGTTGTGTATAGTTTGCAACGCTCCTCATACATGTCCTTCGGGGTCTGTCCTTCACGCAAAACGACCCCTCTTTTTCGCAAATCGCTGCTTACGCGCCTAAGCATCTCCTCATAAGACATCTCCAGGTAGATGATCTTTCCGTTCTCCCTGTAATGCTCCATCGCTTCCCTTCCGAGCACAGCCGACCCGCCGGTTGCAATGACGGTACGATCGACATTAATGCCGCAACCGATCTTGTTTTCCACTTCAATGAAGCCTTCCGGTCCCTCCTCTTCAATGATTTCCCGAAGCAGTTTTCCGGTGCTCTCCTGTATGACGATGTCTGCATCCAGGAACGAGTATCCCAGATACTTGGCGAGCAGGACGCCGAGCGTGCTTTTTCCGGAGCCGGGGAGCCCTATTAATACATAGTTCATGGTTGTCTCCTTTATTGATGTTGATGCCATAATTCAGATATTGGGTGATTCCGAGCCTGGCTTCTTTCCCGTCATCTATAGTTTACGGAAGTAATCGCCTTTTTTCTTCCTGCTTCCGTAATCCTTGCCTTGATTTCTTTGCCGGCTGCCTTCATTTACGGAAGTAGACGCCATTCCTGCTCCCACTTCCGTAATCCTTGCCCCTGATTTCTTTGCCGGCTACCTTCATTTACGGAAGTAGACGCCATTCCTGCTCCCACTTCCGTAATCCTTGCCCCTGATTTCTTTGCCGGCACCTCTGATTTACGGAAGTAGACGCCATTCCTGCTCTCACTTCCGTAATCCTTGCCTTGGTTTCTTTGCCGTCACCTCTTAAATTTCGGCCTCGATCCCTTCTTCACCCGCTTCTTTGCAATACTGTATCCGAACTTTCCGAGATACTTCCCCAGTCCGCGATACTCGCCGTGCGAGTACACGATCGGCTGTGTTTTTGCAAAGTCGAATCTCTTCGACTCATCCATATATGCATCGTCGACATGAACCGCCACAACGTTCGCTATGAACATCGTATGAGATCCCAGAGCCTTCTTCTCGAAGACTTTACACTCAATGTTGACCGGTGATTCGTCAAGCATCATACAACCCGTGTGTGGTCCGACAGAAGCCTGCAAACTCATCTTCTCGAACTTGTCCTCATCCCTGCCGCTCCTGACGCCGCAATAATCCGTCTCACGAACGAGCTTCTCTGTCGTCACATTGATCACGAATACACCCGTCTCGCAGATGTAATCGTAGCTCAGCCGCGACGGACGCAGAGAGATGCTGACCATCGGCGGATTCGTGCATACCGTCCCAGCCCACGCGACCGTACACACGTCATGCTGCCCTTTCTTGTTCATTGATGTGACAAGCACGGCGGGCAGAGGATACAGCATGTTGCCGGGCTTCCATTCAATCTTAGTCATAAGAACTCCTTCATGACAGTTCTGAAATTACATACACCTATTATCGGAACCGCTTCGCGAACCCGATAATCAAAATGCGGCCGATAAATCGGCCTTTTATCGGGAGTTCCTTGCGGAACTTCCGATAAGATATATTATACCTTTTATGAGTTACACATCCAATAATTACATAACATCAGGTTTCTTAAATTACGTTTTCATAAATTTTCCTTGATGTAAACACATTTGCCCGTCAAAGTGTTATAATTACCATATCAGCAAGTCTTAATCATTTCTATTAGTAGCACTGCTGCTGTCTTATACGGATATTCTTCCGTGATTATCCTTGCTTGTCGCAATTTAATAGCAGGGAGACAGCGGATACTTAAGAACCAACTATGCTTATCTGACATACTCCCTGCAGCATCTGAAAACTGAAAGGAGTATGTATGAGAGACACTACAAGAAAGAGGAAGACATATGAAGAATTGGATTTCATTGACGATTTCATGTTCTGCAAAATCCTGCAGAACAATCTGGATTTATGCAAGGAATTGACCGAGCTAATTATCGGGAAAGAAATTGGAGAAATCATAACATCTGAAAGTCAGAAATCCATAGAAATCACTGCCGACGGAAGAGGAGTGAGATTTGATGTCTACTTCGAAGATGATGCTTCAACAGTTTATGACATTGAGATGCAAACCTATCATGACTCAAATCTTCCGAAGCGCTTCCGTTACTATCAGGGAATGATTGACTTAAACTTGATTGAGCGTAATGCTAAATTTGACGACTTAAAGAACAGTTACATCGTTTTTATCTGTCTGGAGAATCCCTTTAAGAAAGTAGGCCTTCATAAATACAGCATTCAAAATACTTGTGTGGAAGATCCTTCGATTGATTTTAAAGATGGTGCTTACAAAATGATACTCTCTGCTGAAGGGGATAAGGATGATGTTTCAGAAGAGATGAAGGCATTTCTGCAGTATCTGTCAACAAAAGAAGTCCATTCTGATTTTACAAAGCGTCTCAATGAGCAGGTCATCACTGCCCGCAAACATGATAAATGGAGGTTGGAATATATGACTCTTTTAGAACGTGACGAAAGAATGTGGGAACAAGGGCATCAAGTAGGCATTGAAGAAGGCGTTAAAGAAGGTTTTAAAGAAGGTGAAACACTCTTCGCCTTACTTATCAATAAACTCATTGAAGACGATCGCCGCGAAGACATCGACCACGCAGCTATGGATGAAGAATATCGGCATTCTCTCTATATAGAATACCACCTTAAGTAAAACATTTCAGAAAAACCCCGCCGGTCAAGTTCCAACACCTTGACCGACGGGGTTTCATCTCATCTCACCTTAAGTATGAGAACCGCTTCCGGTTCAGACTCGCCATTATCCGTTCTGCAGCGCCCCCATAAACGCCGGAATCAGCTGCTTCTTACGCGATACGACCTTCGGCAGGAACGCGATACCATCATCCCCGATGTCCGTATTATAAGCGAATTTAACCACTTCTCCCGCATCCTTGCCATAGCAAAGCAGTCTTGTGTCCTCATCAAGGATATTTGTCAGCATGAAGAATACCATACTCATGCCGCTCTTGTTTGCCTCGACCTCAAGCTGCGGACGAATCTTGTCAGCGATGTCATAGAGCTCATCCGTATCCATGGAGCTGATCTGACCAACGCCAAATGTCGTCTCGCCGAAAATAAACTTCTTGAAATCCTGATGCAGAATCTCTTCCGGAGTCTTATTTCCGAGAGCGGAGCCCGCGCGGAACATCTGCTTCGCATACTCGCCCGGATTGACCTCAGCGATCTTGGCCAGAGCAAGACCGGCCACCTGATCACGCGGCGTGCAGGTCGGAGATCTGAACAGCAGCGTATCGGAAATGATCGCGGACATCATAAGACCCGCAATATCCTTCGGAATCTCAATGTCATACTCATGGAACATCGAATAAATAATCGTGCATGTACAGCCCACCGGCTCACCGCGGAAAAATACAGGATTGATAGTCTCAACTGTACCGACTCTGTGGTGATCGATGATTTCCATGATCTCAGCCTGCTCCAGATTGTCGACAGCCTGAGAAAGCTCGGTATGGTCGACCAGAATGACATGCTTTTTCTTCGCACTCAGCAAATTCGCAGATCCGATCATTCCGACATACTGACCCTTGTTGTTCATAACCGGATAGGAGGTATGGCGCAATTTGCTCATCGTCTCGCGAATATCATCTACGAAATCATCTTCCTTGAAGCATACAACGCCGTCTTTTGTCATCAGATGCTTGACCGGTATAGCCTGGTTAATCAGACGAGCGACCGTATATGTGTCAAATTTCGTCGTAATGACTGTAGTTCCCGCTGACTGTGCAGCCATACGAACGATGTTCTTGACCTCTCCTGTGAGACATATAACAATCGCCGAAGCCCCCTCCTCAATAGCTGTAAGCTGTGTATCCGCGCGATCGGCAAGAATGACGAGATCCTTCTTGTGGATATACTGACGGAAATTCTCCGGGGAAGCTGCACCCACAATAACGCGGCCTTCCGTAAAATGCGCCTCAGGATCGCCTACCACGACTTCACCGTTGACAGTCTCGGCTATATCGAAATACTTCGTGCCTGCCTCAGACATGATTGTCTTGGAATAGGCATCCATGAAATATCTCGTAATATCCGTATCGGAGATGATACCTTCAAATGAACCGTCTTCCCTCATAATCGGCAACGCCGAAATTCCGCTTTCACTCATATAATCCCATGCGAGACGGATTGTTACATTGTCCGGAGCACCTTCAACATCATCGATTGTGAGGTCCCTGACCTGCGTTCCTACATTTGGCATATAAAGCGGAGATTCCTTACCGAAATACTTGAGAACAAAGTCGGTCTCTTCGTTGATCTGACCTGCTCTTCTTGCCTGATATCTGTCAGTCTTCTCGATCTGATTCTTCAGATATGCGTAAGAAATCGCTGCGCATATTGAGTCTGTATCAGGATTTTTGTGGCCTACTACAAAAATCTTGTCGTCCATATTTCCTCCTTCTGCATTCTTATCATTTTGAGGGTGCCCCTCGATAAAACTATATTGTAAGGTACTTTGTACCTCTTGTACTTATTCAGTGCCGGCTGCCGCTTTTTACCGAAGTAACCGCCATTCTTGCTTCTGCTTCGGTATTCCTGCTCTCTTGATTCAATGCCGGCCCCCGTTTTTTACCGAAGTAATCGACATTTTTACTCCTGCTTCGGTAATCCCATAGAAATTAGCTTCAACTTCTCCGCCCGCGTCAGCCTCTTCACATGAAACTCCCGGGACATAGCTTCCTCCTTCGTCCCAAATGTTTCATAATACACCAGCTCCACCGGTCTGCGGCTCTTTGTGTACCTGGCACCCTTCCCCGCATTGTGCGCGGCAACGCGTTCCGCAAGGTGATTCGTCCAACCTGTATACAAAGAATTATCACGGCATCTTACAATATACATGTAACAAGACTTGTCCTCTTGAGCCTCCTCACATGCACTCTCTTCTATCGAATCCCTGTCACTCAATTCTCTTCAGCCTCAGTTCCGTAGATTAATCATCAACAGCAGTTTCTTCAGACAGAGATTCAACTTCTCATCAGTTAGTTTCTCAGCTTTTTCCGCTGTCCAACTACTTAATCAACTGTTTCCTCAGCTTTTCCGCTGCCCAATTACTTTATCAGCTGTTTCCACAGCTTTTCCGCTGCCTGATTACTTAATCAGCAGCTTCCCCATCGTCTTCAACAGCCTCAGCTGCCTCTTCAGCTTCCGCTGCTGCTTCGACCACTTCTTCAGCCTCTTCTGCTGCATCGGCTGCCTCTTCAGCTTCTTCGACTGCATCGATTGCTGCTTCAGCTTCTTCTGCTGCTTCGACC
>JAFRGQ010000051.1 GCA_017433725.1 Lachnospiraceae bacterium
GCTCGGTCTCGCTGGCAGCGGTACTAATAAAAATTCATCGCTTACGCTCGAATTTTTAAAGTACCGGCCGCTCGACGACGCCCTGCTTAAGCAATTATTTCGATTACGGCTTACCTTGAAGTGATAAGGGAGGAAGTTTTAGTAGAGAGAAAAGATAAAGAACGTCACACCGTTGGGTGAGGCGAAAATTGAAATGAAATATCCCGCGCATTGTTCTAAGAAAGGACAAAGCGCGGGATTTTTATATCATTAGTTGTATTGAGAGCGGCACGGTATACATGCCGCGTAAGGTATGCAAAAACTTTCTGCTTCGCGGCTTAATCCAGGGGAGATAGCCGAGGTGTTTTTGATTTTCTGGCAGGGGATTTTCAAGCAGAAATCAGAATAAGGATCCCGTAAAGAATGTGTACAGCATCTCCTCCAACTCGTCCGCCGTCGCCGTGCACCCCTCGCGGGCATAGCAGCAAGCCACACTGCTGATCCCGCCTGCATAGAAGCTGGCAGCATATCTGCGTGTGCACGGATCCGTATGTTGGAGGAAGCACCCGCAGTCTGACAGCGCCTCAAAGATGCTGTCATAAAGGAGATAGTCGATTTTATTGCGGGAAAGCAGCTGCAGGAAACTGCGGTTCGCTTCGATGTACTCACTATAGCTGCGGCAGAGCATGCGGAGCCCGCAGGCATCCTTCCTGGTCGTGGTGAGCATCTCCTCGTAGGGGGTGAAGCGGTACCTGGCCTGCAGGGTGAAGACCACGACATTTTCGCGGGACGTGAAAAGAGAGTAGAAAGTCTGGCGTGAGATACCCGCTTCCTTGCAGAGGGCGCTTATCGTGATGCGGTCATAGGGTTCCTCCTGCATCAGGGACATAAGAGCCCTTGCAATCTGTCGTTGTGAGGATAATGCTGTTTTATTACTGCCACAGTACATGGAATTACCTCTTGATATATTGAATCAGCCGGTCTTGCTTGGCATGACCGGATTACGGAGTACGAGCAAGAATGCCGTTTACTCCGGTAAATGATAACAAAAACCTTGACAGATGTCAAGGTAGTGAAGTATGATGGTTAAAACTTGACAACTGTCAAGGTTATCTCGCTGGACTAATGAAAGCAACCCAACGGAGGAGGTATAAATATGTCAGTTTTACCCATATATCATGTCATTGCTCTGCCCGGCGCGAAGTTATGGCTGCGTCAGGAGTTCTACAGACAGCAGACCGGCAAGACCGCATCGGTCGGAGATAAAGTAACTGTTTTGTTCCAGAAAGATCAGCTGTCCCGCAGCGAACTTACCGGGGACAGCTTTTACAATATCGGCACTGCGGGCAGCGTGTCCAAGACGGACAGCAACGGTTTTATTACCGTGGATCTGGGCTACCGTGTGAATGTCGAGGAAGTCGTTGTGATGCCGAACGGTAATATCAGCATGACGATGTCCAGAAAACCGGATGTGTTCGACTTGAATGAAGCAGAGGCTAAGAAGAGTTTCCGGGAAGTCAGAGAGCGCATACTTGAATTTGCCAAAGGGAATAAGTGGGAGACGGTACTGCGCACATTTGCGGGCTATTGGGATTCAATCTGGACCGTCGGTGCTGCGATGTCGCCCTGGATGAATTATCAGGAAGAGGATTTCTTCGAGATGCTGAAAGAGGATTCCCAGGAAGCGCGATTCCATGCACTTGAAAGACTTCTGAGGGAAGGAATCGAGCTGGCTGACGTGCAGTCGGCAGCGCAGACGGCTCAGCAGGAAGATTATGAGAAACTTTACCGCGAATCTGCGATCAAGAAGCAGATGGAGTACCTTCAGAAGGAACTGGACGAGATGCATCCGGAAAATGTCACGGAACTCCGCAGACTTGAAATCAAGCTGGAAGAAGCCGGGATGAATGAGGCAGCTCTGAAGGAAGGGCGAAAAGTGCTTCGCAGGTTGAAAGGAGAAGGGAGCAATAGTCCGGAGGCAGGTATGCTCACAGACTGGCTCGACCTTCTCACGAGTCTGCCGTGGAAGAAAGCATCTTCGCAAGAGATTTCAATCGAGGAGTCACGGCGCGTGCTCGACGCAGATCACGCGGGACTTGAAAAAGTAAAGAAGAGAATTTTGCAGCAGATCGCCGTGATGCGTTTAAAGGGCAGACAGGCCGGATCGATTCTGTGCTTCGTGGGTGCGCCGGGTACCGGCAAGACGAGTATCGGGGCAAGCATTGCGAAGGCGTTGGACCGCAAGTATGTGAGGGTCTCACTCGGCGGAATTCGAGATGAGGCTGATATCCGCGGTCATCGCCGGACGTATATCGGGGCGATGCCCGGACGAATCATTGACGGGATTCACAAATGCGGCGCTTCCAATCCCGTAATGGTGCTCGATGAGGTGGACAAATTGTCGCAGTCCTATAACGGCGATCCGGCAAGTGCGCTTCTCGAAGTGCTGGATCCGGAGCAGAATTTCTCATTTACGGACCATTATCTGAATGTGCCGTTTGACCTGAGCGACGTGCTTTTCATTTGCACGGCAAATACTCTTGATACGATTCCAGAGCCTCTCCTCAACCGAATGGAGGTCATTCAGTTCCAGGGCTACACGCCGGTGGAGAAGAAGAGGATTGCGAGGGAACATTTGCTTCCGAAAGCCATGGAAGCCGTCGGAATTCCGGAAGGTGCATTGACCGTGACTGACGAGACGCTTGAGAGGGTCATCGATGACTATACGCGGGAGGCAGGCGTGCGCGGACTGAAGAAGCGGATGGATCAGCTTTGCCGCGCGGCAGCAGTCACGCTCGTCAGCGAGCCGGAGACGAAGATTATAATTGACGGCGAGAATCTTGATGAATATCTGGATGCACATCCGGTACATCGCAAGAAAGTGAAAGACAGCGGTCGCCCCGGAATTGTGACCGGACTTGCATGGACGCCGGTCGGAGGGGATATCCTGTATATTCAGACGCTGCTGACAGAAGGTGACGGGAAGGTTACCGTGACAGGCCAGTTGGGCGATGTCATGAAAGAGTCCGCGCGGATTGCGGTGAGCCTGGTGAAGAACCTGATTCCCGAGGCAGCGGCAGCCCTGAAAGGTAACGATCTTCACATTCATGTGCCGGACGGGGCAACGCCGAAAGACGGACCTTCGGCCGGAATCACACTGACTACGGCGCTCGCATCACTTATCAGCGGTCACGCCGTACCGGCTACCGTGGCTATGACCGGAGAGGTTTCTCTGCAGGGTGATGTGAATCCGATCGGCGGTCTGCCGGAGAAGCTGATGGCGGCACAGAGGTCGGGTGTGACACGTGTGTTCATTCCGAAGGAGAATCTGGATGACCTGCAGGATGTCGCAGAGGAAGTGCGCGAGTGTCTGGAAATCATTCCGGTCGAGAGTGTGGCCGAGGTTCTTTCAGCGCTCGGTATTCCGTGTAGGGGAGCGGTGTCGATAGCTGGTTGAAGTGCATGAGCGCGACAAGAAAAGGGCAAAACAGGCTATTCAGCATGTCGGGATATATTTTAAAATGAACTGACACAGCTTGCAGAGCCGACAGAGCAGGAAATCCGGCAAATGCGTGAGGAAATCGAAGAAGCAAGAAAGGAAAAGAGCCGAGCCTACCACCGCAACTATTCAAGAGAATACCGGGCGAGAAATCTAGAAAAGCAACGGGAGTACGACCGTATCAAAGCGCGGGAATATCGGGCGAAGAAAAAGGCGCAGGCTACCGCCGCACTGTCCGCACCATAAAACAGAATAGCCAACATCAGAGAGGGATTTTCCGAACTACGGGAAGTCCCTTTTTTACGCCCGGAGAAAGGAGCAACCTATTGACAGAAAAGAAAGGAACACCCACTCCGCTGATTAAGCCGGACGGAATTATCACGACACAGAGGAACGGGCAGACCATTGTTGCGGAGCTGTTTTTCAAGAAGAATAGGCAAGGATTCTCGGTAATTCAATTGCCGAGAGGAATTGCCCCTTTTTTATTCATTAATATGAACAAATGTTTGCAAACATGCGTTCGGCGTGATATACTAGTTGTAAGAAAACAAATATTGTCAGATACAGGACCTGTGTGTGTAATATTAACTACCATGTGGTATGGTGCGTGAAGTACCGTCGTAAGATCATCACCCCTCAGAAAGAACAGTTCCTGAAAGATCCTGTACA
>JAFRGQ010000052.1 GCA_017433725.1 Lachnospiraceae bacterium
CATTTCAATCCACGCACCCCGCAGGGGGTGCGACATAGATAATCTGCTATCCTTTCAATAACATCATAATTTCAATCCACGCACCCCGCAGGGGGTGCGACCGGGGTCAAAGATGATTTTTATTGTGGTCTCGCGATTTCAATCCACGCACCCCGCAGGGGGTGCGACCAACAACAGCAAGCGCACAACCGGGTACGGTTCCATTTCAATCCACGCACCCCGCAGGGGGTGCGACAGCAAATATTGACAAAAAATCCATCTACACTTTTGTCAATATCTACAAAACTAAGTAAAATATGATGCATTACATTTCGTAATCACGAACTAAATACTAATTAACACTTACAATTACTGCGCGAACCATTCAGATTTATCATGTTCACTTTATGTTCGCGTCACAGTATTAATGCTTCTGTGGCATCATATCCTTTTTTTGCACCATAATGTTCGATTTTGTCCTTATATGATGTCCCTAATTTATAAAATCTTAAGCTGTCTTCTTTAGGATCTATCAAATCACACAATGCTGCTTTTAAACTCCTATATTGTGCTGCATCTAAAGAACATTCAAACACTGAATTTTGGACCCTTTGGCCATAATCCAAACATTGCTTTGCAATTTTCCGCAGTCTTCTTTGCCCAGCTATTGTCTCAGTATTTACATCATACGCAACAACTACAAGCATATCTCTATTCATCACCTCCACAAGAAAGGGGGATATCCATCCAAATCACCTCTAATATGCCTGGCAAGTAGCGTAGCCTGAATATACGGCACTAATCCCCATTCCATTTTTTCTTTAAGATAAGGGTGTATTATTTTTTCTTTCTTTTTCGCTTGCCACTCTTTTTGTAACTTTTTCCGTCCATCATCAGTCAATAAAACAGCCCCGTTTTCCTGACGAAGAAAGTCTTTTTTATCAACTACTTTATTATTTATCAATGTCAATACAAAACGGTCTGCCATACACGGTCTCAATTCCTCCATAAGATCTTGTGCCAATGAGGTTCTTCCCGGTCGATCGCGATGCATAAATCCTACATAAGAATCAAGACCAACTGTTTCTAACGCGGATGCACAACTGCTAGATAGCATAGTATATGCATATGACAGAAGTGCATTGACATTGTCTAATGGTGGACGTCGATTCCTTCCATGAAAATAGAAATCATCTTTCGCTGTAAGTATTAAATCATCAAAGACAGCAAAATACGAAGACGCACTATTTCCTTCTAAGCCTCGTAGTTTTTCTAGTTCTGATGATTCTAAAACTTCCTCCATCTGTGCTTTTAAGTAAGCAGATGCTTTGGCAAGCTTTTCCACATCAACTACCAATGGATGATCTCTTCTTGCTCTTTCGATGACCTGTCTAGAATTCCTGATTTTTCCGAATATAAAATTTCTTGCAATCTTGCAACTTTGCTCTTCTGAATCAGCAAGTCTATACTGTGTTCGTCGCAGAAGTACATTTCCTCGACTAATCCCACTGGTCCTTGCAAGAAATCTTCCGGTTGGTGAACAAAAGACCAAATCTATGCCGTAATCAGCACATTTACCCATTAATGATGGCGATGCACCCGCATATGTAAACATATAAACTGCTTCCAATATATGCAGTGGAAATCTTGCTACAGTTTCTTCCTTCCGTTTAATAACGATATTTTCTCCATCCAACGATGCATATGCATCTTCTATCGTTACAAACAATGTATTCAGCAGTACTTTCATATTTCAAATAACCGACTACAGAAATGTTCTCATGTAGTCTTCAACAGATTGAATATTCATTAGTTCCGGCAAGCATTTATCGCTAAGTGAGCATGATTTGCAGGCTTTTTTAGGTGTCACTTTCGGAGTATATCCCTTTTTAAACAATTGATGCATTTCTGAAAATGCTTTTTCAACTTTATTTCTTAATTCTTCAGTAAACTTTATTATCTCTCGCCTTCGAGGCTCACCATAATATAAAGCCCCTTCCTTAACACTACAACAGAACATTTCTTCTAAGCACATAGCCTGAGCACATAACTGAGCTCTATCATAAATATCTTCTTTAGGTTTTCCTCGCTTATACTCAACCGGAAACGGTATCCAGGTTCCATTTGTTTTTGCCAATTTAATCCCACATGCATCAGCGTGAAACTCCACTGCATCACACTCGCCGGAAACACCTAATCTGTTGGAATGTACACGTAGAGCACGAATTGTTATTACATCACCGCGAGTAGTTCTGAAACTACTATCATGAACATTTTCATGCATAATTCTGCCATCTACTGTCCAATAGTTTTCCTGCCATTGCTGTTCAATATGTATGAGAGCCCATTGTCGTCGGCAAAACAGAAAATGTTGTATGCCGGACAACTGTAGAAAATCCTCTTCTTGATACTCATATTCCATCGATGATTTCAGGCTCCAATCCCGGGAGTTCATTTACAATGAATTCATAATCATCAACGCTCTTTGGAATCTCATCTCCAATTTTGCTATGAACTTCTACCGCACGATGAACTGTTGCAGATGAATACTGGCCATCCTTACAATTATGCTTATACCAATACAATTTTAGAACTTCCATAGATCCTTCGGGTCTAGCTGAAGATGAATCGTTTACAAAGAGCGTTCTAAGGCATTCTTTAACTATATCTGCATCTTCTTCTGTAAATCCTGTTTTCTCTGCAAGCTGTACATTTATAGATCCCTTTATTTTATATATACCAAATCTGATATAGTGTTTCATTCCCATAGTATCAGAGGATCTTTTTTCGTTCGGTTCTCCGTTAACACTCTTTGTAATTTGTAATGATTCTATCTCTACCGGAGAAACACTGACTGCCTGATGGATGGAAACAGGTCCTCTGACTCCGACAGAAACCCCACCCTTATCTGCTTTAAATGCAAATACCTGTCCAAATGCTCGTACATCCAACCATGTTGAGCATGCAGTGCTTGCATACGTATCCTTATCTTTGATTTTACCTAATTTAGCAGATGCTCTTTCGCTCAAACTACCAAATTCATCACTACGTTTATCATCAGACTGTACGAAAATAGAATATCCCAAATCCTGCATCCTGTTGCGTATTTTTCTCTTTACACATACATCTGACATTTCCCCAAAACCATTATAATCCGTTCTGGGACGGTTTCCATTAAGAGGATCTCCGTTAGCGTTTGCCATATTCACTGATGCAAATGCAACAAAATCTATTTTATTCTGCAGCTGACTCATCTTCTGCTTCCTCCTTATTTTTTCTTGTGTATAATTCATTTCTTTGCAGGTAATAGCCAATCAGATACGTATCGCCAAGAGGTTTATTCCAGTTACTCTCAGGCTCCTGGCTAATGATATCAAAAATCTGCCCAAGTGTTTTTTTGTAAAATCCTCTGGCTTTCGGTTTAAGCTTTGGTAGATATGCCTTTTCCATCTGCCTTTCAAGGATTTCTGCATAATGCATAGGTTCTCTGCAAAACACAGACTGCAAACGCATTGCATTTGTTACCCTCTTATCATCGATTTCAGAATAAGTATCCGTCTCTATCTTTTCCATCACAGCCAAAAGCCTGCCAAATTGATAACTGCGATCTTTCTTCTGTGGCTCTAACGCCATTTCGATTTCCTCCCTTCTATAATCGTAATATACTTTTTTTATCACTGCACAGGCGGTTGATAAGACCCTTCTGAAATTTCTCTTATCGTTAAAGGCCTGAGGTGTTGAAGCTCTTTGTACAAGTTGTTGTAAAATATCCAAAGGAAATCTGGCACAGTCGACACGGCAGGATAACAAACGTTGTACATGCTGTCTCAAGATTCTATCATCAACTACTAACCGAGCAACACCCTTCTCCTCCCTCTCAATTCCATAAGCGCACTCAATTATTTGTCTTAGCGATGGTGCCTGTTGAAGATTTTGGAAAGTATAAAACCATTGGCAATGCTCATCCCATTTGTATAGCCTGTCCAAAAAATCTGATGACAACAATTCGTTATAATAGGTAATTGCTAATCTACCGGTAGTCGCAGCATCAAAGACAGC
This sequence comes from Lachnospiraceae bacterium, assembly GCA_017433725.1. Taxonomy (GTDB): domain Bacteria; phylum Bacillota; class Clostridia; order Lachnospirales; family Lachnospiraceae; genus Chordicoccus. The sequence continues at coordinate 4,039 of JAFRGQ010000052.1, forward strand.
AATAACTGTTACTCCAGAAGCATTCTCACTGAGTTGCTCTTTCCATCCAATCATCGTTTTATACAATTCTTTACGATAACTGACATGTTTTACTTCGGATTCCCTGGGCTGAATTGTGAACAATGGCTTAAGTGGAGAAGGTGCTTTTAGCCCTTCCGGATTCCAACACAAAAACGTCCTTCCGCCTATTATTACCCCTTGATTTGCAGCAAGCCAACGCAACGCACTATGCGCTTCCTGCGATTGCTCATATCCGATCGTTGCAGCCTGCCAATCCTGTTCAAATCTTCCCCGGAATGTAAATCCGGATTTATCATTTGCAGAGATAAGCTTAGCATTCCCATTCATTGATATAATACCTTTTGGATGTTGCTTAGCCAAAGTCGTTTTATCACCGGATATCATGCAAATATTTTCTTCAGTACTATTTTTTGCTCTGTAAAAGCCTATATAGTCACTAAATAATTGTTTATCCGTCCAGCATGGTCCACTACTCTCACCCACTCCATTGACAATCCATCTCACTAAGGCCTTCTCATCCTTTATTTGTCCTTTTGTATTAAGAGATACCACCTTACTTCTAACTAAATCATCAATGATTGTTCCATTAGAGACATACTTATAAACTGGCAATAGTTTTACATTGGAATAATCGGAGTCTTTCCATTCACCGAGCTGGTTTAGGTACATCTCTCTCTTTACACTATTATAAGGCACCAAATATGAAAGCTGCTCATCTAACGGATGCGGACACGGAGCAGATGTTCTGCCAGATGATTCTTCTGTAACAGGGACTATGATTTTCTCTACATCTTTGCCTAACAACGAAGCAGAGACAAACTCACCTTTTTGATTAACAGTGATCTCAATTTGTGCCCTTGTTATCATATGTGAAACCGGGGCTAATGGTTCCTGTCCCTGTTTTGTTGTTCCAATCTCGCTCTTATGCGATTCATATGTTTTATAAGCCTGTTGAAGTAATCCCATATTATGTCACCTCACCAAATTCTCTCAGACCAAGGAAATTATTGCATTCCTCTCCAAACCTTTTCATCGGCATTTCTTTCAAGGTCTTGTGAATAGGACAGTTCTTAGGAGGCAAGAAATCAATTACTCCGTTTCGCATCACCGGATACCAGAAGTTTGCTGTCATATGCTTTTCTGTCTCCGAAGAATATGCTTCATCTGCATAAGTTATCCCATGATACATCAATCCAAAACTTAGCTCCGGTATATCATCATATGCCCCTTCTCCACTTCCAAATACACAGGGTTCTACATAACCTTGACATTCACGTGTTCCCAGAAAAATATCTCTCCTTCCACCTTTTGCAATACATCGTTTTGCAATCTCATGATGCTTATTCTCATCCCTGTCTTTTTCAAGTTCCGGTCTATTCTCATTCCAGATAAAATGTGCTCTGACTTGATAACAGCAATCCTTAAGATATGTATAATAAGAGAGATCGTTACCACCATGGTATTTTATCGGTCGAATTCCCTTCACTTCAGTCTGGATTGGATTCATAACTCTAACCTTGTCAATGATCCATATCAGTGTCGGCTTCCAGTATACAGACGCCATAATTCCCTTAAGCGCCTCATAAGTTGGTACTTGGTAACTAAACTTCTCACCCCCAACTCGCATTACCGGATCTGAAAACAGTGCATAATCACCGCTGACTTGAAACTCTACAATATTCGGATACCTCGTTTTCATAAGCTCACCTCCAAATATCCGTTGTTCTGATCTTCATCCTTCACTCCCACATAATCATTATAAAAACCCGGCTGTAGAATTGTTACTCTTCCTTCATGAATCTCATATAATGCGCCCATCTGATTCAACTTTTTTATTTGATAGGAATACAGAGCCACTGTATATTCTCTGGCTTTATCCAGAACACTTTCCATATAGCTGATATCCCACATAGCTTTCTCGGAGTTCAAATCGTCGATTAGCCCTTTACCTCTTCCATATGGAACAAGAACATCTATGCTATCCGAATCAAATACTTTAAATTCTTTTCCTGCAGTAGCAAATGCCTGGCGTAGATAAAATCTGTTTCTCTCCGAATGTGCACCGACATAATTTGTATTCACAGACATCAAATTATAAATTGTTTCACCATCTCTCAATGCATAATCCTGATAGTCATCAAGAAAACTTTTATAGTAATTAGTATAGTAATACTCTATTGCTTTCTGCGAATCCAAACTGCCCTGAAATAAATCTTGATTCTGTGAGTATTCCATAAGGAGATTTTCGGTAGACATCTTAGCCCTCTTCATTTCTTCAAGCCTATTTAAGTTTTCATCAATGCAGGACAAGACATATACGTCTCCTCTCCCCTTTATCTCGCCACTCCTGTTGCATCTACCGGCCGTTTGAATGATGCTGTCCATTCCTGCCGTAAACCGAATTGCCTTTTCAAAAGATATATCAACCCCTGCCTCAATGACTTGTGTCGAAACACATACTACTTTTCTGTTCGATCTATTTGAGTCTGCCAGAGCAGACTTAATCAATTCCAAGGTGTCTTTTCGATGTCGTATACACATGGCAGCTGATAAATGAAAAGCAGTAACATCATTGACTCTGAGTTGTTCATATATGTATCTGGCTTCATCTTTTTTATTGCATACAATCAAAAGGCTTTTGCATGCATGCAAAATGTTCTGTATCGTTAATACCGCCTCTTCCAACGTACATCTATCCAACTGAGAAATATGTGTACGCTTGAAAATCTCATATATATCATCATCAAAGTGAACCAGATCACCTTTAACATTTCTGAGAGGATACCGAACATTTTCAAAACAAGGTTGTGTTGCAGACGACATAATAATCGTAGCCTTACATACTGACTGAAGAAAACCCATAGCTGAATTAAACATAGATATCATCTTCACTGGCACCGTCTGTACTTCATCAATTACAATTATGCTTTCACATAACGCCTGCATCCTACGCACACATCCCATTTTTCCCGAAAACAGCGTATTCAAAAACTGCACCATCGTAGTTATGATAATTGGTGAATGCCATGTCTGCGTGTGATACTCCCATCGATCATATTCATCAGTTCCTTCTTTCGGTCGTATGATATTAGAATGATGCTCCAATATAATTTCATCGTCTTCTATAAAATCGCGAATTATCGTAGCATTCTGATCTAGTATACTAAGCAATGGAGTTACAAAAACGATTCGTTTCTTTCCCCATCTTGCAGCATGTGCCAAAGAATATCTTAATGAGCTCAATGTTTTACCTGATCCTGTAGGCATATTAAGCCGATATATGCCAGGTGCCATATAAGATGCTTCCTTACAGAGATCTGATAATCGCATCCTTGTCCTGGATATAAGAGTGGATTGATCAAACATCGACAGCTTTGTCTCAACTCTACTAAGCAGCTTATCCCAAAGTGCTTTAGTTGCATTGTATTCAGAATGCTCTATTCCGGAAAAAAAAGTAGCTGTATCATCTCTGTCGCCTTCCACAACCGCAGATAAAACAAGCCTTGTCAGCATTCCTATATAGAAGAATAATTCGCACTCAATATTTTCAGCATCATTTTTCCCTTTCTGGATGTGTCCCGAAATAATGCCTTGAATCAGCGCTAAACAGTTATTCATCTCATCAGCAGCCTGAAGAAAAGTATAGTCAAGTGATTCTTCTGATATATAACACCGAAAAAAATTATTTAAGGCTTCTTTATATGATATGCCTTCCTTTGTTAGCCTATGTTCAAAACCACTTTTATGCTCTTCCGATATGCAATCAAAAAGACCATGGTGGGATCCAATTGCATAAGCTATTACTTCACTGGTAATCATGGACAATACATCTTCAGAATTATTGTGATATTTCTCAAGAATACATCTCACACCTGCGAATGTGTGATTAACGCTCCCTCTTCTGGCACCGTTTCCTTTCGTTGCATCTTTAAGATAGTTTTGAAAATCATCTGTGAATTTACCACAATCATGTAAAATTCCGGAAATTAATGCAGTATTGCCTAATCCAATAGCAGAAAGAGCTTTCTGTGCACGTCTTGCAGTGCCATCACAATGATCTTGACATGTCTGAAAGATAGTTTTTCCTGTATCGTCTACTTTAATATGTGCCCAAAAGTCATCCATAAGGTCCTCCTTGAAGAAAATATGGTTGATACTTTTCTATTATGTATTAAAATAAAACAGTCAACATTTTTAAATTATATACCTTTGTTGTGGATTTAAATGTTGTGGATTTAAAAGTTAATGTTTACAGTGGAATGCAAGAAACATCTTCTTAAAGAGAAGATGTTTTTTGTTTTAGATAAGTTGTATTTCCCTCATACAGACATAATAATAGAAATCTTCAAAATTGTCAATTCATTTTTCGTTAATGTTTAATAGTGGAATGCTAATTTGCCATATATAAGTAAGAGGCATCTACACCACAAAACCGCGCAAAGCCCAAGCTATGCACGGTTCATCATGTCTTATAGATTTTTGTTTTGCTAATCCAGAATCCTCTCACTGTGTACGCGCACTGTTCACCACCATACCAGTCAGCACAAAAAGTACACTCGCTTTCGACACAACCATCAGCTATTCAACTCCCCTATTTCAAGCAACTCCTCCGCCTCCGGCACCTCCATCTCCGCAATATTGCGCATCCTCTTCTGGATAATGCGTGTGCGATGATGCAGTTGGTCGTTGGCAGCCTGTGCCTCATGCAGCTTCTTCTGTGTGCGTGTGACCTCCTCGTCCATTCGGACAAATTGAGCCTTAACCGCTTCCAGCAGCTTCATTACCTCTACTGATTTCTTAGATAGCGCGATATTACGGAAACCGGCTTGAAGCGAGTTGAGGATTGCCGTGATTGTTGTCGGTCCTGCGACGATAATGCCCATAGCCTGACATTTTTCTGTCAGTCCGTCTATACGCAGCACTTCCGCGTACAGGCCTTCCGTCGGCAGAAACATGACCGCATAGTTCGTAGTGTGCGGCGGATTCAAATATTTATCCCGGATTGTCCGCGCCTCCGTCAGAATCCGCTGCCGGAGCTCTGCCGTGACAGCCGACATTCTTTTTGCATCACCGGATTCAGACGCATCCACTATCTTATTGTAGATATCCGACGGAAATTTCGCATCTATAGGCAGGTACACGGTTTCGTCCGTGCCGTCCTGCGCAGGGAACTTGATGGCAAACTCCACGCGATCATCGGAGTTGCGGCGCGTAGCTACATTTGTCTCATATTGACTGCGGGTCATCGTCTGCTCCAGGATTCGGCCGAGCTGGACCTCGCCCCAGACGCCGCGTGTCTTGACGTTGGAGAGGGTGCGGCTGAGATCTGTCACTCCATTTGACAGGTTCTGAAGCTCTCCGAGCGTCTTGTAAAGCTGACCGAGTTGATCTCCCACTGCCTTAAAATTCGCATCCAACCGTTCATTCAGAGTCTTATCAAGCTTCTCATCTACCACGCCCTGGATACGATCAAGTCTTGCTTCGTTGGAAGCCTGCAGGCGGTCCATGCTATCGGAAAGAGTCGAGACGATGCTGTCCTTCATGTTAATCAGAGTCTCTGTCTGCAGCTTTGAAGAGGAAAAGAGCTGCTCACGCTGCTCCTGCCGGCCGTCTCTGAGGCTGCCGGAGATTTCTGCCCTCAGTTGTGTATTGAACTCAGCGTTGGTTTTCGCGGTGGATTCGACCTGCTCGGCGAGGCGTACAAGCTCGTCCTGCAATTCTTCAAAATCATCAGAATTCTTATCGCTATTATTGGCTCTTAAAAGTACAAGAGCCAGCAAAACAACTATTGCTATGAGTAGTCCCGCCAGTAATAAAAATTGCCATGTAGTCATAGATATCACTCCCCATTTAACAGTGCAAAAAAATCGAACGGACATTCTAATTATAGAACGTCCGTTCCTGCTTGTAAAGTAGTATGCTTAGCCGGAAAGCCTGCTACTTGAGTATATATGCACGAATTATTTGTCAGAAATTTCTCCCCAGCAGCTGTCCCAGATAGGAGACTCTTGTAGTATCTTTCATCGTATACCCCAGCTTCTCCAATATCTCTTCAATCCTTCCGAGAGCCTCCGGTCTGTTTCCCTCATCCTCCACCATGATTTCCAACTCCAGGAATGAACCCAGCCCTTCTACCTCATCAAGGCACGCATGCATGTCATCGCGTGACATCAGCCATCTCTCTTTAATGACACGGGGCTCTGCCTGATGAAATCCTATAGCCTCCAGTATTTTCATAACAACCTCGCCATCTCGGATCTCAGTTTCAAGCTCCTGTCTTGCCATAGAGATGTTATCAATTTTTGCTCCTTTGAAATTCAATTCCGACTTTTCGGCTCCTGTCATATAATCCACGGTTTTCCTGACACGCAGAGCCTGACCACTCTTCTTAATGCCATATAAGCCGCCGTCAAAATAAGTGTCCGTCTCTTTTACCCTTTTTTGCAAGCAAAAGCCCTGATCCCTGAGCTGCACCTCGACGCTGTTCCTGTTATCAATCTTGAGTTTCACTTCGACTTCTATCATTTTGTAATACTCCATAATCACCAGATATTATTCCACGCCTAATTTTCTTATTTATTATCTTATAAGCACTATACAAATTCAAGAACGCCAAGGCGTGGTTGACGCGACATGCGTGGCGCGTAAGCGCTTTTCACTGCGCATGTCTGCGATCTGCCGGGGGCTTTTATTTTTCATATCAGCTACTATGGTCTCTCTAAATAGTTACGTTGCAGCAGCAAAAACCCTTTTGCAATCCCAGAGTACAATATGAATTATTCATTTATCACATGCTTTTTGTCAAATATACTTGACATTTAAATCGAAATAGTTTACATTATAATCACAACAAAGATATTTCTTTCAACCCTAAATCACGGAGGTAATCATTATGTCTGGAGGTTTTTATATAGGATTATTCGCAGTTCTCTTTTTAGCTATCGCAATCTGGTCCTCAATGAGGCAAGCCGGAAAAAAGCAGCACTACGACGAAATGCAGCTGAAGATCCGCGCTGACGGATACAGGCTCGGCTATTTCGTAACGATTGCGCTCCTGCTCGTATTGCTCATGGTTCTCGACTCGAATCTGATAACATTTGTTTCACCTTCATTTTCCATCTTTGTTGTTATGATGATCGGCATCGTGACATTTGTCGTATACTGCATTTTCAAAGAGGCCTTTTTCCAAATCGGTCAGAACGGAACATACTACATTGCTCTCTGTGCATTTATCGGACTGTTAAATACAGGCATGGGTATCCTTCGGCTCGTTGACGGCTCACTCTTTGAAAATGGCGTCATCACGTTCTCAAGCGGAGCAAGCTTCATATGCGGTCTCAGTTTTCTTGCAATCCTCATAGCTCTCGTCATAAAGAAAGTCAGTATGGGAAGCGAGGTGACAGAATGAAAAATCTGAAAATGAAGTCCGCTCGCGCGGCAAAAGATCTGTCCCAGGAGCAGCTTGCCAAAATGTGCGATGTTTCAAGGCAGACGATAAGCGCGATAGAAAAGGGGGATTACAATCCCACGATAAATCTGTGCATTGCGATCTGTAAGGCACTGGATAAGACTTTGGATGAATTGTTCTGGATTGAATAAGCTCCAATTTGCGAAGTGACTTAGCATCGAGGCAAACAGTTTACAAGCAGCAACTATCTTGAACTAAAAAGCGGTGTCTTCCGCATTAAATCGGAAGGCACCGCCATATTATTACTGCTCGCAGTTCTTCACCGTTCTCGGATACGGCAGCACATCTCTGATATTTGCCATACCTGTCAGATACATAACGCAGCGCTCAAAGCCGAGGCCGAATCCGGAATGTCTGACTGTGCCGTATTTGCGAAGGTCAAGATAGAACTGATACTGCTTGAGATCCATGTCGAGCTCCTTCATACGGCCGATGAGCTTGTCATAGTCCTCCTCACGCTGAGAACCGCCGATGATCTCTCCGATGCCCGGAACAAGGCAGTCCATAGCCGCAACGGTCTTTCCGTCCGGATTGAGCTTCATGTAGAAAGCCTTGATTTCCTTCGGATAATCCGTGACGAAGACCGGTCTCTTGAAGACCTCCTCTGTCAGGTAGCGCTCGTGCTCAGTCTGAAGATCGACGCCCCACTTGACCGGATAGTCGAACTGCTTGCCGGACTTCAGAAGAATATCGATTGCTTCCGTGTAAGTCACATGACCGAATTCAGCGCTCGCTACGCCCTTAAGACGATCAATGAGACCCTTGTCGATGAACTGATTGAAGAAAGCCATCTCTTCCGGAGCATTCTCAAGAACATAGTTAATGATGTACTTGATCATTGCTTCCGCGACTTCCATGTTGTCTTCGAGGTCTGCAAATGCCATCTCCGGCTCAATCATCCAGAACTCCGCTGCATGGCGCGCGGTGTTGGAATTCTCGGCACGGAATGTCGGTCCGAATGTGTACACGTTGCGGAATGACATCGCAAACGGCTCCACGTTCAGCTGACCGGAAACCGTCATGTTGGTCATCTTGCCGAAGAAGTCCTTGCTGTAATCGATCTGGCCGCCCTCCGTCATCGGAAGCTTGTCGAGCGGCAGTGTCGTTACCTGGAACATCTCGCCGGCACCTTCAGCGTCAGACGCCGTGATGATCGGAGTATGTACATATACAAAGTCGCGCTCCATAAAGAATTTATGGATTGCGTATGCAATCAGGGAGCGTACGCGGAAGACTGCCTGGAATGTGTTCGTGCGCGGACGAAGATGCGGCATCGTGCGCAGATAATCAAGCGTGTGGCGCTTCTTCTGCATCGGGTAATCCGGCGTGGATGCTCCTTCGATCTCTACAGTATCCGCCTGGATCTCGAACGGCTGCTTTGCCTCAGGTGTGGCAACCAGGGTACCTGTAACGATAACCGCGGAACCTACATTCAGCTTGCTGACTTCCGTGAAATTGTCCATCTTGTCATGGAAGACGATCTGTAATGTGTTGTAGAAGGAACCGTCGCTCAGGACCATGAAACCAAATGCCTTCGATCCGCGGATGGAGCGTACCCAGCCGCCCACCTTGACGGTCGTGTCAATATACTTCTCGGTCTCTTTGAATAACTCTCTGACTGTAACTAGCTTTTCCATTTTTATTCTCCAGTGTGCCGCACGGCGCGGCGTTATTGTATTTTGCGGACATCCGCTCTGACACCTGTTTTTCACTCAGGTGTACTATCCGTAGATTGTAGACCATTCTGCGGGAAAATGCAACCTTCGCTCTCTCACAGGAAACTCTTAAGCACCTTCAGCACGCCGTCCTGTTTATAAGATGCTACGACGATATCTGCCTCATGCTGCACTTCCGACCTTGCATTTGCAACGGTATAACTCGTTCCCGTCTCTTCAAATGCCGTCAGGTCGTTCATATTATCTCCAAAATATATGGTCTCCTCTTTCGGAATATCCAGATACTCCTGAAGGAGAGCGTAAGCCTCGCCCTTACCTGCGTTCATGGCACAGATGTCTACCCAATTCGCGCCGGAACAGACAATTTTGAACTTATTATTCCAGAAAGATTTGAAAAGCCACTCACAACTCTTTTCGGCATCCTTCGGATGATACAGAGAGAACTTCAAAACACCGACTTTGCTCAGATAATCGAGGCTGTAGATATCTTCGACAGCGTATTTGTAAGCATCTCTCAGATAGACGTACGGATCCCTGTGCGTTCCGCATTCCGTATAGGAACACTCAGCTTTGCTGACCGTAATGTCGGCGTCCGTTTCTCGGCGGATGTCGGCGATAAGGGGATGGATATATTTCTCCTCAATAGCCCACTGGAACAGTATCTCGTTTTTCGTGCGCAGGAGACCGCCGTTCTCCGCGATAAAATAGATGTCATCGGCGACCGGCTTGAACAGCTCGAGAATACTCTTATACTGTCTTCCGCTGCATGCACAGAAGCGAATACCCTTCGCCTTGAGTGCACGAATCACGTCAAAATACTCGGGATTAATGTGATGTGAGCTCTCTCTTACCAGTGTTCCGTCGATGTCACTTGCAATCAATCTGATCATAACTTTTTCCTCCAATGAGACTGATCCGGAGTCTACCGCCTCAGTGGGCGGGGGCATCTTCCTCTATTTTAAGACACAAAAATAAATCAGGCAATACGATATGCCTGACACCATGAATAAATAAATATAAAAATAAGCAAATTTTAAGGGCTATCCAAATGCTTTCTCTAATCAACTGCCATTCGGATAGCCCCATTAATGAATATTTAGAAGTTTCACTGTATAACCTCCTCTCGCTTATTTAAGGTACCTTTATTGATTAAGTCCATAAGGACGTCAACCGTTCATTGGATTGTCCTCCAGATTATCTTGATCAGCCGTTAGTTTCTTCTCAAATCTTAAACAGGTTTTGGTTTTATTCTTAGGTTTAGGTAATGTTGTTATTAATCACTCAGGATTCGGAATGTTGGACGTAATGGTTAATACATATTCTGTATTTAAACTTACTACTAAATCTGAAAAACTTGATTTTTAATTGAGAAACTAAAAAATTTTCTGGAATTCAATTCTTAAAAGAGTATCCATGTACTTCTGTTATAAAAACCTTTCAGGAACTCCTGGCTCCTTGTGAAGATCCTTCCTCATAAGAATGATCTTTGATTTTTAAATCTGATAGAACTGGACTTTTCTTAAGATGAAAAGGAATTACCAAGAACTTAAACTTCCAATGGACTGTCCTCCTTTGTTAAATTTTTGTAATTTGTTTTTGTTGATGATGTTATTTTACATTTAGTTCTCTGTTTTGTCAACAGTTTTTTATCATTTTTCTATTTTAATTTTAATATTCGGAATATTCATGTCGGCACATACTATTCGGTCTAAAATATGTATTTATCGTTTATTTATCTGAATTCTCTATCATTTTCTGCTCACATTACTTTCTCCGCTTCTCTACACTCACTAATCAAGAACACCTCGTCGTTCTTGCCGCGCCACGCATGGTGCGAAGCACCTTCCTTAATGCGCGGCTGCGATCCTCAATCCCAGAAATCGTGATAATACAGCGGTCGTTATTCATATTCCTCCGACTCTTTTTTGCATTGCTCGACCCGCATCGCATTCATCTTCTATAAGGATGTCTTTCCTTAAGTACATGCACGAGGTCCCTTGACGTAGTGCCGCAACTGCACTATAGTTATTATGTTGCTGGGGGCGCATCAGGCTGAGAGTGCATCTGCACGACCCCTATTACTTGATCCGGATAATACCGGCGTAAGGAGGCATCTATATGTTTTTTGTCACGCAAGACGGCGGACTCACCGCCGCCGGCTACACGTTAGTTGCTGTAGCCGTATTCCTTTTACTGATTGTCATATCTGTTTTTGCAGGCGGCCGCAAAAAGATTGGAGCAAAGCAGCTCGCTTACTGTTCCATGGCGCTCGCACTCGCAGTTGTGTGCAGTCAGATCAAACTCTTCAGGTTGCCGACCGGAGGCTCCATCACCTTATTTTCCATGCTTTTCGTAGTTCTGATCGGCTACTGGTACGGTCCGGTCGTCGGACTTCTGGCAAGCGTAACTTACGGGCTTCTTCGTTTGATCTTAGGTCCGTACATCGTCTCTCTGCCACAGATGCTTGTGGACTACCCGCTCGCATTCGGTGCTCTCGGAATTTCCGGTTTCTTCTCTGACAAGAAGAACGGTCTGCTGATCGGATACATTGCCGCAGTCCTCGGCCGCTTCTTTTTCGCTGTCCTTTCGGGCGTCATATTCTTCGGTATGTACGCACCGGAGGGAATGAATCCGCTTCTTTATTCCATCAGCTATAATGGCTTCTATCTCTGTGCGGAAGGTCTGCTTACATTGATTCTCTTTGCAGTCCCGGCGGTCAGAAAAGCCATGATGAGCGTGAAATTGCAGGCGACGACATAAAGTATCTATAAAACGTTTATCTCAGCAAACATTTAATATCGTGTAGACATAACCAGCACAAAAGGCTCTGACGCTGCATATTTCGGCAGCTCAGAGCCTTTTTTCGATAATTATTTACTTATGAATCAGAACTCCAGTCCTTCAAACTTGAGCTTCATATATCCTTTGATCAGCTCGGCACATTTTTCAAATCCGATTTTGGATGTATCCAGACTCAGATCAAAATGGCGTACATCCGTCCACTCGCGGCCGGTGTAGTACTTATAGTACTCGGCGCGGGAAGCATTTTCCTTCTCCACCCATTTCTGAAGCTTGTCAGGCGGCAGACTCATTCTCAGAGCAGCCTGTTCAAGGCGGAATGATTCCGGTGCATGCAGGAATATGCGAATAACATTGTCATAATCCTTCAGGATAAAGTCCGCGCAGCGGCCGACAATGATGCAGGCCTCTGCATCGGCGAGATTCCGAATGACTTTCGCCTGATAGTTGAAAAGATTTTCCTTGGACGTGAAATCATTGTCTTCCGGGCTGAGCAGTTCACCCTTGTATATTGATTTCATGATCTTATGAAGAAGATTGGAGCCGGTGAATTTTGTATCCGCCTTGTTGAAAAGCGCCTCGTTGATTCCGGATTCCTCCGAAGCAAGTTTCAGGAGCTCTTTATCATAATAATGAATTCCCAGATCTTCCGAGAGCATTTCACCAATCGTTTTTCCGCCGGCACCGTATTCACGGCTGATTGCTATAACGATTTTTTTATTCATTGTTTTCTCCTCTATTTCCAGTCAGTTAGGTTCTGCGGCAGATGTCTGTACATCAGAACCCTTTCACTCTCCGAGATATGCTTTGCGGATCGCATCGTCGTAAAGCCTGTACATCAGAACTCTTTTACTCTCCGAGATATGCTTTGCGGATCGCATCGTCGTGAAGCCTGTACATCAGAACTCTTTTACTCTCCGAGATATGCTTTGCGGATCGCATCGTCGTGAAGCAGGTCATCCGCAACGCCTGTTGTTGTTATGCTTCCGGTCTCCAGAACGTACGCACGGTCAGCAATGGAGAGCGCTTTTTTAGCGTTCTGCTCAACGAGCAGGACAGTTGTTCCCTGAGAGGAAACGGTCTCAATGATGGTAAAGATCTCATTCACATAAATCGGTGACAGACCCATGGACGGCTCATCCATCAGGATGATCTTGGGATGTGACATCAGAGCGCGGCCCATGGCCAGCATCTGCTGCTCACCGCCGGAGAGCGTACCTGCCATCTGCTTAGCACGCTCCTTAAGCCGCGGGAAGCACTCGTACACCCACGCAAGGGACGCAGCCTTCTCCGCAGGATCGTTTCGAGTATACGCACCCAGCATAAGATTCTGGTAGACGGTCATGTCGGGAAAAACACGGCGTCCTTCGGGAACGTGTGCCATACCCATGGCCACGATCTTATGAGGCGGTGTATGCGTGATGTCTTTTCCTTCAAATTCTATTTTGCCTGAAGCAGCTGTAATAAGCCCCGTTACGGTATGCAGAGTCGTGGTCTTGCCGGCACCGTTTGCACCGATCAGTGCAATGACCTCTCCCTGGTTAACTTCAAATGAGATCCCCTTCAGCGCCGGGATTACGCCGTAGTTGACGCGGAGATCCGTGACTTTAAGCATTGCCATTTCCTAACCTCCTTAATCATCCCCGAGATACGCCTTAATGACTTCCGGATTCGCCAGAACTGTCTTCGTATCGCCCTGTGTCAGGATACGACCGAAATTCAGCACTGTCAGCTTCTCACAGATACCGGAAACGAGCTTCATATCGTGCTCAATCAGAAGGATCGTCATATCAAAATGCTTCTGAATATACTTGATCGTATCCATGAGTTCCTGCGTCTCATTCGGGTTCATGCCCGCAGCCGGCTCGTCGAGAAGCAAAAGCTTCGGGTTCGTAGCCAGCGCACGCGCAATCTCCAGTTTTCTCTGCTGTCCGTACGGAAGATTGGAAGCGAGGATCTTATCCGCATCCGTATCAAGACCGAAAACCTTCAGAAGCTCCATCGCCCTTTCATTCATCGCCTTCTCTACCTGATAGTACTTGGGCAGACGAAGAATAGATACGGCCGTTGAGTAATGATACTGATTGTGAAGACCTACTTTTACATTGTCCAGAACGGTAAGTTTCTTGAACAGTCTGATGTTCTGGAATGTTCGGGCAATGCCTGCCCTGTTGATATCGATCGGACGCTTTCCGGTAATATCCTGCCCGTCCAGCTTGATAACGCCTTCGTTCGGCTTGTACTCACCGGTAAGGAGATTAAAGACTGTCGTCTTGCCCGCACCGTTCGGACCGATCAGACCGTATAGTTCACCTTTTTCTATTGTGAGCTTGAAATCATCGACAGCCCTCAGACCGCCGAACTGAATACCGAGGTTATTTATTTCGAGGAGTGCCATCCTTAATTGCCCTCCTTTGCTCTTATTTTCGAAAGAAACGGAATATTGCTGTATACGTGCTTGTCAAGCCATCCCTTGACTGACGGACTCCAGTTGATCAGCATGATGACGATCAGAACAATGGAGTAAATCAGCATACGGTAGTTTGCCATGAAGCGGAGAACTTCCGGGATCAGGGTAAGTACTACAGCCGCGATGATGGAACCGCGTGTGCTTCCGATACCGCCGAGGACCACGAATACGAGGAACATGATTGACATGTTATATCCGAATCTTGCAGGCGTTGCGATGAGAGTCGCCAGGTTGTGAGCATACAGTGCACCGGCAAATCCCGCGATGACGGCAGAAATCGTGAAAGCGATAAGCTTGTACTTTGTAATGTTGATACCGACAGATTCCGCAGCGATTGCATTATCTCGAACGGACATGATTGCGCGTCCGTCCCTAGAATGAATCAGGTTCAGAACAACGATCAGCGCAATCATCAGTACGATGAACGCAATAGCAAATGTTGAATCCTTAGGTGTTCCCGTGATTCCCTGAGGACCGTTTATTATGATTTCGCCGGTAGTCAGATCCATACCGAGATCGTTTGCGCTCGTGATGGAGAAATGGAAGCCGTTTGCATCCCTGCCGACATAGAGAACATTGATGATATTCTTGATGATCTCACCGAAAGCCAGCGTGACGATTGCAAGATAGTCGCCTCGCAGACGAAGTACCGGAATGCCGATCAGGAATCCGAAGATGCCCGCCACAATACCGCCGATAATGATTGCAATGATAAATCTGAGCAGGTCCGGCATTGATCCCACTGTAACTTTTGAGAAAAATGCACTTGCAAATGCGCCCACGCACATAAAGCCCGCATGTCCGATGGACAGCTCGCCTAAAATGCCGACGACCAGATTCAGCGAAATCGCCATGATCGCATAGACACACAGCGGAACCAGCAGACCTTTCATCTGGCTGTTCAGCATTCCTGCCACAGACAGGATTGATACGAGGATGAATACGAGGATGAGACCTCCATACGTCTTGAAGTCGTCTCTGGAGGTTGCATCCATCATCGAGAATTTTTGTTTCATACCGGACACCTCCTCAGACTTTTTCCTGAATAACCTTGCCGAAAAGTCCGGTAGGTTTCACAAGAAGAACTATGATAAGCACGGAAAATACAATCGCATCCGAGAGCTGTGATGAGATGTAAGCACGGCTCAGGATTTCGATCACGCCGAGCACAAGTCCACCGATCATCGCACCGGGTATGGAACCGATTCCGCCGAAAACAGCCGCAACGAAAGCCTTAATACCGGGCATAGCACCGGTCGTCGGGCTCAGTGTCGGATATGCGGAGCACAGGAGAACACCCGCAATCGCTGCCATGGCGGAGCCTATTGCGAAGGTGAGGGTGATCGTTCCATTGACAGATATACCCATGAGAGAAGCCGCATCGCGGTCCTGTGAACATGCGAGCATAGCCTGACCGGGTTTTGTCTTATTGATGAAAGTCTGCAGAGCAGCAACCAGAATGATGCTTACGGTTATGCTGACGATAGTCGTTCCGGGAATCGAGAAAGACCCTATCGTTACAGACTGGAACGGCACGACCGAAGTGAACATTTTCGGGTCGGAACCGAAGATCAAAAGTGCGGAATTCTGAAGGAAATAGCTGACACCGATCGCCGTGATAAGAACAGCGAGCGGGGAGGCTGCTTTGCGCAGCGGCTTGTAAGCTATCTTCTCGATGACGATTCCGAGACATGTGCAGATGACGATTGCACCGATGATACCGAGCGGCGTCGGGAGTCCCATGGTGCTGATGATCGTGTAAGCCATGAAGGCACCTATCATGATGACATCGCCGTGGGCAAAGTTGAGCATCTTGGCAATACCATAGACCATGGTGTAGCCGATGGCTATGATAGCGTAGATGCTGCCCAGACTGAGGCCGTTGATGAGGTGTGTGAAGAAACTAACCATTTTGATACCCTCTCATCTTAGATTAATAGTAAACAATAATGGACTATTATAGCATTCTATTAAATTTCCGTAAAGTGAAAGTGAGGGGAGGTGCGGCGTCGCCTGGCGGCCGGCACTGTAAAAATTCGAGCCTTGGCGTTCTTGCCGCGACGTGCGCGGCGCCAAAGCGCCTTCCACTGCGCACGTCTGCGATCCGCCGTGCCTAAGCATGCGTAACCAATGCTCCAGTGGAGCATTGTGTAGCTGAGGCTTTTATTCTTCATCTCGAGATTGTACTCACGATGAAGCCAGATTTCACTTTGCGCGCGTATCTCATGACTCAAATCACGAGTATTGCGCAATGAAGAATAAAAAACAGCTGCATCTGTCAACACATGTGCCGGCAGATGCAACTGTCTTATTCATGTATTCAAGTCTCACGAATCCTATTTATGCATTCAGTTCTCGTGAGCAGGACTTGGTGCGGAACTCAAGGTCAGCGTTTGCTGACATAAGTATTATGCATGACATTGTCTGTCAACGGCAAAACTCTCCGATTAGTCCTCAATAGATACGTAAACGCCGTCCTGGATAACAACAGCCTTCGGCTCTTTGTCCGGCTCGCCTGTTGCGGACCATGTAATAGTACCTGTAAGACCTTCAACCTCGATCTCTGTGATAGCTGTCTTAAGACCTTCGCAGATATCGGATACGCTCATATCCGGTTTAAGGTCAGCCTTCTCGATTGCAGCCTTAATTGCATAGAATGCGTCATACTCGTCTGCACCGAACTGATTCGGAGTTCTCTTGTAAGCTTCCTCGAACTTCTTTACGAAATTAACTGTCAGCTCATCTGTAGCGTCTGCCGCAAACGGTGTAAGAAGCATAAGGCCTTCAGCGAGAGATGTATCAAAGTTCTCCATGCTGAGGATACCGTCCATACCGTCGCATCCGAAGAATGTCGGGGTATAACCGATGTTGTTGCTCTGTGTCAGAATTGTCGCAGCATTGCTGTAGTAGATCGGAAGGAATACGAGGTCAGCGCCTGCGTCCTTCATCTTCTGAAGCTGTGCGGAGAAATCTGTAGCAGTATCCTGTGTGAAAGCTTCTGTAGCTACGATCTCAAGTCCAAGCTCTTTAGCTTTTGCTTCGAAGTTCGTCTCGATACCGGATGAATAGATGTCGGAGCTGTCATAGATGGCTGCGATCTTCTTGTCTGCAAAATGCGCTGCAAGATATTCAGCAGATTTTGTTCCCTGCTGCGGGTCATTGAAGCATACGGCAAATGCATTGTCCTGCGCGATGCAGTCCTTGGAAGAACCTGACGGTGTAAGCTGGAACATGTTATCTTCAGCTGTGACAGCCTCAACTGCTGTACACGGACCGGAAGTAACTGTGCCGAGAAGGATCTGCATACCTTTATCCTTCAGAGAATTGTAAGCGTTGACAGCCTTCTCCGGATCATGCTCATCATCAGCTGTAACATACTCGATCTGATAGCCGTTGATACCGCCGGCAGCATTGATCTCGTCGACTGCGATCTGACCTGCATCGGCAACGTCCTGTCCGTAAACGGCGACAGGGCCGGTGACCGGTCCGATTTCTCCGATGACCCACTTGAGTTCGCCATCATCGGAAGCTGCGCCTGATGCGCCCGAACCTGAACCGCCGCATCCTGCGAGAAGACCGGCTGCCATAACACCTGCCAGTGCGAGGCCCATGAATTTCTTCATCTTTGTCATTTTGAAATCCTCCTTCATATTCAGGGGTGTTGATTATTACTCCCTGAGAAATTAAACACAATAGTACACCAAAGCGGTGCAGTATGTCAATCTTGGAAATAATTATAACAAAGCAGAGACCGACAATATCCTAAGCAAAACATTGCGAAGCAGTTTTGCGTGGATATTCGTCGGTCTCTGCGTAACTTTTTGTAATCCTTATGAATAATTAGCTTTTAACTGTCTTCTGCGGCTCCACATAACTCACAAACACATTTCCCCCGGCCTCAAACGCCGCCGTACTGTCATTTATACCCATATAATAATGCGATCCATCCGCAAAATTATACAGCAGCGTATTGTAGCGGTCATAGCCTACGATCACAGTCGTAGCCCCGTCGGCAAGCCTTGTAACGACCGCCCGGCCCATCGACACCTCGTAGAGCACCTGAGAAAGCGTACAGCCGCTCAGATTCATGATGACAGCCTCGTCTCCGACCGCCTTCTGCAACTCATCCGCAACGATCGTGCCGGAGAAAATGCCCTGCGGAACATCCTCGTTGTAGAGCTCGTTCTCGACATCCTTGTTACCGCGCTCATACACGTACTGTCCCTCACGGTTGACCACAACACCGACCAGCTCGTCGGCATCGCGGATCGCCTTTCCGGGATCCGTCACGATCTCCTGAAGCTTGCCGTAAGCATAAACATAAAAGAGCTGATACGGATCTTCCGGATCAATTCCCAGTTCCAAATCCGCCTCATTTACAGACGGACGAAGCACAAAGTTCGTCACGACCGGATTGATATTCCGCTTTTGATCCGACATGCCGAGAGTAAGGATCTGGCCCTGCCGTCCGGTCACGGCTATGTCAATGTGAATCGTCGAAGAGGACACCTGACGCGTATTCATTATGTTATCTGTCGAGGCCACAGTGTAGCCGGCCTCAGTCTTGGTGACGCGTGACAGCTCGACAAGGCCTTCGGTAATTGTTATACCTGAAACCCAGCAATTATCCGGATTGTAGTCCTTGACCAATGTGCCGTCAAAAGATTCTATCTTCAGCTCCTTCATCGCAAATATCACATCGCCCGCAGGCTGAACTGCTATATCCTCAGTATTTGCGAGACCGTAAATCAGGTCATCATTGATGAAGCCGAGGGCCTTCAGATACTGACCCTTTCCGGCGCTTATTTCACGCGATTTTCCGTTGTCCAGATCCATGACCGTGATGTGTGTGGAGGTATTTGTCTCCATCTCCTGCATCCATGCGATCTGACTGTTACTTCCGGAAGAAACGAAGCAGTCCGGATTGATATCCGATATGATTTCCGTGAACTCTCCCGTCTCCGGTTCGATCTTATAGACCGTACGGTTCAGGTAGAAGTATGCGGTACCGGATGAATTGACATAGCACAGCCTTCCGAGATTGTTCTGCAGGGTCTGATACGACATCCTGTAAGGGATAAAGACCTGCTCCTCGACCGCAGTGCCCTCGCCGTGATAGTGGCATATCGAAATTCCGCAGCGACCCTCATGCTTTCCGCGGTTCATATATCCATAGACAATAAAATCTATGTCTCCGGACTCCTGAACACGGATGATCTTGATACCGTACTCGTCATGATCATATCGCTCGTCCGCGTTGACTGACGTGTCATGGAACGAGAAGACTTTAACGAGTTTCTGGGCGTTCTCGTTGTACTCCCAGAGCGTATCGTCGTTGACAAATGCGACTATGCTGGAGTCAGCATTTGTCTGATATTGAATGCCTCTCGTCTCAACCCCAAGGAAGACGCCGTTTGCGGAAATGGAACCCGTCGATCCGTCATAGACCTGGATAGCCTTCCTGTTGAAATCCAGAAGCATGATTCTGTCATTGTAATAGCGCATGCGGTAGAACTCTTCCACATGGTAGAACTCCGTATCACCGTCCCTGTCCGTAGCGCTGATCAGATAATCTGTCGTGATGGAGCACGTTTCCTTATTGATCTCGCAGATCGTGGGCACGGCTTTTCGGTAGACCTGAGGTCCCAGGGATCCCCATGTCACCTGGTCGAATGTAGATTTCAGATTGACCTCCGTGAAGGAGTTGTAGGTGACCGTATCATCCGTCTCGAGATACGTATTTAATTCACCCGCCCCGTTCTTATTCGTGCACGTCTCGTAGAAGTCATAGACGAACTGCACATACTTTTCGGTCAGCAGGTCCGCTCTCTGCAGAAGGCGGGAGTAGTAATAGACACTTCCCGACGATGTCTGCAGGGTAAATTTGATCGGATACTCGCGGTTCATGAGAATCGGCTCGGACAGCGTAAACGTTGCCGTGCGGTACTCACCGTCCTGCTTGAAGTTTCCGATCTTGGCATTTTCGATGACTGTTCCGGTATCCGGCGCAGTGACCTCATACGTAACAGACGAAACTCCCAGATCGAAGGATCTGTAGGAGACCGTCAGGGTCCTGTCCGTGGTCATTGGGATTACGGAATCTCTCAGATGTGCAGAGGCCATCTCCTCCCGATATCCGAACATTCTGTTAACACGGTTGCCGCCTATATCTACACACATGACAGGAAGCGTCGAATCTGAAAGATCCGACGCGCTCTCTGTCACCTGTGTATTCATAAATAATGAAAAGAATATTACTCCG
Source organism: Lachnospiraceae bacterium (assembly GCA_017433725.1). Lineage (GTDB taxonomy): Bacteria > Bacillota > Clostridia > Lachnospirales > Lachnospiraceae > Chordicoccus. The sequence goes on from JAFRGQ010000052.1 coordinate 24,735, forward strand.
ACTACAAATACGGCAAATAATACTACCGACTTAAGAACTCTATTTCTCACTGTACCCGTGTGCTTCCTCCAGCATCATGTCCTTGACTTTCATCAGCCTGATCTGAGTACTTCTCTCATTCTCATCAAGCTTCATAGTGATGTACTTTATTCCTGCCTGTGTTTCGGGAATTGTGACATGCTCCAGAGCATTAACACGTCTGCGAGTCTTCTCGATTTCTGCCGCCATCAGCTGACAGGATTTCTCCACCTCAGCCAGTCTCAGCATATCGGGCAGTATATCCGCAAGCGATTTTACCGCTCCGTCCAGATCACTGGACGTGAATGCGAAACCATAGGAATATATGTCATTGGGATCCGATGTCCTTGTCTTATAGTCAAAAACCGGAATATTTACACTCATGACGTTCTTCACGTCTTCCATCAGTGTGACTTCCTGTTTCGGTGCCATCAGAGCCTCGCGCAGAGCCTCCTGGGACATACCGGCCTTGGCAATGACAAAGTTGACATTGGCCTGTCTGATCCCTTCTTCCACTTTCAGCCGGAGTGCCATGTTTTCGCGGACAAGATCCAGGAATTCGCGCATAAGCTCATCGCGCTTATCCTTCAGAAGTCTGTGGCCCTTGACGGCCGTGACCAGCTTGGATTTAAGCCGCGTCAGCTCCATTCGGGTTGGATTTACCTGTTTGGATGCCAAGTGTCCTCACTCCTTTCTTAAATCTCATGCCCTCCATAAAGGGCATGAGACGGATGGCCTAACTCTGTGTACGCAGCTGTCTTAAGCCGCGGCATCTCACATCGAGATAGTTTAATAGCCATCAATAGTACTTGTCAAGCATCTTATCATTGATACGTTTCAGCTCGGACCTCGGCAGCATGCGGAGCAGCTCCCAGCCGATATCGAGAGTTTCCTGAATCGTACGGTCTGTGAAGTAGCCCTGAGAGATATACTTCTCTTCAAACGCATCCGAGAACTTAGCGTACAGAAGGTCGATATCCGAAAGCGCTGCCTCACCGAGGATGATCATGAGTTCCTTGGCATCCTTGCCGCGGGAATAAGCCGCGAACAGCTGGTTCATTGTGGAAGCGTGGTCTTCACGGGTCTTGCCGACACCGATACCCTTATCCTTCAGACGGGAAAGAGACGGAAGAACATTGATCGGAGGCGTGATGCCCTTTCTGTAAAGCTCACGGCTCAGGATGATCTGTCCCTCTGTGATGTATCCTGTCAGGTCAGGAATCGGATGTGTGATATCATCTTCCGGCATGGAGAGGATTGGGATCATCGTGATGGAGCCCTTCTTGCCTCTCTGACGTCCTGCTCTTTCATACATCTGAGCAAGGTCGGTATACATGTAACCCGGATAACCGCGGCGTCCCGGAACTTCCTTACGGGCTGCGGAGACCTCGCGGAGAGCGTCGGCATAGTTCGTGATATCCGTAAGGATTACGAGAACGTGCATATCTTTTTCAAATGCAAGATACTCAGCCGCAGTCAGCGCCATACGCGGTGTGGAAATACGCTCAACAGCCGGGTCGTTTGCCAGATTGATGAACAGGACCGTACGGTCGATCGCGCCGGTCTCACGGAAAGACTGAATGAAGAAGTTCGCTTCCTCAAATGTGATACCCATCGCTGCAAATACAACGGCGAACGGCTCGTCCGTTCCGACAACTTTTGCCTGACGTGCGATCTGAGCACCCAGATTGGCATGCGGAAGACCGGATGCCGAGAAGATCGGGAGCTTCTGGCCACGAACCAGTGTGTTCAGACCGTCGATAGCGGAAACACCTGTCTGAATGAACTCGGACGGATACTCGCGGGCTGCCGGATTCATCGGAAGACCGTTGATGTCGCGTCTTTCATCCGGAAGGATTTCAGGGCCGTCGTCGATTGTACGTCCCAGACCGTCGAAGACGCGTCCGAGCATATCCTCGGAAACACCGAGTTCCATGGAGCGGCCGAGGAAACGTACTTTACTGTTGCTGAGGTTGATACCTGTGGAAGCTTCAAAGAGCTGTACCAGGGCATCGGAGCCGTTGATTTCGAGGACCTTGCAGCGACGTGTCTCGCCATTTGCAAGCTCAATCTCACCGAGCTCGTCATACTTTACATTTTCAACGCTCTTTACGAGCATCAGAGGTCCGGCGACCTCCTGAATCGTGCGATATTCCTTCGGCATTTTAGTCCTCCTTTCCGATCAGGCCGGAGATTTCAGAAAGCAGCTCTCTGCCGATTTTCTCATATTCTTCCTGAATATTCTCTTCTCTGGTGTACTTATAACGGCCGATTCGCTCACGGACTTCCATCTTGACGAGGTTGTTGATCGTAGCGCCCTGCTCAAGAGCTTTAACACCCTCTGAATAGAACGAGTAAACAAGTCTCATCATATTGTACTGTTTAGCCAGTGATGTGTATGTATCGACCTCGTCGAAGGAGTTCTGATGCAGGAAGTCCTCACGGATGGAACGCGCAGCTTCCATCTTCAGGCGATCCTGCGGAGAGAGAGCATCCATACCTACCATCTTTACGATTTCATTCAGGGAGTCCTCATCCTGAAGCAGAGACATAAGCTTCTGGCGTGTGGACATCCAATCAGGTCCTACATTCTCATCGAACCACGGTCCCATGCTGTCAAGATACAGGCTGTAGGATGTCAGCCAGTTGATAGCCGGGAAGTGTCTCTGGTGAGCAAGGTCCGCATCAAGACCCCAGAATACCTTGACGATACGCAGTGTAGCCTGGGATACCGGCTCGGAAATATCACCGCCGGGCGGTGAAACGGCGCCGATCGCGGACAGCTGTCCCTCGCGGCCTTCCTTGCCGAGAGAGATAACATGACCTGCGCGCTCGTAGAACTGTGCAAGGCGGGATGCAAGGTAAGCGGGATAACCTTCTTCACCTGGCATCTCTTCCAGACGGCCGGACATCTCGCGGAGAGCCTCAGCCCAGCGGGACGTGGAGTCAGCCATAAGTGCCACGGAATAGCCCATGTCACGGAAATACTCTGCCATTGTAATACCGGTGTAGATAGACGCTTCACGAGCGGCAACCGGCATATCGGATGTATTTGCAATAAGCACGGTCCTCTTCATCAGGGACTCGCCTGTACGCGGGTCGACCAGTTCGGGGAACTCGTTCAGAACGTCTGTCATCTCGTTTCCGCGCTCGCCGCAGCCGATGTAGACGACGATATCAGCCTCAGACCACTTTGCAAGCTGATGCTGCGTGACTGTCTTTCCGGAACCGAACGGTCCGGGGATAGCAGCGACGCCGCCCTTTGCAATTGGGAAGAAAGCATCGACTACGCGCTGACCTGTGATGAGCGGCTTGACCGGCGGAACTTTTTCCTTGTAAGGACGTCCGCGGCGTACCGGCCACTTCTGCATCATGGTAAGCTCTTTGTCTCCGTCTTCCGTCTCAACAACATAGACAACTTCATCGACAGTAAAAGAACCGCCCTTAATGGATTTGATTTTGCCCTTTACGCCATACGGTACCATAATCTTCTGAAGTACGACCGGCGTCTCCTGAACCGTGCCGACAATATCTCCGGCCTCGACCTCGTCGCCGGCCTTGGCAGTCGGAACGAACTCCCACTTTGCGTTTCTGTCCAGAGCGTCGACCTCAACGCCTCGTGACAGGTTGTTCGTACCGGTCTTTTTCATGATTCCGTTAAGCGGACGCTGAATACCATCGTATATTGACCCAATGAGTCCCGGTCCGAGTTCTACGGAAAGCGGAGCATTTGTGGACTCTACCGGCTCTCCGGGACCGAGTCCCGACGTCTCTTCATAAACCTGAACAGAAGCCTGATCTCCGTGCATTTCGATGATTTCACCGATCAGACGCTGCTTGCTTACACGAACGACGTCGAACATGTTTGCATCACGCATGCCTTCCGCGATGACCAGCGGTCCGGCTACTTTTAAAATCGTGCCTGTGCTCAATTTGTATCTCCTCTCTTCGCGGCAGATCATAAGACCTGCCACAGATATTTCTATTTCATATCTCCGAATAAAATATCGGATCCGACAGCCTGTTCCACTGATCCCTTGACACGCTGAACTCCTTCACCCGTGTTTCCGGATACGCCCGGTATCAGGATAATAGCCGGTGTGATTCTGTCCTCATACTTTGCTCTTTCCTTTTTGAGCAGCTCACCCAGCTGTTCCGTCATGTAGACGACACCGTACTCGCCCTCTGCGAGTTTCTTCAGGAGCGCCGCTCCCTCCTCAGCATCCGTCACACGATAGATATCCAGTCCCAGGGCACCGAAACCGTAAACGCTGTCGTAATCTCCCATGACTGCTATCTTAGACATACATCTCCCTCGTTCTTTCCCGGATATCTTCCTCAGAAAGGTCATTCTCCTTACCTGAAAGGACGATCCGTGCCGTCTTGATCTCATTCTGTCTTGCAAGAACATAGGCAACGAGCGGTCCGACCGAGCAGACTTCGTATTTCTGCGGTTTGACCGCACGGATCTGCATGTTGTCACACCAGCGTTCAAATGCCGACGGACTCTTCTCCAGAGCCTCCGCCGCCTCGGCAAATCCTTCCGATGAAAGGAAATCCATCAGGGAATCCTCTCCCGTGAATGCCGCCTGAGCAAGCTGACGAACGTCAAATGACCTGCACGGCGCCAGTGCACGATGGAGGAAATCGAGGGATTTCTTCGTTTTGGCAGATCGAACGGCTATCTTAATGTTCGTGACAGCGACCTGTGATTCGGCGTAGTCCCGGATGACCTTGGCTTTGGACTTCTGTCCCGCCGCCTCGATAGCATCCAGGCATGCTCTGTCGACGATGATGTCGGCCAGCTGTCCGTCACGACTGTGCAGCATTGCCTCATATGCTTCCTGTGCCGCGGCACGCATATGCTCGGGCAATGCAGAATAATCTTTTTCGCGCATGATACGAAGCATTTCCTCTCGACCGAATCGGTCATCCGGATAAAACACTCCGTGATGCACTCCCGAAAGACACGTTTCCTTCACTGCAGCTTTCAGATTGTGGTAGATCTGCGGGAGAGAGAGAACGTCGAATACCGAGAAATCCACGCGAAGTTCGCGCATGGTATCCCAGATCTTCTTCTCTTCGATCTCGAGGATCTCCTCCGCATCATCCTTGCCGGAAGCGTCTCCCCATCCTTTATCTTTCAGATATGTCAGGGCGGCTTTCATATCCTTCGACGCGACCATGGCATTCACATCACTGTCACTCAGGAGATGTGTCTCAAGGACTCGTATTCTTGCTACCGCATAGGTATAATCCCAATCTGATGCCATTTAATACTCCTTAAGAGAACAGGACCTTGCAGATCGTGTCCTGAATCTGATCTCTGTTAGCTGCAAATATAGAGCGAAGCGAACAGTTCTCCTCGATACCGCCGTATGAGAGAACGAAACCGCTGTCGATCTTTGCCGGTTCCTTTGCAAATGTAAGCTCGCCTCCCTTATCGCCGGCGATCTTACTGACTGCTTTCTTAAAGGAATCCGGAACTCTTGCGAGGTCCGCAGCCGGAAGGGCGATCGTTCCCTTCTCCGGGCGTACCGCTTTCGCAAGGATCTTCTGCATCATATCGAAATAAGATGCATCATCCTGATTGATTAATTTGTTATAGGCCTGATCAATGACACTGTCAATAATCTCCTGCTTCGCCGAAAGAAGTGCCTTTTTTCTGGTGCTTTCCGCCGATGACTTGACCCGTGCAGCATACAGCTTCGTCTGCTGCTCCGATCTCGCCGCCGCTGCTCTGGTGACGGCTTGTGCCTCCACGCCGGCCTTATCGACGATTTCCTGAGCCTGACTTGCGGCATTTTCCAGAATTTTATCCACTTCTCCCTGCGCTTCCTGCAGGATACGGCCGGTAATATTATCAATGCCTGCCATATAACTTCTCCTTTAAGTAATTACGCCGATTATACCGGGATATTGGAAACTGCAAGGATAGAAATAAGAAGTGCAAGGATAGCGTATGTCTCGACCATGGCCGGGAAAAGCATAGCCTTACCGAACTGGTCCGGTCTCTTTGCAACAATACCGATGGAAGCTGCAGAGCACTCGCCCTGAGATCTGCCGGAGATAAGACCTACGATACCGATCGGGAGGCAGGCTGCAAGGATCATAAGACCTGTCGGAAGAGAAACAGTAATATCACCGCCGCCGAGAAGACCGATCTTGGAAAGGGTGATGAAACCGACCAGAAGACCGTAGATACCCTGTGTACCCGGAAGGAGCTGAAGGATAAGAACCTGTGCAAACTTGTTCGGATCCTCTGTTACAACGCCTGCTGCCGCACGGCCTGCGATACCGACGCCGAGTGCGGAACCTGCACCTGCGAAAAGAACTGCAACTGCTGCGCCCAGCAGACCAAAGAACATACCTAATTCACTCATGTTAAGCCTCCTCTTTTACATCAATATATTTTGATTTTACTTCGAACGGTACGAAGGGTTCTCCTCCACCGTCATAGAACTTACCGAAAAACTCTACGTACTGAAGTCGGTTCGTGTGAACATATGCGCCGAGAACATTGATTGCAAAGTTCAGTACAGTACCGACCAGGAAAATAACTGCGAACAGGATCGCGCCGATCGGGCCGCCACCGAACATGGAACCCATCGTATTGATGACCTGTGCAATAACGCCTGTTGCAAGACCCAGAGCCAGAAGTCTGGAGTAGGACAGAACATCCGACAGCCAGCTTGTGACGCCGTAAATATCGTATGCGCCAAGCGCAATGCGGAGTCCCCAGTTCTTATTCGCCCTGCCTGACATCAGCACAATGACGATCATACCTGCAAATGTGAGGACTTTTGCCACCGGAGCGACAAACGCCGGGAAATTGAATTCCATCTGCGCAATATTCTGGAACAGATCTGTGGGAAGGAGGATCAGGATAAGACCGATCAGGAATGCATACCATGCAACGATATCACTGACAAATCCCACTACATCCCCCTGTTTCAGATACTCATATCCTTTTATACCGAGACCTGTGAACAGGTGGATCAGTCCGAACAGCATGCACCAGACGAGAAGTCTCATCGGCTGAGTCAGCGGATCGAACCAAAGCGGCTTCAGGATCGGCGTAGCGCCTGTGTATCCGAAGAAGGTCTGAGCGACCACATCAATCACATTGCCGAAGAATCCGCCGAACATAATTCCCCAGAAAGTCGTGCTGACACCGCACCACATGAACATATTCAGCATCTTCTTCATGCCTTTACCCATACGCGGGCATTTCTTCAAAACTACGAAGCATCCGATCGCCATCATAAGTCCGTATCCGGCATCGGAAAGCATCATACCGAAGAAGAAGCAATAGAAGATCGACATTAAGAATGTCGGATCTACCCTGCCGTGCTGCGGAAGTCCGTAGGATTCGAGCACAGGCTCATAGTTTTCGGAATACTTGTTATTATGAAGCAGAGTCGGCTCAACTTCCTCCTCCTGCTTCTGTTCCTTCTCGACAACAGCGTTGTATCGCGTTGTGAGAAGTGTCTCGACTCTGTCCACAGAGTCTGCCGGAACCCATCCTTCCAGGAAGAACACGTTTCTGGACTGAGGAATAGTACCGAGGAGACGGTATTTCTCCGCTCTGGTGCGGTAATAATCGGCGACGATCCTCAGGTCTCCCCTTATCGGCGCCTTCGCCCGAATCTCCTCTTCCAGTCCGGCAATCTCGGCTTTCTGCTTTTCAATATCCGCTGCGCACTTCTCTGCTTCTCTTGCCGGAACACCGGAAACAGCCTGAGAAGGTCTTGCAAATCCGGCTGCTCTCAGAGCTGCCTCGACCTCCTCGCTCTCCTCTTTCAGACAGAGTACAAAAACATTTGTCGAATCATTTTCTGTCGACAGAACGTTAACGGACAGAGCGTCCGCTTCCGGGGCTTTCTCCCGGATTTGTGCGTAAAGAGCCGCTTCATCACAGACCCCGGAAACGGTACCGATGAACGCTGCCGTTTTCTTCGTGCCTGTAAAGGACATCGGCACATCGAGTTTCATCCACGGAACCAGAGCCTCGATTTGATTTTCATCTCTGAGGATATTTCCGTTGCACTCGGATATTGCCTTTTCATTCCGAAGAACCTCACGGGCTTCCGCCATGATATCCGTCTGGGTATCAATGATATGGGAGTAAGCATCCTTGTCAATCAGCTTCTTCCCGGAGAATCCCGAAAGCAATCCTGCTTTCTCCGGAACATACGTGTCCAGTACGGCAATCGCCTGGTCTGCAAGATCGGCGTTCTTCTCGAACCTTGCTCTGGCATCAGCTGTATCCATCTTCATAAGTTCGGGATCATCCAGATCGTCAATGGCAACCTGCATTATTCCCAGACTCTGAAGTGTCTCCAGTATAGCCTTGCGGTTCGAGCGGTGCGCACAGATGCTGATTTTCTGCATATCAACAACAGCCATGCAAAATTCCCGCCTTTCTTTACTGCGTTATAAGTTACACGGAAGCAGCTCGTCACTGCTCCCCGGAAGCCGCTTTCGCTGCTTCCGTTATAAGTACGTTCTCAGACCGGAGATTTAAGTTTCGCTCACAAGTCCCGCATATGACTTAAGTTCAGCATCAGCTGACGTAAATCCGATACGGATTCCTCCCGGGCCGGAACGCAATTACCGGTCCTAAATCAGGTCGTTGATCACTGCAGTGATAGCGTCGCTGACTTTCCCTTCCGTGACGGCCTTGAGTGCTTCTACATCTTTCGCCGCCTCTTTTTCAGCTTCCGCCAGGACAGCCTCTCCGGCGATCCGGGCTCTCTCCATCTCTTCGGCAGCGGAAGTCTTACCGTTCTCACCGGCATCCTTTACCAACTGCTCGGCGTCTGCTTTTGCCTTCACTATGATGGCATCAGCCTCTTTCCTTGCATCGGCAAGCATAGCTTCGGCTTTTTCTTCTGCCGCTTTGACAGCCTTAATGCTCTCTTCAATCAAGAATTATCACCACCTTTAAATATATGGATTTGTGTAAATGCTTATCTATAAAATTCTACCATATAACCGCGACTTTACAACATAAATTTTGAATAACATGTACAAATAAGTCAGAAGTTCTACAGTCTTTCTTTACTTCAAATACATCTACACGTTGCAATTTTAGCATGATAAAGCATACGTTGCAAGTGAAGGTATTCTCCTTAACTCGTATCTCGCATTTTATGACATAGTAGGATATACTTGGAACATACAAATTCTTAGTTTAATATCTAACACAGAATAGAAGGGAGAACCGCCCTGATGAAAATAATTTATGAGGACAACGATATTATAGTTGTGCACAAGGAAGCAGGCTTTCCTGTTCAGAGTCGCAGCCCTCTCGTGCAGGATCTTGAGAGCATGCTTCTGACAGATCTTATGATGAAGAACAAAGACGGACGTAAGCCGAAGCTTCATGTCATTAACCGACTGGATCAGCCGGTCGAAGGGCTTGTACTTTTTGCCAAAAATAAAAAGACCGCGGCCGATCTTACCCGCCAGCTCACGGAAGGGAAAATCGAAAAGATATACAGGGCAGAAGTTACCGGACAGATACCCAAAGAGGAAGATATTCTGACAGACTATCTTCTGAAAGACGGACGTACCAATACGAGCAGAGTCGTCGCGCAAGGAACTCCCGGGTCAAAGCAAGCTGTGCTTTCCTATAAAAAGCTGTCCGACAATGAATTGGAAATACGGCTGATGACCGGTCGGCACCACCAGATCCGAGTCCAGTTCTCGAACGCCGGCATACCGATAAAGGGCGACAGGAAATACGGCAGGCCGGATCCTGATTATCACGGAAGACTAATGCTGACTGCGTGCCGACTTGCGTTCATTCATCCGGTCACCGGAAAGCATATGGACCTTTCGATCTGAAACCAAACGACTAATTTTTCATTGCACAATACTCGTGTTTTATTCAAGGGTTACGCTCCAGATGACACTCGTCTTCATCGTGATTGCGATTTCGCGAGCGGAATCTCAACTGAGCATACGAAAAGGGCCGCTACCACGTGTACTTTGCAATAGCGGCCCTTTAGAATTCTACATCCAAGGGATTTATCTCCTTAAAATATCATTATTCAGTTGTCAAGTTCCATATGATGTTTTTCTTTTGATATTTGATAAACCTTCAAATATTTATATAAAATCTTATTTTTATTCCCAACTCGTCAAGTGACTTAGAAAATACTATCTTAATTTTTAGGATTCTTCAGTTTCATCGAAATCATCTAACCACGACAACCCCAATTACTTATGATCAGACTCCTTATAAATGTCAGTTACCTCTTTAGAACTTTCTTTACAATCCTGAAGTTTCGCTGACCGGCAGTTGTCTCAATATGCAAGCAAGCTAAGATAAACCTGATTTCCGAGTTTTATCTCCTACGAGATCTTTAATCATTTTTCATTCAATTCATGGAAATGGTCTTCTGGTGTTGGGAACTGCTATGCTCTGCCTTTATCATATTGAGGAGATACGAGGATCGGCTCGTCTAATGTGTTCATGGGAAACACCCTCCATATGGCTCTGATCTTCCTGTGCTGTTAAAAGAAAAATAAAATCAATTTTTCATATTAACGTTATTCAGATAAATTGTTCTTCCTATATATGCCATATTCAAATACTTCAAAATGGAAGGTTTCCTTGTTATAAACACGAAACAAATGTTTAAAAGGTTTTCCTTCGGAGAAGCTTTACTGAAAAAGGTTTTCCCATCCGGCTGATCTATATGGGTTGTCCTTAAACAGCTTCGTCAGGACTTATTTTTAAAGTGGAAGAAGTTTTCTATCCTGAATACTCTTTTCGGATTTCTCGTCTCCGAAAAATTCTTAAGAAGAATCAGAAATTGTTAACTTGTTAAGTACTATCTTTTCTGTAAAAAGTATGTTGTCTTGTGATGTAAGTATATTAACAAATCATTCTAGAATTGTCAACACTTTTTTGGTAAAAAAGTATAATTTTTTCCATATATAGTAGCTAATTTTGCAAATTGTCTACACAAATATATTCTTTTCATGTAGTTTGAAATATTCTGCGTATTCTATACAATTGAAACAAAGTATAAAAAACGCCCTGCATTGGGTAATCCCTGCAGAGCGTTTTCTCAGTTATTATGTCAGTTGCTAAATTTATGTTCGCCTCAGTAAGGCAGCAAACAGGATATTTTGTCAGTTGGTTTTGTGGCTGCGATAATAGTTAATCAGACACCCGTCCTCAATTATTTCTCTCTCATCGTCGGTCAAATCACCGAGCTTCATGGAGAATTTCACCAGGCCCTCCGCCTTTACAGCGTAGGCTTCAATCACTTCCGCCTTCTCCCGGACTTCATTCTGGATATTCGGGAGGAAGATATAATCGCCGTTTGCAAACGGCAGTTCACCCTCATCGATAAGCAGCGGCAGCATGCCCCAATTTATCAGATTGGAGCGATAGCGCTTGGTGGCATACTCATTTGCTATATTGGCCCATCCGCCAAGTACCTTCTGACAGGACGCCGCCTGCTCGCGGGCCGAACCATCGCCCGGCTTGACCGCAAAAATAGTCGATCCTATGCCGGTATTGTCATACTCGGCATCCGGGAAAACTTCCCGTACCCGGCTCATCACCCCGGCCGTCTCCTCATATGCAGCTTTTACGACCGTCTCCAGAGCCTCCTCACTCTCTCCAAGCGATTCCTCACGAGCGATTTCCGCCTTCTGGACCTCTTTCGCACGGCCGACATACGCCGGATCCTTTCTGGATAGTGCAAAACTAGCCAGCTTGAGCGGATTCGAGCGGTAAGAAGATGTTTCACCGGAGGGGATCAGCTCGTCCGTTGTCGTTACCGGATCATGAATTTCGCTGACAACTTTAAGAAGAAGGTTGTCCGTAAGCGCCGGCATGGACGGCCAATCCTTAATGTTCGGGCCGAACTGAAGCTCAGCGGACGGATCCGGCTCACCCTTGCTGTTGAACACGCGGTTCCTGTAAATCCTGTCATCGAAGAAGTACTTCGGCTTCGAATATTCACCGGTAAAGTACTCGGCTGAAGTCAGGATTCCCTTATTGGCAGCCGTAGCTGCGATTGATCTTGCATCCATCAGTGCCACGGAAGAAATCTGTCCTTCCTGGACCTTCGAACCCTCGCGGTTCGGGAAATTGCGTGTCGAATGACGGATCGAGAACGCGTTATTGGCAGGTGTATCGCCGGCGCCGAAGCAAGGTCCGCAGAATGCAGGCTTAATAACCGCACCTGTCTCGAGCAGATCTGCAAATACTCCGTTTTTCACAAGTTCCATGTACACAGGCATGGAAGCCGGATAAATATTCAGAGAGAACCGGTCGTCACCGATGCTCTTATTACGCAGTATGTCGGCTGCATCACAGATATTTTCAAATCCGCCGCCCGCGCAGCCTGCGATGATACCCTGGTCGACCATTATTTTCCCATCTACCAGCTTGCTCATAAGGTCGACATGAACCTTGTCGCCGAAAGATATCTTCGCGCGTTCCTCGGTCTCATGAAGTATGTCGGCCGGATTAGCAAGAACTTCATCGATAGTGTATGTGCAGCTCGGATGATACGGCATGGCGATCATCGGCTTGATTTCGGAAAGATCGATCTCCATCAGTGAATCATAGTACGCTACGGAAGCCGGTGCAAGAGCCTTGAAATCCTGTTCTCTCTTATGCGTCGCGTAATATTCACGTGTCAGATCATCTGTCTGCCAGATTGAAGAAAGACATGTCGTCTCAGTGGTCATGACGTCCACGCCGATTCGGTAGTCCATGGAAAGATTTGCAACGCCGGGTCCAACAAATTCCATAACTTTATTTTTGACAAAACCATTCTTGAATACTGCGCCAATGATAGCAAGCGCGATATCCTGCGGTCCGACACCCGGCCGCGGCTCGCCGGTCAGATAAATTGCGACGATTTCCGGCATCTTGATATCATATGTGCGTGAGAGGAGCTGCTTGACAAGTTCCGGACCGCCTTCGCCCATAGCCATGGTTCCGAGCGCACCGTAACGAGTGTGGCTGTCGCTGCCGAGAATCATTTTTCCGCCGCCGGAAAGCATTTCACGGGCATACTGGTGGATAACGGCCTGCATAGGCGGAACATATACTCCGCCGTATTTCTGTGCAGCTGTAAGTCCGAAGACATGATCGTCTTCATTGATTGTACCGCCGACCGCACAGAGTGAATTATGACAGTTCGTCAGAACATACGGAATCGGGAATTTCTCAAGCCCCGATGCGCGGGCTGTCTGGATAATACCAACGTAAGTGATGTCATGGGAAGTCAAGGCATCAAATCTGATCTGAAGCTGTTCCATGTTGCCGGAGATGTTGTGCTGCTTGAGAATACCGTATGCGATAGTTCCTTCTTTCGCAGCCTGAAGATTTCCGCTGTAGGATTCACTGATTTCCGTACCATGGAACAGATACACCCCGCCTTCATGCAATTTGATCATAATTAGTCCTCCTCGTGATTGTTAGTTACTAAAACTTCCATATCTCAGCGCTTTAATACGCCTCATCGAAATATTGCTTGCAATAAAGAGACAAGTGGGAAGTTTTAGTTAAGTTACTTATTTATCATCGCTCCGGTCCGCTCTTCAGATATCCTCTCACCATCGATGCCACTTTGTATGTCATGGCATCCTCAAAGAGGCGGATATCCAGTCCGGTCAGCTGATGAAGCTTTTCAAGCCGGTAGACCAGCGTATTCCTGTGCAGATAAAGCTGTCTGGCCGTTTCCGATATATTAAGATTGTTGCTGAAAAAGGTATCGATCGTAGTCTGGGTCTCCTCGTCAAACTCGTCAGGGATATTGTCTCCGTAGACTTCTTTCAGGAACTGCTCACACACCTTGACCGGGAGTTCATTGATCAGCCTGCCGATACCGAGTCTGCTGAAATTGATGACTGTGTCATAGGAATAGAAGATCCGTCCGATCGTCAGGGCTGTCAATGCATCCTGATATGCGCCGGGAAGTCCTTCCAGCGTTTCTGCGGGTTCTGCAAATGCAACTCTCGCTCTCACCATCGCTTCAACGTTCAGCATATCCACCGTCATTCGGGCCGTCTCTTCCGCGCTTCCGCTTTTTCGATCTCTTGAAACCAGACGAATCAGCGCTATGCGCTTACCGCCCAGTCTGACGATCCAATCTCCGGAAGAAGTGAACATCTGCTTAAGAACTTTATAGACCATATCCGACGATTCATCATCGGTTTCTATGATAAAGAGATTCCTCGGTTCTGCTGAGACCAGATGGAATCTTGCAGCTCTCGAAGCTATTTCGGCCTCGCTGAGTTCGCCGCGAAGAAGTTCTGTCAGAAATGTCGTTTTGCTGTTCTTCTCCCTCCATGCCATTGAGATCTGCTTGATTTTCTCTATCATCTCAGACGCATCAGCATGTTCATCCGGTTCCAGAGTCAGATTCAGGCCGGTGAGACGGTTCAATTCCTCCATGGACTGTCTCAGCTTTTCCTCTTCGTTTACCATTCCTCATCCTCCGTGATAAGCATTTCCTTGGCATTCTGATAGAATGAAGCGAGAGAATCGTTCAGACTGCACTCCCCCCTGAAATACGGGTAGTAGGCTTCCTGGAACATATCATCCAGGGTCCATCTCTCCCAGTCTGCGACCGGATTCTGCACCGCATTGGCCGCTTTATCATACACGGGGCCTGTCTGCTGACCTCCGAAAAACGGGTCACTGAATGCATCTCCCGCAAACTCTTCTGTACCGCGTACAATGCCCGATGCTGTTTGTGAAGAATCATCTGCGGATACCCCGAAGCTTTCGGACGTTGCAGTATCCGTCTCGGATTTTCCATGGCTGCCGGATGATGTGTCTTCTCTATCGGACTCCTCATTGCTGCCGGATGTTATAGACTCATCCACAGATTCACTGAGGCTGTCTGAAAGCGATCTTTCTCCGATCATATTCCCGTGTTCCGCAAATCCGAGAAGCACATTCCTGTTATTCACGGTGATACCGGTCTTCTCGTAAATGTCCTGCATCACCTGCTCATTGCATGTCAGATTCCTGATGATTTCCGCAGAAAATTTCGGATTCGGTGTTCCGACCGCCGCGCACAGCCAACTGCCGCCTCTGTACCATCCGGCAGGTCCGGGAGCAATCCCCCAGTCGCCGAAACTATCTGTATTGCTCTCGTCGATTTCCTCCTTGAGAAGCCCGATTTCTTCGGCAGACAGGAAATATCCGAAGACATCACCCTTTCCCGTAAAACCGGCCATCCATTCATCGGAACCTATCTCGGCATCGCCGCAGATTCCTTTCTTTACAAAGTCGTCTGTAGTCTCTACCCACTGCATCAGATGTTCATCGATTTGAAGGCTGCCGTCATCCGACTGCCAGTCATGACCGACTGCCTGTGAATAAACGTCAAAAGCCGCATCATATCCGGCCAGCATCTTGTATCCTGCTTCACCGGTCTTTTCGGCAGTCATCCGGAATGTATCCCAATCCTTGACGGAATCACTGACAACGCCGGGATCATCAGTGCCGAGAACGGCTTTTGCGACCGATCGTCTGTAGAGGAAGACACCCGGAGAAACATCGAAAGATGCTCCGAGCACCTGCAGACCGTCAGTGGCGAGTGTGCGGGTGTAAGAGAACTGCTGCCTCATTTCCCGATTCCGAATACCGATGCTTCTTAAGTCCAGAGCAACGTCCACTCCGTCAGCGATATATTTTTCAATATTGACCTCATCGATCACAAAAAGATCGACCCAGTCATATTCCGAAGCACCTTCCTCCTGCTGTCCTACGAGGAGCTCATCAAGGTGCCCTGCTTTCTCGTCATCTGACAGGTAATCCGTGATGACCCAGTGGATCTTCATATCCCCGATCACGCCTTCCGCAGTCCTGACGCCCTCTTCGTCACCGGTCGGTTCCGAGATAACTTCGTATCCGGGATAACAAGTCACAAAAATATCCGGCAGAGTCTCGTCCGGACAGTAAATTACATATTCTTTTCTCTGGTCGGATGCTTCGTCTGATACCATCAAGTCCGCAAGAGAGCTGTCGGTAGCATAATCTCCGGAAATATCTCTATCGCCCGCAGGCTGTCCTGCCGTATCTTCCGATTCCGAAAGGTCCACATCCGTACCTGACATATCCCCCGGATGTTCATTTCCCGGCCGGTCATCCGCCTTGCTGCCACAACCGGTGGCCGAGCCGATTACGAGGATAGCCAGTATACCTGCTATGATTCTCTTTTTCATTATTCTAAAGCCCTCCGCCCGTGAAACGCGGATCGATCTCATAATTATCTGTAACGGACAATCAGACATATTATACATTAGACACTTCGTCAAATAAAGCAAAAAAATCCACGAAATATAGTCCATGGACCAT
This sequence comes from Lachnospiraceae bacterium, assembly GCA_017433725.1. Taxonomy (GTDB): domain Bacteria; phylum Bacillota; class Clostridia; order Lachnospirales; family Lachnospiraceae; genus Chordicoccus. The sequence continues at coordinate 41,104 of JAFRGQ010000052.1, forward strand.
ATTTCGTGGATACTTTGTCTCTTATGTGGATTTATTCAAATCCTACGAATACATTTCGTATCAGTCAACGATTGTCATCTCTGTCTCTTTGTCGAAGAAGTGAGCCTTCTCCATATCAAGAGCGAACTTAACTGTATCGCCTGTACGAGCTGTTGTACGCGGATTTACACGAGCTGTCATCTGGCTGCCTGCGAAATCGAAATACAGGAATACTTCTGCGCCGAGAAGTTCGTAAACCTTGATCTGTGCATTGATGACTGCTTCCGGATGCTTAGCAAGGAAATCAGGCTCATCATGTACATCTTCCGGACGGATGCCGAGAACGACTGTCTTGCCATCATATGCAGCGAGCTTAGCTGCTCTTTCACCGGAAAGTGCAAGCTTGAATCCGCCAACCTCAACTGTCTTGCCCTTGTTGGAGATCTTAGCATCCATGAAGTTCATCTGCGGAGATCCGATGAATCCTGCTACGAACTCATTTACCGGATGATCATACAGCATCTGCGGTGTGTCGATCTGCTGAACGATACCGTCCTTCATAACAACGATTCTTGTTCCCAGAGTCATAGCCTCTGTCTGGTCATGTGTAACGTAGATAATCGTTGCGCCAAGTCTGTCATGAAGTTTGGAGATCTCTGTTCTCATCTGAACACGAAGCTTAGCATCAAGGTTGGAAAGCGGCTCGTCCATAAGGAATACCTTCGGGTTACGAACGATAGCACGTCCCATAGCAACACGCTGTCTCTGACCACCGGAAAGAGCCTTCGGCTTACGGTCAAGAAGCTTGTCCAGGTCGAGGATCTTAGCTGCCTCTTCAACCTGCTTCTTGATCTGTTCCTTCGGAACCTTGCGGAGCTTAAGGCCGAATGCCATGTTATCGAAAACTGTCATATGCGGATACAGAGCGTAGTTCTGGAAAACCATCGCGATGTCACGATCCTTCGGCTCAACGTCATTCATGACCTTGCCGTCGATTGTGAATGTACCGCCTGTGATGTCCTCAAGACCGGCGATCATACGAAGTGTTGTTGACTTTCCACATCCGGACGGACCTACGAAGATGATGAATTCCTTGTCAGCGATTTCAAGGTTGAAATCCTTAACAGCCTTGTAACCGTTCGGGTATGTCTTATCAATGTGCTGAAGAGAAAGAGCTGCCATTTTTTATATCCTCCTTAATTACTGCTTTTCGCAGTTGCGATTGCTGATACCAGCAAATTGCTTTTGTTTTTCTTAACTGTTGACAGTATACCCAAAACCGGCGGTCCGTTCTATGGTCAACCTGACAAATTAAAAATGGTATTTCCGTCAAATTGCTACTAAAGACTCGTCAGATTGACACGAATGACCCGTAACTTATGTTAAAACTGACATAAAACCGGTATTCTGATCAGAAACTGCGGATCTCGTCCTCCGATTCATCGGTCAGATCACCGATACTCCTTATGATTACATCGTATCCCGCTGTCTCATTGATTTTGACGCGCACACGGTCTCCCACCCGGTGATGCAGGAGTGCTTTTCCCAGAGGTGAGTCGATAGAAATCAGGTTCTTCAACGAATTACCCCTGATTGTTGTCACGATGCGGAAAATCTCGGTCTCATCGTCCTCCGGAAAATAGATCTCCACCGATTTATTCATGGTCACCTGATCGTCACCTGCATGATCTTCCACTATGACCGCGGTCTTGATCATATTTTCGAGATAGCGTATACGGCTCTCGTTCTGATTCTTCTCACGTTTTGCCGCATAGTATTCGAAATTTTCGGAGAGATCTCCCTGAGCCCTGGCTTCCTTGACCGCCTCGATGAGCTCCGGCCGTTTTACCAGTTTTCTCTCCTCGATCTCCTTCTCCATTTTTTCTATATCACTTCTGGTTAATCTGTCATGCATATTTTGCGTTCTATCCTCCGTATTGTGGCGCTATGTGTCTTCTCCGGGATCCTCTTGCAGCATAGTCCGTTAATCCTCTTCGATTATCTGCAGCTCCAGATAATCGAAATCTATCGTCTCTATAAAGCTGTCCTGCCGGAACCGTGCTTTCGATGTTCGTTTAAATTCGCTGATATTGCTGTCCAGCCATATCGGTTTTCCCAAATCGAATTCAACGCAGATCTCATACAGGGCGTTGAAAACTTTATGGGTACGCGTTTCGTCGCTGAAGTCCTCGATCACGGTATCCTTCAGCATGTGGTTATCTTTCCAGAGTTTTCCCCAGATTCTCATATAGCTCTCCTGTCTGTCCGTACTGACCAAAAGGAACATTTGCAAAGTGTTTCCCATGATAGCACTTTTTCTTCTGTATTGTAAGGGGGTTATCTTACACTGCGTTTTGTAGCTCTTACCTGTTGCCGCCCTCCGCGTGAACTGCTATAATCAATATTTACAAATTCAAGAATGCTCCGGCGTTCTTGCATCATTCAGCACATGTAAAGGAGTTGTATATGCATTATGAATATAGGCCCCGAGGGGTATGTTCAAGAAAGATTACATTTGACATTGAGGACGGTAAAGTCAGCAATGTCGCCTATGAAGGCGGCTGCAACGGAAATCTGAAAGGTATCGGACGCCTTGTAGAAGGCATGGACGTGGAAGAATGCATCAGCAAGATAGAGGGAATTCAGTGCGGTTTCAAAAATACCTCCTGCCCCGATCAGCTGGCTAAAGCGCTTCGCGCCGCTGTAAACAGTTGAAACGCAAAGCTGCCGTGCCCCGGCATAACACAGCAAAAGCTGGACTACTGCAGGGGTACGGCAGTTTTTCACTACCATGTCAGAGATAAGTTTCATTTTGCGCATTCATCCCACGACAAAATCACGAGTATTTTGCGGCATAGATTTAAGTGTCCACTCCGTATATTGCGAACGTTATTCTCAGATGTCTGCACTATACGGCTGCGACGCTGCCTTAATGCGGCAGCCTCTTCGACTTTGCTTATCACCTGTCCCACTTATCGCACAGAGCATTCAACTGATCTGCAAACTTCGCAATATCCTTATTTGCCAATCCCCTGTTGGCATGAATAATCGCCAGCAGGCGCTCAGCCGTCTTCTCAAGCCGCAGATAGGGCGTAGAGACGCGCTCCTTCGAAACGACAGGATTGCCCTCTGTATCCCTCTTTACGAACGGAATACCCGTCGTCTCCTTTACACAGACATTGGCGGCGAGATCATACACAGTCCCCGAATAGGGAGCCATGGTGTCCCATCCAAGCTGTTCCTTAAGCACACCTGCGAAAATATCTGTTACCGTATCCTCGCCGTGCACAACAAAACACCTGAGCGGTTTCGCATGAAATCCTCTCGCCCACTCTACAAGCCCTTCCCGGTCGGCATGTCCCGAAACGCCCGGCAGCTGACATATTTCCGCTGCCACAACGATCGGCTCATGGAACAGATTTATTTCCTTTGCACCATCAACAAGTTTTCTTCCAAGCGTGCCCTCCGCCTGATATCCCACGAAAAGAATTGTGGAATCCGATCTCCAGAGATTATGCTTCAGGTGATGCTTGATTCGTCCGGCTTCACACATACCGGATGCGGAAATAATGATCTTCGGTCTATTGTCAAAGTTGATTTCTTTGGATTCGTCCGAAGTTGTTGCATGACGCAGTCCCGGAAATGCGATCGGGTTGACGCCGGCCTTAATGAGCTTCTGCGCTTCCTCATCAAAACAGTCCGCGGTGTGCTCATTGAATATGCCGGTCGCTTTCAGCGCGAGCGGGCTGTCCATGTACACTTCAAAATCCTCATGCCCTCGAATCAGTCCCTGCTCTTTGATCTGCCTGAAAAAGTACAGCATTTCCTGGGTCCTGCCTACGGCAAAAGAAGGAATAACAACATTTCCGCCGCGGTCAAATGTTCTCTGGATCACTTCTGCAAGCTGAGACACATAATCCGTTCTCGGCGGATGGCTCCTGTCACCGTATGTCGACTCGATAATGACATAATCAGCGTCTTCGATCATCGTAGGGTCTTTCACGAGCGGCTGATTCGAATTTCCCACGTCTCCGGAGAATACCAGCTTGCGCCTTATACCTTCCTCCTCCACCCATATTTCAATGGCAGCAGAGCCCAGCAAATGGCCGACATCGTTGAACCTGATTTTTATCCCCGGGCATACTTCCTGAACAATCCCGTACGGCACTTCCACAAAATGCTGAAGGATCCGCTCCGCATCCGCCGTCGTATAGTACGGAATATAAGGGGCGTCGCCCTTCCTCTTGCCTTTTCTGTTCCGCCATTCTGCTTCAAATTCCTGAATGCCTGCCGAATCGAGGAGCATTATGTCACATAAATCACAGGTCGCCGGCGTTGCAAAAATCTGACCCGTGAATCCGCCGATTGCAAGAAGCGGAAGATTTCCGGAATGATCGATATGTGCATGCGTCAGAAATACATAATCGATGTCTGACGGCCTGACCGGGAGCGGCATATTTTCATATATGTTTTTCCCCTGCTCCATGCCGTAATCAATTAAAATATTCATGCCTGCCGCTTCAAGAAAATGGCAGCTGCCAGTTACTTCATGATCGGCGCCGATAAATGTTAGTTTCAAAGTGCCTCACCTCTCATTCAAACCGAAAACACAACCCTGCCGATATCTATATTTCTGGAAATATGAACCGGTCTATTGTATAATCACTTAGTGGTGGCCATATGCTGACGGACATATTCTCAGGTCCGTTATTTGCGGGCCCTATTATATTTACTGACACTTCCCACGTGCTGTTAGTCTTTGAGGTCACGAGGATCCCGCGGCAAAGGCTAAAAGAAGCTGCATCTGTCGTGTTCGGGAAGTATTCGTATACATTATATCATGAATTGTCAGAAAAGAGGCATACTATGAAAAAAATTGTACTTACAGGCGGAGGTACTGCGGGCCATGTAACCCCGAACATCGCTTTGATTCCCAAACTGCGTGAGCATGGCTATGAAATCAGCTACATCGGTTCCTATGAGGGGATGGAGAAAAAGCTGATTGAGGATTATGATATCCCATATTACGGAATCGCTACCGGAAAATTCAGGCGCTACTTTGACCTGAAGAATTTTACCGATCCCTTCCGTGTCCTGAAAGGTGTGTTCGAAGCAAAAAAATATCTGAAACAGATCTCACCGGATATCGTCTTTTCCAAGGGCGGCTTTGTTGCTGTTCCCGTCGTCCGCGCCGCCAAGAGCCTCAACATTCCGGTCATCACACACGAGTCGGATATGACGCCGGGACTGGCAAACAGGCTTTGTCTCCCCGCTGCGTCCGTGATATGCTGCAACTTTCCCGAGACGATGAAAACCCTTCCGGCTGAAAAAGCAGTCCTCACGGGTACCCCGATCCGCGAAGAGCTTAAATCCGGCTCCCGCGAAGCAGGTCTCGCTTTCACCGGTTTCTCGGGTGAGAAACCGATCATCATGGTGACGGGAGGATCGCTCGGTGCCGTGGCAGTGAATAATGCCGTGCGCGATGCGCTTCCGGAGCTACTGACACGCTATGATATCGTTCACCTCTGTGGTCGCGGCAAGCTCGATGAACGCCTCGTCGGGACCGACGGATATATCCAATATGAGTATATAAAAGACGAACTTCCGGATCTCTTCGCCATGGCGGACCTTATCATCTCCAGAGCCGGAGCAAATGCGATCTGTGAGATAGCCACCTTGAACAAACCGAACCTTCTGATTCCCCTGCCGTCCAAAGCGAGCCGCGGCGACCAGATTCTTAACGCTCACAGTTTTGAGAGCCAGGGCTTTTCCATGGTCATTGACGAGGAGAACCTCACGACCAAAACACTGATCGACGGAGTGGACGAACTCTATGCCGACAGGCAGAAATATATAGACGCCATGGCCGCTTCTGAGCAGAGCGATGCGGTCGCGGTCATTATTGACCTGATAGAGAAGAACCGCAGAAAGTAAATGTGTCTCATTACGAGATTGCAAACAAGATGATGACTATTATCACCTTGCACATATCTCATATCTACAATCACGAGAATTGCTCCACAAATTTTGCGTAAGAATAGAAGTAAAGAACCGCTGTATATGCGCTGTCTATCGGACATCACACATATACTGCGGTTTTTACGTCGAACACACTTTCAAGTCTCTCTCACGAGATTTAGCGCGGAGCTTAAAATCAGCGTCAGTTGGCATTTTCCGCTCATACAAACTGCGCATTCGGCAGAATCAGTCCAATACAGCTGCATATGCCGCCAGGATTTCATCCCTCGCCTCAGCAGTAAGTTCACCCGGTTTCCAGAGAATATGCTGTTTGTCATCAATATATCTCGGAATCAGGTGTATATGAAAATGGAATACGGTCTGACCTGCAGCCGGCTTATTATTCTGTACGACATTAAGCCCGTCGCAGTGAAAAGCCTTTGTGAGTTTGACCGTCATTTTTTTAGCAAGAACAGCAGCCTTCTGAAGAAGCTCATCCGGAATCTCATAGAGGTCCGCATAGTGCTCTTTCGGCAGAATGAGGCAATGTCCTTTTGTTGCCGGACCCGCATCCAGAATCACACGGAAATCATCATCCTCGTATAATGTAGCGGTCGGAATCTCGCCGTTCGCAAGTTTACAGAAAATACAGTCTGACATCTAAGTACCCTCCTTAGGATTTATTGACATTCATTTTACACCTGTCAGGCTCAAAGTGAAAGTGCTATTGCAAACCGAATCGCATGCTCATCTCCCAGACCGCGTGTCTATGTATGTGTAACATGTCCGGTAGGACAATGTACTGCAGGGCTTTTATCCGACTTTCTTCTTTCTTCGGACCAAAGCTGCGCCCCCAAGTGTTACCGCGGCAACAGCCAGAAGGATCCAGAGCTCTGCATGTGTTTCGTCCCCGGTTTTAACATCGCGGGTTTTAGCGGTTGTCACAGTTCCCCCTCCCTGTGCCGGGGATGAACCGTTGACGGTTCTGCTGTTCGTCGTTACAGTCTGAGGGGTCGTGTTGCCCGGATTACCGGAGTTACCGTTTACTCTTACGGGAGTCGGGGTCGGGGTCGGCTGCCGTTTCAGAGTTGTCGTGACTTTTGCTTCCCGCTCCGACGTCTGGCCGTCAGGAGTCTTAGCAGTCATCATGACAGTATTCTCACGCCGTCCGTTACTGATATCCGCCTGCGTCACACTATATGTGCATGTTGCCGTCACGCTCTCCCCCGGAAGAAGTATGCCTTCTCCGGCAGATGCATCTTTCCAGTCGTAAGTGAGTGCAGTAGCGCCTTTCAGAGTATCTCTGAGTGTAACGTCGCTGAGCGTCACGCTTCCGGTGTTGGTTCCGACGATGGTATACGTGAGAACATCTCCGACGACAGCATTTGTAATAGTCGTCTTATCCACTGTCTTACTCAGCGTGAACGATGCTTTTCCTCCCAGTTTCGTCTCCGCGCTGTCCTCTGCCGGACCGACCGGTTCGTCTTTTCCGTTTTCGGATGTAACGACCGCAGTATTAAGGACCTGCCCGTTGTCGATATCCGTCTGCACAATGTCATAAAAGGCTTTCATTGTCATACTCTCTCCCGGAAGCAGGATTCCTTCTCCCTGAGAGGCTTCTGACCAGTCATACTCCGGTTTTGAAAGCCCTGTCAGCTCATCACGCAAGTCGATTTCATGAAGAATCGTATTCCCTGTATTGGAAACTCTGACTATGTAATTGATTCGGTCTCCGACATGAGCGTTCGAAAGCAGTGCTACGTCCGCGTTCTTCTCAATCTTGATTCCGTCTTTTCTCTCAACCGGCGTCGTCACCGTAGCTTCCGCCGGCGTGATTTCCTTTTTATCGGGAGTCCTTCCCGTCACGTCGACAGTATTATCCGTCTTTTCCTGTTCAATGTCTTCCTGCGTTATCTTATAAGATGCTTGGACCGTCACGCGCTCACCGGGTTCGAGAAGATGCTCTCCGGAAGCCTCCTTCCAATCATATATAAGTTCACCGAGGCCTTCTTTGTCATCATGGACTTCAACGTTGGAGACCGTGATATTCCCGGTATTCTCCGCGACAATGGTGTAAGTGATCTCATCACCCGGACGGGCATCGGTCACTTTGACGACATCTGCAGTCTTCGTTACACTGATCGTACCGTTCTGTTGAAGCGCTGTCTGTGCGGAAGATTCTGCCGTCACCGGGGTTTTATCCGGGGCATAGCCAACCGTTTTGGCCGGATTTGTCACGGAGCCACGATTGATATCATCCTGCGTAATTGTGTAGACCGCAGATGCTCTCATGATTTCTCCCGGTTTTAATATACCCTCGCCTTCCGACGCTCCGCTCCAGTCATACTTAAGCTCCCCGATTCCTTCAAGTTCATCGAGAACGGAGACTTTCACAAGTGTGCATTTTCCTGTATTTGCCACAGTGAATGTGTAATTCAGTGTATCTCCGGCTTTCACATTCTCGTACGTCTGTCTGTCGACTTCCTTCACGATACTGATTCCCGGTATATACGGGATCTCTTTCAAGTCATCATCACTCGCAGTAACATCTTTTCCGGAAGGCGTTTTTCCGACAGCGGTAGCCCTGTTCAGGATTCGGCCTTCATCCACATCATCCTGTCCGAGCGTGTAATCGGCTGAGGCCGTCAAAACTTCTCCCGGTGCGAGCGTACCCTGGGGTGTACCGGCGTCACTAGTGCCGTCCCAGTCATACTGAATCGTTCCCAGCCCTTCCAGCTTATCGAGGATCGAGACTTCGGTCAGAGTCACATTGCCGGTATTTGTCACCGTAAATATATAATGGACCGGATCGCCGATCTGCATTTCATCCGTAATTTTCCCTTCCGAGACCTTCTCTATTGTGATTTCTCCGTTCTCGGGAAGAAGGACTTCCGCATCATCCCGGCTGCTCACGATATTGCCTGTCGTATCCGTACCGGTCACTGCAGCCTGATTCAGGATGCTTCCCCGGTCAATATCTGCCTGTGTCAGCGTGTAAAAGGCTCCGCCCGATACCGCTTCCCCCGCGGCGAGCGTTCCCTCTCCGGTAGATGTATCCCTTGAATTTTCCCAGTCGATCACGACACCGCTGATTCCCGGCAGATCGTCTTCGAGCGATATGTCGTTCAGGCTGCAATTACCGGTATTGGTGATGACAAATGTGAAAGGCACCGTATCTCCCGCATGCGCATCTGTTCTTATTGCAGGATCAGTCGACTTTTCGAGCAGAATCGAGGATCTGACAATAATCTTCGTCTTTGCCTCATCGCTGTCTGTTACCTCGGATCCGTCAGGCGTCCTGCCGGTCACGTTCGCAGTGTTTATAATCTCGCCGGCATCGACATCCGCCTGTGTAAGCACATAAGACGCTGTACCGGAAGCCTTTTCACCGGGCTGCAGTGTTGCGTATTCTCTGTCCCACTTCAGATCCTGCAGCTCGTGATCATCAGCAAACGTCACATCCGTAATTGTCAAATTGCCTGTATTTTTTATTTCAAATCTGTATGAGACGGAGTCACCGACGCCGGCTCCCTCCTTGAGTTGCAAAGCATCTTTCGTCAGATCAATTCCCGCAGTAGACCCAAGCATCGTATCCGCATCATCTTCCGACAAATGTTCGCCCCCCAGTACATCTATGCCGACTGCTTGCGCTGTGTTGTGAATAAGACCGCTGTCAATATCAGCCTGCAATATTTTGTATGTTGCCGTCCCTTTCACTGTCTCGTTCGGAGAAAGTGTTCCGCTTCCTGTGGCGGGATCTGAACTTCCTTCCCAGTCAATTGTGAGATTCTCCACATTCAGACTGTCCGTGAGTTTGATTTTCTCGAGAGACACTAAGCCTGTATTTTCGATTGTAAACGAATATTTCAGGCTGTCACCGGCATGTGCATTTTCAAGCTTTGTATGATCGACATCTTTTATGAGCGTGAGGTCTGCGACCGGTATGACCGTCTGAACCGGCTTTGTCGGATAAACTTTGATCTTTTCACCGTTATGGTCAGTGATTTCTATGCTGTCCTGATTCGGTATCTTGTATACAGTTGTACCGTCGTTATCTATATAAAGTTCTCCCCTGTGATCCAATACCATATCGTCTCTGATCTTTACATCGATTGTGAAACGATAACTCCCCTTGACCTGCTCCGGATTTTTTGCGGTCCACATGATTGTCTGACCGTCACAAGTCGCATTCCATGCACCGTCATCATCCGTGCTGCCCTTATATGCGTGTGTGACGGCTCCTGCCGCATCCAAAATATCATTCAGTTCATCTGTTACGCATATGGAACGCGCTGCATTGTCATTTGAAACGACAGGGAACTCCGCTTCTATCGTGTATCGGAGGGATTCCCCCGCTTTCGCGATTGTGCGGTCCACCTTCTTTGTATTGGTCGGCACCGGATATCCTGTAAGCGAAGTCGGTGTGATATACGTACCGCACCCAACTCCCCGCCATTTCAGGGTCGCTTCCGGTTTATTCATCGTCGTAAGCACCATAGCGTTGTCGTCATTCGTTTCACCCGTCTTATTCCCTGCAAAGAGCGAATTATTCTCCGATACAATAAGACTCGAATTATTACTGATATAGATATTCTCGTCAAACCCCGATATAACCTGAACGGATTCTCTGACTATCTGACCGTCTACATCAGCTGCTATGTCAATATCCCGAAAAAGCATAGCAATCGGCGGAATGCTCATTGTTTTTCCGCTCGTATCGGTCACTCTGATTTTCCAGGTAGACTCAACAATCGGCGTGATCCCGGTATAAAAGTCGATAAATTCACCGCTGTTGACCGTGCCGTAAGCAGCCCTTGCAAGGAGTCCTTTTTCAGTGACATCTGCGATAGAAATTTTACTTGAGGCCGGAACCGCCGGTTCTTGCGTGCCTGTCATCTTCAGATTTGTGAGAGTACACTCCAAATTTATGAACTCACCCTTCGAAGTATAGCCGGCTTTCTTAAACGTTATGGTGCACACATTTTGCCAGCTTGCTGTTTTGCCTTTGACCGGTACGACAGGATTATTCGGGCTTATACATGTACGTCCATACCCCGGCATATTAACAGCGCGGAAATCATTATTATGCACGACAGCTTCCCCGTTTTTGAAGTTCGTGATATAAGTCATTTCATTGGTTTCATTACGTTTTGTCTGTTCTTCGAGGCTTGCGACCTTATGAAGTGTATAGGACGCTCCGTATACGGCAATTCCGGTGGCCGGAAACGATCCCAGCACAGTCAGGAGCGCAATTGCCATTGAAAGTATTTTCTTCCATATTTTTTTCATGCTCACCTTTTCCTTTCTTTACTGTCTCATTTTGATTCCTATTTCATGATATACACGATATCAGCTATCGCTATGTGATCGCCGGGGCAGAGACGGACCTCCTCATCGCCGAATATCATCTCCCCGTTCACGCTTGTCCCGTTCGTACTATTCAGGTCCCGCAGATAATAGCCGTCCACGCCGCGACGTATTCTCGCGTGGATCCTGCTCACCTGGGGTGAATTAATCACACAGGAGACAAGCTCCTTCTGCTTCCCGATCAGCACTTCTCTGTCAGAAAGCGGGATCATGGGATAGTCCGCCTGAGAATTCTCAGGTATGAGAAATGCAGCTGTCGCTTCCCCCTGCGGACCGCCTGTAAGAAGAGCAGTCACTTCTGTACCCTTCCCTTCTGCATTCCAGTCTGTTTCCTCGACTCGCAGCCCGTCCGTATACTTTTCACCCGTTTCCCGATCAGGATTCTGCATCTGTGTGAGTGTTTCGAATTCATTTCGAATATTGGAGAGCGACATGTCCTCCGACAGTTCGTTACCGGGATTGCTGTCATAGTCCTCCGAATCGGATAATTCCGAATACAAAACGCCTGACTCTTTTTCAGACAAAGATGTATACTCTTTTCGGCGGTCTCTGCCCGCTTTATCCCTGCGTCTGATAAATATGCCTGCCCCAACGGCTGCTGTTATGACGAGTCCCGCTGCAAGAATTCTGACCATGAATCCTGTGTTATTAAGAACTGCCGGAAACAGATAGTGAAGACCCATAAAAAGTCCCGCCGCTGCGAGAAGACCGATAGCGACAATACAAAATGCTTTTTTTGCGATTCTTTGTTTCTTAGTCTCCTTTTTCTCCTTCCTATCCGGCCCGGCACGCGGATTATCCGGTATTCTTTTATGTACAGGACTTCCTGCCACGGTACCGGACATCCGGTCGTTCTCCGTTTCCGGCAGTCCCGCTCTTTTGCTCTCCCGGAACGGTTCCGTGTCGAAAACCGGCCCTTCGCCTATGTCCCTCTGAGAATTCTCATAAAATGCTGTAACACCGACTCCCTTCTCCGCACTCTTTTTTTCGTACAGTATGTCGAGAAGTTCTGCTACGCCCGCGCTATTCTCCGTAAGCTCATGCGAAATCCGGTATCCGAGAACGATTCCCTGCTGGTCGTCGTGTGCGACAAAGGTCAGCAGGTATTCCGTCAATTCCTTCAGGGAATTTCTGATATCCTTTCTGAAGAAAGGCGCAAATGCCAGCACCGCCTCCTGTGTCTCAAACTTCATCAGAACGAGCTGCGGATCCAGAATCAGATGATCCGGACTCAAAAGATATTCTTCCATGACTTTAATCGTCTCCAGTATGCTCCCCAGAATATTTCTGATTTCTTTCCTGCCCGGTTTTCTGCTTTCACAGAATACCGTGAGGCTCTGTCTGCAAGTCACGTCATATCCCAGATATGTCCTCCCGTCTATATAACGGATATGGCAGGGAAGGAGACCGGGGATTTTATTTGCAAATATCATTCTCGTCTCATAGGATTCCTCACGGAGGTCGTCCTCGCATTTTAAAATCATATAATTGTGATTCATATCACGCTGGTAGTTTACTTCCATCACTTATTCTCCTGTCGCAAGTTTTCCTGCTCCTCTGATTTTTCTGAGATACGTCACAGGATAATATTTTTTATATGTGCGCTTCGATGAATCCTGCCATAAGAATTGCCCGGAAAAATAAAAGGTCGCACTGCTCATGGAGATCGTCCTCTGCGAAGAGGATTCCTCCTCGCCGCGTTCTACATTCCCTGAGAAAAAGAGTACCGGGTTATTTTGCTGTCGTCCGCTGATTGCCTGCTCAATACAACTGGCCGTCATGCAGGTTCCGTTATGCACGTGCATAGTCAGATAGAGCGAGGATAGAATCACGAGCAGTATGACAGACATGATGAGCGATGTCTCAACTGTCACGGATCCGCATGTGAGAGGACCTTGCTGTATCCTGCTCCACGGTGTATCACTGTTGTTCCTGCCGGACTTCTTTCTATCCCTGTAGTATCTCTTCTGTACTGTTCTGTGATTTTTCTTCCTGCTGATTTCTTTCTGCCACATAGTGCGTTCTATACGTTCCATAGTTTCTTCCTTCTTTTCGCAGCATATTGCTTCCTGAATTCTCAAATGTTGCTTTTTCACCGGCTCGTCCCCGATTTCATCACGGCACCGTTATCCGTTCCATCACAATCATCAGAACGTTGCCCGCAAAAAGGAACGGTACAAAAGCATACGACTCTTCCCTTCGGTGACGCCGCACCAAGAGAATGCCGCTGTAGACAGCTGCCGAAAAAAGTGCAATAAAAAGGATTTCACACACATTCTCCGAGGGATAGAGGACACCGATGAGAAACAGTATGATCCCATCACCTGCACCGATCTGGCCGCCTGTAAACCAGGTCAATATAAAACTGATGCATCCGGGAAGGACAGAATAGAGAAGGCCGATCGGAAAATCGTCCCTCGAGAGACAAGCGCAGAGAAGCGCCGGGGGAAAACATGCCAGAGTAAGCGGAAGGCTGATTTTATGTTCCCGGACATCCTTCCACGAATTTCCGGCAAGGACAAGAATTGAAATAAGACCGCGAATGTATGCAATCAAGACGCTGCGGATGCGGCATCCATAGCCGCACACCTTTCGCAGATATGGAGTTCCGGGCACTCCGATTTGCTGACCATACGTACATGCCTTGTCAGGGAATTGTAATCCGTCGACGGATAGTAATACTCCCCCTTGGCAGTCACGTACACGGGACCGTCATAGTTCTTCGGAAAAGCCTCACACGGTCTGTAGCGGCTCCCGTATTCGTTTCTCAGATTTTTAACATTCCCCATCGACGTCCGCATGATGGTCAGATCAAGATGCGTACAGTCCGCATGGGTGTGATAGACCTCTGCATTATCGGTCAGATACACGGTTTCAGATCCGTGCGGAGCCCCGGTCTCATTATTTCCTGCAGCCTCTCCTCCGTAGCCGATCCAGGGATATACCCTGGCTCTGAGCGCTATTCTGAGAGGAGCTATAGCGCCGAGCGCTCCCGGATACTGAAAGGTATACACCTGCGGAATATCCACCCAGACTCCATCTCCTTCCGTCTTGATCACGCCGCTGTACATAGCTGCCTGCCTTGCACGGTTGCTGAGTTCAAGATTCTTTACATTCTGTATCCTGACAGCCTGCATGACTGAAATCAGCGTTATGACCGCAAAGAACCACAGAGGCAGTGCTAACGCGCATTCCACAGTGACAGAGGCAGACAGGAATGCCTTTTCCTTCACATCTGTCCGTGGCTGACCGGATTTTTTTATTTTGTTTCTGTTCATCGGAAAAGGCATTCCTCCCCGCCTCCTTTAGATACTTGTTTTTGACGAACCCTGATTTCCTGTACGCTACGATTTTGCAAAATCCCGGTATCTCACGGTCTGTTCTTCCGTGAGCGTCACTCGTCTCTCGGACCTGACCGACACCTGCACGGTAAGAGCTTCCATGCAGCAGTCAATTCTGAAATTCGGTCTGCCCCCTGTGCGAATATTCTGTTCCACCATATCCAGAGTCCTGGTGATCTGCGTCTGCCCGTCTGCTATAGCAAGCATAACGCGCAGATAATCCTGGTAACTCATTCCCTCTCCGACATCACCCGCAGCCATATCAAGACCTCCCTCCGTAAGGAGCTCCGGGATGCCGGACAGTGAGACCTGCCAGTTAGAGTCTGATTTCATGAGCGGGACCCGCTTGCCGGTCAAAAGAGCACGAACATCCACTACGCTCTCACAGAAAGCCCACCCGGCAGCGAGAATCGCTTTTATCACAGGTTCTGCAAACGGAATAAAGAGCAATGCTGCAATTGCTGCGGATGCTGCGGTCAGCTCTTCCGAGCGGACAGCGCTGGAATAGAGAAATACAATATTTGCAGCTTCTCGAACGGCAAGAAGCTTCGTGACCATAGCTTCAATATTCTCCCTGTCTGAACCCATGCCCTGTAAAATGTATTCGGCCTGATAGGCAAGAGGACCGTTGGCATCAGGTGACGTATAGCAGCCAAAATGTGTCATGATATATTCATCGAATATAAGATGCGATTCAAATGTTCCAATCCCCTCCGGAACATCAATCACGCCTACTCCCCGGTCATACCCTCTGGAGCTGGCAAGCACTGCTCCGTTCAGCGACTTGTCCGAAATATTCTCTGAGCCTCCGGTCACCAGATCAAGTAAGGCTCTCGATCGCAGTTCGTCAATGAACGGAAGCGGATTTACGAAATCATCCGGTACAGCTTCAGCCCTTGCCTCCGCTTCCGTCGGCTCGAAAATTCCCGCTTCTGCACGCTCGGCTGCCTCCTCGGCATCTGCCCTCACAGCCTCAGCAGACTGTGCCTCGATATCCGTATAAGACGCGCCTCCGGATAGCTCCTGCAGAGAACTTCCCTGCGCTGTCTGTATTTCTGTGTGATCCGCAGCCTGTCCGTATTTCCCGAGCAGGAGAGAGATTCCCTGGATACCGGCCGTCTCCTTCATATATTCCACAGCCTGCGATGCGTATATACCTCCGTTCACATCGGTCGCCAGAGTATACCCTGTAATCGCCCCTTCCGTCAGAGACAGATCCAGCAGATTTCTGCCTCCGAAAACATTTCCTTTATTGGGTTCAAGGATGTACCCCATCGCGCCGGTGAATCTCTCGTAGATGCTCCCGATCTGCATATTGCCGCTTCCCACAGCTCCGTCGATGAAGAATACATCATACTTTGACAGAAGATCCCTGTCATACTGAGCAAACAGGGAGAACATTGCCTGATCCACACTGTTGGCGACCCTGCTTCGTCCCGCCTGAACCTTTACCGAGACAATTGATGCGGATATAACAGATACGATAAGCACCAGCATCAGACTGAGATAAATCGTGATACTTGCTTTCTTCACGGTAATCCCTCCTGCATTGCGGACGCAGACCGACTTCCGACAGCCAGCCGGATCTGCGGTTTACAGTTACATGTATCAGAATCCGAGATTATTTTTTCTTATTCGGAGAATGCAGAACATGCCCGGTCCCGCCTTCTCCCTGACCCTGATATCAGATCAAAATGGGAATTAGATAGTAAGTTTCAGATCTTTCCGGCATTCGTGGTCACTTTGCCCAGAATGCTGTTCACAAGACTGGTGAGCTGTGTCTTGAAAAGTGCCACAAGGGCAATAAGGACCAGTAATACAAGAATAATTTCAACAACTGTCACACCTTCTTCCTCTTCCAGAAAAAGATACAGTTCATCCATACATACACCTCCTTTTTCATTATAAAGACAGATCTGCAGTGACAATTGCTCAGTATGTCGGTTTGGGAATTCAAGAAGCGGAACCGCTTCGTTTTCGACCCTGAACGGGCCGGTCGGATTAGGTAGAAAAAGAATAACAATAAAGCCATCGCATCCGCAAGACGCAAAAATGCACGAAGTTTCCTAAAAAACTTCGTGCATTAATTATTTGCCGAATTATTAATCCTCTTTTCGTCAGCATCTTCCGATACGTCAGACTCTTACAAGATGCAGTCTGTAGGCATGATACTCGCCGAGCACTGCAGGAAGCGGCCAGCCGATCTGCATGAGAACATCCGCCGGGTATTCTCTGCCGCTCTCCTCGTCCCGATACATCCGGCCTGTTTCAAGCCCCTTCATGCGCACATACCGTATCGGCATATTGCCGTGAATTTCTGTTGTAACCGCTGTGACAAGAGCCTCGCTTCCGTCTCTTGCGACCATCTCCCATGCCGTGAAAGCATCCTTCAACGGGACGGAAAGGCGATAGTAGCGACCGTTCATCATGAGAGGCGCGAACCTCTTATACGTCTCAATGTCCGCACGGATCGTATCTCTGTCAGACTGCGGGATCTTCGTAAAACTGAATTCGTAGCCGAAGCTTCCCGCCATGGCCACTGCAGATCTGACACTGATATCGGTCACGCGGCCGACCTGCTCGTTCGGCACCACAGAAACATGAGACCCGACTGCAGATATAGGATACGCAAAGGATGTACCGTACTGAATGCTCAGTCTGTCGATTGCATCCGTGTTGTCACTGCACCAGATCTGCGGAGTGTAATAGAGCATACCGGCGTCAAACCTTCCGCCGCCACCGCTGCAACCCTCGATCATGACATTCGGGAAATCCCGATTCATTCTCTCGAGAAAGTCATACAGACCGAGAACATAATCATACATTACAGCCCCCTGCTCCTTCGCAGATGCAGAGTATACGTCGAATATGGAGCGATTAAAGTCCCATTTTACATATTCGATGTTCGCTGAGCGCAGGATATTGCTGATACGCTCATAGATGCAGTCCACGACTTCCTTTCTGGAGAAGTCGAGAATCAGCTGATATCTCGAGCGATTCGGTTTTCTTCCCGGAATGACCAGAGCCCAATCCGGATGCTCTTTATAAAGTTTACTGCTCTCATTGACGCCTTCCGGCTCGATCCAGATACCGAACTTCAAACCGATATCATTCACGCGATCCACCAGTTGCTTCAGAGTTCCATCGAGCTTATGCTCATTGACGAACCAGTCGCCGAGCGCATGGCGATCGTCGTCGCGGTCAGAGAACCACCCATCGTCCATGACCAGCATTTCCACGCCGTTCTCTTTAGCCTGCATTGCCAGTTCAAAGAGAAGCTCACCGGTGAAATTGAAATAGGATGCCTCCCAGCTGTTAATCAGGACCGGGCGGACTGCATCTCTGAATTTACCGCGGCATACATGGTTGCGGATACAGTCGTGCATGTTGTGCGAAAGACGCGCGAAGCCCTCCGCCGAATACGTCATGATTACTTCCGGACATATAAATTCCTGCCCGCTCTGGAGCGGGTATCTGAACTTTTCATCCATGAGACCCATCTGGAGTCTAGTCTGGTCATACTGGTCTTTCTCGCATTCTGCCTTGAAGCCTCCGCTGTACACAAATGCCATAGACCAGCAGTCCCCTGCATCTTCGTCGGCACGCCGATCTGCAAGGATAACAAATGGGTTGTACTGGTGGGACGACATCCCTCGCCGGCTGCATATAGACTGATTCGTGTGTTCGACAGGCGTCCTGTCAGGGACTCTCTCCATCGTATGTCGTCCATGAAAAGTGATCAGATCATATTCACCGGTCACAAAGTCCAGCACTGCACCCTGAACTTTTTCCAGATATATCTTACCTTCTCCACCGTTGTGAATAATCAGAGCGCGGGTGATGATATCAATATCCGGGAGTACACCGTAAAGAAGTTCCGCCTTAACATGCGTGCAGGGATCTTCCATATAAATGCGAAGCGTCTTGGCGTTTTCCGAGCCTTCGGTATATACCGCCGGAAGTCCGGATAAACCGTATTTTCCGTCTTCTATCGAATATCCCGTATATCTGAAGTCAACTGCCTCGGTACCGTCCGTGTTCTCAATGATTACAGCCGGACTCCTGTAATCTCCGGTACCGTTCGTCGGTAATTCCTGCGGAAAGGTATCCAGTGAATATGTCTTATCGGTCCCGGCTTCATACGGGTTTCCGGAAAAACCCCGATCCACAGGTACAATCAGAAAATCCGCAGATCCCTGCATGGATCTTCCGTAATACAGATGAAGGAGATGACCGTATCGGCCGACTTTGAACTGATACGTACTGTTTTTTGTGTTTAATGAAAAAGTCCTGCTCTCTTCGTGAAATACTACCGACATAAAAAACTCCTGTGCCTATTAACTATGTGTTAGATCAAACAGCAATGCTATCTGCCTATTTGTCAGTATTCTAAACGAGAATACCATAATATTTGTCACATAGCTATCATTTTTGTCGCATCTTTCTTGCATTCTGTAATGTATATATCATCAATCCCTGTTATTGTCCGCTATGACCCAGATCCCGTTTTTTCTGTAAAGATCCGTTTCAAAAAAGGATTTTGCAAATGCAGTCATGTACCACACATCACGCACCCCCATCGTCTCATACGGAGAATGCATTGCAAGTTGCGCAAGCCCTATGTCCACCGTGTCGCAGGAGACATGTGAACCGGATATATTTCCGAGAGTAGAACCTCCCGGTATATCCGAACGGTTCGTATAATACTGCACCGGAATGTCTGCCCGTCCGGCGATCTCCGCGCACACAGCCTTTGACACAGCATCGGTGGTATACTTCTGGTTCGCCGCCTCCTTGATCACAATCCCGCCGTTCATCCTCGGGCGATTCACAGGATCCGCTTTCTCCATGTAGCTCGGATGCAGGGCATGGCCGTTATCTGCGGAGACCATGAAACTCTGGGCAATTGCTCTTGCAAGTTCCTCCCTTCCGCCGGCGATCCTTTCGAGTGTTTCATAGAGAAAAGTAGAATTTGCCCCCTGTTTGGTGCCCGAACCGACCTCTTCATTGTCAAATGCCGCATGGACCGGGATCCGGCTGCATCCGTCGGCAGCAAGAAAACCTTTCAGTGTTGCGTAGCAGCATGAGAGGTCATCCAGTCTTGAAGCCGAAAGGTATTCTTCGGAAGCGCCCCAGATGCTTGCGCGATCACGGTTATACAGAAACAGATCATAGCTGAGAAGATCCGGCTCCGGAACACCGGCGTTTGCAGCTATGATCTCCCTGAACTTTCCCGAAGCGCTCTCGTCACCGAAGATCGGGCACAGCTCGGTCTGTACACTATAGGAGTGGCCGGTATTTACCTCCCTGTCCATATGGATAGCCAGAGAGGGAATCATGAGCAGGTCCCTGTCGATATTCACAAGCCTTTCCTCCAGACGGCACGCACCGTCCTCATCCTTATTCCGGACAACTGCCCTTCCTGCAGCTGAGAGCGGTCTGTCGAACCAGGGAGCCATCAGCATACCGCCGTACCTCTCCACATTGAGCTTGATGAAGTATTCTCCGGTTTTCATTTCCGGATTTTCCTTGATCTTCAAAGACGGTGAATCCGCATGCGATGCGGTGATCAAAAAGCCTGTATTCTTCTGAGGTCTTTCGGGAATTCTGAATGATATAACGGACGAATGATTCCTCATGACAAAATATCTGCCACCGGGTGTGAGTTTCCATCGATCAGTCTCATAAAGCTCCGTAAATCCTTCTTCCAGAAGAATCTCCCTTATACTGTAAGCAACGTGGAAACAGCTAGGGCATTTTCCGAGAAATGTGATGAGCCCTTCCGCAGTTTTTCTGAAACAATCTGTCATATTCAAGTCTCCCTCTCATGCGCTTTTTAGATTAGACATATTAGATTTGATATATTTGTGTAGATGCAGCATCCGGTCGAGCAGGAGGGATGATTGACTCCCGTCCTCTCACACCACTGTGCGCACTAGATAAGAGGCTGCCGCACGCTGTGCAGCAGCCTCACTCTTCTCATCTGCAGATCACGTTATGCTCTCTCGATTTTACTTGCCTTGAACACATTCTGATCCTGTGAAGCAGAATTCATATCTGCGGTGACTTTAACATTTTCACCCTCTGCAAGGTTAAGATCAGAGAGTGAATCATAGCTGAAAATCATGGATACATCGTCGTTGGTCATAATCGTGACCGTATTGGCTGTTGCTGATACAACATGGCCCCGGAAGACGGAGCTTGATGCAGACGATTCTGAATCCGTGTCGGAAACATTTGTCGCCTGTACGGAATCCATATCATCAAGATCGCCTGTGTAGCTGACTGTCACTTCATTGCCCTCGTTGATACCGTCGGCATAGTCCTGAGAAGCATCTGTGATATCAAATGTGATATAGGTGCTCTCTTCACCCTCAGCCTCGTCATACGTAATCGACGGATATTCATCTTCGGTGCCTTCCGGCTGTTCAACCTTCGGCTCCTCCTCAACTGTGTCATCGCCCTGAGATTCAGATCCGTCGTTTTCGACCTGAATAGTGACAGTATCAATGTCATAACCTACTACTGTACCTGTGATCTGTTCGGTATCCTTATCATCTTTCGGTTCATCCGTTGCAGAGCTGTCATCAGGCACAGGAGCTACGGAGCTCTCTTCCGGAATCGGAGGCACAGAGCTTTCATCGATCACAGAACTGTCATCGGCCGGCTCTTCGGTAGGTTCAGCAGTCGGCTCTACAGTCGGTTCTACAGTCGGCTCCACGGTCGGTTCTACAGTCGGCTCCACGGTCGGTTCTACAGTCGGCTCCACGGTCGGTTCTGCAGTCGGAGCCTTTGTCGGAGCTTTGGTCGGAGCCTTCGTAGGCGCTTTAGTCGGAGCCTTCGTAGGCGCTTTAGTCGGGGCCTTCGTCGGCGCTTTGGTCGGGGCCTTCGTCGGCGCCGGCGGATTCGGATTGGTGCTCGTAAGCAGGTCGACATGGATATATCCAACCTGCCCGTTGTAGTTCACACGCGTCCAGTTATTGTCTGTAACGCCCGTTACTTCAATGCCTTCACCTTGTTTCAGAAGACCTATGGCTTTCGACTCAACATTGAAGGACTCGCGGACATTTGCGTCCGTGACAGCCCATGCATATCCCTTCGTCACATATATTTTAACGACTTTAACTTCCACAGGGTTCGTCTTGGAGATCAGATCGCTGTTAACGTATGCATCCTTATTATTGTAGATGATGCGAGACCAACCGTTGCTGCAGATACCGGTGCGCACAACATTTTCTCCGAAGCGCAGAGCACCCACAGCCTTGGAGTCAACGGAGAAAGACTCACGGACATTTGCGTCTGTGACCGCGTAGACAGTCTCATTCACGGCTGTGATCGTTACTCCCTGAACTTCCGAGTTCGGGTTTTTCTTTGTCAGCAGGTCACTGTAGACATATGCGTCTCTTCCGTTGTAGTCAATGCGGGACCAACCGTTGTCACAGATACCGGTTCGAGTAACGGAAGATCCTGCCTTCAGGGCGCCGATGGATTTAGATGCTGTGGAATATCCCTCGCGTACGTTGGCATCCGCCTTCGCGTAGACCGTCTCGGAAAGCGACTTGATGTTGACTTTCTGGGACAGGGACGAATAGGATCCTTTCATGCCGACTTCATTCGGGTTCGTTGTGAGAAGACGTCCGTAAACATATGCATCCTTCCCATCATAAATGATACGGTCCCAACCATTGTTGCAGTGTCCTGTCCGCTGTACCTGCTGTCCCGCTTCAAGGGATCCGACGACCTCGGAAGCCATCATGTAGGAAGATCTCACATAAGTATACTCAAGAGCATAGACCGTATCGTTCACGTCTTCGATCGTCGTCTGAGCCTTGACCTGTTTTACATGCTCTGTGTCCTCGTCGTGGATCTTAGTAACAGCCAGATTGGTCGTATCCGTTCCGTTTAGCTGACCGTCATAAATGACCGTCACCCAGTTTCCTTCATTCACGCCGTAGCTGAAAGAATGCTCGGCATTGTTGGCATTGAATGTGATCACACGACCGTCATTCGTGCGGATCGTAATAGAGTTCATGGTAATCTCTTCGAGCGTTCCGACAATCTCATTGCTGTCTTTAACCTCTGCACTTGTGTTCTCAACTGAAATGACCGTGAACTTGCTCGTGTCATCGCTCAGTTCCCCGTCATAATAGATAATCAGCTTGTCACCGGATTGCATGACGTTTGTGTTGATGATCGCTTTTGAAATGTCGAGAGTATATTCTTTTCCCTCGTAATCCACTGTAAGCATCTTTCCTGCGAAGCTCACAAGCGTGACTTCCGCCTTGTGATCCGCCTCGACTGTGGTCGTTGCAGAAGATGCTGTCTGATCATTTACAGCTGCCGTCGTTCCTGATGAACCGCATCCTCCCAGAATCCCTGTTACAAGGAACGCTGCCGATAGTATACTGACTGCTCTTTTTAAAGTTCTGTGCATAGCCGCCTCCTTTTCTTATTTTTTTGCTTTTATGTCTTCTGAGTATCTGTTTGGTATCCATTCATCTTGTATACTCAAAGAAAATACTGTTAAAGTATTATTACTGTTAACTTTTAACTACGTATTGACTAATGAGGTAATGACATGTATGAAGAGGCATTTAGGAACAAACTGGCAGCTCTCAGAAAAAGAAAAGGTGTTTCTGCGAGAGAAATGAGTCTGACATTAGGACAAAGCGAGAGTTATATCAACCGTATCGAAAAAGGAAAAATGCTTCCTTCCATGGCACTTTTCTTCAAGATTTGTGAATATTTTGAAATCACTCCGGAAGAATACTTTGCCAAATAATTATTCTTATCGGAGCCGCTTCGCGAACCCGATAAGATATACTAAGTCCATAAAAGGAGGATGCCTGCCGTAAAAAACTGACCCACGGCTCGTCATCCTCCTTTAAGTTGTCTTTAATTTCTGAGAACCCGTCCGGAACAAATACCCCGGTTATTTATTATTCATCAGTACCTGCTACAGCATCGATGGCAGCTTCGATGGCATCCTCCTGCTCAGCTTCCACTGTATCATCGCAGACAGCATCCTTTTCGATGGCTTCTACGATTTCCGCCGCTGCTTCTTCTGCCTCCGGATCTGAACCTTCGACAGCCTCAGCCACTGCCTTCTCAGCATCTTCGAGAGCGTCTTCCTGCTCTGCCTCTGCTGTCGCGTCATCCGTAGCATCCTTTCTGATAGCGTCGATAACTTCTTCAGCATCCTCCTTGATCTGAGCAGCTAACTCGCTTGCTTTCTTATCAGCCGCATCAAGCTTTGCACGAAGGAAATCTCTTTCATCCTGTGTCATCTTGTCTATATTGACGATCGCATCACGAATCTGTGCTCTAACGTTATCTCTTGTAATATTCAGCTTTCCTGCGCGTTCAGCAACTTTCTTGCTGCCTTCATTGACCTTCTCGCTCAGATTCTTTGCAAGGTCTTCATTGAGGATCTTTCCTTCCTCATATGTGAGCTCACCCTTCTTTACGAGATCATCAATAATCTTCTTGGATTTCTCTCCTGTTACAGCGACTGCACCGATACCTGCAAGAAACACTGTTCTGAGTCCGTCTGATAACTTCATGGTACTACCTCCGTTTTACACATTTTCTCATAATATTTCAACACTGCTTGCAATGTTCGGATATGCATGAGTCAACTTCATATCCCTGAAAATCCCTGACCACATTATCGCGTAAAACCAGGTAAAAATAAAGAGTTTTTATATAAAATTCTCAAACAACATCTGAATTTATGAAACATTTCACCAAAACTTCACACTTTATCACCAAGAGAGAATCTCGCATCCGGTCTCTGTGACAAGTACCTCCACTTCCCACTGGGCAGACGGCAGATGGTCCGCCGTGTAAATTGTCCAGCCGTTCTCTTCGTCGCAATAAATCCGGTCCGTTCCCATATTGACCATGGGCTCGATGGTGAACACCATCCCGGGCACCATGAGCATCTCCGTTCCGGGTTTCGATACATAGCTGACGAAAGGATCTTCGTGGAACGCATTACCGCATCCGTGGCCCCCGATTTCTCTTACGACCGAGTACCCGTTGTCAAGTGCATGCTGGTGCACGGCATGGCCCATATCGCCCATAAGAGTCCACGGAATGACTTTGGAAACGCCGACCTCGACACACTCTTTCGTCACCTGGACAAGTCTCTTCTTTTCCGGGCTCACATCTCCGATCATGAACATACGGGAAGAGTCGGAAAAATACCCATCAAGGATTGTGGAGCAGTCGACATTTACGATATCTCCGTCCTTCAAAATAATATCACTTGAAGGGATTCCGTGGCAGACTTCATCATTAATCGAAGTGCACACACTCTTCGGAAAGCCTTCATACCCGAGATCTGCGGGAATCCCCCCCATCTTTCTTGTGGTGTTTGTGACAATATCATCGATTTCCTGCGTAGACATGCCTGCCTTTATCTTTTCGCCGATTTCATCCAGGACCGCCACATTTATCACTGCGCTCCTCTTAATACCTTCAATATCTTTCTCTGTCTTGATGATCTTACGGTCGGGCACAATGTGTCCGGCATGCTGGAACCGGGCGATTTTTTCGTCAAATGCCATATGGCATGCTTTATACTTCTTACCACTGCCGCACCAGCACGGCAAATTACGTCCAATTTTCACGGGTCATCCTTCTTTCTGTTTTATTCTTCACTCTCCCGCAGGATTTTGCCGTCCTTTATGACAACTGCAAGCGACAGATCCTCCTTGAGAAGGACCAGATCTGCTTTCTTTCCATCCTCTATCGAGCCGTATATGTCATCTATACCGAGAGCCCGGGCCGGGTTGATCGTAGCACAGGCCACGACCGTCTCAAGCGGAAGATTCATTTCTTTCACGGCATTTACCATGCACTCACGCAGATTTGATACAGAACCTGCAAGGGAGCCGCCCTCCACAAGTCGGCAGTACTTGCCCTGCTTCGTGATAGGCTGACCGCCCAGTACATACTGTCCGTCAGGCATTCCTGTTGACCGGAGACTGTCGCTGATCAGGATCATTCGCTCGGCACCGTTCATTTTGAAAGTCGTGCGGACACAGGACGGATGAATATGTACTCCGTCTGTGATGATCTCCGCGTTGACATGCGGCGTGTCAGCAACAGCTCCGACTACTCCGGGATTTCTGTGTGTAAATTCCGGCATAGCATTGTAAAGATGTACCGCATGCTTTGCTCCTGCGGCAAACGCACGCATGGCCGTATCATAATCGGAATTGGTATGAGCCAGAGAAACGATGACCTTACCCTTCACGGCTTTAATATACTCTTCAAAATTCGGATTTTCTTCCGGTGCAAGCCCGATGATTTTAAGGAGGCCCTTTGACGCTTCAACAAAGCCTTCCGCGATTTCAGCATCACAAGGAATAATGTATGCCGGATTTTGAGCACCTTTTTTCGCTTCGCTGATAAAAGGACCTTCCATATTAATGCCGATCAGGTCGGCACAGTCAGTAAATCTGCCTTCTTTCTGATGCTCTCTGAAAGCAGCCATGTTGGCAAGTATGGAGTTGAGTTCATCGACCGGAAGGGTCAGGGTCGCTGGACAGATCGCGGTTATTCCCTCCGAAGCTTCATATCGTGCTATCGTCTCGACCGCCTCCGGTGTTCCGTCACAGACGTCCTCACCGAGAGCGCCGTGAAAATGCACGTCGATCAATCCCGGAATCGCGTAACATCCTTTTCCGTCAAAAATGTCGCCTGCAGGAGATTCTTCCGTCACAACATTTGCAAATCTGTCTTCAGAAATGCCGATCCCGCCCTCGCGGAACTTCATATCAGATCCATAAACCTTAACATTTTTGATAAACATACTACTCCTTTCATAACAGCAAGTACGGCCGTCATAGACCAGTCTCGTCAATTACGGGCGGCATCGCTGTTCCACTGGCTGATCCAGTCTTTCAGCTGCTTGACACTCTCCGTAGTTATCCGCGCCTTTGTCTTAGGTTGGCGATTTCCGGAAAAACCCGCATACGGATCAATCCTGAGTTTACTTTCAGGGAGAAAGCCATAATCCGGATCCCGAAACATCGTCGGGTACATCTGCCTGGCAGCAGGTCCTATTTCCAGTGGATTATCAGATATTCTTTCGCTGTGTATCCAGCTGCCTTCAGGGGCTGTCTCTTCAGCTTCCTCCTCCATATTGCTGTCAGCAGCCTCTGCTGTAACTGAGCTGTCATTTTCTGAAGTCGTATTCTCCGCAAGATTCGCATCCTGCGTCAGTTCTGCCTCTGTGTTTTTCTCCTCACCGCCGAGTTGCGAAGCAGAACGCGTATCCTGCGTCTCTTCAGCCTCTGAGCTATCTTTTATGTCTGCCTGCTCCGAGGAAGTACTCACATCCTGAGGCTGTCCGGCAGTCTGGCTTTCAGACTGATCGGACGCTTCGGAAGAAAGACTCTCATCCCGCTCTTCTTCCGCCGCCTGACTGTCCTCAGCACTGTCGAGCTCCTGTGCTTTCCTTGCAGCCATAAGCTCTGTTATGGAGGGAGCTCTGTCGCTGTCTACAGTTTCCTTATCTTCCTTGCTCTCATCAGTATTCTTAACACTGATCACAGTCGATGTGCCCGCCAGGTTTTCATCCGATTGTATGCTTTCATCTACGACAAGCACATCTTCTCCCGAGCCGACAGTTTCCTCCGGTTCAGCAGGAAACAAATTCGCGTTGACTGCTTTCCAGGGATCTTTCATAACATCCTTTATCAATTCCGAACCGGCTACACCTCTTCCGCGCAGGTGCTCTTTCAGATCGGCAGTGTCATTCGGGAAAGGAGAATTATTCGGAACATCTGCTGTATTTCCTTCCTCAGGTATCGCTGCAGCTGCGGGACCTCGCTCGCCGGAGACCGAACCGTCTGCACCCTTGACACTGCTTTCATCCGTTCCGGATGTATCTGTACCTGATATACTGCTGTCATCCGTACCGGATGAGTCTGCACCGGATGCACTGCTGGCATCCGTACCGGATGTGCTGCTGGCATCCGTATCAGATGGACTGCTGGCATCTGTATCGGACATGTCTGCATCGGATGTGCTGCCGGCATCTGTATCAGATGTGTCTGCATCGGATGTGCTGCTTTGAGTTGCTGCGGATGCATCCTTTTCAGATATACTGCTGTCGTCCGTCACTGAATCGTCCACACTCGAATCGTCACCATATTTGGCTTTATACATGATAACAGCATTTTTATAAGCCTGCGTGTTCGGATCGAATTCAGACGCCTGCTCCATGAACAGTGATCTGCGGCTCAGCTCCGCATCCAATTCATCTCCGTATGTCTCATACAGAGTGTCCTGGGATGAAAACAGATTTGTTCCTAGGCCGAGACGGTCGCCCTCGATAGTTACGCCCATAGCGGCCAGTGTAGTCGGAAAATTATCCATTGTGGTGTAAATGCGCTCACGACTGGGATCTTCCGGCTCGACGTCCGCATTGATATAGCAAGTGAATGTTCTTCTCGGATACTCTTTGTCGACATCCTTACAGAAATCAGAATCCATGGTTGTATGATCACCGCTCAGAATAATCGTAGTATTCTCATACCATTCCTGATCCTGGCACCATGAAATGAACTCCGACAACTGTCTGCTGGAGCATGCGAAGACATCTGCATAGCTGTTATCGGGATACTCATATTCACAATATTTACATCGTATGCCATCCTCAAAGTGGGTGTCAAGCGTCAGCATTGTAAAATTGAACGGTTTATCTTCTGCCGAAAGTTCTTTCAGCCTTTCCTTTGCCTGCAGAAAAAGGCGCCAGTCTCCATATCCCCATGAATTCTCTTTCTGCTCAAGCCAGTTTCTGCGAACTGCATACCCAAAATCGTCAATCTCATAGTTACCGTGCTCGCTATAGAAAAGCTTTCTTCCTCCGAACACGGCTTCACTTCCTATGAAAAGAACATTGTTATAACCTTGCGTTTCGAGAATATCGCCCAGTGTTGTGATACCCGGGAAAAAGTGTTCCTGCGTGTACATTTCATTCATAGCACCGTGTTTGTCAAGCACTTGTGCTTTAAAGCCTACCTGCAACGGCAGACCGCAGCTCTGTGCGAACATACCTCCCATGGTAAAGGTCGTTCCGGGAAGTACATGACCGCCGTTCAACTTCTTAGATGAACCGGAAAAGTCCTCATTTTCTTGAGCCAGTTTCGCCATTTCAGGTATGCAATTAAATTCGAAACCGCCCCCTTTCTTTTTATCTGTAAACGTAGTCTCGAAGGACTCCAGAAAAATAAAAATAAGGTTCCTTTTGGTCTTAGGGAAAGCCAATGTCACCGAATTCGGATCCACATAATGATCTTCTATAAATGAAGAAGTAACTTCCTGATTCTCCAGGTATTTATCGATCCTCAGGGTATTCCATGCATACCCTGCTGACAGACCGGTGACAGACAAAGCCAGTACAAATATTACTGCCAGCGCTCTCCAATACCAGTTGTTACGTCTTTTCCTGATCAGCACAATGATCACGCATACTAATGCCAAGACAGCAAGGGCCGGCAGAAGCGCAAACATGTAGAACTTCATCATGATATCCTCACCCGTTCCTTCAAGAGGTGAAGTGAGGTGGTAAACGATCTCATCCATTGTGAGATCTGCCCAGAACGAGAATGCCCATCTCAGGCTAAAAGTCAGTAACGCCGCGAAACCAACGCAAAAAAGCACCGGTATCGTGAGAATAAGACTAAGTAATGACCTTTTTTCCTTTTTTTCGACAGGCTCCGAATTACCATCAGTGCCGGTTATTTCCTCTACATCCTCCGATGTTGCACCCGTTGGACCATCCTGTCCTTTTATCGTCGCATCAAACTCTCTATTTTCGGTTGGATTCATAAAACAATATCCACTTTCTTTTGAATTTCTATATGAAATCAGACCGGATGCTCAAGAATACCCTGAACGCTCTCGGCATTGGCTGCAGTAACCAATACATAGTCAACATAGTTTTCCGTCCCATTTTTCAGACCGTCTATGTTGTTCATTATATTTGTTATAACTGCCGCTGCCTGTGTGCTTCCATCGATAAAGACCGAACCTGTCATCGTTCCCTGCCGAATATTTTGAACAGCCTCCAGATCGCAATCCACACCGGCCAGATAAATATCGCTGCTGACGATTCGATCAGCCATCTGAATAGCAAGCATAGCTCCAAGCGCCATCGCATCATTCTGGCATACGATAACTTCAATATCCTTTCCGAACGCATCCAGATCTTCCTGTACGATCTCGAACGCAGTCTGCCGGTTCCAATCCGCATGGCGGTCATCCAGACACTTAAGGGGAACACCTGCTTCATTCATCTCAGCGAGGAAAGTTTCCCGGCGAAGACTCGAGAGCGGATTGTCTTCCGGACCTTCGACCAACACATAATCAACATATCCGTTCTTGTTCATATCCAGCTGATCCATGCCGATACTGGCAACCAGCGTTGCCTGAAGTTTTCCGACCTGCGTTCTGTCACCTCCGACACAGGAGACATTCCACTTGTTATCCACCCATCTTTGACGTTCCTCTTCATCCGGTACGTAATTAAAGTAAATAAGCGGGATTCCCGAAGCCACAACTTTATCAGTAATGGCAGGGACATCGGCTGAGTCATTCGGGCATATCAGCAGCTGATCGACACCGCTGTCAATGAGAAGATCGATCATCTTAAGCTCAAGTTCCAGATCGCCGTTGTTCTCATAGACTGAGATATTCTGTTCCTTAAAGCCCAGTTTCTTCATCCGGTTCATCAGAGATGTCCTGAAGACCTTCATGTAGTTGCCGCGCAGTGAGCTCACCGAGATACCGATCGTCTTCTCCGCGAGATCTTTACGGAACTGATATTCAGAGCTTTCATCGCTCTGATCACTTTCAACTGAATCCGTGATTGATTCGTCTGTCTGATTTGACGAGACGAAACCACTACATCCTGCCAGACCGGATACCATAAGTCCGGCTGTCAAAAGCAGCGCAAGAATCCTTTTCATGTATATCCTCCATATGCCGTATCCGATATCAGATACGAGTTCTGTTTTCGCGCACATTTTGCGCTCGATGCCGACCAAAATGCTGCGTCAAAGATTTAAAAAAGGACTGTCACATCCGGTCTGCACCGGCGCAACTGCCCCTAACAAACATGCTCTTGAAACGTCTTCGACCTTCCACGCTTCAACATAGCATGGAAGCCATATTTCGTCAAGATATGACTGAATATTTCATAGAAGTAAAGTACCGCATGCTCATCGCCGGAAACACCTCCGTGTTCCCGGATGAACACACATGCCCTTTCAGAGTACTGACTCATCGACGAGAATGATTTCTCCGGAAGCGAGAGACTTTCTTACATCAATCAGTCTCTGGTTGGAAGAACCGCGGAAGCGCAGTGTGATATCCTTTTTCTCAAGCTCAAATTCCCCGTCAACGATGATATCTATAAGGCTCAGCATCACATCCGTATGCTCGCACCTTGCCCGACTCTCTTTGAGAAGATCTCTGTCAAATAGATATCCGGTGTAGCACCAGATGGTCTTTTGCGGATACTCTCTGCGCACCCTTTCAAGAAGCTTTACAAGAGTTCTCTGGTTCTTCGGTTCCATAGGCTCCCCTCCGAGCAGAGTGAGTCCTCTTATGTATTTCGGCCGCAGGGCATCCATAATCTCATCCTCCACTTCCTCCGTATAAGGATTGCCGAAACTGAAATCCCATGTCTGCTGATTAAAACATCCCCTACAGGCATGCGTACAGCCGCTCACAAAGAGGGAGACCCGGACGCCTGGTCCGTTAGCAATATCTGTTTTCTTGATCTCGCCGTAGTACATACTATTATAAATGCAGCACCCTTTCTTTGATTTCCTGTGTTCTTCCCTGGTTCCAGAACTGTGTTCCGATATACCCGCACGTTCTGCGCGCAACATTCATGGTTGACTGATCTCGGTTCCCGCACACCGGGCATTCCCAGACAAGCTTACCGTCACGGTCCGACACGATCTGAATCTCGCCGTTGTATCCGCACTTCTGGCAGTAATCGCTCTTTGTGTTGAGTTCTGCGTACATTATGTTGTCATAAATATATTCCATTACGCCAAGGACCGCATCGATGTTGTGCATCATGTTCGGAACCTCCACGTAGCTGATGGCTCCTCCCGGAGAAAGCTCCTGGAACTCCGACTCGAACTTGAGCTTCGTGAAGGCATCGATCTCCTCGGTGACATGGACATGATAACTGTTCGTAATGTAGTTCCTATCCGTGACGCCCGGAATAGAACCGAAGCGCTTCTGCAGGCATTTCGCGAACTTATAGGTCGTGGACTCGAGCGGCGTTCCGTAAAGACTGAACGAAATATTGGTCTCCGCTCTCCACTTTGCACACTTGTCATTCATATACTGCATGACTCTGAGCGCAAAATCCTTGCCCGCTTCATCTGTATGGGAAACGCCTTTCATGTACTTCGTGCACTCGCAGAGACCCGCGTAGCCGAGTGAGATCGTGGAATAATTGTTATATAGAAGCTTATCGATCTTTTCACCTTTCTTCAGACGTGCAAGCGCACCATACTGCCAGAGGATCGGCGCCACATCGGACGGCGTTCCGAGCAGACGCTCGTGGCGGCACATGAGGGCTCTTTTGCAGAGTTCTGTGCGCTCATCCATCAGTTTCCAGAATAAATCTTCATCCTTGCCGGATGAACAGGCGACATCCACCAGATTCAGTGTGA
The DNA here is from genome assembly GCA_017433725.1 of Lachnospiraceae bacterium. GTDB lineage: Bacteria > Bacillota > Clostridia > Lachnospirales > Lachnospiraceae > Chordicoccus. The sequence continues at coordinate 73,463 of JAFRGQ010000052.1, forward strand.
CTACACCCTGATTAAAGCGGCCGTAATACTTATGACTTCCGTCTTCGGCGAGCCCCGTCGTGTCCGGTGTCAGGAAAGATCGGCATCCCATGCATGGGTAAACATCACCGTTCTTGAACTCCTTCATCTTCTTGGCAGAGATATAATCGGGTACCATTCTCTTCGCTGTGCACTTAGCGGCGAGTTTTGTCAGATAATAATACTTCGAATCTTCGCTGACATTGTCCTCATCAAGTACATATATAAGCTTCGGAAACGCCGGCGTGATCCAGACTCCTTTCTCGTTCTTTACGCCCTGAATGCGCTGCTTCAGCATTTCCTCAATGACCATAGCAAGATCGTCGCGCAGTCTGCCTTCCGGAACCTCATCAAGATACATGTAAACGGTGATAAACGGTGCCTGCCCGTTGGTCGTCATCAGAGTAATGACCTGATACTGAATGACCTGCACACCGCGGTTAATCTCCTTGCGAACGCGCAGCTCGGCAATCGTATTGATCTGTTCTTCCGTAGCCTCCATGCCAGCATCTGCAAATTCCTGAGCGACTTCCTTGCGGAATTTCTGACGGCTCACCTCAACGAAAGGAACCAGGTGAGACAGCGTAATGCTCTGACCACCATACTGGGAGCTTGCTATCTGAGCGATCGCCTGTGTTGCAATGTTGCAGGCCGTAGCAAAGCTATGGGGTTTCTCGATCATGGTCTCGGAAATGACCGTGCCGTTCTGGAGCATGTCCTCCAAATTGACGAGGCAGCAGTTATGCATACGCTGTGCGAAATAATCCGAATCGTGAAAATGTATGAGTCCTTCCTCATGCGCTCTCACAATGTCTTCCGGAAGAAGGAAACGGCGTGTCAGATCCTTGCTTACCTCACCGGCCATATAATCGCGCTGTACACTGTTAACTGTCGGATTCTTGTTAGAATTCTCCTGCTTTACTTCCTCATTATTGCAGTCGATCAGACTCATAATCTGCTCGTCGGTCGTGTTGGCCTGACGGACAAGGGCATGCTTATAACGGTACGTGATGTACTTTCTGGCTACTTCGAATCGTCCGACGCCCATAATGCCGTTCTCGACCATATCCTGGATTTCTTCGACATTGGCTGCACGCGTCAGGCTCCTGCAGTTATCCTCCACTTCCTGCTCGATGTAACTGATCTGATCTCCGTTAAGGCGGAGTTTCTCGGCGACTTCCGTGTTCGCCCTCTCTATCGCCGCAACGATCTTTCGTCCGTCAAATACCATCTCCTTGCCGCTTCGTTTAATAATCTTCATAATATTCCCCGCCCTCTTAACGTAGTACTCTTATCAATATCACAATTTAAGCAGCGCCCCGGCTATCCCGCCGGGCTGTGCAAGTCGTCATCCGGTGTCTTTCCAAATCCTTGGCAGACCGGCAGACAACAGACAACTTGCTCACGCCGCCTGAATTGTTTTTCAACTTCATGCAATCTGTAAAGTCTTTCACACATCTATATTATGTGGAGATACAATAAATCCCCACAAGATATAGTGAAACCGAAAGAATGATAAACCAAGGATCCGGGGAATGCAATAGGTAATACTATACAAAGTTTATTTTTGTGACAAACCACCATATCTGTCCGAATGGCGGCAGGAAAATATCTCTTTTCATCCGAATGAGACCATCGCCGGCACCATCAGGATCGCGAACACGACCATGAGCATGAGCATCATCGGAAACATGAGCTTTGTACCTGCCTGTTCGCCGAGTATACGAGCTCTCTTCTTGCGCTCCTCGAATGCTTCGGTCGATTCTCTCTCAAGCTGCCGGATCAGCTCACCGCTGCCCTTACGCATGTTCTGGACGAGCAGCGTGCTGAAAGTCTTATACTTCGGTTCTTCCGATCGGGTTCCCATATGCCGGTAGGCTTCTATCTCGGAGACGCCTTTATCCATCTCGCCGCAGACTCGCAGAACTTCCTCAAAACCTTCCCTGACAGCTCCGCCGTTATTAAGCGAGAGCTGATAGTCTCTGCCGATTTTTTCAAATGCTGCCCTCATGCTGAGCCCGGCGTTGAGCAAAAGAACAAGTTTGTTCACCAGATGCGGATAATCGTAGAGCAGAGCCTCTCTCCTCTTCATCGCTTCGATCTCCCGGTTCTGAATCCGCGAATATAGATATAGAGCTGCGAAAACAAGACCTGTAAATAGCAGGATGAGCCCCTCTCCGCTGGTCACAGGCCGCCAGATGACATTTTCCCCATCAATCTCATCCGGCAGAACCAGTTTCTCGTCTTCCGTGCTGTTGGCTGTTTCCACCGCATCGCTGACCTTCCTCCGAAAAGCTTCCGTTTCGGTGAGTTCCTCAGGATACACCGTCAGAGGTATTTTCACTTCCCGCACCAGTTCACCCCACTCTATGCTCGCTTCCAGCGTGACGTCCGTCCCGCTTTCCGGAACGCCGTCGCATATTTTTCCTTCCCAGTCGAGAATATCCGGCCGGTCCGTGATCCAGGATATCACGATCGGCGTGTCCTCATAGGAACTGACGAGTACAACGTCGTGCGTCACATGGGAGGCAGGCTGGTCACCGAGGATACATTTCTGGAGCCTGGCCGCAGCGTGATCCAGAATCTCTTCCTTCTCCGCTTCGGTGTAAGCCTTCGGTTCCACGACGATCTCCACAGGCCTCTGCTCCCCTGATACGGAGACTTCCAGATTCTCTGTGTATGCATAACCATTATGGTCCTGACGCAGGAGATATCCTTCTTCAGCCGTATTATTCATCAGGCTATACAGGGTGACGAGAGCGGCAGCGGCATTTGCACAAAATACGACCACAAGAGCTGTTTTTACGCTCGCGTCGTCAACGGCGAGCCGGGATAGCAGCTTTCGGTTCAGATATCTCGAAGCTTTCAGAAAACCGCCACGGGCGGATACGAACAAAATTACAAAGGCGATCGGTATGATTGTATAAATCAGCATAATTCTCATAGTTATTTTCTGCCTTTCTGGCGAAAGGCACCGATGGGGTCATGAAAACCGAGGTGCTTTCGCCCTTTCTACTATTCTGAATTTCTGATATCCTTTTTTTGCAGGTTTGGCACACTACAGAGCACGTAGAGGTGAG
>JAFRGQ010000053.1 GCA_017433725.1 Lachnospiraceae bacterium
CGCGCTGTTGCCCATAATTCCTCCAAGCATGCCTGCAAGCATTGCCATCGGATTCTGGCCTTCGCTGCCTTCGCCGCCCATCATAGCTGCCATCGGATTCGCGCCGTTCTCGCCATTCGCGCTGTTTCCCATCATGCCTCCAAGCATGCCTGCAAGCATTGCCATCGGATTCTGGCCTTCGCTGCCTTCGCCGCCCATCATAGCTGCCATCGGATTCGCGCCGTTCTCGCCATTCGCGTTGTTGCCCATCATGCCGCCAAGCATACCTGCAAGCATTGCCATCGGGTTCTGAACCTGAGCCTGCTGTTTGTCGCCCTTAAGTGTTGCTTCAGCTTCTTTCTGCTGCTCTGCATCTGCTGAGTTATAGAGATCCAACACTTCCTTCTCCTCATCCGTAAGACGAGCTTCTGCTTCTGCTGTTACAGTCTCTTCCGTTTCGGGTGTTGCTTCTGTTGTTTCGGCAGCTTCCACAGTTTCCGTCTCACATACTGCAGTTTCATCTTTGCAGACCAGTAATGACTCATAAGTTACGCCGGTTGCATCTGCGATCTTCTGAAGCTGCTCGGGCTTCAGCTCCCTGACGCCTCGCTCGGCTTTGCTGATTGTTGATGCGCTGATTCCTTCGACTGCGTTTGCCAGTTCAACCTGTGTCATACCTGCTGATAATCTTGCTTCCCTGATAAGTGCTCCACTATTCTTTGACATAATACTTTCTCCCTTTCGTTCTTTTCTTTTATTATTTTTTCTCTTCGTATGTTGATTTCATTTGCTTGGTAACTTGCTTACCGGTTATTTGCTTACCGGTAATTTGATTATCTGTAATGTTATACGGCTGCTATTGCAGGAGGGCTAATCATTTTTAAATTATTTTGAAAAAATTTTCCGGAAAATATTATGTCTGATTTTTCTTTAAGTCAGCCTTTTTCATCGGTACGATTGAGTGACAAATATAACGTTAAAAGCTGCGCAATGCTTCGATGGAGCATTGCGCAGCTGAGTGTATTCTTCGCCTCAGGCAGATTGCAGACGTGCGCAGTGGAAAGCGCTTACGCCCCGAGCACGTCGCGGCAAAAACGCCGAGGCGTTCTTGAATTCATTTTCCCCAGTTCTGCAGTCCGAAACCGCGTTCATACAGATATTCATCTTCGAACTTGATTTCTCCTGCATTTTCGGTAATCTTCGGGACATTGACCGGCAGGGTCCCCGAAGGCACTGACTGATTAAAGGCAGTGCACAAAGCCACTGCTACATTAAGATTGAAAGGTCCGTTCCCCTCTGCGTCATGTGCGCTGCCGTACGGCTGATAAGCGCAAAGTACCGCATCAACGTCCTCGTAGCAGGCAGCATCATAAGGCAGGTGCAGGCTGAGAAGAACAGTGGTCTTACCATCTTCATGGGCTTTCGCGATGACCTTGCCTATCTCCTCGTTTCGAGCGACCGTTTGAGACATGATCACGATCTGATCCGCTTTCGCGAATGCATCCGTAAGATCCGCATTGTCGGCTGTAAGCTCCTCATAACACATAGCTGTCACCAGGGAAGAGTCCAGAAGTCCTTCTTTATTAAGACGATCTACCGCATACGTTACCGAATCCGCTCTCTTATCATTCGGATACAAGATGAGGGTGGGGTGATTTCCGTCAAGCGGAAGCGCATCGGCTTCATTCTTCAAGAGCGTCATGCCAAGCTGGGCAATTTCCCACTCCCTTGTATGGTTCTCCGCAGATCCGACCACAATTTCAGCGTTCCTGATCTGTTCATCTACCGGCTCAAATTCAGCGCCCTTGTAAAGACCGTTGTCCTTCTTAAGTTTCAGGATTCTGTATACGGAATCATCAAGCTCTTCTTCTGAAATGTCACCGGCCTCGACTCTCTTCATTAAATTCGACATGTAAGTGTCCATGTTCGGGAATGTATCGAGTTCAGCATCTTTGTACAGGTCGACAGGGCAGAGGAGAATATCTACGCCCGCGTTGATAGCCATAACAGCCGCATCGGCCGGATCAAAATGAGATGCGATAGCCTCCATCCCCAACGCATCTGTAATAATAATGCCGTCATAGCCCATTTTTTCTCTGAGCAGACCGGTAATAATAGTACGGGACAGCGTTGCCGGCAGGCTGATCTCCTTTCCGTCCTGGACTGACACATAGGTCTCCTTCTCGATCTTTGGGTACTGAATGTGAGCCGTCATGATCATATCCGTTCCCTGATTGATTCCCGCCTGGAAAGGAATCAAATCACACTTTTCAATCTCCTCCATACTGAAATCAGAGCAGGGCAGATGCGTGTGACTGTCCTCGCTTACATTTCCATGACCCGGAAAATGCTTCAAAGCCGAAAATATCTGCGCGCTGTCGAGCCCCTTGAATTGTCATTGCAAGCATAAGTGACAAAATTCGTCTTTTCATAAGAATCCTCCCATATATAATAATTTCATTTTCGGGATCGCTGAGTAAGCGGTTCAAGGTAAACTGCGATTCCTCTTAAGTGCCATCATTCAGCTATATTTTACCACACAGAAGAAATCTCTAAGACAATTTTTTAGAGTTCAGTAATTTTGCGGTTTATCTCGTAAGAAGTCGGCTGATTGTATGGAGAGTCAGTGTTGTGGCTTTTCCGTGGGAAGGCGTCATATTTATGGAAGTTCTTAGATTTGCGGCTTATCCAAAAGTCGGCATATTTTATAGAGGTCTGTAGTTTTGCATCTTTCACGCAGGAAAGAGTTGTATTTGGAGGAGGTCTGTAGTTTTATTGCTTATCCGGCAGAAAGTCGGTATATTTTATGAAGAGCTTTCATGTGTGCTATTTACCGGAGTATAATAGACATGATTAAGGATTGGATACCGGAGTATAATAATTCGGATGAAATAACAATAGAAAGCGTAAGGCAGGAATGCAATGAGAATTTTCAGAGAAAAACTTCTCATATAAAAAGTAAAAGCACATGTGAACAAGGAGTAAAAACTGATGAAATATACCGCCCCTATCGTCATGCTGGCAATCTTTGAAGCCATAGCCGTCACACTGTGGCTGACGAAAGATAACATTTTCTATCTTCTCAACTTCAGTTACATCGGATGCTCGATTGCGTTGGGTATCTTTCTGTATGTAAGGAACTACAAGTATGCCCGGAGAATTGTTCAGCTGCTTGTCGGCCTATATATGCTGATTTATCTCGGCCTGATCTCACGGGAGAATATGCAGATTGAAGGCTTTTGGTATTATCTTTTTTCAGGCGTCTTCGAGGCAGCAACGATTCATTACGCAGTGGCAAAGATATTCGGACCTCTCCTCTTCGGGCGAGGATGGTGCGGATACGCATGCTGGACGGCGATGGTACTGGATTTTCTTCCTTATAAGACTCCGACACAGCCCCGGAAGAGATGGGGCTGGATCCGGTATGTCACCTTCACCCTGTCGCTGGTATTTGTTGCCTCCCTGTTTTTAGCCCATGTCGCAGATATCGAGGGAATCATGTTCCGGGCATTTATCATTGGAAACGTGCTGTATTATGCGGTCGGAATCATTCTCGCGTTTGTACTTAAGGATAACCGGGCGTTCTGCAAATACATTTGTCCCATCACGGTGTTTCTGAAACCCATGAGTTATTTTGCTCGCCTGAGGGTGGAGTGCGACACGGAAAAGTGTGTTTCTTGCGGAAAATGCAAGCGGGTGTGTCCGATGGATGTGAATGTCACTGACAATTCGCGAAAGAGGGAAAACGGCACGGAGTGTATCCTTTGTATGGAGTGCGTGAAGAATTGTCCTAGGGGTGCGCTTAAGTGAGGCGGGAGCGGGTTCGCACCATTTTCTCGAAGAAAGAGGAAGCCGCAAGACACGGCTTCCCCTTTTCTATACATATTCTATTCGAATTCCACATTAAGGCACTGGTTTTTGTCCTCTTTCTCACTTTGTCAAGCTGACACATATTTATCCTCTGTATTCCAGACAAAGCATCGTCATATCATCAAACTGCGGGGCTTCTCCCACAAATTCATTCACCGCCGCATCCACCTCATGCAGAATTTCTGCCGGAGCCGCTTCCCCATATTTCCTCAGCACCTGAGCAAGCCGTTCCGTACCGTACAATTCATTGTGCGCGTTCGTAGCTTCCGCAATTCCGTCCGTATATACGAAGAACTTCGCACCCGGCTCTAACTGAATCTCGTATGGCTTATACCTCACGCCTTCCATCGCCCCTACAACCAGGCCGTGCTTATCTTTCAGCAGTTCAAACTCTTCCCCGGCTTTCTTAATAATCGGGTATTCATGACCTGCATTTGCTGCAGTCAGTTTTCCCGTCGAAAGCTCCAGAATCCCCAGCCAAACTGTGATGAACATATCTGCCGGGTTTCGCAGGCAGATCTCGTTATTGACCTTTTGCAGAATTAAGGCCGGATTGGTTTCCGACGCGGATACAGCAACATGGTGGATAAGAGCAGACGTCACCATCATGAACAGGGCTCCCGGAACGCCTTTTCCTGACACGTCGGCAATGACGAACAGCCAGTGGTCATCATCAATCGGATAATAATCATAGAAATCTCCGCCGACTTCCTTAGCGGGAACCATGGAGGCATACAGAACAAACTCTTTTTCATCTGGAATTTCCTTAGGAAGCGCACTGACCTGAATGCGCGTGGCAAGTTCCAGTTCCGTCGTGATTCGCTCCTTCTCCAGTTCAAGCTTCTGCCGCTCCTTCGCTGCCCGGATATAATGGACAGCCAGTGAGATAATGAAGCATGCAAATACCCCCGCCGGCAGCCACAGCGGATGCGTAATCAGCCCTGCCGCATACAATAGCATGGTTCCTAACGCACCGATTATGACTATTCCTGCAAATACGGCACCGCCTATGCGGACACTTTTCTTCAGGAAGAACAGCATGGCAGCCATGCACAGGGCAAATAAAAGAATCGCCTGAAAAATATTCGGCACTTCCGTCTTATACCTGCCTTCCAAAATGCACTGGATCAGATTGGCATGTATTTCGACGCCGTACATTTGCACGCCCTTATCTATCGGGGTGAAGTACTGGTCCTGAAATGCAGGCGCATAAGGACCGATCAGAACAATTTTTCCTTCCCAGAATTCTGACGGTATTTCATTGTTGATAAGATTTGAAATAGATATTCCGTCATAGTAGCTACCCTGTCCGGCAGTAAATGGGATATAGAAATAACCGCTTTTATTGACCGGCGGAAGACGCAGCTCTTCTCCCTTTGACTCCAGAAATAAGCGGGCTGTTTCACAGCTGAGTGAATACACGCGGTCACCTTCTTCAGGAGAAATATAAAGCAAAGCATGACGCATGACACTGTCTATATCGGATACTGCATTAATGTGACCGATCGTTGCGGCTTCCGCGAGCTCCTCATACGGAGATTCATAGTTCACGACAGCCGATGTGTCGACGGATACTGCGTGTCCGTCCTGCCATTTTATTTCCTGACCGAATTCAGCAATCGAAGCGACAACTACATTTCCGAGTTTCTTAGCTGCATCGGCAAGGTGCCTGTCCGCCTGCTCCGAAGTGTGTCCGGTATAAAGAACATCGATGGCAGTTACGGCCGGTTTGTGATCCGGGTCTGAGGCCAACACATCCAAAGCGGATGCGATGACATTTCTGTCCCAGGTATTATAGGGACCGATCTCCTGAAATGCTGTCTCATCGATTCCGACGACAACTATATCAGTAGAGGCCATCCCGGGATTCTGGAACAGCCAGTCCTGAGTCCACCTGTCTACGCGCTGCAGAAAACCTGCGCTGATTATGATAGTAATCAGCGCAGATGCAGCAAACGAATATAATAAGTTTTTACTGCTAACTTTCATGGGATCAACCTCATGTGTAATGTCATCCGAAGCACAGCGAAGAATTTTACGTAAGGCAGCTGCCGGTCTGCATTATTCAGGCCAGGAATCCGATGAAGAGTCGATCAATATGTCAAAGTCAGCTACTTCTTCCGGGATCATGGCGATTTCCTCCGGTACATTATCCGATTCGGGAGATGGAGCTTCATTTTCATCTGTCATGCCGACGAAAGATTCAGGATAGTCCGATTCGACTAACAACAGGTCATCTTCTTCCTGCATACCGACAAAAGATTCATCATCATCCGGTTCGGCAATCAACCGGTCATCGTCTTCCTGCATACCGACAAGGGGTTCTATAGGATCGTTGGGGTAGACAGACAGAGTGCCAATGTCATCTGACACAAAGTAGTTGTCCGGGTTCGCCGAACCCCAGTCAATCGAATAGAAGTTGGGCACATCTCCCGGGTCTGTAATAGTTCCTGTCGCCGTTATCGTAATGCTGCCGAGTTCAATGTCTATAGGATCCCAGTCAGATTCGGGGCGAGTGTCTCCATACGAATCCACAATCCTCACATCAGGACAAGTCAAAGGCTCCCCATCATAGACCTTCTCATCGGAACCGGTTACCACTGTAAAACTAAACGGATAGATGGTCATTTCATTGAATTCATAGGTTATGTCATAGTTCTCGGCTTTTCCTTTGCTGAAGATAGCTTCAGGTACGATTGTGTAGGTGCCCACGTCTGTACAACCATCTGCATACAGGCTGAGAGATGCGCCGCCTCTGAGTGTGAACTCACCAAATATAGCCATTGCTCTATCGTTGCTGTCATAAATATAATCGATTGTCCCTTCCCCGACATCATTACCATCCTTATAATAGCCTTCAATCCACTCAGGTATGTAACGGAATCCCTGGTATTCCACTGCCTCAGGACAACACAGATTAAACGTCACCTGCAGCGGATTCACAGTCAGGGTGCCGAGGTTCTCCGTAATTTCATAATTATCCGCTTTCGCCGTGCCCCATTCGATTTCATAGATATTATCAGTAGTATCTGCGTCCGTTATGGTGCCGGTCGCAGTTACGGTTGCCGTCTCACCGGAAACTAAGCCTGTGATTGTGGCTGTCGCGTTGGTCAGGGCTGTGCCGTCATAATCCTTCTCTGCCGAACCTGTCTCGATCCTCACTGTTACCTTTGACACCGTAAGCTTTCCGAGCTTCTCCGTGATTTCATAATTGTCCGCTTTTGCGGAGCCCCACGCAATTTCGTAAGTGTTATCAATAAAGCCTGCGTCCGTTATGGTTCCGATCGCAGTTACGGTTGCCGTCTCACCGGAAACTAAGCCTGTGATTGTGGCTGTTGCGTCAGTCAGAGCTGTCCCGTCATAATCTTTCTCGGACGATCCGGTCTCTACCTTCGCCGCTGCCTTCGATACCGTGAGCGTACCCTTCTTCAGCGTGACGTTCGTGAACTGCTCTGTGACATCCTCTCCATCCTTCAGTATCTTATAACCGGTGATCTCGTTCTCACTGCTGCCCGCATCCGTCTGGCTTCCTTCCACAGTTGCTTCAAGTGTGAAGTCCTCACCGAGGCCGGATGCCGTGACGGTGCTGTCCTCAAGGGCAGTCCCGTCATAAGTTTTGTCTGCGGAAGCCGCCGTAAGGACGACCGGGGAATCGTAAGCTTCGTCAACTGTCAGCGTTCCGAGGTTCTCCGTCAGGATATAGTTATCCGGATTAACTGAACCCCAGTCAATGGAGTATGTGTTGTCAGCAGTACCCGGGTCTGTGATCGTTCCTGTCGCTGTGACTGTGATCTTGTCGTGATCTTCGCCGACGGTGTCATCTATTCCTGCATCGGCACATGTGAGCGGCTCCCCGTCATAGAGCTTCCGATCAGAACCGGTCCATACAATTGCAGTGGCAGGAGTGATGATCATGGTGTTTGATTTATAGGTTATGTCATAGTTCCCTGCTTTTCCGCTGCTGAAGGAAGCTTCAGGTGTGATTGTGTAGGTGCCCACATCTTTGTAGCCCCCGGCCTGAAGGCGGAGTTTTCCGCCGCCGGTGAGGTTGTAGATTCCGTAGATTGCTGTCGCAATATCAGCACCGTCGTAAATATATCCGTCTTCTTCGCAGTCAACAGATGTCTCGTCCGGATAATAGCCGTCGAAGCATTCAGGAAGGATAATGTATCCATCATATTCCACTTCCGTACAGTACAGCTCAAAGGTCACTTTAAGCGGATTCACTTTAAGCGTACCGATATCCTCCGTGATTTTATAATTGTCTGCTTTCGCCGTACCCCAATTGATTTCATAGGTATTATCAGTAGTATCTGCGTCCGTTATGGTTCCGGTCGCAGTTACGGTTGCAGTTTCACCGGAAACTAAGCCTGTGATTGTGGCTGCCTCGTTAGTCAGAGCCGTGCCGTCATAATCTTTCTCGGACGATCCGGTCTCGATCTTCACAGTTGCCTTTGACACCGTAAGCTTTCCGAGCTTCTCCGTGATTTCATAATTGTCCGCTTTTGCGGTGCCCCACGCAATCTCATAAGTATTATCTACAGAGACTGCGTCCGTTACGGAACCCGTAGCTGTCACAGTTGCTGTCTCGCCCGAAACCAGACCTGTAAGCGTAGCTGTCGCATTGGTCAAGGCCGTGCCGTCGTATTCCTTCTCGGACGAACCTGTCTCTACCTTCGCCGCTGCCTTCGATACCGTGAGCGTTCCCTTCTTCAGCGTGACGTTCGTGAACTGCTCTGTGACATCCTCTCCATCCTTCCGTATCTTATAGCCGGTGATCTCATTCTCACTGCTGCCAGCATCCGTCTGGCTTCCTTCCACAGTTGCTTCAAGTGTGAGGCCCTCACCGAGACCGGATGCCGTGACAGTGCTGTCCTCAAGGGCGGTCCCGTCGTAGGTTTTGTCTGCAGAAGCTGCAGTGAGCACGACCGGGGCATCGTAAGCTTCCAGAACAGTCAGTGTTCCGAGATCCTCCGTCAGGATATAGTTATCCGGATTGATTGAACCCCAGTCAATCGTAAACGTATTATCAGCGGTACCGGGCTCCGTGATCGTTCCGGTGGCTGAGACAGTGATATTATCCGCTTCAGCACCGACTGTACCATTAATTCCCGCATCAGCACAGGTAAGCGGTTCTCCGTCATATACTTTCTTGTCGGAACCGGTCCATACTGTAGCTGCTATCGGATTAATGACCAGAGTATCCGGTGTAAAGGTCAGATCATAATTACCGGCATTACCGCCGTTGAAAGTGGCTTCAGGAGTAATCGTATAAGTCCCCGCATCTTTATAACCCGCAGCTTCAAGACGAAGTTTCACTCCGCCGATGAGATTGTATATTCCATAAGTTGATATTGCATTCCCGGCACTGTCGTAGTTGTAACCTTCCTCTTCGCAATCGACGGGCGAGTCGTCCTGATAGAATCCGTCAAATGATTCCGGAACGATAATGTACCCCTTGTATCCCACCTCAGCACGTTTTTGAGCTTGTAGCGCCCCCACCAGATTCTCTCTCGTAAAACCGGACTCAATCAAACCGCTGTTTTGGGCAAATACCGTCCCCAACAGCTCCTCACTCTCGTGCTCTTCTGAAATCACTGCCGCTAAACTACTGTTTTGAGCAAATGCCGACCCCGACAAATCCTCACTCCCGGACTCATCCGGAATCAATGTCGCAGAACTCCATCTGAGAGCAAATGACACCCGCATAGGATTCACAGTCAGTCTGCCGAGATCCTCCGTAATCTCGTAATTTTCCTTTTTCGCCGTGTCCCAGATGATTTCATAGGTGTTATCGATGAAGCCGACATCCGTGATAGAACCCGTGGCAGTTACGTCTGCCTTCTCACCGGATACCAAACCGTTCATAGAAGCAGACGCGTTAGTCAGAGCTGTGCCGTCATAGTCCTTCTCGGATGAACCCGTCTTAATCGTCACCGGTGCCTTCGTTATCGTCAGCGAGCCTTTCTCAAGGGTTACGTTGGTGAATTGGTCTGTGACATCTTCCCCGTCTTTCAATATTTTATAAGATGTAATCGTGTTCTCACTGCTGCCTGCATCCTTCTGACTGCCTTTCACGACAGCTTCGTATGTGAACCCATCCGGCAGACCGGATACCGTTGCAGAACTGTCCGTAAGAGCAGATCCGTCGTAAACTTTATCTGCGGAAGCCGCTTTAAAAGTGACAGACATTTCATAAACCGGTTTTTCCGGATCAGGGGTAGGTGTTTCCGGTTCGGTTGCAGCTGTTTCCGATCCGGATGATTCTGTTACCACCACACGTGTTCCCGGCACATATTCCTGAATAACACGCGATACCGTCGGCCTGTTTGTGACTGCGGGATTTACTTTGAGCCTTCCCAGAATCTCGTTGATGATATAGTTGGATTTATTAACTCTGCCCCAGTCAATTCTGTATGTGTTTTCGCTTTCTCCTACCTGCGTCTGCGATCCGGTTGCGTATACTTTAATGGAATCTTCAACCTTGATCTCAGTAAAATGGGATTCTTCGCTTCCAAGAGGTCTGTCGTTGTAATCAGTAATCTTGGTATCGATATTAATTCGTACATTTGTGCTGTCTTTTATGAGACTGCCGGCACGATCCTTATCGATTTTCAGATCATATTTCTCTTCGTTGGCCGCAGACTGAATATTTTCCGGAGCTTTTCCGTTTTCTGAGGACTGCTTCTCAGATAATTCGATAATCATGTCTTTGATCGACTTTTTCGACCATTTGGCATCACTGCATGCCTGTTCCAGGAGATCCGGATTATCGTTATAAAGACGAAGCACATCTTCAGGAATATCTTTTTCACTGACTTTGGTGACTAAGTACTTAATTGTCTTTCCTTCACCCTCATCACTGAGCCATACGGTAAGCTTCTGTCCTGCTTTGAGCTCAATCTTCTGATTTTCTTTCGTGAGAGGATTTGTCCCGTGTACCCACACAGTACCGCAGATACCATAGAGCGTCTGCACCTCAAACGACTGTTCAAGTCCCACCGTAGCATAGGACAGATTACGCCATTCCGGCTGCCCTTCCTCATGAACCGGGTAATTATCGAGCCCAGACTGATTGCAAGTCAAAGGCTTCCCATCGTAAGTCTTCTGTGCACTTCCGGTCCAGACAGTGAGAGGGGCAGGGTCAACTATCAATTTCCCGCTTTCTGTTTTGACATTTTTGAAACGGGCTGTAACATCATGAGATTCAGCATCATAGATCCAATATTTTCCGACAGGATTCGGCGCCGCTCCCGCGTCGGTTATGCTGCCGGTCGCAGAGACATCTATGGTGAAGTATTCCGGAAGACCGTATACAAGGACGTCTCCCTTTCGTGTCAGCGGCTGACCGTCGTACAGCTTGCTGGCGCTCTGAGCGACCAGCCTGATTTCTCTTCCATAAACGTCGTCATCTACCTGATTCATTGCGTCTTCAAGAATACTATTATTCTGTGCAGCTACCCGGCTTTTCATAACCGGATCGTTATTAATCTCTCTGAGGAGGAAGGGATTAATATCGTCAGCTCTAAGAGGCACGCATTCCGGCTCCTCATCGGGATAACCATCGCCTGCCTCGTCCCTGATTTCAAGCTTTTGCCCCGCTTCTACAGTTATCTCTCTTATACTCCTATTATATAGTTGTGGTGGTTAGATACCTCTCAGCCAGAAAGGACTAACCGTTCCATTGCTAAAGCTGTTAGAATAGGTGGGCATCGGTATGACACTCCTCTACTTGGACCTGTAAGCGTCCGTACGGAAGCCAG
>JAFRGQ010000054.1 GCA_017433725.1 Lachnospiraceae bacterium
CAGCTGCATCAGGGATGGTATTCTGACGGATTTTCTCATCAGACATAAAGCGGAGGTAATGGATGTGGTATTAACAGAATATGATGAAGCGAAGCACATGAAATTAATAGAAAAGGAAGCGGAGGCAAGAGGCGAGGCCATCGGACAGGCAAGAGGCGAGGCCATCGGACAGGCAAGAGGCGAGGCCATCGGACAGATAAAAGGCGCTATTAAACTTGCGCGTTTGAACCACGATACATCTGACCGGGAAATTGTTCGTAAGATTGTAGACCTCTTTGAATTGTCTGAGGTTGAAGCATGGGAGTATGTCCGAAGCTATGAATGATTGCTGAATTACGGAAGCAGCCGCCAAACAAGGCGATACTTCCGTAAATCTTATCAGGTTTCATTGAGGGGGGACTTCCGAATTACGGAAGCAGCCGCCAAACAAGTCGATACTTCCGTAAATCTTATCAGGTTTCATTGAGGAAAGCTTCAAAATTACGGAACAGCCGCCAAACAAGCCAAAACTTCCGTAATCCCACACCAGGCTCCTGAGCCTTCCCCACCCCACTGAATTATTCTGCGGCTACTGTCGCCCGGGGTGTATTAAGGCACAATGTACAATATTCAATCGGGAAACATTCGCAGTCCGACTGAGAAACGGAAAAATGAGGCACTTTGCGTGACCAAGTGTATGCGAAAGCGACACGCGGGAACACAAAGTGCCGATTCATTTTTTTGTTTCGCAAGGAAGGACAAGAGTTTCCCGATGAATATTGTAAACATGTGCCGTACCCTCCCGCGCACTCGCAGGATAATCCAATCTTTTCCCGATTAATAATCTCGACAAATCCCCCCCAAACGCTTACAATTATTATTAGGTTACTATGCGTGCCTTATAAAGGGAGGATCACTATGGATCGCAACAATAAATTCGTAGGAAGGGAAAAAAACGTATCCGGTAAAACCGGTTCCATCAACAAGGTCGGAAGCGGACGAGGCAAAACGCAGTCGCAGCGTGGCAGCTCAAGCGGAGGTCCAATCGGCGGCGGGAAAGGTCCGAGCAGAGCAGGCGGCATCGCCAAACTCTCCCCACTGGCTATAGTTGTCATCATAGCGTATATGCTTTTCGGAGGCGGGGGAGGAAACACTCAGACGACGTCTACCGCGGTGAACACAGGAAACCAGAGCACCCATAGCTCTCAGAGCGGCAGCGGTGCCCAGAGCTCGTCCTTCTATGACTACTTTGTCTCCGGTGCCGGGCAGAGCTCCTCGTCAGGCAGCTCAAGCAGCTCTTCCGGCGGCGCGGGATCCTATGGCTCAAACGGCTACTACACGCAGCCGGCAGCAACAGTCGACAACAACACAGGCTCTGTTGATACGGTCGTATCCAACAAAGCCCGTGACAAATTCACCAAGCTTCTCGGCAACGGCAGAGATACCGTCACGCTCATGGTCTACATGTGCGGTACCGACCTGGAATCAAACTACGCGATGGCGACAAATGACCTCCAGGAAATGCTGAAAGCCGACCTCGATACTGACCGCGTGAAGATCATCGTCTACACCGGCGGATGCAGGAGATGGAAGAACTCTGTATTTTCCAACTCTAAAAATGAAATCTATCAGGTCGTCAAGGGCGGCGTTGAGCGCCTCAGCAACAACGAGGGCAATGTCCCGATGACGGATCCTTCGACACTCTCCGGCTTCATCAGATGGTGCAAGGACCGTTATCCGGCAAGCCGTTATGACCTGATCCTTTGGGATCACGGCGGCGGAACGCTGTCCGGATTCGGCAACGACGAGAAATTCCCGGGAACGACAATGAGTCTTGAGAAAATAGCCGAGGCTCTGCGTGACGGCGGTGTAAAATTCGACTTTATCGGATTCGATGCATGCCTCATGGCTACGCTCGAAAATGCCATGACAGTCGAGCCTTATGCTGACTACCTGATCGCTTCCGAGGAGACGGAGCCGGGTTACGGTTGGTACTACACAACGTGGCTGTCCCAGCTCAGCTCGAACCCATCCATGGATACACTTTCTATCGGAAAGACCATTTGTGACACCTTCACAAGCGACAATGCGAAGAGAACGCGCGGCGACTCCACGACACTTTCGGTCATAGACCTCGCTGAGGCGGCGGGAACGGTACCGGAGGCGCTGGATGCATTTGCATCGACCCTCAACGACAATATCCGCGGGGATCAGTATCTGAAAGTTGCAAATGCCCGCTCCGCGACCCTCGAGTTCGCATCCTCCACCAAGATCGATCAGATTGACCTGATTGACTTCTGCACGCGCATCAACTCCAAGGAAAGCAATGCGTTCGCAGACACGCTCCGCGGTATAATCAAATACAATCGCACGAGCAGCAACTTCAGAAGTGCCTATGGAATAGCCGCGTACTTCCCGTACAGAAGGATCTCTTACACGGACAAGGTCCTCAGTACGCTGGGAAAGGCCAACTATAATCAGAACTATACGACGGCATGCAGATCATTTGCCAGCCTTGTGACCGGCGGACAGATCAGTGCAGGCGGATCTTCCTCACCGCTTTACTCGCTGTTCGGCAACGGGTACAGCTCTTCAGGAAGCTCTTCGGGAAGCTCGTACGGCTCCTCCGGATCATCCGGATCCTATTATGATTACAACTCCTACGGCGGCAGTAACGGATCCGCTGAGCTGGTCGGGGAGCTGTTGAACATGTTCCTGTCGACACGTTCCATCGCACCGGGTATGGAAGTCAATGGCCTGACGGAGGAGAATTCTTCCTGGCTTGACACGGACCTCATTAAAGATAAAGCGGATTATCTCGCTTCGACTACGATTGACGCTTCTCAGCTTGTCTGGACAGATAAGAACGGCGAGCAAGCCCTGGTTCTTTCCGACGAGACATGGGATCTCATTCAAAAGATTGAACTGAGCGTATACTATGACGACGGGGAAGGCTATCTTGATCTCGGAACCGATTACATCATTCAGTTTGACGACGACGGAGACTTTATCGGTACCTGGGACGGTACATGGATCGCACTCGATGATAAAATCGCTCCTTACTATGTCGTGCTCGCAACGATGGACGAAGACAACTCCTACACTGTCATCGGCCGCGTTCCGGCTATCCTGAATGACGAGACGGACTGCAACATAATCGTCAAGTTCACGAGCGAGGATCCGAAAGGTTCTGTCGTCGGCATCAGCACGATTCAGAACTACGAGAAGCCGGAAGAGATTCTCGGCAAGATCGAGCCGATCGATGATCCGGAGCTTGCGGGATCAAAGCTGACATTTGCAAGTGATTACTATACTTATGACTTAGAGTTCATCGACCAGTATGAGACCGGCAACGCACTGACAATCGACCCGGAGCATGATATCGAAATAACGAATGCCACTGTTGACAAGGCCGATACCTGCAAGGCAATGTATAAGATCACGGATATCTACGCTAACGAGTTCTGGACCGAGCCGCTTCCGACACCGTAAACAAATTAAATAGAAATACTAAAGAAAACCATCGCAGTCTTTTATGAGACCGGCGATGGTTTTCTTTTGGCTATCCGGGGAATACTGCATGCGTATGACAAATGTAACGATTACCGAAAGATTCGAAATAACGCTTGAAAATAAAAGATTAAAAGTGCATATTTTCATGTAAAGAAGAGAAAATCATGTTCATACAGGTGTCTTGACTGATGCGCTAAAGTGCCCGATTATTCAAGAAAAATCAAGGTTTTCTACAAAGGAACTTCCATGGTTATTGCGCGTCGAGAATTTGATGTGTTATCATTAGAAATTGAAAGAAGCAAATCATTCTTCGAGGGGGGAGGAGCTATGCCAGCATCTAAGTATCATGAGATCTACGAAGATCTGCGAAGCAAAATCGAGAGTGGCCAATACGCCTATAATTCCTATCTTCCATCAGAGTACAATTTGATCGATGAGTATGATTGCTCTCGGAATACGGTTAGAAGAGCGATTGCCAAGCTTGCAGATGAAGGCTACGTGCAGAGCATGCATGGCAAAGGAGTTCTTGTCTTATGGATGCCCGCTCAGCCATCTCTGTTTTCGTTCGGCGGAATAGAGACGATGAAAGAGGCAGCCAATCGGAACGGGATGGTTTACAGAACGAAAATCATTCGTTTCGAGGAAATCGTTGTGGATCGTGAGCTCGCCAAAAGGACCGGATTTGAACCGGGGCAGGAAGTATATGCCATAGTAAGAGCTCGGTGCTTTGACAATGAAGCGCTCATCATCGACCACAACTGGTTCCTGAAATCAGTGGTAAGAGACCTTACTCCACGCATTGCAGAGAACTCTATTTATGAGCACATCGAGACTACTCTCGGCGAGACTATTATGACGACGCTCAGAAAGCTGACGGTTGAGAGAAAGACAGAGATGGATCAGAAGTACATGGATCTTCGGGATTACAACTGTGTCGTAGTCGTCACATCCCACACATATAACTCGACGGGGACTATGTTCGAGTACACCGAGTCCCGCCACAGACCGGACAGATTCGTCTTCTATAATCAGGCGAAGAGAGCGAGACGATAAATCCGGCGTCATAATTTGATCAGGCGAGGAGATAAGCCCGGCGCCACATTTTGATCAGGCGAGACGATAAATCCGGCGTCACATTTTAATCAGGCGAGGAGATAAGCCCGGCGCCACATTTTGATCAGGCGAGACAATAAATCCGGCGTCACATTTTAATCAGGCGAGGAGATAAGTTCGGCACCACATTTTCATACAGATTAGGAGCACCACACCATCGGCAGATTTGTCTGCAGGCGGTGTGGTATTTTATGCATAAAATGATAATGTTCATGGTTGTATAAATGAAAGGAACAACTGTCGTGGCGCAAGTGGTTTATACAAGCCAGAATGACAAATATCCCTACTTGTATATATGATTTGCACAAATGCAACTTGTTCAAATGCAAAGACCTTTGCGCAAAAGTAATGAATATATACACATAATTTTGTTTAGACAAGCCAATTGACTGTCGGAACGATAATTGATACCATAGGCTTAGAAAAAGGGAATTCCTGAGGGAGCCGGAGACGCCGGTGCGGCGGATCCGATGAACAAAGGACAATTCAAGAAAGGAAGCAGGCTATGGGAAAATTTGCAGAGGATTCCAAAGAGTTACTGGAATATGTGGGTGGTAAGGAAAATATCGGCGCCGTATCACACTGCATGACGAGAATGCGTTTCGTTCTCAACGATCCGAAGAAAGCGGACGTATCCAAGATCGAGGGCATGAAGGTCGTAAAAGGCACCTTCACACAGTCAGGTCAGTTCCAGGTCATCATCGGCAACGCAGTATCAGAGTTCTACAACGACTTCACGGAAGTATCCGGAATATCCGGCGTTTCCAAGGATGCAGTCAAGCAGGCTGCAAAACAGAATCAGAATCCGCTTCAGAGAATCGCTACGGTATTGGCGGAAATCTTCGCACCGCTGCTGCCGGCCATCATCACCGGAGGTCTTATCCTCGGTTTCAGAAACGTTATCGACTCCCTGTATGTTTTCCAGGGCGGTCACACACTCGTAGAGCTGTCCCAGTTCTGGGCAGGTCTTGATCATTTCCTCTGGCTGATCGGTGAGGCGGTCTTCCACGTAGGTATTCCGGTCGGTATCTGCTGGTCCATCGCAAAGAAGATGGGAACCACTGAGATGCTCGGCATCATCCTCGGTCTTACACTTGTTTCCGGCCAGCTCCTCAATGCGTATGCAGTGGCAGGAACGGCAGCAGCAGATATCCCGAAGTGGAATTTCGGTTTCATCCAGGTCAACATGATCGGTTATCAGGCGCAGGTCATCCCGGCTATGCTCGCAGGCTTCACACTGGTTTATCTTGAGAAGTTCTTCAGAAAGATCATTCCGAATGTTGTATCAATGATTTTCGTACCGTTCTTCAGTATCACTCTCGCGGTCATGGCAGCGCATTTCATCCTCGGCCCGATCGGCTGGAAGATCGGCTCCGCTATCTCCGCAGTTGTTTACGCAGGAATCACAGGCCCGGCACGTGTCGTCTTCGGCGCAATCTTCGGTTTCCTGTATGCTCCGCTGGTCATCACAGGTCTGCATCATATGACAAATGCTATCGACCTTCAGCTCGTCGCGGAATTTGGCAGTACGATGCTTTGGCCGATGATCGCTCTTTCAAATATCGCTCAGGGTTCCGCAGTTCTCGGTATGATTTATCTTCAGAGGAAAAACGAGGATGCACAGGAAGTCAACATTCCGTCCTGCATCTCCTGCTACCTTGGCGTTACCGAGCCGGCTATCTTCGGTGTTAACCTGAAGTATATGTTCCCGTTCGTATGCGCAATGAGCGGTTCTGCACTTGCAGCAGTCTTCTCAGTTGCTATGAAGGTATCAGCGCTTTCCATCGGTGTCGGCGGTCTTCCGGGTATTCTTTCAATCGTACCGGCTAAGTATGTACCGTTCGCTATTTCAATGCTTATCGCGATCATCGTTCCGTTTACTGCGACAGTCATCGTAGGAAAGGCAAGGGGGATTGACAAGGAGGCAGCATAATATGAGGCGACATGTCGGTTATAGTCCTGAATAAGTACAGTGCAGGATCGGACTGACAGGGTAGCAGCATAATGCAAATCAATAGACCATCTGCTCGGGAATTTTCCGTAAAGCATCAACATAAGAAATACTGCATCGGCGGGGCGAAGCCGCGCCGATTTGCAGTATTATAGATTATGAACGGCAGAGAAAAGGAACGGGAGATTTCATGAAGAAAGAGATACAGGCAGAGTTAGGGTATAAAACGGAGGATGAGTATGGGAAACTTTCATAACAGTACGGTATATCAGATATATGTAAGATCATTTGCCGATTCAAATGGCGACGGTGTGGGAGACATTAAGGGAATAACCTCCAAAATCCCGTATCTTGCATCACTTGGCATAGATTATGTCTGGACGACCCCTTTCTTTGTTTCACCGCAGAATGACAACGGATATGATGTCGCGGACTATCGCGCGATCGACCCGCGTTTCGGAACGATGGAAGATGTCGAGGAGATGATCGCCGAGGCCGAAAAGTACGGAATCGGTTTCATGTTCGACATGGTCTTCAATCACACATCGACGGATCATGAATGGTTTCAGAAGGCTCTGGCCGGCGATCCCAAATACATGGATTATTACATCTGGAAGGATCCCGTTGACGGGCATGAACCGACCAACTGGGTATCCAAATTCGGCGGTTCCGCATGGGAGTACGTCCCGTCGATCGGCAAATATTATCTCCACCTCTTTGACGTCAGCCAGGCTGACCTCAACTGGGAGAACCCGGAAGTCAGAGAGGAACTTAAGGAAGTCATCCGTTTCTGGAAGACCAAGGGAGTTAAGGGATTCCGCTTCGACGTGGTCAACTTGATTTCCAAACCGGACGTCTATGAGGATGATTTCATCGGCGACGGCCGCCGCTTCTATACAGACGGTCCGCGTATCCACGAGTATCTGAAGGAACTGGTAGGCGACACAGGAATCGAAAATTATGTGACGGTCGGTGAGATGTCCTCAACGTCCCTCGAGAACTGTGTGCGCTACGCGAACCCGGATGAGAAGGAACTGTCCATGGTCTTCAGTTTCCATCACCTGAAGGTCGATTATCTGAACGGCCAGAAATGGGCGCTGAAGCCTGCTGACTTTGTGGAGCTTCGCAGTCTTTTTAAAAAGTGGCAGGAAGGCATGGCAGAGAAAAATGCGTGGAACGCGCTCTTCTGGGACAACCATGACCAACCGCGCGCAATCTCCCGTTTCGGTGATGACAAGAATTACTGGAAGGAATCCGGTAAAATGATGGGTGCCCTGACGCATCTTATGCGCGGCACGCCGTATGTCTACGAAGGCGAGGAAATAGGCATCACAAATACAGGGTTCACGTCGATCGAGCAGTACAAGGATGTCGAATCTCTGAACTATTACAGGATCCTTCAGGAAGAGGGCAAAACTCCGGAGGAGGCGCTCGCGATTGTAAATGAGCGGTCCCGCGATAACGGCCGCACACCGATGCAGTGGACGGGCGGCTATCAGGCAGGTTTCACGACAGGCACGCCGTGGATTGAGATTCCGAAGAATTATACATATATCAATGTCGAGGCGGAGGAGCAGGATGAGGATTCCATTCTTGCCTTCTATCGCAGGCTGATTCAGCTCAGAAAAGAGAAGGAGATCATCTCTGAGGGTTCGATATGCTTCACAGATTCCGGCTGCGATGACATCATTACGTATGAGAGAGAGCTGGGAGGAGAGAAGCTGGCGGTATTTGCCAACCTTGTAGGCGAGGAGCGGGCACTCGGCGCTGCTTATGAGATTCCGGCCGGTGCGGAGGTGCTGGTGCAGAATTATCCGGATGTGGAGACGGAGAAGCTGGCGGTACTCAGGCCGTTTGAGGTGGTTGCATATCTGAAGTAACACCCGGGACTTCCCGATTAGGATAGAAGTACAGTCACGTTATTAAAAATAGAAAAAAAGAAGGACCAAGGGTTCGTATTGAGTCCAAGGTCCTTCCTTTTATGTCCTGTATTCATACTACCCACTTCATACCTGAAGGGGATGTGCATTCACCATTCACTGCAGACAAAGCTGTCGGTTACTTCTTTGTCTTTATCTCATAATCCATCATGTCTTTGTACAGCGGACCTACCAACAGAATCATACAGATCGCGTTCGGTACAATCATCAGAGCGTTCAGGATATCGGAAATATCCCACGCGATCTCGAATGCGGAAACGCAGCCCACGAAAGCAATGATAGAGAAAATGACACGGTAGGCCATAGCGGCGCCTGTGCTTCTTGTGAGATATTCAAGAGCTTTCTCGCCATAATACTCCCAGCCGAGGATCGTTGAAAATGCAAAGAGCGCAAGTGCAACCGCAACAAGCCATGCACCTGGTTTGCCGAGCGTTGACTCAAATGCGCGGATCGTAAGCGGAGCACCCTGAAGAACTGTCTCTCCGTTGACAACGACTTCATCCATGACGCCGCTGGTCAGGATACTGAGACCCGTCATGGTGCAGACAACGAATGTATCCCAGAAAGTACCTGTCTCACTGATGTAAGCCTGCTTGATGTAATCATCGCTTGTTGCAGCAGCTGCCGTGATAGCTGCGGAACCCATACCTGCTTCGTTGGAGAAGCATCCGCGGGCAACGCCCTTATTCATAGCCTGCGCCATGGAGGCAACGACTGTACCGGCTGCACCGCCGCCGACTGCCTGCGGTGAGAAAGCCATGCGGAACATAGTGACAAATGCACCCGGAATCGCTGTGATATGCATAAGAACTACAATCAGGGCACCTACGAAATAGAAGATGGCCATGAACGGAACGATGACGGAAGCAACATTTGAAATACTCTTAAGACCGCCTACGACGACGATCAAAGTCGCTGCGCCGACAACAATACCGACGACCCACATCGGGATACCTGCGATTGTCTGCATAGCGGAGGCGATCGAATTACCCTGGGTAAGATTTCCGATACCGAAAGATGCAACAACTGCGAAGGATGCAAATGCGATTGCCAGACCTCTTCCGAATCCCTTCCACTTCTCACCGTAAACGAGCGGAATACCGCGTTCCATGGACATCATAGGACCGCCGAGCATCTCGCCTCTTTCATTTTTAATACGATAGCGAACAGCCATCGCACACTCTGTGAATTTTGATGTAATACCGAACGCCGCTGAGATCCACATCCAGACCAGCGCGCCGGGACCGCCGACTGCCAGAGCAGATGCAACGCCGGCGATATTGCCGGTACCGATTGTTGCGGCAAGTGCTGTACAAAGAGCGGCGAACGGGGATACGTCGCCTTCACCCTTTGTCTGTCTTGCTTCTTTGGAGATTGTGTTGCCGATGGCATGTCCGAGATTTCTCCAACACAGGAACCGTGTGCGGATCGTCAGATAAATACCGGTACCGACCAGAACAGTCAGCATGATCGGTCCCCATACGACGCCGTCAATTGCCTCGAGTAAACTGATGAAACCTTCCATAAATACCCTCCTCTTAATATTACAACGGATTTTTCACGACACCTGCACCGGTGTATCAATAGCGCACATTGTTAAAACTTTGACGCGGTAACCCGATAGAGCATCAAGAGCATAAAAAACGCTGTGCATGGTATATGCACTGGCTGCACTATTCTACCAGTACCGGTGACGGATATAAAAACCGGCGCACTGAACACACCTTGCGCCGGCCCCGTTGCTTTTAATCGTATGTAATATAATACAGACAAAAGGTCTAAGTTTCAACAAATTTTTATAGTAAAGAAGAAATTTATAAAGCTGCAGGTCACATCGGCGGCCAGTTATCCGCGAAAAAGAGGATAAGGATCACAACCGCAGCGATGAACAAAAGTGCTGTGAGAAACGTCAGGAGCATCTTTTTTCTTGATGTGGGTGTTCTTGCGGCTATCAGCCTTCGAAACTCCGGTACAATTTCTTCCAGTGCCGCCAGCAGCTCTACCGCATCGGCATAACGGCGCGACGGCTCGGTCTCTGTGCATTTTTGAATGATCGGTTCGAGTATCTCCACTTCGGGACGGTCCAAAATCGGAACCCTTGGGGTTGGGGAAGCGGGTGATACGCCGCTGATCATTTCCCGAAAAAGGGAACCGCATTCGAGAATATCTGTCTGTGGCTCGACAGGCAGGTACTCGAACTGGCCTGAGGCAATATAGGCACTGTGAGACTTCACAGACATGTCGGCTTTATGTGACGAATCGGGAATGTCGGGATCGATTTCGCGCGCCGCGTCGAAATTTATGAGATAGAGCTTGCCGTTCTGCGTGATCATCACATTCTCCGGTGTGATGCGGCAGTGCACGATCGGACGTTTCCTGTCGTGCAGCGGCTTAAGGATCTCACAGAGCTGAATCATGTAATCAAGCGCGATGTCGGGTTTCACGGGTCCGTAGGCGTCCAGGACTTCACGGAGCGTACTGCCGGCAATATATTCTTCAATGACGATGAGCACATCCGGCCGTCTGCCTTCACCGAAATTTTCTATGATATCGACAATATGCGGAATGCCGGCGATGTTCCGCATTTTTATATATTCAAATACACTGCGGTCGTAGTTCCGCAGTTCTCTTTTTACGTACGTTTTGCCGCTTTCCACATGCTGTACCAGATGGGCGCTTGTGTCATCCCCGACGTTCGTCAGGTCGCGGTAGAGGTTCAGACGGGTGATTTCTGACTGATCCAAGTGAGTTTCCTTTCAGGCGTGACGGATTGTGATTGCAAAATGAGCCCCACGAATTGCTCATGTAGGGCGTGCCTCAAGTTACTTCTCACTCGAGCAAGCTCGGTGTCAGAATGATACTTTTGGCATTGCAATCATTATATTATAATTGCATATTTCGGACAATGTGATTTCTGCGGTTTTTGCTTGGTGACAATTCTGACGGGTTACTATTCAGCTGCCTTTCATAGTATGCATCTCTTGCGGCACCGATATACGTATTCATCGGTAAACTCTTGTCCTGCCTTGCGAAACAAAAAACCATATCTGCACTCTGTGTTCCCGCGTGTCGCGTATGCATACACTTGGTCACACAGAGTGCAATGGTTTTTGTTTCTCGTCAGGACTGCGAATGTTTACCGATCGAATAGTATATCGTTTGCCTTGTGAGTGCTTGTTTCGGAAGGCAGCTGAATGGTAACTCTGCCGGTGATAATGTGGCCGGGGGCGATGTGTTTCCCTGCGGCCGGAGTCTGTGTGGAATGGTAACACTGCTATTGACAATGCAGCCGGGGCGACGTGTTTCCCTGTGGCCGGAGTCTGTGTGGATTGTTAATACGCGAAAAAACCTGCTCTTGTATGTGACGAAATTTCGAGGTGAGGTTCATGCAGTATTCCGATATTGTTAAGATATAAAATATCATGATACTATAGCTATGCAGTTCTTTCGAGGTCATTCGATCTCACAATTCCCATGTAAAGTAACCGGAACTCCCGCATATCATAACGGTACAGTCTTATTTTAACAAGGAGGCGGAACATGAAAGCTATGTGCGTTCTGATTTTACTCACATCCGGCACGGCAATGCTGACCGACCTTCGGACCGGACGAATCCCAAACACTTTGATTGTGACCGCAGCCCTCGCCGGTCTCGCCTCGCAGATCGCGAGTGCCGGCGCTATGGGGATCCTGCATTTTCTTGCCGGCGCATCAATCCCCGCCCTGCTCCTTGTGCCCCTCTTTCGATTTCGAATGATGGGAGCGGGTGACATCAAGCTGCTTATGGTGCTCGGCGGCATGATCGGTTTTCCGGAGGTACTGGATCTCTGTCTCTGGTCTTTCGTCGCGGGTGGAATCGTCGCAGCCTGCAAAATGGTATTTGTGACCGGTGTGAAGGAGCGGCTTCTTTATCTTCTGCGTTACGTGAGAGATACGGGCAGAAGCGGGAAGATCGTACCGTATCGGAAACCGGGGAGAAGGCCGGAGAATTTTCCGTTCGCGGTGCCGGTATTTGCGGCGGCAGTGTTGGTTGTCGGGAAATATGCCCATATCTTTATGTGAGGCAGCTTCGCATGGGGGATTTCTGCCTGAAACTAAAACTGCACATATAAGGGATACATCACGCATGGAGGGCTTCTGTCTGAAACGAAAACTGCACATGTAAGGGATACAGTACGAATGGAGGGCTTCTGTCTGAAACGAAAACTGCACGTATAAGGGATAAAGTATGCATGGAGGATTCTGTATGAAACTAAAAATGTACATATAGGGGATACATCACGCACGGGGGATCCTGCCTGTTAACTGAGGTTAATGTACGAACGTTATGATACTTGGAGGCTTTTATGAAATACAAAACTCTTGCCATATGTGACCCCGAGAAAGAGTACGTCTCGAGGTTCGCCGACTATATCCGTGAGCACGGCAACATACCCATGGATATCCACATTTTTTCCGGGCTTTCCGAACTTACGGATTTCATGAAGAGTCAGCCTATCGAAATCCTGTTACTCTCCGAGGAGCTTCTTCGCGACGACATGGCCGAATGGCCCGCAGGCATTATCATAATCCTGCAACAGGATCATGAGATGAGAAATAACGGGAGATATACGAGCGTCTATAAATATCGCTCCGCGAGGGATACAATGCGCGAAGTGATGGCGCTCTACGGGGAGAAAAAGAACCCGGCCGCTTCCGATGAGAGGATTCTGAAACCGGCCTGCAAGGTGATCGGAGTGTATTCGCCGGTGGCGAGATGCTTCAAGACTACATTTGCACTCGCTTTGGGGCAGATCCTGGCCGCTGACAAGGCGGTCATTTACCTCAATCTGGAAGAGTTTTCCGGCCTTGAGCAGATGCTTCACGAGACATTCGAGCACAATATTACGGATCTGCTATACATGATGCGTCAGGGCGAGAGCGATCTGATGAGCAGGATGACTGCGATCACGCAGCATCTTTCCGCGCTGGATTATATTCCGCCCTGCGTTTCGGGGCAGGAGCTCCGCGGCGTTTCACCCGAGGAATGGCATGAGCTGCTCAGGGAGATGATTGCACGCTCCAGTTACGAGGTGATCATACTCGATATAGGGAGCGGGCTCGGACATCTTGAGGACCTTCTCACGGAGTGTGATCTGATATATGTACCTGTGCTGCCGGACGCAAGTTCCAATGCGAAGATATCGGCATTTGATACTTTTCTGAAAATGTCGGGTGCTGAGCGCATCGCCGGGCGAATCAGACATTTGCAAATGCATATCGTAAATATGCCTGACAATCGCGACCGGTATCTGCAGCAAATCGTGTGGTCGGATGTCGGGGATTACGCGAGAGAGTGTATCCGGAGAGACGGGCTATGAAAATTTTTCTTTTGCCCGAAGAATAATAAACGCGCAAACTGACCTCTTTTAAAGAGGTTAGCATTTCTTAACTGCCTCGAATATTATTATAATTAGTATATAATAATTTGATGATTATAGTGCCAAAAGTATCATTCTGACACCGAGCTTGCTCGAGTGGGAAGAATGATACTTGGGGCACGCCCTACATGAGCAAGAAGTGGGGGAGGGGCCCCACGAATTGCGAATGTAGGACAGGATTGTGGGAGTGCGTAAGCACGGAACAATCCGTAATCAAATTTTAGCGACCTTATCATTAAATTAAAGTGCCGAAAGCATTATTTTGATATCGAGCTTGCTCGAGTGGAAAATTTTCAGAACTATAGTGCTTTAGACGGTGCTGAAAGAGCTGATTTGTAATGATTTTCGTAAGGAGGATTGAAATATGGGGACATACGACGGCGGGATCCTTAATCTGAAGAGCAGCGTGGACTATGAAGTGTGTAAGCTCGCCTGGGAAGATAAGTTAGATGCGGAAAACAAAGAGAAAATCGTGTATAAGATCAGCCCGGGCCCGAAGCCGGAATATCGCTGCTGTGTTTACAAAGAGAGGGAGATCGTAAGAGCAAGAATCCGTCTCTCCAGCGGTTTAAACGCTGATGTCAACAATGAGACAAAAAATGTTGTGCAGGTCATAAAGCCTGCCTGCGACGACTGCCCGACATCAACATATTCTGTCACGGATAACTGCCGGTTCTGTCTCGGCAAGGAATGCTTCAGAGCGTGCAAGTTCGGCGCTATTACAAAGGGAGAACTCCGCATGAAGATCGATCCGGAAAAATGCCGTGAGTGCGGAAAATGCGCACAGGCATGTCCGTTTGGTGCCATCGTACATCTGGAACGGCCCTGCAAGAAGGCATGTCCGGTAAATGCTATCTCCTACGATGAGTACGGTTTCTGCCAGATCGATGAGAACAAATGTATTCACTGCGGACATTGCATCTCGAATTGTCCGTTCGGCGCTCTGAGTTCCAAGAAATTCATCGTTCCGATCATTAACGATATCAAGGCGGGAAAGAAAGTTGTCGCTATGTGCGCTCCGGCTACGGAGGGTCAGTTCGGCAAGGACATTACAATGGCGTCTGTGAGACAGGCCCTGATGAAAGCCGGCTTTGCGGAAGTCGTCGAAGTAGGTCTCGGCGGTGATATGACAGCCGCTTATGAGGCTGCCGAGTGGGCGGAAGCCAAGAAGGAAGGCCGCAAGATGACAACATCATGCTGCCCGGCCTTTATCAGTATGATTCGCCATGAGTTCCCGAAGCTGTATCAGGAAAATATGTCCTCCACGGTCTCCCCGATGGTTGCTGTTTCACGCTACCTGAAGGCTGTGGACCCGGAGACTGTCACTGTATTTATCGGTCCATGCATTGCCAAGAAGGGTGAGACACTCAATGAGTTCATCGCGGACAGACCGAATTATGCCGTGACATTCGGAGAAATGCTTGCCCTGATTCACGCCAAGGGCATTGAGTTCGAGCCGGTAGAGGAAGAGTATCAGGAATCCTCTCTGTGGGGCAAGAAGTTCGCCAGCAGCGGCGGTGTAGCGGCAGCGGTATTGGAAGTCATGAAGGAGCGTGGCGAGGATACCTCCGGCATTCAGCTTCTTTCATGTGCGGGCGGTGCCGAGTGCAAAAAGGCTCTTCTCACTCTGAAAGCCGGAAGACTGAAGGAAGACTTTATCGAAGGCATGATATGTCCGGGCGGATGTGTCGGCGGACCGTCCAAATTCGAGGCTGAGGCAACGGTCGTAAAAGCACGCAACGTGCTGTTCAAGCAGGCTGACGGACGTAAGATTCTCGAGAATCTGGAGAAATATCCGATGGACAAGTTCTCGATGTACAGAGACGGACATATGGAATAAAACACGAAAAAGATAAATGCATATCGATATTTCGATACTTGCATTTTTTGCAAAACAAGCCCTCACGAGGGCTTGTTTCGCGTTGCCTTCCTTGACAAATATTCTTACAGAAAACTATAATCTTTATAAGGAAACAAATGGAAAACAGAAAGAAAAAGAGTAACTAAGTGCTCAAAGATTGGGGAAACCCGGAACTATGCAGATAGAAAGGAAAGAGTATGGGTATTTACAACTTCAGGGGAGGGGTACATCCGAAGGGCTATAAAGAGCTCTCTGCAGATAAACCCCTAAAAGAGTTTCTCCCGTCGGGAGAACTGGTATTCCCGGTAAGCCAGCATGTAGGTAAACCGGCCATACCTGTCGTAAAGCGCAATGATCTGGTCAAGGTAGGTCAGCTCATTGCCAGAGCGGACGGCTTTATCTCCTCCAACATCCATTCTTCCGTTTCCGGCAA
Organism: Lachnospiraceae bacterium; assembly: GCA_017433725.1. Classification (GTDB taxonomy): domain Bacteria; phylum Bacillota; class Clostridia; order Lachnospirales; family Lachnospiraceae; genus Chordicoccus. The sequence goes on from JAFRGQ010000054.1 coordinate 16,211, forward strand.
GGTCAAGGCAGTTGAGCCTCGGCTGAATAATGCCGGCGTCATGGTGGAATCTATTGTCATCATCAATGACAATGAGTACACTCTGGCGGAAGGTGTGGGTGAAAAGACGGATTACACAAAGTTCTCCGCAAAGGAAATTATCGAAAAGATCAAAGATGCAGGCGTCGTCGGTCTCGGCGGTGCAGGCTTCCCGACCTATGTTAAGATGATGCCGCAGAAACCGGAGGAAATCAGATGGATCGTTGCGAACGGAGCGGAATGCGAGCCGGGCATCACATGCGATGACAGGCTTATGCAGGAGCATCCGGAAGAGATTGTCGAGGGAATGAAGATCGTTCTTCAGCTTTTCCCGACAGCGAAAGCGGTCATCGCCATCGAGACCAACAAGCCGGCAGCAATCGCCTCCATGAAGAAGGCAATTGCCGGTGACAACAGATTCTCGGTGCTCGAGCTCAAGGTCAAGTATCCGCAGGGCGGTGAGCGAAATCTCGTACACGCCGTTACGGGTCAGTACATGGAGTCGGCATCTCTGCCGGCAAGCCTTGGCTGCATCGTTGACAACGTCGCCACACTGGCAGCAATCTACAAGGCAGTCGCACTGAACACACCGCTCTATGAGAGAGGTCTCACTGTTACCGGAGACGGTGCAGCGCAGCCGGCCAATTACATTGTCAAATTCGGTACGCTGGCATCAGAAATTATTCCGGATGAAGGCGGGCTTAAGCCGGGTACCAAGAAAGTTCTTCTTGGCGGTCCCATGATGGGTATGGCAATCCCGAATACGGATATCCCGCTTGAAAAGCGCAACAATGCTCTGACCTGTTACCTCGAGGATGAAGTCGAGATTGCTCAGGGCAAGCTTACCAATTGTATCAGATGCGGAAAATGCATCCGCGTATGTCCTCTCGGCCTCTACCCGCAGATGATGGCGGAGGCAATCGAGAAGAATAATCTGCAGAGATTCATCGATGTCCACGGTCTCGACTGTATCCAGTGCGGAACGTGTAACTTCGCATGTCCGGCAAAGCGTCCGCTTACGCAGCTCTTCAAACAGGGCAAGCCGCTGGCAATGGCGCTTAACCGAATCAATCAGAGCAAGAAGGAGGGAAGCAAATGAGTACAGAAACAAGTACCTTTAAGCATGTCTCGTCCTCACCGCATCTGAGAAATCCGTTGACGACCGGCGGCGTTATGATGAATGTTGTGATCGGTCTTGTTCCGGTCACTGTGTTCGGTATCTGGCATTTCGGATTGCATGCGGCGCTTGTGATTATTGCGAGTATTGCATCTGCGATGCTGACGGAGTTTTTGTTTGACCTCATCGCAAAGAGGCCGAACAGTTTATGGGACGGTTCCGCAGTTGTCACAGGACTTCTCCTGGCACTCTGTCTTCCGTCGCAGTGCCCGCTTTATGTCCCGATTCTCGGTTCTGCGTTCGGTATTCTGGTCGCAAAGTGTTTCTTCGGCGGGCTCGGACAGAACTTTATGAATCCGGCTCTTGCCGGACGAGCTTTCCTGCTGATTTCCTTCGGTAAGGTCATGACAGATTACAGTTATGATGCGGTCAGCAGTGTTACGCCTCTTGCCTCTCTCAATAGCGGCGAGGCAGTCGATCTCGGAAAGATGTTCATCGGTCTTGCGACCGGTCACATCGGAATCAGTATTCTGTGCATCGTGATCGGCGGTATCTGGCTGCTTGTGACGGATACGATCAGCTGGGAAATCCCGGTCGCAAGTACAATAAGTTTTGTAATTTTCCTCATCGCTATGAGCGGGCGCGGCTTTGATCCCTATTATCTTGCTGCACAGCTCTGCGGCGGCGGATTTGCTCTCGGAGCATTTTTCATGGCTACGGATCCGGTCACGAAACCGATGACCTGGTCAGGTCAGCTTATATTCGGATGTCTCTACGGTTTCCTGTCCGCAGTCTTCCGTACACAGGGAAGTATGGCGGATACGACGACATTTGCCATAATCATTGCCAATCTCGCGACGCCTCTCATTGACCGGATGCCGGTTCCGCAGCCGTTCGGCGTCGGAAAGAAAGGTAGCAGTGTCATCCCGAGTGTCGAGGCACTTAACGCGCCTAAGAGAAAGTCGATGATTCCGAAATCTGCCATTATTCTTATGGCTATCACACTTGTCGCCGGCGGCGGTCTTGCGTGCGTCAACATGATGACGGCCGATACGATCGCTGAAAATGAGAGACAGGCAGCTCTTGCGGCTTACGAGACGGTCCTTCCGGGTATGGAAATCACATCGGATGATGCGCTTACGGCGCAGGTAGAACAGTTCGCCGAGACCGGTTACGGTGACGGCGCATTCGGACGCGTCTACATCAACGAAGCTGTAGTCGGCAAGGATTCTTCCGGAAATGCCGCAGGATATGCAATCAGTGTATCTTCCATGGAAGGCTATGACGGCGAGATCGCAATGTCTGTCGGTATTCTTCCTGACGGTACAGTCACGGGAATTTCCTTCACAACGATTACCGAGACAGCCGGTATGGGTATGCTTGCCAACGAAGATTCCTGGAAAGCGCAGTTCAAGGATAAGAATGTGGAGGCGTTCAAGCTCAACAAGGCGGGCGGTTCAACGACCGATGAAGAGATCGATTCTGTCTCCGGCGCTTCCATCACATCCGGTGCTGTCGTTAACGCAGTGAATGCTGCTTTAGATTTCTTCCACAATTATGTGGTGACTGGATAAGGAGGGATAAGTCGTGAATAAAAACATGGAACGTATTTATAACGGCATCGTAAAAGAGAATCCCGTCTTTATCATGATGCTGGGCATGTGTCCTGCTCTGGCGGTTACGACATCTGTTACGAATGCCCTCGGTATGGGAGCCTGTACCATCGCGGTTCTCGTAATCTCCAATATTGTTATTTCTCTGGTCAGAAATATCATTCCCGATGAAGTTCGTCTACCGGCATTTATCGTAATTGTTGCTTCATTTGTAACGATTGTAGAGCTGGTCATGAAGGCTTACTTCGTTGAACTCAACGCTTCACTGGGCGTATATATTCCGCTGATCGTTGTTAACTGTATCATTCTCGGCCGTGCGGAAGCGTACGCATCCAAGAACGCACCGCTCTTGTCCGCAATGGACGGTATCGGTATGGGCCTTGGTTTCACGGTCGGTATCGTAGCGATCGCGTTCTTCCGCGAATTATTCGGAAACGGTACAGTTTGCGGTTTTCAGGTCATGCCGTCTTTCTATCCGCCTGTTTCGCTGCTGGTCAAGGCACCGGGAGCATTCCTCGTTCTTGGATTCATTGTTATGGCAATGAACGCCATGAATATCAAGACACAGGCCAATAAGAAGGTCGAAGAAGGCTGTGACGGCGGCTGCGCTGCATGTGGTGTTGCAGACACCTGTGACAAGAAGGAGGCTAAAGCATGAGTGGACAGACATCTCTTATCATGATCATTATCGGAGCTGCCCTGGTCAATAATGTTGTCCTCAGTCAGTTCCTCGGCATCTGCTCCTTCCTCGGCGTTTCCAACCAGATTAAAAATTCTGCCGGACTGGGCGGAGCGGTTATCTTCGTTATCACAATTGCGTCTGCGGTGGCGAATCTGCTTTATACATTTGTCCTTGACCCGTTAGGTCTGGACTACCTGCAGACAATCGTTTTTATCATTGTCATCGCAGCTCTCGTTCAGGTCGTTGAGATGTTCCTGAAGAAGACGATGCCGGCGCTTTACACAGCCCTCGGTATTTACCTTCCGCTCATCACAACGAACTGTGCGGTTCTCGGCGTTGCACTTAACAATGTGTCTGACGGCTACAATTTCATTCAGAGTGTTGTCTCCGGTTTCGGTACCGGCGTCGGCTACACGATCGCGATCGTGCTGCTTGCCGGCATTCGTGAGAGTCTGGAAGGAAATGATATCCCGAAGCCCGTCAAAGGTGCTCCGCTTGTTCTCTTCTGTGCGACACTTATGGGAATGGCCTTCTATGGTTTCAGTACGTTAGGATAAGGAGGTCAGAATATGAGTGGAAGTACATTATTGATTATTACGATCATCCTGCTTGCGGTGGTTGGTCTTCTTGTCGGCGTGATGCTTGTATTTGCAGGTAATAAGTTCGCGGTCGAAATCGATCCCAAGGAAGCCGAAGTCCGCGGATGCCTCCCCGGCAATAACTGCGGTGCCTGCGGATATCCCGGTTGCGACGGTCTTGCCGCCGCGATCGCGAAGGGCGAAGCACCTGTAAACAAATGTCCGGTCGGCGGCGCTCCCGTTGCCGCACAGATTTCTGAGATCATGGGCGTTGAGGCAGGCGCTGCCGAGAAACATGTCGCATTTGTCAGATGTTCCGGCACCTGCGATAAAGCTAAAGAGAAATCCGTTTATGTCGGTATACAGACATGCTCCGCAGCGGCAGCGATTCCGGGCAAGGCTTCGAAGGCCTGCCAGGCCGGCTGCCTCGGTTTTGGCGAATGTATGACAGTCTGCGATTTCGATGCGATCCATATAGTGAACGGTATTGCGGTCGTCGACAGGACAAAATGCGTTGCCTGCGGCAAGTGCGTAGCGACATGCCCGCAGCATCTGATCGAGATTATTCCTGACAAATCGACGTATGGCGTTGCCTGCAACAGCCATGAGAGCGGCAAGATCGTCAAGCAGCAGTGCGATGCGGGTTGTATCGGCTGCAGGCTCTGCACAAGACAGTGCGAGACGGGATCCATCTCGGTGGAGAATAATGTTGCGCACATTGATTACGAGACGTGTACACACTGCGGTAAGTGTGCTGCCAAGTGCCCGGCGAAGGTCATTGTGAACCGGACCGGCAAGGTGGAGATAGCGGAGACGGCTTGATGCTGGAAATTTTTCACGCGGAAGCGGGGGCGGTTGCTCCTGCTTCCTTTTTTGATTGATTCAGAGGTGAGAGCCGGAGAGTTACGGAAGTGTGCGCCAAACAAGCTGTTACTTCCGTAAATCGAGAGAAGATTCAAAGACGAGAGCCGGGGAATTACGGAAGTGGTTGCCAAACAAGCTGTTACTTCCGTAAATTGAGAGAAGATTCAAAGGCGAGAGCCGAAGAGTTACGGAAGTGCCGGCCAAACATGCTCTCACTTCCGTAAATTTTGCAAAATAACCTTAAAATTTGAAGAGACGACCGCTTCGCGGTCGTCTCTTCAGGTTAAAGGTAAGGGAAAACTATGAAAAAGGATGATATTGTCTAATTTAATTTGGAAGCTTCTTACAAAGCCTTCTCCGCTCAGGCGATCGTCACCTCGACCTCGACCACGCTTCCAGCCGGCTGCGGCGGAATCACGTTGCCGGAGATCTCCTTGCCGTCTACCAGGACCTTCATATCGCCGGTCTCAAGATGGCTCGGATTCTTGACGGTGATGTTGTAGATCGCATCGCGATATGCGCGGCTGACTGTGAAGCCGTCCCACTCTGCCGGGATGCACGGACGTACGCGGAGTCCGTCGAAATCCGGATAGATGCCGAGGATGTACTGAGATGCATTCACAAATGTCCAGGAAGCCGTTCCTGTCAGCCAGCTGTTCTTGCCCTCTCCAAAGTGAGCTGCGTCGCGGCCTGCAACCATCTGGCAGTAAGCGTACGGCTCTGTGCGATGGATGTCCATCTTATCTTCGAGGAAGGAAGGCGTAATCTTCTTGTACAGATTGTATGCACGGTTGCCGTGTCCCATCTCTGTCTCGGCGATGGAAACCCATGGATTGTTGTGGCAGAAAATACCAGCATTTTCTTTGTATCCCGGCGGATAGGAGGAAACCTCACCGAGGTTGAGATGATACTCCTTATATGCCGGCTGCAGGATCATGATACCGTACTCGGACTCGAGCTCTCTCTCGACACTGTCGAGAGCTTTCTGTGCTTCTCCGGTTTCCTTGCCGATACCTGCCATGACGCAGAAGCCCTGCGGCTCGATGAAGATCTTTCCGTCTTCGCACTCGTGGGAGCCGACCTTCTCGGAAAATGCGTCGTATGCGCGCAGGAACCACTCGCCGTCCCAACCGTCTGTGAGGACAGCCTGTTCCATGGCTTTGACTTCTTTCGCTGCGGCGTCAGCCTTATCTGCCTGTCCGATATGGCGCAGGATGTCGATATACTCTTTGCCGTACTTGACGAACATGCCGGCGATGAATACGGACTCTGCGACCGGTCCTTCGGACGGGCCTGTTGTCTGGAAGGATTCGCCCGGCTCATCCGAGAAGCAGTTGAGGTTCAGGCAGTCATTCCAGTCTGCGCGGCCGATGAGCGGCAGACCGTGCGGTCCCTTATGGGTCACTATATAGTTGAAGGAACGATTCAGATGCTCAAGCAGCGGAGCTGCAAGGCTCTCATCGTTGTCGAACGGCGTCATCTCATCGAGGATGCTGAAATCGCCGGTCTCGCGGATGTAAGCGGAAACGCCTGCTACCAGCCACATCGGATCATCGTTGAAGCCGCTTCCGACTTCCATGTTGCCGCGCTTTGTGAGCGGCTGATACTGATGATAAGCGGAGCCGTCCGGGAACTGTGTGGCTGCGATGTCGAGCAGTCTCTGTCTTGCGCGGTCCGGAATCAGATGCACGAAACCGAAAAGGTCCTGGCTGGAATCACGGAAGCCCATGCCGCGGCCGATACCTGACTCATAGTAGGAAGCGGAGCGGGACATATTAAATGTGACCATGCACTGATACTGATGCCATGTGTTGACCATGCGATTGAACTTGTCTTCCGGTGTATTGGTCTGGAACTTGCCGAGAAGTCCGTTCCAGTATTCCTTGAGAGCTGTGAGCTTAGCTTCGACCTGCTCGTCTGTGGAGTAGCGGGAAATGAGCTCGCGGGCCGGATCCTTGCGGACGATACCCTGGGATTCCCACTTGTTATCTTTCGGATTCTCTACATAGCCGAGGATGAATACATATGATTTCTCCTCGCCCGGTGCCAGGTTCATGTTGATCTGGTGTGCGCCGATCGGAGCCCAGCCGCTCGCCTTGGAGTTCGTAAGATTTCCGGCCTGAATGGCTTCCGGAGCATCCGGTGCGCCGTAAATGCCGAGGAAGCTGTCCCTTGCTGTGTCATATGCATCGACCGGGGCGTTCACATGGAAGATCGCATAGTGGTTGCGACGCTCGCGGTACTCTGTCTTGTGATAAATGGTTGATCCGTCGATTTCAACTTCGCCTGTGCTGAAGTTGCGCTGGAAGTTCGTCATGTCGTCCATGGCGTTCCAGAGACAGAATTCTACAAATGAAAACAGCTTCAGCTCCTTTGCCGCATCCGCATTGTTCCTGACCTTTACGTGGAAGATCTCCGCTGTGTCGCCCATCGGTACAAATGCCGTGACCTCCGCAGCGACCTGATTCTTCTCGCCGGAGATGACAGTGTAGCCCATGCCGTGTCTGCAGGAATAGCTGTCGAGCGGTGTTCTGGTCGGCTGCCAGCCGGGATTCCAAATTGTATCGCCATCTTTAATATAGAAGTAATGTCCGTTCGAATCGAGCGGCGTGTTGTTATAGCGATAACGTGTGAGGCGGAGAAGCTTTGCGTCTTTATAAAAAGCGTATCCGCCGCCGGTATTGGAAATCAGTGTGAAGAATTCTTCACAGCCGAGATAATTGATCCAGGGAAGCGGTGTCTTCGGGGTTGTGATTACATACTCTTTTTTCTGATCGTCGAAATGACCGTAATTCATGTTTGGCTCCTTTGTTTAAACAGAACGTAAACGATTAAGAGAAAATATCATACTGTATAAATCCAATATAGAGTATGTTTGCGAAAAATGCAAGGCATATTTTCGTAAATTTAAGGAATGATACGAAAATAATTTCGTTTTCGCTTTTTAAGTATTCGTGTAAAATGCACAAAAGGTATACTGAAAACCGACAAAATATAACAAATTTTCCTCAAACCACAAAAAGTGGCTTGACATTCGCAAAAAATGAGTTAAGATTGAGTTACGAAAACGATTTCGGACGTGAATGAGTATCGAAACGGACACCCGGGAGGTGAAAGCGATGACATCATTGAAAGATATCGCTCAGGTCTGTGGGGTTTCCGTAGCTACAGTCAGTAAGGCTTTGAACAATCACAGCGACGTGAGTGAAGCGCGAAGGGAGCAGATCAAGAGCAAGGCCAGAGAGCTCGGGTACTTCCCGAACCAGGCAGCCAGAGCACTTAAGACGAGATCCACGATGGATATCGGAGTACTTTTCGCAGATGCACACAACAGCGGATTGACGCATCCTTACTTCTCACAGGTCCTTGAGGGACTTAAGATAAGAACCGAAGAGAGAGGATACGACCTTACATTCATCGGAATCAAGTCGAAACGCAACAAGATGACATTCCTGGAACACTGTGTTTACCGGAATGTCGACGGTGTGGTCGTAGCATGTGTGGATTTTAATCAGCCGGAAGTTCTGGAACTTGTAAGATCAAGGCTGCCGGTAGTAACAATCGATCATGTGATGGACGACTGCGCAACGATCTCTTCCAATAATGTGGAGGGAATGACAAGACTTACACAGTATGTCCTCTCCAAAGGACACAGGAAAGTTGCCTACATACACGGAAGACCTTCCTCGACCACGAACGAGAGAATGGTCGGATTCTTCCGGGCGATGGAAGAGAAGGGGATAGATCCCCCGGAAGCCTACATCAGAGAGATTCCTTATCTCGACGATGAAGCAGCTTATGATATGACGCTGGAGCTCCTCGCACTTGAGGACCGGCCGACTTGCATCATGTATCCCGACGATTACTGCTGTATCGGCGGAATCAATGCGATCCGGGACATGGGACTCTCGGTTCCGGAGGATGTGTCGGTCACGGGATACGATGGGGTACCGATTGCCAGAGTGGTAAGTCCGAAGATCACAACATATCAGCAGAATATGCTGGAGATCGGACAGACAGCCGCAGACAAGGTCATCGAACTGATCGAGAGACCGAGAACGGCAATCAAAAACAACACGGTTATCGGCGGAACATTATTCGAAGGCGGTTCCGTTGGAACAATAAAGTAACTTATTTTATAAGTATTTTTCAGGAGGGAACAAAATGAAAAGAAAAGTTCTTGCTACAGTATTAGCAGCAGCCATGGTAATGGGCCTTGGCGCATGCGGCGGATCATCTTCCTCAACCGCAACAACCGGCGCAGACGCAACAGAGAGCGCAGCAGCAACAACAGAGAGCGCAGCAGCTACAACAGAGAGCACAGCTGATGCAAGTGCTGCAACAACTGAAGCAGCAGGCGATGAAGGCAAAGTCCTCAACATCGAAGTATGGAACGAAGAGTTCAAGAGCCGTATCACAGATCACTATGAAGGATATGAAGCAGTAGACGCAACAACAGGTAAGATCGGTGATGTCACAGTTAACTGGCATATCACACCGTCAGATGACAATGCATACCAGAATAATCTGGATTCCAAGCTTCCGGGCAACGTAGACGCTTCCGCAGATGATAAGATTGATATCTTCCTCGTAGAAGCTGACTATGCTCTTAAGTATGTTGACGCTGACGTTAACGTAGCAATGCCGCTTTCAGAGCTGGGCATCACAGATGCTGATCTCTCCAAGCAGTATCAGTACACAAAGGATGTTGTAACTGACGCTAACGGCGAGCTTCGCGGCGCTTCATGGCAGGCTTGCTCCGCAGGTCTTATCTACAACAGAAAGATCGCTGAAGAAGTTCTCGGAACACAGGATCCGGAAGAAGTTCAGGAATTCGTTAAGGATTGGGATGCTTTCAACGAGACAGCAGCTAAGCTGAAAGAGAAAGGCTACAACATCACATCCACAGTTAATGACACATATCGCGTATACTCCAACAACGTTTCCGCTCCGTGGGTAACAGACGGCAAGGTCGCTGTAGATGCTAACATCGACAAGTGGGTAACAGACTCCAAGGCACTCGTAGATGCAGGCGAGACAACAACAGCAGAGCTTTGGTCAGATGACTGGAGCAAGGGCTTCTTCGAAGATTCACCGGTATTCTGCTACTTTGGACCGGCTTGGCTCATCAACTTCTCTATGCACGCTGACGAAGACGGCTCCGTTGCCAAGGCTGGTGGCTGGGGTCTCACAACAGGACCGCAGGGCTTCTACTGGGGCGGCACATGGATCTGCGCAGCACAGGGCACAGACAACCCGACACTCGTAAAAGACATCATCCTCAAGATGACGACAGACGACAAAGTTATGGAAGATATCGCTGTTAAGGATTCCGATTGCGTAAACAACAAGGACGTTCTTGACAAGCTTGCAAACGACGCTGAATTCGGCAATGCTATCCTTGGCGGCCAGAATCCGTACGCTATGCTTGCAGCAGGCGCTGAGCTTGTAGACATGAGCAACATCTCCATCTACGATCAGGGCTGCAACGAAGAGTTCCAGGGCGCTATGAAGAACTACTTCGACGGCAACGCTACATATGAAGAAGCACTTGCACAGTTCAACTCCGCAGTAACAGAGAAATATCCGGAACTCGGCTGATAACTGAATAAGTGACATTCATACGAAACTAACAGGGTGCCTGTCCGTGAGTACGGGCAGGCACCTTTTATGCATCGATGAGATAAATGCTCTGCGGGGATGCTGACGGTGCCGGATTCTGAAAGCCTGTAGACACCTGTGTAAAAAACATGGAGGCCGACAACTTTGAGGCATGAAGGTACACTTCAGGATCAGCAGGATATCTCTGAGAGCACACAAAAAATACCGGAGGTGTGTTAAGGGTTCCGGAATGGAAAACGAGAGTATACTTAAGGTGTGTTACGGGTTCCGGATCAGGAACAGAGAACACATTGAAAATCACCGGAGGTGTGCTGCGGATCCTGAAAGAGAAAAATCTGCAGATGCATGAAAATACTATTGTTAGAAGGGGAAATGTGCAGTTTACGGCACAGATCTTGGAGGAAACGTAATGAACAATAAGAAGTCAAGTGCGGTGACCAGCTTTAACAAATGGGGATACATTTTCCTCATTCCGTTCGCGGTCGTCTTCATCATCTTCCAGCTGGTTCCGCTGGTAAGCACGATTTATAACAGTTTATTTGAAAACTATATGTCCGGTCTTAAACACGTCGGCCCGAATTTTGTAGGCCTGGCCAATTTCGCCAAGCTTTTCACGGGCGGTGATTTCCTGAAGTATTTCAAGAACACCATGATTATGTGGGTTCTCGGATTTGTTCCGCAGATTCTCGTATCCCTTCTTCTCGGAGCCTGGTTCACGGATCCGTCACTCAGATTAAAGGGACAGAGATTCTTCAAGACCGTTATCTATCTGCCGAACCTGATCATGGCGTCTGCATTTGCAATGCTTTTCTTCACACTGTTCGCAGACTCCGGCCCGGTCAACTCGATTCTTGTAGGCCTGGGCATTTTCAAGACTCCGTTCAAGTTCATGTCCAATGTCTGGAGTGTCCGCGGTCTTGTAGCTCTTATGAACTTCCTTATGTGGTTCGGAAATACGACCATTCTTCTCATGGCAGGTATGATGGGTATCGACTCCTCTCTTTTCGAGGCAGCCGAAGTTGACGGCGCGACATCGACTCAGATCTTCTTTACGATCACACTGCCGCTCCTTCGTCCGATCCTTATCTACGTTATGATCACATCTCTGATCGGTGGTCTGCAGATGTTCGACGTACCGCAGATCCTGACCAACGGAACCGGTGATCCGGTCCGTACATCCATGACGCTGATCATGTACCTCAACAAGCATCTGTACAGTAAGAACTACGGTATGGCCGGTGCGCTCTCCGTAATCCTGCTGATCATCACGGGTATTCTGAGCATGATTATTTTCAAAGCAACCGCTCAGAAAGAAGTAAAATAAGAAAGGAGGCAAGATTATGGATACAAATAAATCAACCGGTGGCATGCATATCGGCTTAAGACGTGCAATCTCTTACATTGTACTGATTTTACTCTCGTTCCTTTGCCTCTTCTGGTTCTATGTACTGTTCATTAACGCTACAAGATCAAACGGCGAGCTCGGCAGAGGATTTACGGCTATCCCGAGTACACATCTGATGCAGAACCTGCACAATGTGCTCCACGGTACGCTTCCGATGATGACAGGTATGAGAAACTCCCTGGTCATTTCAGCTCTGACAGCAGCGTTCTGTACATACTTCTCTGTTATGACGGCATATGCTATTCAGGCTTACAATTTCACGGGAAAGAATGCGATCTTCACATTCATTCTTATGATCATGATGATTCCGACACAGGTCACGGCACTCGGTTTCGTTCAGTTGATGAACAAAATGGGACTCAACAACAGTTTTATTCCTCTGATCGTTCCGGCAATCGCCTCCCCGGTTACTTTCTTCTATATGAAGCAGTACATGGAGTCGAACCTGCCGATGTCTCTTCTCGAGGCAGCGAGAATTGACGGCGCGGGCGAATTCTACATCTTTAACGGAATCGTTCTCCCGCTGATGGTTCCGGCGATTGCGGTACAGGCAATTTTCTCCTTTGTATCATCCTGGAATAATTACTTCACACCGTCCCTGATCCTTCATAAGGACAAACTGAAGACTCTTCCGATCCTGATTGCACAGCTTCGTGCAGCGGACTGGCTGAAGTTCGATATGGGCCAGGTGTATGCGGCGATCGCATTTTCGATCTTCCCGGTAATCATTGTTTATCTCATCCTGTCCAAGTACATTGTAGGCGGTGTGTCTGCGGGTGCTGTTAAGGGTTGATGGGATGTATTGACTAAAACTTCCCACGAGCAGTTCTTTATCAGTCTCATCATTTAAAAATGCATCGTCGGGACGCTTTCGCTCGGTCTCGCTGGCAGCGGTACTAAGAATTTTTCGGCGCCGTTGGCTTGAAAAATTCAAGTACCGGCCGCTCGACGACGCCCTTTGATTGCATTTTTAATGATATCGACTGTAATGTAGATTCGAAGTGGGAAGTTTGAGTAGTTGAGACTCTGTCGGCTTAGAGCGGTTGAGGTCTGATGCTATATAGAGTTGATGGAGAAGTTTCAGTCGCTGAGGCTCTGTCAGGCTTGGAGTGGTTGAGGCCTGACGCGTTACGGGTCGATGAGGCGGAATACAAATATTCGAATAATTGCTGGTATTTTGTGGGAGCTGTCGGGGGGGCTTAACTTAAGGCTTATATATCCTGAAAAATACAAGCAGAGGCGTCCGGCGCTTTCCTTCGGGGAGGAGCCGGACGTACTTTTTTGCCGGTTAAGGTGCTCTTGCTTGAATTTTCTGTACAATTATGCTACGATTTTCATAATAAACAGTGAGAATTTTGCATAATTGCACAATAGTTCATAAACTTATACTTCCACTTGAAGATTTTAATGATGTCGACTGAGCGATGAGAAGCGAGTGAGAAGTATGAGTCATAAACAAGTCAGGAGGTTCACATGTTAACAGATTTTGTTAAGTCCATCCCGCCCGAAAAAGAGACTATGAAGGCGGAACTCGCGGTGGAGAGAGAAAAGCTGGCCAATGCATCCATGAAGATCAAGGTAGCCAAGCTGCCTGTCATGGTCATCTTTGAGGGCTGGGGTTCTGCAGGAAAGGGAAGCGTTATCGCGAGCGTTATCAAGAATATCGATCCGCGTTTCTTTGAAGTCGCAACGACCAATGCAGAGCCGACAGAGGAGGAGAAGAGAAAACCGTTCCTTTATCGCTATTTTATTGAAATACCGGAGGCGGGCAAGTTCAAGTTCTTCGATACATGCTGGATGCAGGAAGTCACCGACGGCGTTATCGACGGAACACTTTCCGACAAGGATTATGAGCGCCGGATCAACAGCATCAATACAACGGAGCGCCAGCTGACCGACAACGGATATCTTGTCATGAAGTTCTTCTTTAACATCAGCAAGAAAGAACAGGCCAGAAGACTCGGAGCGCTTCTCGCCAGCAAGAACACCAGCTGGCGTGTTGACGAGGATGATTTGTGGGAGAACAAGCACTATAAAGAGTGCCAGAAAGTATATGACAAATATCTGAATGACACAAATCGTTCCATCTCCCCATGGTATATCATTGATGCGAAGGACAAGAAATGGGCGGAACTTCAGGTACTCCGTTTCCTGAATCAGGGTATCGACACGGCTCTGAAGAATCATTCTCTCGCTGTACCGATTCTGCAGAACACATTCCCGCTGAAGCAGATGCCTCTTCTCAAGGACGTTGCCCTCGACAAGACTATTTCCGATGATGAGTACAAGCTCCAGCTGAAACTCCTGCAGGCGAAGCTCCATGAACTGCATTATAAACTCTACCGCAAGAAGATTCCGGTCATTATCGCTTATGAAGGCTGGGATGCAGCAGGCAAGGGCGGCAACATCAAGAGAATAGCCGGCGCGCTCGATCCGCGCGGATACGTCGTTCACCCGATTGCAAGTCCGGAACCTCACGAGAAAGCCCGCCATTATCTGTGGCGTTTCTGGAATCGGCTTCCGAAGACAGGACATATCGCCATTTACGACAGAACATGGTACGGACGTGTCATGGTAGAACGCCTTGAGGGTTTCTGCAGCGAGAACGACTGGCAGAGAGCTTACAATGAGATAAACGAGTTCGAGAAAGAGCTTGCCGACTGGGGTGCCGTCGTTATCAAGTTCTGGGTACATATCGACAACCAGACACAGCTTGAGCGTTTCACTGACAGGCAGAATACACCGGAGAAACAGTGGAAGATAACGGATGAGGACTGGAGAAACCGTGAGAAGTGGGATCTGTACGAGGGCGCGATCAACGAAATGATCCAGAAGACGAGTACGACCTATGCACCATGGCACATTCTGGAGTCTGTTGACAAGAAGTATGCTCGTATTAAGGCTCTCAAGATCGTTATTGATGCGATCGAGAAAGCATGCAAGTAAGATGAGTGTGATCTGTCATAAAAGTATAAGATGAAGGAAAATTACCCGTCTGAACGGCTGTTTCGGCGGGTAATTTTATTCTTTATCGCGCAATACTCGTGACGTGAGTCTATGATACGCGTGCAAGGTGATACTCGTCTTTTGCGAGAGTTCAAGCTTGCGATGAAGAATAAAAGTCTCAGCTACACAATGCTCCACTGGAGCATTGTTACGCATGCTTAGGCACGTCGGATCGCTGGCATGCGCAGAGGAAGGCGCACATCGCTGCAAGAACGCCGAGGCGTTCTTGAATCTTTACACATAATCGGAGGTATAGAATGCTTCTTATAAAGAACGGATATATGATCGACCCGGAGACCGGGATCGAAGGGAAAAAGGATATTCTGATTGATGAGGGAAAGATTCTGAAGATTGCGGACTGTGGGACGGCAGAATGTTCGGACGAAGAAAGCAATCAGGCGAGGTGTTCGTGTGCACCGGACGTGATCGATGCAGAAGGCTGTGTGGTCGCCCCCGGTCTCGTCGATGTTCATGTCCACTTCCGTGATCCCGGCTTCACACAGAAGGAGGATATCCTGACGGGCGCGGCAGCGGCGGCCAAAGGCGGTTTCACCACGGTCGTAATGATGGCAAATACAAAACCGGCTATCGATACGGTCGACACCCTGACATATTGTCTTGAGAAAGGAAAGCAGACCGGGATCCATGTGAAAGCTTGTGCAAATGTCACCTGCGGCATGAAAGGCAAAGAGCTCACAGATATGAAAGCTCTCGCAAATGCCGGTGCCGTCGGATTCACGGACGACGGCATCCCGCTTCGAAATCCGGAAATAGTAAGAGCTGCGATGGAACAGGTCGCGGAGCTCGATCTTCCGATAAGCTTCCATGAGGAGGACCCGACATATATCGATAAAAACGGAATCAATCACGGGAAGGCCAGCGAGTTCTACGGAAATGGCGGTTCTGACCGCATGGCGGAAATTTCCATGGTAGAGCGGGATCTAAAGCTTGCAATCGAGACGGGAGCCCGGATTGATATTCAGCACATCAGCTCGAAGGAAGCCGTTCAGCTGGTACGTGAGGCGAAAAAAATGAGCAGCAACATCCATGCAGAGGCGACGCCGCATCATTTTACGTTGACGGAGGAGGCTTGTATAGAGTATGGGGCATTTGCAAAGATGAATCCGCCTCTTCGCGAGGAGGCAGATCGAATGGCAATCGTGCAGGGGCTTGCCGATGGCACAATTGATATGATTGCTACGGACCATGCTCCGCATACGACGAGTGAAAAGAAGGATGTTCCGATCACTTCCGCGCCGAGCGGAATCACCGGACTCGAAACTTCTCTTTCCCTGGGAATCACGGAACTGGTCGACAAGGGTTATCTCACGTTGCGTGATCTGATGACCCGCATGTCCACAGCACCGGCGAAGCTTTACAAGTTGGATGCCGGCTACATAGCGGAAGGAGGACCGGCGGATCTGGTTATTTTTGATCCGAAGGCCAAGGTCGTCGCCGGGAACTATGCGTCGAAGGCGGAGAACTCACCGTTTACGGGATGGGAGCTGACGGGCCGCGTGGAGTATACGATATGCGACGGCAAGGTGGTATATAGGAGAAAATAAAATAATGGAACACAATTTAAAGAGATTAGACAGAAAGGTCGTATATCCCGGGAAGGTCCTGAATTTCTGCAAGGATACCATGCAGCTGCCTACCGGGAAAATTGAAGAGTGGGATTTCCTGCAGCACAAGAAGGGCGGCGGAGCCTGCGTCGTCCCGGTCCTTCCGGACGGGCGTATTCTTATGATTCATCAGTACAGACCGGCTGTTGATCGCGAGACGATTGAGCTGCCGGCGGGTGCCAGAGACGCGGAGGATGTCGACACGTCCGTCACTGCTAAGCGGGAGCTGGAGGAGGAGACGGGATATTCAAGCGAGGAGATTTCGCCTCTCGTAAAGATCCAGACCGCGGTCGCATATTGTAATGAGTACACGGATATCTATCTCGCGCGGAATCTTCAGCCGATCGGGGATCAGCATCTGGATGAGGCGGAGGAGATAAAGGTGGAGGCATTTGAAAAAGACGAACTTCTCAGGAGAATTTATGCCGGTGAGATACGCGACGCGAAGACGGTCGCGGGGATAATGGCTTATGCGGCGATGGGGAGTTTGAGGGAGTGAAAAGTGCCGGATTGTGTAATCCGCTGCAACAGAATTAACTTGTCAACTGTATTTAGAGTAAGGAACTAAAAATTTCCATACATAGAAAATGCACAGTCTCAACATAAAATGCATCGTCGGGACGATTCCGCTCCGATTACATTTTTAATGATTTCGACTTGCGTTAGGCATGAAGTGGAAAGTTTTAGCAGGGAGTGAATATGTCCGGAGAATATGTACCGGAATGGAATATTGGGATTTGCAGGCCGGGAGGTAAAGGGGTTCATTTCGGAGCCGGTCTTAAAGAGAAGCTGGCTATGTGGCTTGCCACGTTCTTTCACGGAGTAGGCAATGAGTCAGTGCCTGCGTCTGCTCGGGAGAAGGCAGAAGTTTGGGCTATGTCTGTTTCCGGACAGGAGAAAGCAGATGTTCGGTCTATGTCTGCTTCCGGTCAGGAGAAAGCTGAAGTCAGGCTTATGTCTGCTTCCGGTCAGGAGAAAGCAGATGTTTCGGCTATGTCTGTATCCGGTCAGGAGAAAGCAGGCGGCAGGCCTTCGCCCGGATACGTTAAGGAAAATGCCGCCCGCCTGCTCGATGTGCATGGAGACAGTGTACTCAGACTGGCCTACTCTTATATACACAATATGCAGGATGCGGAAGACATTCTGCAGGAGACGCTGATTCGGTATATGCAGGCCGCGCCGGAATTTGAAAATGAATCCCACGCGAGAGCGTGGCTGCTGCGAGTAGCCGCAAATCTGTCCAAGAACCGAATTGAATACAACCGCTACCGGATGGCCGATGAACTCAATGAGGAGCTTGTGGCCGAGGAACGTGAAGATCTTTCTTTTGTGTGGGAGGCGGTGAAGTCGCTGCCTGTTACCTACCGCGAAACAATCCATCTGTTTTACCGGGAGGGATTCAAGACCGCGCAGATCGCGGAGATCCTGGGGGAGAAGGAATCGACGGTGAGATCGCATTTGAAGCGGGGACGTGAAAAGCTCAGAGAAATCCTGAAGGAGGCGTATGATTTTGAAGAATAAATATAATGAAATCATGGACCGGGTCAAGGTCGACGCCGCGATACGGGAGAGAGTGCTGAGGGCGCTTGAGCAGGAAGATGTGGGGAAAGCATCCGGTGCGGCAGATGTCATGGAAGTCAGAAGCCGGGATACCGAGAGGACGGATCCGGGAATAGGAAAACAGGAAGCAGATAAAGTGGAATCAGGACTCGGAAAATCGGAAGCAGACAGAGCGGAGCCGGGACTCGACAGGCAGGAAACAGAGAGAAAAGACACAGAGCCTGTGAACAGGAAAGATAGCGAAACAGAGAACGACATAAAAGAGGCGAAGGATCCGGAAAACAGACTTGGTCGAAAAGATGAAGAACGGGACGGGAAGAGAAAGCCGTCTTTCTTTGGACGCATGAATGCATTCACTACGGCAGTGGCAGCGGTCGCGGCGCTCGTGCTGATCGGCTCCGGGTATATGCTTGTCATGAGGCCTTCAAATAATGCGACAATGGGATCCACGGCGATAGCTGAAGATGCTGCCATGGATATGGTAAATGATGCTGCTGTCACAGAAGGAGATACTGCAGAAGGAACCGCGGAGGGGATTACTGCCGGAGGAGCACCCGGTGAAAATATTATAGGAGAAATTGCAGCGGGCGGAATTACAGAGAAAACTGCGGAAGATGAAGCTGCTGTAAAGACGGAAGGCTCGTCTGAGAAAAGTGCGCAGAGTGATGAGGCTGCGGATAGAACCGCAGGCGTGGAAACGAATCATGAGATAACGGTAGGCCAGCTGATTGATATGGTGTCCGATAAGGCTTCGGAACATGTCGCTGATATGAATAAGACTCAGACCTCGACATTGTACAAAGCCAAATTGAATGGCCATGACGGAAAGATTTCTCTTACGTGGGAGGAGGACATAATCGAGCGGGCCGTATGGACTGACTCCGGTTCGGATGTCTCATTCTCGGAACTTGCAATTAGCATCACTGAAGAAATCGGGGAGAACCCTGTCGAGGTGGATGCTGCCGGCATGAAGACGAAAGGAAGCAGTGAGGCGGAAAGAATGGGCCGAGGGGATGTAGCCTATGTCTGGAGCATAGAAGGGAAAACAATTCTTCTGTTTCAGGATAAGACGGTGGAGGTGTACTTCAGCTGATACTGCCTGGGTTAACGTGTCGGATATCGCGGGCGAGAGTTTATTTCGGTTGAAGCACTACAGGACATCATGCCGGTATCGATAGTGAGGCATTAACTTATCTGACTGCTTCGAAAATCAGGTATAAAGTATCAAATATATTGACGGTAGATATATAATTTTGAGATAATAGAAATAGCTGAAAGATAGACTAAGATGTCACATGCCATGACTCAGAAAGGAGAACCCATGCTCGATTTTGTACATGCCGTTGAAAAATGGATTTATCGCGCGACTTTGTTCCTTGAAATAGGCGTCTCAATGCTTGTTATCATCGGTACAGCTGTCTACATTGCGGATCTTCCTATTAAGCTGGATCAGATTCATCTGACAGGGTTGAGTCCGTACCTGATTTATCTCTTCGATATTATTATCGGTATCGAGCTCATCAAGGTCCTCGTAAGAAAAGACCTTGACTCCATGGTCGAAGTTCTGCTCTTCACCGTCACAAGACATCTGATCGTCGAGAGCGGCGGGATAAAGGAGAACTTGATCGGTGTGGTCGCAATCGCAATTCTGTTCTTTATCCGCAAGTATCTCTTTATTGATACGGATGAAAATGATGGCATACGCCGCGACTATCTGGAGATTCACCACGAGGAGGGCCGCAGATAAAGTCTAAAGATGGCCAAGCAGTACGAAAGAGGGTTGCAGAAACGACCTGCAGATCGCCAAGCATCGCGAAGAGAGCAGCCAATAGCATTTGCAACCGACATTTTTGCTCTCACCCGGAAAGGAGGCCACATGCCAGGACCAGGAGGACCGGGCGGTCGTTTCGGCCGCAGTTATCTCACGGAGGAGGAGAAAGCCAGCGCCCCGAAAGTCACGCCTGAGCTTTTAAAAAGAGTCTTCTCATATCTGAAACCTTACTGGAAACAGATGCTGCTTGTCATCTGTGCTATTTTTGTGTCTTCTGTCTTCTCACTGATGCCATCTGTCCTGACCGGCCGCATCATCGATGAGGGACTGATCGGGCGGAACATGAGCGCTCTCGTCCGACTCATCATTCTCTCGCTGGCGGTCACGCTGGGAGCAAATCTCATCGGCGTATTGGAGAGTTATCTGAATACGTGGATCGCCCAGCATATTACATTTGATATGAGAAACGCGATGTTCAGGCATTTGCAGAAGATGTCCCAGAGCTTCTTTACAGCAAATAATCAGGGTGACATCATCACACGAATGACAAGTGACATTGACGGCGTGCAGTCGATTATTACAAATACCCTGTCCAGCATCCTCTCCAACGCCATCACACTTCTCGTCGCCGTCGTCGTCATGTACCGGGAGAACTGGATTCTGGCGACGGTCGGAATCTTGATTATTCCTCTGTTCGTTATCCCGACAAGGCGCGCCGGCAAGACCCGGTGGAGTCTCACGCGCGAGGCGCAGGCCGCAAATGACGAAATCAACGGCATCCTGAACGAAACTCTTTCGGTCAGCGGTCAGCTGCTGGTCAAGCTTTTCGGCAAGGAGGAGAAGGAGTACGAGAAGTACAAAGCGGCAAATGAGAAGATGATCAACCTGAACATCAGGGAAGGTATGGCGGGCCGGTGGTTCCGCGTGGTCATCTCGACATTTTCGAGCATCGGTCCGATGCTACTGTATCTGGTCGGCGGAATCCTGATGATGCGGTATGACGCAGACCTGACGGTCGGTGATATCACGGTGCTTGTTGCGCTGCTCGGAAGAATGTACGGTCCGGTCAATCAGCTCCTGAACATACAGGTCGACTGGATAAGGTCGATGGCGATGTTCACCAGAATATTTGAATACTACGATATGCCGATTGAAATCCAAAATGCCCCGGATGCGGTGATTCCGGAGAGGGCGACGGGCGAGGTGACATTTGAACATGTCGCATTTTCCTATAATAAGGAACGTCAGATTCTGAAGGATGTGAATTTCGAGCTGAAGAGCGGACACAGTGTGGCTATAGTCGGACCGTCCGGATCGGGTAAGAGTACTATGATAAACCTGATCCCGAGGCTGTATGATGTGGATGAGGGACGGGTAACATTTGAAGGAATCGATGTCCGAAAGATCGACCTGACCTGGCTCAGGAAACAGGTCGGAATTGTGAGTCAGGAAACATACCTCTTCAATGGGACGATTCGTGAAAATCTGTTGTACGCGAAGGAGGACGCGACGGAGGAGGAACTGATCGATGCGCTGAAGAAGGCTAATATTTATGACCTCATCGAGAAGCAGGAAGAGGGGCTGGATGCGAGAGTCGGAAATCGCGGGCTCAAGCTGTCAGGCGGAGAGAAGCAGCGCATCTCGATTGCGAGGGTGCTGCTGAAGGATCCGGCCCTCTTGGTGTTTGACGAAGCGACGTCCGCCCTTGACTCTATTTCGGAGAACAAGATTCAGGAGGCAATCGATCCGCTCATCGCATCGCGCACGAGTATCCTGATTGCCCACCGCCTGTCGACGATTCTGGCGGCGGATGAGATTCTGGTCATCAAGGACGGCGAGATCGTGGAGCGCGGCCAGCACGAGAAGTTGGTGGATGCCGGCGGCGTTTACACAGAACTGTACCGGACGCAGTTCGCGAAGGCGCTTGAAAATGAGCGCGAGAGAGCTGAGGGTCTGTGGGACGGCGTGGTGTTGGATGATCCTGATTATTGAGAGAGACTTGAATTAAGAGATGCTCATATCGAAGGCTTATTCAGAAAAAGTGCTACGTTGAAAAACCTATATTTAAAGGAAATATAACTTGACAGTATAGGGAGGAGATATGATATATGACTGAAGAAAATCTGAAGGAACAGAGACAGGCTCTGGTCGAGGACTGCAACAGAGCAATCGGTCTGATTAAATCGGGTACGCCTGAAAAGGGGTTGAATCTGCTGAAAAACCTGGCAATGAGAATACGAGCTTTTCCGCTGTCTGAAGAGATTATGTGGACAGATTTTCATAGCCTTTTGGATGGCCTGCTTTTTGAAGAATACTGTCAGTCGGAAATTCAGGGGCGGGAAATCGTTCGCCATCCGCTAAAGCCTGCTTCGATTCTTTACACATGCGGAACTCTTCTGGTTGAATACGGGCAAACTAAAGAAGCTTTGGAGGTGCTGAATGATTTGATTATGCTTGATCCGGTCTGCCCCATATATCTCTTTGAACTTGCGGATTGTCATAAGCGCCTGGGTAATTGGGAGAAGGCGATGAGTATTTCACGTTTTGCTCTTCTTTGCGCCTCCACGGAGGAAGAGTTCGCCCGATGCTGCCGCGACATTGCCTTCTGCCTGGGAGAGACCGGTGAAGCGGAAGCGGCTATCATGCTGTATCTGTTCAGTCTGACTCATGAAGATTCTGCACATGCGAAAAATGAGATTATTTATCTTGGCAATACATACAATATCTCTCCTGAAAGTATCATGGAACTGAGTATGTCGGAAGTTCTTCAGGAATTGGAAATCCCTGAAGGGATATGCGAGACTGTCATAGAAAGTCAGAAACTTCTGGAAACTACATTGGGATAATTTAGAACGCTGCATAGAGTGCGGAGCACCTGCCACAGAGATGAAAAAGGATGGTAAATTATGGGAGGCCTATTTTCTATTTTTAAATCCAAGAAAAAGGGAAACAACGATGGAGCCGTCAGGCAGGGTAACGCGCAGCGGGGCGTCAGGCAGCCGGCAGGGAATCAGGGATTTTTGAATGATGCCGTAATACTTCCTGATCCCCGGCATCCTGTTGATGAAACGGAATCACGTGTCGTCTCCAATGAAATGCAGAATATATTGAGCGGGGATTATGACAGTAGTGATCACGGTGTGAAACCGGATGTGGACTGGATGCCTTCAAGGCGGAGAGGTTTCGATGATAAGTTATCAAAAATGAGTAAGGAGGAACTGAGGAATCTTTATCTGAAGGTGAAGAATGAAGGGGAAGAGGTTCTGGACAACCGGGAGCTGGCTTACGGTACTCCGCGCGCGTATGATTTTACCGAGAAAGAGGTAGATGCCGATGAGTTTAATCCAGGTCATGATGATGAACTTCAGAAGGTGCTGAAAGAGATAGACAGTGCAAGATCAATGGTGGCTGCCTACAAGGCTTTAATGAAGTATGCCGGGAATGAGGATGCCAGACTTTTGAAGAGTGACGCAAAAACCGATTGGGATGCTGAGGAAGTAATATCGTGGCGTTTCAAGGCAAGGCTTAAGCTTATGGCGCGTATGATTCGTGATTATCCGGAATTAGTCGGTCGAATCGGAAACATGCAAGAGATTGCACGGGATGACAAAGAAAATGAATATACGACTATGTGGACGACAGGGGCAGTAGGTCGTCGCGATGCCAGACTTGGGTATAATCCTAAATTCGATATGACCGGTCCGGAGGGCGAACATGTACGTGATTCGGGTACCGATTCAACTTCATACGCAGGTACTCACGAGTTCGGACATATTCTGGAGTCTCTCTTAATAGAACACAGCAGCGCGGAAAAAGAGGTATGGCGCAATCAAGTCATTTCAGCTAAAATTCTGCAAGAAGTCCTTAACAAGGATGATGTCATGTCGCCTAAACAACGCAGTAAGCTTGTTTATCACAAGAAAACTCGAAAGGATCATCTTGCCGGACAGATTAATACCTCTTCCAGTAAACTTGACAAGAAAGGTATTACGACCGAGTACGGAGCGACAAGAGCACAGGAGACTTTTGCGGAGGCTTTTTCTGATGTCTATCAGTACGGGAAGAATGCCAGGAAAGCCAGCATCGAGATCGTCAAAAACTATGAGAGAAAAGCAAAAATGAAGGTGATTATCGGACTGCTCAGAAAAAAAGACAGCAACTGGCTTCTTCAGCAGGAGGATCCGAAAAAATTCGGATACAGCGCGGCGTATGAGCAGTTAAGAATGGGCGTCAATAAAACTTATGACAGTAATTATAAGAATAATAGTCCTGACTTGAATCCGAGAATACATGAACTGAGAGGGGATTTTAATGATGCTGAATATGAAAAACTCAATAAATGGGATGATGAGGCGTCAGAAAAAATGGATAAAATGAGAAGTATACCCAGCGGGAAAGATTATGCTACGTTTGATATGGCAGAACGGGATATATTAAGAGTGAAGAACATCGCATCGAGTTTGATTACTTACGGAATACCCCTTCCGCCTCTTCCGGGATTTGACAACAGAGGTATAAAACCGAAGGATTTTCTTACCTTTCTTATATTAAGCAAAGAAAGGCAGAAGAAAGCGATCGCTGAGATGGATAGTAAGAAAGCCGGGAATGCCGGACCGGTGGTAGAACAAAAGGTGGGGGGTGAGTCGGTGGTTGCCATCAAGGATCCGGAAAAAGAGGAAGCGAAACAACCGGAAGGAAAGGCGAAGAATGGCAATATTATAAATGAGAATCCTTCTTCCGGAAAAAATGCGGGACCCTCAGGCGGGAAAAAACCGCAACCGTCACCCATTATCAACGTGAACGGTCCGAATTCAAAGATATCCGTAATCAAACCGCCGGTGAATGTCGGGCAGCCTGTGGAAAGGCCTCGTCAATGGTATAATAAGACCGAATTGCTTGTCATGGAACAGGTCGAGAGAATTAACCACGGTGAAAGAGTTCACCTGAAGCTTAGCGAGCTGGCTGAGAGCAGACTGCGCCCGTCAATATTAGCAAAGGTAAGAGAGGCGCAGAGGAAAATGGGAGATATAGAATGATTCGGAGGGATTGAAAGGGGCTTTTGCCCCTTTCTTTTATTTATTTACATCAGAGTAATGTTCTGTAAAGGAATGCATTTCTCCGTTCGTCTTATACCCCGGGAATGTGTCGAGCTGGACCGCATGCACAGCGTTGAATATGCTGTCCTCAATTCCCGGGTGCGTCTTTTTCAGCTCCCGTATCAGGTCCTTTATTTCCTGCCGTCGGGAGTTCTCACCGTTATGGGCGCGGATTGGAAGACTTCCGGGCAAACTGTCTGCAGCCGTGCGGGATGGGTTATTACTCAATTCCTCTGATTGATCGGAAAGCTTGCCGGTTGCCGCTATTGCCTCCGTAAACCTGCACGCACATCGGATAAATTCAAGGTCGTTGTAGCGGCACCATGCCAGAACGTCCTCCTCCTTGATGCGGTACATCGGACGGATGAGTTCCATGCCCTCAAAGTTCAGGCTGTGGACCTTCGGAATCATGGTCTCCAGCTTTGAGCTGTTGAACATTGCCATGACGACTGTCTCGATGACGTCGCTCATGTGATGACCGAGCGCGATCTTGTTGCAGCCGAGTTCTTTGGCCTTGCTGTACAGATGCCCTCTTCGCATGCGGGCGCAGAGGTAGCAGGGAGAGTGCTCCTGGCTATTTGCAACATCAAAAATATCCGTTTCAAATATCGTCAGCGGAATCTCAAGCAACCTCGCGTTGCTTTCGATCTTCGCGCGGTTGACAGGATTGTAACCCGGATCCATGCAGAGGAAAATGAGGTCAAAGGGCACGCGGGTATGTTTGTGTAGCTCCTGCATGAGTTTCGCCGTCAGCATGCTGTCCTTGCCGCCTGATATGCAGACGGCGATCTTGTCTCCCGGCTGAATGAGCTCGTACTTGATGATGGCCGTCATGAATGGGGCCCAGAGTTCTTTGCGGAAGCGCTTGTTTATGCTGCGCTCGATGATCTGGCAGCGGGTGAGGGTTCTTGCCATGGGGTCTCCTTGATCTTTATTACAAAATTTCAGGTTCAGATTTATCCATCTCTGTGCCTGAGAAAGTTTTCGTCCGTGATTAAGAATAAAATTAGAGCAATAACTTTTTAATCATAGCATTTTGGTAGTGAATGGTCAAACTTGCAGCTGCGAGTATTGAAGCTTTTTGGTACCGCAAGCACTGAAGTATATTTCTGACACAAGCATGAAGTTTTTACTCTTTATGTCCCAAAATGCATGTTAAGGGAGTGCTATCTTATACTTATGAAAAAACAGTATGATTAATATACCAAAAGTAGATTACTTAGTGTTTCGTGCTTACGCATTCCCGCACTCCTATCCTACGTTCGCAATTCGTGAGGCCATCCCTCACTTTGTACAAAAACACTGTCATACCAAACAGAAGGAATCATAGTTGTCGGAAGCTGTCAATTGTAGTTCAATTTTTTGAATCTGAGACGTTGAATGGTGGCAGAATATTTTAGAAATATGTTGGATTTCAGATAGTTAAATGAAGCGTTATAGACATATCTGTAAATCAGGAGTAAAATCCACAACATATTTTAATACTAGTCTAATAAGTGTATGCCACATCTTGTTAGTATGGGTAGTTTGGAGAGGAGGAAACAAAAGGATTATGAAAATGTTGGTGGATGAGCGTGAAGCAAACAGAAATCTGGTAAGGAACCTTAATTACATTAAGACTTTGCTAAATGTCAAGACTGACCGTGAGCTTGCTGAAAGAATCGGTGTTTCACCGGCGACTATTACCGGTATCAGGAATGATGGTAATATTCCGACGCTGTTTCCTTTCTTCCAGGGAATCATGAATATGACAGGATTTACTCTGGAAGAACTCCTGAATAAGGAACTCTCGTCTCATGGAATGAAGGTAGACGTTGATTACACTCCTGAGGAAGAAGAGATGTCCCGCTACCAGGGACTGTATTTTGTGTACTATTTTCGAACTTCGGCCTTTAAGGGACGTGAGACAAAGGATGACGCCAATGCCCTTGAGTATGGTCTTCTTGGCATTTACAGTGATGTAAATACCAAACAGGTGAAGTGCAGAGCCGTCATGGGTCTGAACCGTAAAGAAGCGGAAGCCCGTTATGACAGATGCATGGAGGCAAGAGGAAACGGAGTGAAACCGAAGAAGAATTTTCCGAGTATTCTTGCAGATTTTACCCGCGAAGGACTTATCTACGAGGGTGAGATCAAACTTACGCATGGTCATATCTTCATCACCTGCAGTTCCGGTATTAAAGATATCCTCAGCATGATTATTCACAGACCGGATTCAAGAAAACAGCGCTATATCGGCGGACTCGGTGCTGCTGTTTCTGTATCCAAGGGACGTGACTCATGTCCCTGTGTGCAGTTCGTAGGGATGTCCCGCTATAAGATTACCGCCTCCTCAGAGGAGATTGCGAAGCATATTGAACTCGGATATCCGTCCATCAAACCGGGCGATGAGCTTGACCAGGTACTGGACCAGATCAGCGTTATGCTGCGCGATGAGCTCGAGCACACTATGACAGACAACAGCCACAGGGAGACGGATCTGACAGAACGCAACCGAAGATATATTATCAGTGCGCATATCACTACACTTATCAGCCGTATTGTGGAGAGAAACCTCTTCCGGGTAGTAAAGGTATCTGCAACAGACGACGATGATTGGTATCACTTCGTCAAGTATTATAACGAGAAAGGGGAGAAGGTCTGAGCAGGCACAGGGAAGATCTGTGAGTGGTTCTAATATTATCAAAGAAAGGTACATCAGCATTTTGAAAACTTAACAACAGTATTACTGCATATGGAGGCGACGCGATGAATCCGTCTATTACAGAAGACGAAAAGAGAAGTGCGGAAAAGCGGTATGTCGAATTGATCAAGAAGATCAGAACTTACATGACGGCGGACACAAGTCTGCTCAGGGACGCATATGATACCGCTATGGAAAAGCACAAATGCAGCAGGCGCAAGGGTGGGGCGCCTTATATCACCCACCCGTTGGAGGTGGCTCATTTCTGTGCCGATATGAAAAGGGATAATGAAGTGATTGCCGCAGCCCTTCTGCATGATGTTGTCGAGGATGAAGACATAACTATGACTGAGATCGGCAGCAAGTTCGGCAGTAAAGTGAAACATCTCGTTGAGGCTGTCACAAATCTTGACTCTTCCTTAGAAGAATATGAAGCTATGGAGAAGAATGACGTAGACGTCCTGTCAGATGTGAAGCTAATCGAGCAGATCAGCCGCAACCCGCAGGCTTTGTATATAAAAGTGGGTGACAGAGTGCACAATCTCGGGGATATGGCCGGTATGCCATATGATAAGGTGGTTGCCAAGGCCCAGCATACAGAAGATATTCTGATTCCTCTGCTGAGAACAGTGCAGGCCACCCGACTGATCGAAATTCTTGAGACCCGGTGCTTTAAGCTCAAACATGAAAATGCATATCATCAGATCAAGGAAGGATACAAAAAATTATGTGAGTCGAACAGCCTCTCGCATAAGTGGCTGCAGGATTACATGTTCAGTGTTTTTTACGGACATAATGAGCGGTTCTACGTTGAGGAAGATATGCGGCCATCTGTGCAGGGCGACTTGCCGGATTCAAAGTGGATTAAAACGATAACATTCTATACACGCTATACAGGGAGTATTTCCAGGGATTTGCAGAATAAGATGACAAATATATTTGCCGAGCTCCCGAAGGTTATCACCAAAAAGAATATTCCACTGTATGATATTTATTTTGTGACAAATGAAGAATGCCCGCTCTCGCCGGAAGATTATTTTCTGAGCTATTATCCGATTCTTCATGCAGGCGTCTATGAGCCGGAGAGCGAAGAATATGACGAACGGTTCAAGGACGTCAGGTTCATGTTGACTATTGTCGGAGAGGGAAAGGATAAAGTGACGGATCTGCCTTTCCTGCTTATACAGGATGCGTTTGGCACAGGTTACCGGCTTTTCCCGGAGACGGCCGACAAATTTACCGACCATATTAACGGATGTATTTATAAGCAGGACGACGAGAGGATGCCGGTCGTTTCGGTGATTGACAGAGCAGAGCCGGCGGCGTCATTTGAACAGACTATACACGTATACCTGAGAGACGGAGCGGTACAGGAAATGCCGGTCGGTTCGACTATTCTGGATCTGGCTTTCAAGATACATCCTTACGTAGGTTTGTGTGCAAAATATGCACAGATCAATGGCCGTGACAGTTCCATTCCGCTCCAGACCAAGCTGACGGATGGCGATCAGGTCGATATATTTACGGATTCGGATTCGGACAATCCCGAGAATAATATCATCCACGCCACGATCAGATGGTTCGAGTATGTGAGGACCCGGGAGGCTACGCGGGAGCTGTCAAGATATTTCGAGAAACACATTGAGGACAGCGGAACCCGGACGAGGATCTTCATTGACGGAATCGGCGAGAAGGAGATACAGACGGGGAGTACGGTGCTAGATGTGGCGTTTGCGCTGGGGAGAGAAACGGGTCTGCATTTCAAGGAGGCTTATATTAACAGGAGCTCGAGACCTTGCGCTATGGATTATGTGCCGGGATATGGCGACCGCGTGAGAATCGAGACGGATGATGCGGTCGTACCGGAGCTCGGGTGGTTCGTGGTCGCGCGGCTGCCGGAGGTGAGGAGAGAGTTGGTAAGGTATTTTGAAGGGGAGAAGGAATAAGAATTCAATGTGAATTTCGGAAGTGGGAGAAAAACTTGCTCTACTTCCGTAAATCTTAGGTGGCGGTAGAAAGAATTCAATGCGCATTACGGAAGTTGGAAGAAAAACTTGCTCTACTCCTATTATATAGTTGTGGTGGTTAGATACCTCTCAGCCAGAAAGGACTAACCGTTCCATTGCTAAAGCTGTTAGAATAGGTGGGCATCGGTATGACACTCCTCTACTTGGACCTGTAAGCGTCCGTACGGAAGCC
>JAFRGQ010000055.1 GCA_017433725.1 Lachnospiraceae bacterium
CAAGATCCTGGAGTACAAGGAATGCGGTCTTACGCTGGAGGAGATCGAGCTTATGTTCTTTCTTGAAAAGACATCAAAATTCCAGGATGAAACGATTCTACAGATCGTACAGGACCTGTTCAAAGAGAAGATCGACGTGTTCAAGGAAGAGCAGGCGAAGATCCAGAAGTCGATTGAACTGCTTGAGGAGCAGCTGAAAAAATTCTCTAGTATTCGGGTGCAAAGGCAGGACGATGGAATGAATGGCATCCCGTTCTCGTTCATTCCGTATCTGTATTGTCCGAAATGTGGCGTACCGCTTTCCATGAGCAACACAACGATACAGGACGGACATCTGTATGAAGGTGAGATGACATGCACATGTGGATACCATGCTGTAATTTCTGAGGGCAT
This sequence comes from Lachnospiraceae bacterium, assembly GCA_017433725.1. Taxonomy (GTDB): domain Bacteria; phylum Bacillota; class Clostridia; order Lachnospirales; family Lachnospiraceae; genus Chordicoccus. Next base: position 394 of record JAFRGQ010000055.1, read on the forward strand.
CATTCTCTGCGATGATCATGAAGAAGAAACACCGTTCAAATGGTTCAACAATGTGGATTCTGTCTATTCAGCGACAGACGAGTACAGCGGCGTGTACCGGATCCTGCTCGACAAGGGGTCTCTGTACATGTATCAGAATATGCCTGAAAGTGAATTTCCGCAGATGGTCATGTTCGGACCGTTCACCTGCAACTGTCTGCTCAGATTCTGCAATGATTTTGATAAAAGGCACACTTACGTGGTGATCGATCCGTCACTGAAAAGGATCAAGCGTTTGCAGGAGTATTTGTCAGACAGCGGCCTTCAGCTCATATTCATGGCTGGAGGGATTGCTGAGGTACCGCTTCGAAAAGGATCGATCGACATCTACATGGACGACTACTCGGTCACGAACAGTCTTTGTACCTATGGAAGCTTTATCTATGACAGGATCCACGCATTCCTGAAAGAAACAGGTCTATTGATCGGACTGGTGGGCGAATACAAAGATGCGCCGAAGTCTTTGCAGAATATAAAGAAGGATCATCCGGACTATCCGACAGACAAGATGCCTCCGTCGAAGTTCAAGGCCAATATGAAAATGAATGGGTTCGACCTGCAGGAGATGAAGACGGTCGGAAGCACCCACGGAAATGAGATGCACTTCCCGAGGAACGAAGTAGGCGAGCAGGTATCCATGCTGGGTTATACTGCCATTAAGAAATAATGGCAGGAAAAACTGCAAACATAGAATAAACTGCAATTAAATGGACTTCTTAGGATCTCACAGAAATGTGGGATCTTTTGTTATGTGAAAAAAAGGAGGTGAGGAAAAACAATGATCACATCAGCACACATGGTTGTCATGAAACGAATGAAACGAGGTGATTATAACGAACACGGATAAAAGAGAAACCATGATGTTTATCGGCGCCGGCGTGATCCCGGTTATCTGGATTGCACTTCTGATCGCGCCGCACTGGAACGGAAATCTGATTGATGTATTTGAACAGATGGATGAGATCTTTAACCGGCCTTTGCATATCCGGTGGACAGAGGACAGCCTGCGGGCTGTCTTTTTCTGTCTGCTGGCGTATGCCATGGGCATTTTCATCTGGCTGTCGTCCAGAAAGAACTACCGGCGTGGGGAAGAGCATGGCTCCGCGAAATGGGGTGACGCGCAGGCGGTGAATCGGAAGTACAGGCAAAAGCCGGAACATATGAATAAGATCCTGACGCAAAAGGTGAAGATCGGATTCGACGGAAAAAAGCACCGCCGCAATCTGAACGTGCTTGTCATCGGCGGCAGCGGCGCGGGCAAAACACGTTTCTTCGTAAAACCGAACGTCATGCAGGCAGCGGAATGCAGCATGGTGATCCTGGATCCGAAAGGGGAGATCCTTCGAGATACAGGTCAGCTGCTTCTGGAGAAGGGATACTCTCTGAAGGTCCTGGATCTGATCTCCATGGAGAAGAGTCACTGCTACAATCCCTTCGTCTATCTCAGGGACGATAACGATGTGCAAAGGCTGGCGACCAATCTGTTCAAGTCGACCACGCCGAAAGGCGCGCAGTCGAGCGATCCCTTCTGGGACACAGCGGCGCAGATGCTTTTGCTCGCCCTGATGTTCTATGTGCAGTAAGAAGCCCCACCTGACGAGCAGAACTTCGCCAGTGTCATGGAGATGATACGGGCAGGGGAAGTGGATGA
>JAFRGQ010000056.1 GCA_017433725.1 Lachnospiraceae bacterium
CGCGCAAAGTGAAATCTGGCTTCATCGTGAGTACAATCTCGCGATGAAGAATAAAAGCCTCCGGCGGATCGCAGACATGCGCAGTGGAAGGCGCTTGCGCGCCGCGCATGTCGCGGCAAGAACGCCGAGGCGTTCTTGAATAATCTCTGACGCGTCAGAGATCGAATTAAGTTCGGGGATTCAATCCCGAATCGCAACATGATACAATGTTAAGTGAAAACAGTTCAGTATCACAAAGCGAGATTAAAATCGGGAGATTAAGACATGTTCTGTATATCTTGTGGGAGCGCCCTGCCGGAAAATGCAACTTTTTGTCCTGTCTGCGGGAAGAAAGTCACATGGGAAGTGAAATCGGAAGGGTCCGGACTGCGACAAATCAGGTGCTCATACTGTGGAAGCAGCAACGTTATAAAAACACGGGCGGGTGAATATCGATGCGAGCACTGCGGAACGAAGTTTTTCACAGAAGAGAAAAAGTCCGAAGAAGAGAATCAAAAAAGAGATGCCGAAGTCGCGGTTCTCATCTCGGAGGCACAGGCATATGCGGATAAAAAGAATTATCAGAGTGAGCTTCGAACCCTGGCTAAAGCGATGCAGATCGATCCGGAAAACAACACTGTGCTCTTAAGGCTCGGGAGAGCATACTGGCGTCTCGGTTTACCGGAGAAAGCGATAGAATACTATCGGATCGCTGAAGAACTGTATCCCGGCGACCCGATTGTCTATTCAAATATCGGTGCGGCTTATATCAAGCTGGGGCATTATGCGGAAGCCAAAGTACAGTATGAAAAAAGCATATCACTTATCGAATCGGATCCCATGTCCGCGTGCGCCGAAGATATAGCCATCACCTACGGGAATTATGCGCTCTGCATCGGCAAACTCGGAGACAAGGATGGGGCGAAGGAATATCTTACCCTTGCAAAGGAAAAAGGGTATAGTAAGGACTCCATTAACTCGGTTTGTAAACAGCTGCATTTGAACAGATTTACAATCTGAGTGAGAGCCGAGATAAAAAGGGTAGTCTGAAAAAACCGCTATAAATAGCAGAGGCATTTGCATATATCTGCTATTTATAGCGGTTTTCCTTATTGCGGCAGCTTTACATTCAGCTGTGCCAGCTTCCTGCGCAGTTCTTTAACGTCATCGTGAAAAACGATTCCCTTCATGCCGATATTCATGGCCGCCTCAATATTGGCCGGCACATCATCGATGAAAACACATTCTTCTGCGAGAACGCCGAACTTTTCCAGGGCACATGTGTAAATCTCCGGCTGCGGCTTGAGGAACCCGTGGAAAGCACTGACGCACAGATCGTCAAAATACTCATGTCCCGGAATCCTATTCCAGTAGTTCGGGAAGTCTTTGGCTGCGTTTGAGAGCAGATAGATTTTATATCCCTGCTGTTTGAGCTCTCCTATCAGGTTCGCCATGCCGTCCACCGGCATGATATCGCCGACATACCAGTTGACCAGCCCTTTTACTGCTTTGTGCAGCTTTTCGGGGACGCGTTCGCATATGATCTCCACTGTCTCGGAGGGCGTATGTGTTCCGCGATCCTGCATGATCCATTCTGCGCTCAGAAATACTTCCCGGAGAAGCAGGGTTCGTTCCTCGGGGGTACAGTCTGCGGCGTGACGATTCATAAAGATCTCCCTGTCAAAGCGGAGCAGTACATTTCCCATATCAAAGATAATATTTCGAATCATAGTTACAGTCTCTTTTCTCACCTTTCTTTGCTTTCAGATCCATCCGGCAGACGCCAGAATCTCATCCCATACTCGGAGACTCTCTTCTTTCAGTTCTGCCCGAGCATATACATAGAGATAATAGAAGACTTTGTTATGTTTGGTAACGTAGGCTTCGCTGTACATGTCGATATCCTGCGCTACGTAGTCGTAACTGAAGCCTTCAGCCGTTTCGCTGCCCAGAGCCTTTCGGCAGGACGCTCCTTCATGAAAATCGTAGGGCTCCATGGCTCTCCTGATGGAAGTCTTCATGTTGCTCACGGCGTCTTTTGTCCCGAGGAGCAGGGAAGTCACAAAGCCAAGCGGCCTCCAGCCGACGGAAACGATTATATGTCTGTCCGGATCGGTGAAGACTTTGCCCGGACCGTCCTCCAACATGTTCAATTTGTTCCGTTCTGTCTCGCCCATCTCGCGAAAACCGTCCGGAATAGTAAGGACCAGTGTGTTATTACATGTTACGGTAGTGCTCATTTTTCATCCTCTTTTACGTTTTAATAAAGGGTTCCTTTTTTTATCTTGTTTATTACCTTTCAAATTTCGGCAAATATATCAGGCAGCTCTTCACTGCGAATACTTCTTCCTGTATTTCAACGGACTCATATCCGTTCGTACCTTGAACAGTCTGGAGAATGTGCTGATAGAAGAGCACCCCACCATATCACTGATTATCTCAACCGAATATTCGGTATTTATCAGTAGGTCCTTGGCCCGAACAATCCTGCAGTTAGTAATATACTCATTCACCGTCATGCCGAATATGTCCCTGAAAAGCGTGTACAGTCCGGTTCTGCTTATGGAAAACTGACGCGTGAGATTCTCAACAGAGAAATTCAACTGATAGTTCTTCTTAATATACTCACTGATTTCCAATGCCATCCTTTCATTTTCCCTGTCATATAAAAAATGTCGTCCGTACTGTTTGTCATACAGCTGATTGAGCAGCAGAAGGAGCAGTGCGAGCAGTAGTTGCATTTGCAGATTTGTACCGTACTCTTCTTCCCCGTCTTCTATCCGACGGCATAACATCTCCATATAATCAAGCAATTTCAGATAGTGCCCAAGGATAGGCTCAGGCGGACGGAGAATGACGCATCTCTCGTCTTTAGGTACAAAAAAACACTGAAGGAGATTGACTTCCGGCGTGGAGAGATGTGCAACGTAATCGGAGGCAAAAAACAGCACATACCTGTCACAGGTTCCGGATCCTTTTTCGGAGAAGATGTAGTGCAGATTCATAGAATCCAGTAGAAGCATCGAATATCTGGGGATATTGACGACCCTGTCCTCAAATCGCACTTTCAGATTATCGGAGAGAGCAAAGACGATTTCTACCTGTTCATGCAGGTGAAACGTCTTTTTTTCGGTCTCTTCGGTCACTTTATGTTTTATAGATACCTTTTCTGTAAAAATTTCTTCATATCGTTTAATCGAAATATCCATATGCTCCTTTAATCTCCCCTCTAACCCCTATGTTCACGTACCCGTTACAGTTCATGTAGCTTATACGATTTGTACGATTTGCAAAAAAATATGACGGATGAGAAAAAAAATCTGTTAGCAATTATTATACTATGATTTCAGCATCAATACTACAGTTCGGCAGATGCCAACACACTATTATAAAGGAGAACGTGAAATGAAATACGCAATGGATGTGAAAGTCAACCTCTGTCCCATCTTCAGCAATCTCGTACATTCGGATTACTGGGAAGGTCCCTGCCGTGTAGGTCCCATTGAAACCGGCACACCTGAATATGAAAAGCGTCTCGGCAAAGAGCAATTCAAAATCTGGACCGAAGAGCTGAAAGCCAATCTCGACCTGACACGCTGCAACATTATGGATCCGATTTACATCGAATTCAATGAAAGCTTCTATGTACCGGATGAGGAATTCGAAAAGCTTCTTCCGAGAAACCATGAAGTAGACCTGTACCTGATTACCTATCGTGTTCCGGGTATTGAGCGCCTCAACAAACCGATCTCTATGATCAACCTCGGGCCTACTCCGATCGACCTGGTCGGTTATTACAGAGATATCGGCCTCGAAGCCTACATGGCACATGACTACGAGGAATACAACCGTCTGCTGACAAATCTTCAGGTTCGCAAGGCTGTTGCAAATACAAAGATTCTGATCCTCTCCAACACAGAGCAGACCCCGGCTTCCGTCAACACCAGTACCTACGATCTGACAAAGCTCTTCAGAAAATACGGCATCAGAAACAACCGAATCGACTTCCATCAGATCATGAAATACTATGAAGAAACTCCGATCACTGACGATATCCGCAAAGAAGCTTCCGACCTTTATCAGGGAGCAAAGAAATCGGATGTCAGGGAAGAATACATCTGCAACGACCTGCGCTACTTCTACGCAGTGAGAAAGATGATGGAACGGTACGACTGCAACGCTTTCACTACTCCCTGCAAGGAGCTCTGCGCAAGCCGTCTTCCATGGGAGAACAAGTTCGTCCCGTGTCTGTGTCACTCCCTGAATAAAGATGACCGCATCCCTTCCGCATGTGAGGAGGATCTGGCTGTCTGGATGGCGATGATGATGATGATGTATCTCACAAAGCAGAGTGTATTTATGGGCAACCCGGTCCTGGTTCTCAAGGGAAGCAAGAAGCCGCCACAGCTCGGTATGCCGAATCTTCTTACTCAAGCAGGTCAGGAATTCGACAGAGACGTGCTGGAAATTCACCATGCGGTACCGACCAGAAAGATGAACGGTTTCGATCAGCCTGAACAGGATTATGAACTTGCTCCGTTCACAACACATGGCTGGGGCACACATTATCATGTGGATATGAATGAAAATGAAGGACAGGTCGTCACATTCGGAAGATTCAATCGTCAGGGCACCAAGATGATGGTCGCGGTAGGGCACACGATTGGCTGTGAATTCCGTCCGGTCTACTGCAGCCCCGCAGTCTACTACGATGTGGAAGGCGGCGCGCGCGAGTTCCGTCAGGCACTCGCCAAGGGCGGCTACGGTCATCATCAGGCTGTTATCTATGGCAATCATGTAAAGGACCTTCAGGAGCTGGCTGAAGTGGTCGGTTTCGAAGTCGAATATTTCCACTAAAATGGCAAATACATCAGAACGGATCAAAGAAAACGCCTCCAGGGCAGCCGCGATTCTTGCGGATATAAAAGAAACGGTCCGGGTGGGACAGGATACAGAGAAATACCTTTATGAGAATCTGAAATGTGCCGTATGTTTCCGACTCATGATTGATGCCGACACCGCGGACACGGATGATTTGCGAAAACTCTGTATTTTGAGCATTCGCCGGCAGATGTCCGAGAACGAGGGTGTTTCCGACCGTGAAATCGTCCGACAGATCGAAAAGTATGACTGTCATCAGACTAACCTGGTGGCACAGAAGAAGGTACTTTTGATGCTCTACATCGAGAGTGCGTTGAGTATCCATTTGGATGATGATGAGGCCACAGAGGTCTTTACTGTAAAAGATCTGGCAGATAAAGCAGGGAAGGCACTCCGGCAAAAATATGCCGAAGGCCTCCCCGGCGATTAAATAGGGTGAAAACGTTGACTATATGAGGATTCGAAGTATGACCGATGAGCAGATCAGGAAAATCCGGGACGAATTCCCGATATTCGGAAATATAAAACAGCCCTTCATTTATATGGACAATGCGGCTACTACCCAGAAGCCGAAATCTGTTCTGGAACGGGTGAATCATTTCTACTGTTTTGAAAATGCCAATATCCACAGAGGCCTGTATCCGCTCAGCACTTCCGCGTGCAATGCTTTCGAAGGTGCCCGTGAAACCGTACGGTCATGGATCGATGCAGAAAAACCGGAAGAGATCGTTTTCACCAAAAGCAGCACCGAAGCCGTCAACCTTACGGCCACCGCTCTGTTTGAGACAACAATCCAGGCCGGAGATAACGTTATTGTCACGGAGATGGAGCACTCCTCCAACTATTTTCCCTGGAAGCACCAATGCGCAAAAAACGGATGTGAATTCCGCACTGCTCTTGCGGAGGAGACGGGAGAAATCCGGGAAGAAAGTATTTTCAAACTGGCAGATGATCGCACAAAACTGATCGCCGTTACCGGAATGTCCAACGCGATCGGCTTCATGCCGGATCTTAAAAGCCTCATTTGCCGGGCTCATGAAAAGGGAATACTCGTATTTGTTGACGCAACACAGCTAATCGCGCACAGAAGACTGTCCGTAAAGGAACTCTCCTGCGATTTCCTGTGCTTTTCCGGACATAAACTGTATGCTCCGATGGGCATCGGCGTTCTCTATGGCAGAGAAACACTTCTCACCGAAATGTCTCCTTTCCTCTATGGAGGAGATATGGTCGAGATCGGAGATGGTCGGGAAATCCTGTTCCGCGAGGATCCCGGAAAGTATGAGGCCGGCACGCAAAATATTGCCGGGGCTTTGGGGCTCGAGGCGGCTATCCATTTTCTGGAGGAGCATCAGTTTGAGACAGAGCTTTTATCTTATGAAAAAAAGTTATCTTCCTACCTGAATGAACGGCTCTCGGAGATACCGGGTCTTACGAGGAACGGACCATCGAATCAGGTCTCTTCTATTTACAATTTCACAATGAAAAACTGTGGTGCTTATGATGTGGGAATCTTTCTTGCGACTTCCGGAATCGCGGTTCGAAGCGGTGCACATTGCGCGTATCCGCTGATGCAAAGAATGAAGCAGGAATCAAATGTAAGAATCTCCCTTTCTTTTTGCAATACCGAAGAAGAGGTAGATCTGGTCGCCGACAGGCTCAGATATCTGTCCGGCACGGTCTATTTGAAAAACAGATAACAGGCAGACAACGGAAAAGGAGGACTTCAGATGGCCTTTCTCGATGACAGAAATAAAGAAATATCGGAACGGTTCGACCTTTTAGGAGACTCTTTTTCCCAATGTGATTATCTTATGACGCTCGGAATGAGTAAACCATCCATTCCACAAATCAGAACAGATCAATATCGGATTGGCGGATGTAAGACAGCCATATGGATCAGGATCGGTCGTTCCGATCAAACAGTACTCTTCGAAACGGACAGTGATTCCCTGCTGGTAAAGGGAGTGCTGAGTCTCTTCGATGAGCTGTATGCCGGAGCTACGGCGGAGGAAATATGTAAATGCCCGCCCCTGTTCATAGAGCATATATCGGAAGACGTTATTTACAGGGAAATAAAAACCAACGGCTTACAAAAATGTTACTTAAAAATCCAGTGATAAATGCTTATTTTTTAGGAAGGAGACAACTATGTTCAAGAAAACAATCGCAATTGCAATGGCAGCTTTGATGGCATGCGGTTTAGCGGCATGCGGCGGCGGAGGAGAATCTGCAGCGCAGACCGGAACGACAACGGAAAGCAAGGCAACCACACAGACAGAAGCAGCTGCAGACGCAGTCGTTCTGACTTATGCCGAAGTCAACCCGATTGACTCCACAGACGGTGGATGGGCAAAATACTTCAAGGAGCAGGTCGAGACGCTCACAGGCGGCTCTGTCGTCATCGACATTCAGGCAAGCGGTGTTCTCGGTGCCGAAAGTGATGTTCTCGACGGAATGATTTCCGGCGGAGGAACAGTCGATCTTGCCCGTGTATCCTGCTATGCTATGAATACATACAGCTGCAACAAATCCGCTCTTCTCGGACTACCGTTCATTTTCGAGAGCAGAGAGCATTTTTGGAATTTCGTCAACTCCGATCTCGGCGAAGAGCTTAAAGCAGAACCTTCGGAAGCCGGAATCGGTGTATCCGCGCTCTACTATCTTGAGGACGGCTTCAGAAGCTTCTTCTTCAAGGATCCGGTCAATGACATCTCCGAGATGAAGAGTAAGAAAGTCCGTGTTTCAACCGACCAGATTATGACCGGCATGGTGGAAGGTCTCGGCGCAGCACCCACGGTCGTATCCTTCAACGAATTGTATACCAGCCTTCAGTCCGGCGTTGTGGACGGTGCCGAGCAGCCGCTTCCGCCTTATGAATCCAACGCGTTCAACGAGGTTGCTCCCTATGTAATCCTCGATGAGCACACACTGGCTACTTCTTATGTAGTTCTTTCCGACATGTCAAAGTCAAAACTTACAGAAGATCAGCTTCAGGCGATTCAGGAAGCAGGAAAAGCCACAGAAGAATACTGCCGTCAGGAAGCTGCCAAGTATGACGAGGAATGCATAGCCAGACTTAAAGAAAAGGGCGTCACATTTGTAGAAGTCGCTGACAAGACTCCGTGGAGAGAGGCCTGCAGCAACGTAACAGAACAGTTCATCCCCGGCGTTGAAAATGTCTATCAGGGAATTCTCGACTGCGCAAAATAATGCAGGTCAACAGCTTAAGGAGGAAGCGTAATGGCAACAATCGATAAAATTTTCTCCCGTATATATGACGTTGTTATGTTTCTCTGCAAGATACTGTTGATTGCAGATGTCCTGATTACCTCTTATGCTGTTTTGGGAAGATATATAGGGCCATTTATTCCATTCATCAAAGATCCGGCCTGGAGCGAAGAAATTGTTCTTACCTGCATGATTTATATGTCCTTCCTCAGTGCCGCATTGGCCATCCGCAAGCAGACACATATACGGATGACTTCTCTGGACATTTATCTTCCTGAAAAAGTGCGGCAGGTTCTCGATCTTGCATCCGATATTATGGTTCTTGCATTTGCATCCGTCATGATTGTAAAGGGTTTTTCCTATGCTGTCACCGTAGGATCCAAAGCATCCTATGTCAGCCTTCCCTGGCTTTCAAGATTCTGGCTTTATGCGCCTATCCCGATTGCGGGGTTCGCTATATTCCTGTTTGAGCTGGAAGTAATTTATAAACATTTAAGAGCCCTGCTCGGAAAGGAGAAAGCGACATGACAACGAATCCTGTAGCTATCGCTATCCTGATTGGATCGTTCCTGATAATGATCCTGCTGAGATTCCACATCGCATTTGCTGTCGGAATAGCATCGACTATGTGCCTTCTATATCTGGGCATACCACTGAATACCGTCTGTCAGCAGATGGTCAAAGGTCTCAACTCGTTTTCCCTCATGGCCGTCCCGTTCTTTATCACCATGGGCTGCCTGATGGGGTCCGGAGGCATATCGGAAAAGCTGATCGGTCTGGCCAATTCGCTGGTCGGCTGGATGCACGGAGGGCTCGCGATGGTCAATATCGTAGCCTCTTACTTCTTCGGCGGTATTTCCGGTTCCGCAACTGCGGATACAGCCTCCATCGGTAAGCTGATGATCCCTCTGATGGTAGACGCAGGTTATGATGATGATTTCTCTACCGCTGTCACCATCACCTCATCGGTAGAAGGTCTTCTGGTTCCGCCGAGTCACAACATGGTCATCTACGCAACGGCAGCAGGAGGAGTCTCCGTAGGTGCATTGTTCATGGCCGGGTACCTTCCGGGAGCACTTCTTGCCGGCTCTCTGATGATCGGTTCCTATATAATCTCCAAAAAGAGACATTATCCCAAAGGAGATAAGTTTTCTTTCAAGGTATTTATCGATCAGCTAAAGATTTCCGTGTGGGCGCTGCTCGCAATCCTGATTGTTGTCGTAGGCGTCGTATGCGGTGTCTTTACGGCTACAGAATCTGCGGCGATCGCGGTGATCTACAGCCTGTTTGTCAGCATGGTAATCTATAAAGCCCTTAACTGGAAACAGCTGTGGCAGGTCCTCGGTGAGTGCATCGACACTCTGGCGATAGTGCTCATCCTTTGCGGAACATCCAGTATATTCGGATACTGCCTTACCTACCTGCATGTTCCGGATCTGGCCGCCACCGCGATCACAAGCCTTACAAGCAACAAAATCATTCTGACCCTTCTGATTAACCTGATTCTTCTGGTTCTCGGATGCATCATGGATATGGCTCCGATCATCCTGATCGCCACTCCTATCCTATTTCCGCTTGCAACCAGCATTGGAATCGGTCCGATTCAGTTCGGTATCATGATGATTCTGAACTGCGGTATCGGTCTTCTCACCCCTCCGGTCGGAACCTGTCTCTTTATAGGCTCTGCGGTATCCGGTGTGAGTATCGAGAGAATCGTTAAGGCCGCCTTACCGTTCTATGCATGCATGCTGGTCGTACTGATGATGGTCAGTTTTATACCTCAGGTAAGCCTTCTGATTCCGCATTTGTTCGGCTACTGATCAAATGCGGTTATAAGAAATAAGCATGGTGCGCGAAACAGTTTGTTCTTCATCGCGCAATACTCGTGACTTGAATCATGAGATACGAGCGCAAAGTGAAATCTGGCTTCATCGCGCACGGAAGGGGGATGTCATACGACATCCCCCTTCTGCGTTGTGTGCCGGTAAGCAGAGAAGCCCGCATGTATATGAAGACACGCGGATCTCTTCCGCTTATTTCGATACAAATGAATAAGTGAGAGTAAGCCGGCGTCAGGGGTATAGTTCTGATGTGGAGACCGAATTTCCGCAAAAATGAAAGGATTCGTTCTTATCAGATGCATAAAATAGCTGGATATTCACTGTAGAATGTGTTATCTTACATCAATATATGGAAGTTACTGAGACCGTGCATCGGTTCCGACGATACTGCTTTCTGCGCGATTATATGTTTATATGCGTATTCGGAAAAGAATGTAAAATCCGGGTTCGTGACGGCGCAGACGGAGATACTGCAAAAGACTGTGAAAGGAGACGACACAATGGATGAATATAACGAGATCGGCGCAAGGCTGAGAGAGCTGCGTGAAGTCAGCGACTATACAATAGAAGAACTGGCACAGGAACTGGGTCTGAGTCCTGAGGTCTATGCATCCTACGAGGAGAACGGCAAAGATGTGCCGATCAGCGTGATTTATTCTATCGCAACAAAATTTAAGGTGGACTTTACGGAAATCTGCACCGGACAGAGTGCAAAGCTGGATACGTTCCACATGATTCGCAGAGGCGGCGGTAAAGTTATCAACCGTAATCCGGAGTATCATTTTGAGGATCTTGCTTTCCGTTATGCAAATAAGATCATGCAGCCTCTCCTGGTAACTCTGGAGCCCACAGATGAAGTGGCGAAACTGATCACGCATAAAGGCCAGGAATTTAACCTTGTACTGGAAGGCACTGTTATTGTTACTCTGGGAGACAGAGAGTTTGTCATGAATCCCGGAGATTCGATTTATTTTAACCCGACTATACCCCACGGACAGCGTTGCGGCGGAGACGTCAAGGCACGTTTCCTGACAGTTATCGCAGAGTGACGGGAAGGCTCACAGCCGCGCAATGAAGAAAGGACTTCGTATTATGCGCGGCGCGTCAGGAACGCCGAGGCGTTCTTGAATTTGGCTGACGCTGATCCGAATTTCGTGTCAGGTCTCGAGAGCAGGATCTGAATTAAACACGCAAACCAAGTATGTAGAAAGGGAGTGAAGCAGCTTTGGATTACTTACTGAACAAATACCTTCCCCAGATTGAGTTTTCAAGCTATGAGGAGTTCAGAGACAAACTGAAGATCAACGTACCGGAGGATTTTAACTTCGGTTATGATGTTGTGGATGCATGGGCAAAAGAGGAACCTGACAAGAAAGCGCTTGTATGGGTGAACGAGGAGGATGAGGAGCATATCTTCACCTTTACGGAGATCAGCCGTCGTTCCAATCAGGTAGCCAACTATCTTAAGGAGCTGGGATTCAAAAAAGGCGATGTGGTCATGATAATCCTCCGCCGCCGCTGGGAATACTGGATCTGTGCAACAGCTCTTCACAAGCTCGGCGTCATCCTGATCCCTGCGACCCTGCAGCTGACCAAGAAGGATATCGTTTACCGCGGCAATGCAGCCTCCGTGAAAGGTATTATCTGTGTAGATGACGATTTTGTCGTGAACCAGACAGAATTGTCAGAGGCGGAGATTCCTTCGCTGCAGTATAAATTCCTGGTCGGTGAGCCGAGAGAGGGATGGAAGAGGCTCCACGATGCATTTGACACATGTTCAGATGTCTTTGAACGCCCGACAGGGGAAGAGGCGACCCGCTGGAACGATATTATGCTGGTTTATTTCACCAGCGGTACCACGGGAATGCCGAAACTTGTTCAGCACAATTTTGCATATCCTCTGGGACATATCGTCACGGCAAAATACTGGCAGCATGTGGAGGAGAATCACCTGCATATGAGCGTGTCCGATTCCGGCTGGGCCAAGTTCGGCTGGGGTAAGATTTACGGACAGTGGGTCTGCGGTGCCACGATCTTCTGTTATGATATGGTAGGCAGGTTCAATCCGAAGAACCTTCTCTCCAAGGTGGAAAAGTATAAGGTGACGACTTTCTGCGCGCCGCCGACCATGTATCGCTTCATGCTTCAGGAGGATCTTTCGCAGTTCGATCTGTCCGCGCTCCATCACTGCGCGACAGCCGGTGAACCGCTCAATCCCGAGGTCGTAAAGCGCTGGAAAGAGCTGACCGGACATCAGATTTACGAGGGCTTTGGCCAGTCCGAAGGCCCGGTCCTGATTGCCAACTTCGGCAGCGAATGGTTCGAGCCCATCGAGGGTTCTACAGGAAAGCCGAATCCGCTGTTCGATATTCAGCTTTTGAATTCGGACGGTGAGATATGTGAGGATGGTGAAGAAGGTTCACTCACCATGATGGATGTGAAACATCATCCGCCAGTCGGTCTCTTTACGGGTTATTACAAGGACCCGGAGATGACAGAGGAGAAGCTCGGCGGTATCGGATACAATACCGGCGACGTTCTTTGGCGCGACAGTAATGGGTATTACCGTTTTGTCGGCCGTAACGATGACGTAATCAAGTGTTCCGGCTACCGTATCGGTCCTTTTGAGGTAGAGTCTGCGCTGATCGCTCATGACGCCGTAGTGGAGTGTGCTATTACCGGTGCTCCGGATCCGATCCGCGGGCAGGTCGTCAAGGCGACGATCGTGCTGGCCAAGGGATATACTCCATCGGACGAACTGACAAAAGAATTGCAGCGGCATGTTAAGAAGCTGACAGCTCCTTACAAATATCCGCGCGTCGTAGAATACGTGGATGAACTGCCCAAGACTGTCGGCGGCAAGATCAAGAGAGCTCTGATTCGTAAGACAGACGAGAATAAGTATAAGGGTGCCAATTAAAGGCACCCTCTTTTTTAAAGTTTGAAAGTAAACTTTCAAACTTTGATTGGCGGGTCAGATGACCATGCAAGCATGGTCGCCTGACCCTGGATGAGAAAATTATGAAGATCAAACTTTTTTCGGAAATTCCATATCTGCAGGACGAAGTGCTGGTTCTGAAGAAACTCGAACCGCGCGATGCCGACGCACTTCGGGAGTTGGTGAACAGCCCGAGGGTGTACCTCTATCTGCCGACCTTCCTCTTTGAGAAAAAATATAATGACATAAATTATGTGATAGAGCACCTCTATGATGAGTGCTTTCAGGAGTCCATTATCCTCGGGATATTCAAGGACAATGAATTCTGCGGTCTTGCGGAGATGTACGGTTATCGTGAAGAAATTCATAAAGTGAGCGTTGGCTACAGACTCATTGAGCGAAAATGGGGGCAGGGTATCGCATCAAATGCGCTGAAGCTGATGATTCGATATCTCGAAGAGAAGACAGATATTGAGATCATAACTGCCAGCACGATGGTCGAGAATAAGGCGTCTGCCAGAGTCCTTCAGAAGAACGGGTTCGAGCTGGTCACCTCCGGAGCGGAGGAGGACTGGGGATATGAGAGACCGACGTTAACGGATAAGTGGATAAGGTAAAAATCCAAACGGGAGATATATGTAGTACAGGATTGTGGGAGTGCGTAAGCACGGAACAATCCGTAATCGACTTTTGGCGACTTTATCATATTATTAGGCGACCATATAAGTTCCGGAGGAAAAAATGCCGATTAAGCAGAAATATCCGTCCAAAATCAATTTAATACTGCATTTTCTTTCAGGCTCAAAGCGGTACTTTGTTCTCGGCATGCTGTTCGCGGGACTGGTATCGCTGCTTGACATGGTCAATCCGAAGATTATCTCTTTTACCGTCGATTCTGTCATAGGCACAAAACCGGCGGTTTTTCCTGTAGCCGTGAGCGGCGTCGTCTCCGCGGCCGGGGGTGTCGAAGGTCTGCGGAACAGACCGGTCATACTCGCGGCAGCGGTACTCGGTGTAGGATTAGCGGCGGCCATCTGCCGGTATATTTTCCGGACGATGAATGCGAGAGGGGCGGAGACATTTGTGCAGAAAATGAGAGATGATTTATTTGCACACATCATGTACCTGCCCGACACCTGGCACGGAGAGAACAGCACCGGTGATATCATCCAGCGCTGCACTTCGGACGTGCAGACGATCAAGCGCTTTGTCTCGGAGCAGCTTTCGCAGCTTTTCCGCACGATTATTCTGATTGCTCTGTCACTCTTTTTTATGGGACGGATTCACTTCAGGGTCATGCTGGGGTCGGCCGTCATGATTCCGGTCATCGTGGGGTATTCGCTGGTGTTCCATTACAGGATCGGGAGCGCATTTGAAAAAGTCGACGTTGAGGAGGGCGTTCTCTCGTCCATCGTGCAGGAAAATCTGACCGGTGTGCGGGTCGTGCGAGCGTTCGGAAGAGAGGATTACGAGCGGACAAGATTCGAAAAGCAGAATACTTATTACACGGGGTTCTGGATCCGGCTGATGACCATTTCATCTATGTTCTGGTCCGTCGCGGACATTCTGACGGGTTTGCAGGTTCTGTTCATTGTCCTGTTCGGTTCCGTTGCCTGCATTCACGGGACGTTGACGGTCGGCGGTTTTATCGCGATGACTTCTTATAATATGATGCTGATCTGGCCGGTCAGGCAGCTTGGTCGCGTCATTTCGGAGATGAGCAAGGCAGGCATTTCCATCGAGCGTCTCAGATACATCATGAATTCCGAGCCGGAGACGGTCCGGGAGAATCCGCAAAGGCCTCCGATGGACAGGGATATTGCATTTGAGGATGTATCATTTTCTTATGAAAATGCTTCAGGCACCGCCATAAAGAACCTTTCCCTGACCATTCCCGCCGGTTCGACTCTCGGCATTCTGGGCGGCACCGGATCGGGAAAATCCACACTCATGTACCTTCTGGACCGCCTGTATGATATTGAGCCGGGGAACGGACGGATCACGATCGGCGGCGTGGATATTGCTGATATTGACAGACAGTATCTGCATAAAAATATAGGTATGGTTCTTCAGGAGCCGTTCCTCTTCTCACGGACACTTGCAGAAAATATCGGCATTGCCGGAAATGAGCCTGATATAGAGGCTATCCGCCATGCGGCCAAACTCGCGGGGATCGACGATACAATCGAGAGCTTTACGGCGGGATATGATACATTTGTCGGTGAGAGAGGAGTGACCTTGTCAGGCGGACAGAAGCAGCGGACTGCGATCGCGCAGATGCTGCTGCGGAAACCTCCGATCATGGTGTTCGACGATTCTCTTTCGGCGGTCGACGCCGAGACGGATATGAAGATCCGCCGTGCGATCCGGGAGAATACCGGGTCGTCCACGGTCATTCTGATAGCGCACCGCATTACGACGATTATGAATGCGGACCATATCATAGTCCTTGATCAGGGCAGAATTCGGGAGCAGGGTAAGCACGAGGAGCTGCTTGAGAGGGGCGGCCTGTACCGCAGGATTTATGAGCTGCAGACGGCGGGGATTGATGTGGAAGATGATGCTGAAGCAAAGACAGCTGATAAGGATTTTAAGACAGCGGGGATTGATGAGACAGTTACTGCCGTATTCGAGGAGCCGAATGGGCGGAGAAACAGTGAAATTTTTGCCGAACAGGTGAACTGTGCGCATGAAAGTAACGTGACAGAAGAAGGAGGGGACTGACATGAATGATGAAAAACAGGTAAGCCTCCCCTTCTTCGGCATTCCCAGGCTGTTTCCGTATCTGAAACAATACCGGGTGAAAATTATCTGTATGATTCTGCTCGGCGCAGTATCCAGCGCGATGGACGCCTGCTATCCGCTGTTCAACAGATATGCGCTGAATCACTTTATCGGGGAGATGACGCTGAACGGTATAGAGATATTTGCCGCGTTGTATGTGTCCCTTCTGCTCGTGCAGGGCGTGATTAATTATGTCAGCTCTGTGGAATGCGGGAAGGTTGAAATGTCAGTGGACAGGGATCTCCGAAATGATGCATTTGACCATCTGCAGACGCTGTCATTTTCCTACTTTAACAGGAATTCCGTCGGGTATATCCACTCACGGGTCATGTCGGACACCGGGCTGATCGGCGAGGTCATCTCCTGGAGAATGATGAATCTTGTGTGGAACGGTTCCTATGTGATCGGAGTCCTTGTCGTCATGCTCATTATTGACTGGCGGCTCGCGTGCCTTATTTATCTGCTTGTGCCGATTGCTGTGGGGCTCATGATGCATTTTCAAAAGAAGCTTCTGGAATATAACCGGAAGATCCGTGAAATCAATTCAAGAATTACCGGAAATTACAATGAGGGAATCACCGGTGCGAAGACAATCAAGATTCTCGGCGTTGAGGAGAAGATGATTCGTGACTTTAAGGGCGAGACGGCGCATATGCGGCGGATGTCGATCCGCGAAGCGCATTTTTCGGCATTTTTTATCTCGTCGGTGACCATGATGTCCGCGCTGGTGCTGTCCCTTGTTCTCTGGCAGGGCGGCCGCCTGACGCTGGAGGGGCTGATGCAGATCGGAACGCTTTCCGTCTTCATGTCCTACGCGCTGGAGATGCTCGACCCGATCCAAAGCATTATCGAGACGCTTTCCGGTTTCATCTCCATTCAGGCCAATATCGAGCGCGTCACCCGTCTTCTTGCGGAGGAGTCGGATGTCGCGGACAGGCCCGACGTAATCGAGAAATACGGGGATTCGTTCCATCCCAGAAAAGAGAACTGGGAGGAACTTGTGGGTGATATTGAATTCAGGGATGTATCCTTCAAATATCCGGACGGCGACGAGTATGTGCTCCGCCATTTTGACCTGAAGGTTCCGCACGGGACAAATGTCGCCATCGTCGGGGAGACCGGAGCCGGCAAGTCTACGCTGGTCAATCTTGTCTGCCGTTTCTACGAGCCGACGGAAGGGCAGTTGCTTATCGACGGGAGAGACGCCAGGGAGCGGTCACAGCTGTGGCTGCACAGCAACATCGGCTATGTCCTGCAGTCACCGCATCTTTTTTCCGGGACGATACGGGAGAACCTGCGTTACGGGAAACCTGACGCTACTGACGAGGAAATCATGCGTGCACTTCGCATTGTTTCAGCGGAATTTGTCCTGGATAGGATGGAGAAAGGGCTGGATACGGACGTCGGCGAGGGCGGAAGCATTTTGTCGACGGGTGAGAAACAGCTGCTTTCATTTGCAAGAGCGATTCTCGCGGACCCGCGGATCCTGGTGCTCGACGAGGCGACATCATCGATCGACACGGTGACGGAGAAGGCCATCCAGAATGCGATCGATGCGGTGATTCGGGGACGAACGTCCTTTGTCATCGCTCACCGGCTTTCGACCATCGTGGACGCGGATGTGATTCTGGTCGTGAGGGGCGGGAAGATCATCGGACGGGGAACCCACAGAGAGCTTATGCGGGAGAGAGGGTACTATTATGAGCTCTATACGAGGCAGTATGAGGAGTTGCTGTGGGGCGAGGGGTGATTTCTTGATTGAAATTCAAAGCCGCTGGCTCTGGATTTACGGAAGTAAAGAAGATTTTGCCGTCTACTCCGTAACCGGCAAGGAAATTGAATGCCATAAGCTATGGATTTACGGAAGTAAAGGAGGTTTTGCCGTCTACTTCCGTAACCGGCAAGGAAATTGAATGCCATAAGCTATGGATTTACGGAAGTAAAGGAGGTTTTGCCGTCTACTTCCGTAACCGGCAAGGAAATTGAATGCCGCAAGCTCAGAATTTACGGAAGTAAAGGAGGTTTTGCCGTCTCCTTCCGTAACCGGCAAGAAAATTGAATGCCATAAGCTATGGATTTACGGAAGTAAAGAAGATTTTGCCGTCTACTCCTATTATATAGTTGTGGTGGTTAGATACCTCTCAGCCAGAAAGGACTAACCGTTCCATTGCTAAAGCTGTTAGAATAGGTGGGCATCGGTATGACACTCCTCTACTTGGACCTGTAAGCGTCCGTACGGAAGCC
>JAFRGQ010000057.1 GCA_017433725.1 Lachnospiraceae bacterium
CGCCCTCCGTGTCGGGAATGAATATATTGATAGTACCGTTTTCAAAATGGAATTTCACGATACCATCGGATGCCTCGATCGGATAGATGGTCGAACCGTCTTCCTTTCTGGCGTATATGCCTTCATAATAAATGTCTTCGCCGCTAAGTTCCATGACAAAGCATTCGTTCTCTTCGTCCATATAATGCTGCGTCACAGTAATGTCTGACTTCTTCTTTTCGACCGTATGGTCCTTCCCTGCCATGTAGAAAACAAGAGGTGTGAGCAATATCAATATAAGAAGTGCGACCGACATCCACTTTCCGGTCTTGACAAGTGTTGTATTCGCAATGTTTTTAAACAGCAGTGCATCCAGTGATTTTGTATTGGGTGTCTGCTCGCAGGCGGCGAAGACGTTCTGAAGTGCTTCGTTCGCTGCTTTTTTATTCAAACTGTATATCTTGTTTCTTTTAAACATCTTCATCCCCCTTTCTGAGCATGGTCTTCAGCCTGTCCTTGGCCGATATCAGGTATCTCTTGACGCTGCTCCTCGAACACGTCAGTGCCGAGGCGATGTCCTCGAGCTTCATGTCGTTATAGTAACGCATGACAACTACCTGTTGCTCGTTAAAGGGGAGAGACATTATCGCTTCCTTGAGCCTGGACGCTTCGTCAGCTGTTTCCGTCATATCCTCCGGATTGTGATCCATGTATTCGTCGCTGACAAATTCCAGAAGTTCCGGGTTATTCTCTTTGTATTCCTGCCGGTTCTTGCGCTCCATGTCGTAGCAGACCCTGAAACAGATCTGGTTGAGCCATGCCACAAAAAGCGCCGGTTCCTTGATCCCCGTAATATTCCTGAAGGCAAGTAGATATGTTTCCTGCCAGGCATCCTGTGCTCAGTTTGCATCTCTTAGATAGTGTGCCGCATAATTGTAAGTATGCTGGTAAGTTATCGCATACAGTTCGGCGAAGGCATCACTGTCACCGTTCTGCGCCTTAACAACCAGCCGCCCTATATATGCATGATTAAAATCAGCCATTCTTACACCTTGGCTATCCCGTATAACCTCGCTACAAGCTCCCGGAAATCACCCAGGCCTGCGGTCTCGTTTAAGATGTCTGCTGCTTTTATCTTAATCTCATATCCTCCGGAAGTCTTATTGTACTGGTCTATCTCTTTCTGAAGTTCACGCTTGAAACGGTCCATCTTGTCACGGTTACAGTTCTCAATGACCACAAGGAACTCGTTTCCGTTGTTTCTGCCGACAAAACCGTAATATGCGCTTATCCTCTCTACAACCGAAGAGAATTCCTTAAGTGCCACATTACCGCTCGACCTGCCGTGCAGGCGGTTGATCTCATCAAGATTATCTATCTTGATAAGAGCACATCCGAGTCCCGAAATGTCCTGTCCGTCCTCATACTTTTCAAAGATCCTGTCACATGAGAACCTGTTCGGTATCCCGGTGAGCGTATCTACATAAACCGCCCTCTTCAGGACATGATCATGGACGATATGGCCCTCAAGCAGCCTGAAATCCATAATGATACAGGCCACGCTGTATAGCATGAACGCCCACAGAAAAACACA
>JAFRGQ010000058.1 GCA_017433725.1 Lachnospiraceae bacterium
GACTAACCTCTTCTTTACGGATCGTACCGAAATTGCTGCGGATCGGATCGATTTTATCAGTCTGGCGGCGGAGTACCTGGTCAAATATCTGATGCAGCTTTTTAAGTGTCAGATCTCCGATAAGTTCTGCAGGATCGACGGGCGGACGATAGCTGAGCACTTCTTTCGGCGTTGTATCCGATTTGTAGAAGGATTTCGCAGCACTGTTCATGCGATCCCTGAGCTCGTAGGACATATATTTGTACATTTTGTATTCAAGGAGCTGCTGAACGAGATCGTTTCTCGGATCGATTTCCTCACCCTCCTCATCGACCTCGGGAGGAAGAAGCATCCTGCACTTAATTGGAATAAGCTCCGCAGCCATGACCATGAACTCCGACATGACGCTTAAGTCCTCTGTTTCCATCTGTCGCACATATGCGAGATACTGGTCAGTGATCTCAACAATCGGAATGTCAAATATATTGATTTTGTTTTTCTCGATCAGATGCAGAAGCAGGTCGAGAGGACCGTCAAATACCGACAGTTCTACCTTAAGGGCCATTCGCTCTCCTTTACGTCAATGCATACGATTTCATGCGGGTTGAAAATCCTGATCGGAAGTTTATGATCACCGAGCCCTGCTGATGTGATCATAGAGCTTCCCGGAGGCACATTGTCTCCTGCCGGATCCCTGTCAGATGTATTTCTTATACATCTCCCTGATTCCGTCCAGTTGACCTGTCCGTATCCGTATTTCGGATAATAGAATCCGTAAGGACTCAGCATATTCCTGCCCGAGATGGGCGAGCGGATAAGGCCTCCGTGGTAGTGACCCGAGACGATAAGGTCCGCGCCCCACCTGTAGTAAAAATCGCCGAATTCAGGATTGTGTGCGATCAGAATATTGAAATCCTGCGAGTTATCGATATACCCGAGCTTTTCTCTCAGATACCGCTCCGATATATGCTGTATCCTGAACTTTCTGTATTTGGAAAGTCCGAGTTCCAGACCGTAAATACGGACCCGGTTACCGGACAGGTTGATCTCTTCATAGGCATTGTTCAGAACATGAATGCCGGCTTCATCAAAAATCTCCGTCAGATACGAGTATTCCTCCGGGTAATAGACCTGCAGCTGTGTCTCATGATTCCCGTTCGAGAAATATACAGGTGCAATTTCCGGCAGCCTGCGGATCATAGAAAAAGCTGCAACCTGTGGGAACTTTACTCTTCCTATTATAATATCCCCTGAGCATAGTATGATATCGGGATGAAGTTCGCGGATCGAAGCTAAGAGCCTGTCGTTGTCCTGACCGTAGTTCTTATTGTGAAGATCCGATATCAGAACACATCGGAAAGGGTTCCTTATTTTTTTTGATTTGACCGTATACGATTTCAGATGCGGATCCAAAATACCCTCCGTTCAGTTCAAGTCTCGCTCATGTGTTGATAAAAATCCCCGGCAAGTCGCCGGGGATTCTCACATTTTAGTTATATTTTCTCTTGCGGGCAGCTTCGGATTTCTTTTTGCGGCGAACGGATGGTTTCTCATAATGTTCGCGCTTGCGGATTTCCTGCTGGATGCCGGCTTTCGCGCAGCTGCGCTTAAATCTTCTGAGCGCGCTGTCAAGCGATTCATTCTCTTTTACGATAATGCCTGCCATGGACCTGATCTCACCTCCCCCTGAACCTTTTGGGGTTTTATTTTTTAGCTGTAACTTTCGTTAACAGCCACACAGTGCTTTCATTATACTCCGACGGATGCAATCCGTCAATCAGTTTTTTCTTTTGTTATTTCAGCATATTGCCGAGCATTTCTTTGGCTTTATCAAGTGCAGCTTCAATCTTTGTCGCATCCTTGCCGCCTGCCTGTGCCATATTCGGACGTCCGCCGCCGCCACCACCGACGACTTTGGCAGCTTCGCGGATAAGATTTCCGGCATGTGCACCTTTCTTTACCGCTGAATCGGATGCCATTACCATAAGATTTACCTTGCCGCCGTTGTCCGCCGCAAGGATAATGACACATTCATCAAGTTTCTCCTTGAGAGAATCTCCGAGATCGCGAAGCCCGTTGACATCGACATTGGTAAGCTTCTTTGCTACGACCTTAACGCCTCCGATATCGACAGCCTCGGAAGCGGCATCGCCGAGGGATGCCTGTGCAGCCTTCGCCTTCATCGATTCAATCTCAGAGGCAAGTGCCCGATTTCTTTCCATCAGTTTCTCTGCGTGATCGAGAATATCTGTCGGAGAAGTCTTCAGGACCTTTGCCACGTCATTCAGCTTCTGCTCGATGCCTCTGTAGTAATCGAACACATTCTTTCCCGTGAGAGCTTCGATCCTTCTGACGCCGGCAGCAATACCTGTTTCACTGACAATTTTGAAAGCCTGGATCTCACCGGTATTTTTGACGTGTGTACCGCCGCAGAATTCTTTTGAGAAATCGCCCATGCTGACAACACGGACCTTTTCGCCGTATTTTTCACCAAAGAGGGCCATAGCTCCGGTCTTCTTTGCATCCTCGATGGACATTACATCCGTTCTTACGGCAATCTCTTCGCGTACCTTCTCATTGACGATATCTTCGACGGCTGCTATCTCCTCAGCTGACATCGGCTTAAAGTGTACAAAGTCGAAACGCAGTCTGTCGGGAGATACATATGAACCTTTCTGCTCAACATGATCGCCGAGTGTTATCTTCAGGGCTTTCTGGAGCAGATGCGTACCGGAATGATTCTTTTCGGTGTTCAGTCTTCCGTTCTTGTCTACCGAAAGATGTGCCTTATCTCCTACCTTGATCACGCCGTTCGTCACAACGCCGATGTGTGCAATTTTTCCGCCGCCTATCGGCTGTGTGTCTTCAACTCTAAATTCACCTTCGGCTGTTCGGATAAGACCCTTATCACCTACCTGACCGCCCATCGTAGCGTAGAACGGGGATTTCGCCGTAATCACGGTTCCCTTATCCCCTTCAGCCAGCGACATAACTGTTTCGCCCGGGTTTTCCGCTGTGATCTCGGTCGTGAGAATGATCACCTCGGAATCATCTTCGATCTTGTCATATCCGGTAAACTCGGAGGAAACTGTAGGATCAAGTCTGTCGTATACAGTGAGCGTTTTGCCGCTGTAGTTCGTGGTGTGTCTGGCTTCTCTTGCCCTCTGACGCTGTTTCTGCATTTCGGCCTTGAAACCTTCCTCATCTGCGGAAAGACCCTGGTCTCTCAGGATATCCTGTGTGAGGTCTGCCGGGAATCCGTATGTGTCATACAGAACGAACGCTTTCTCACCGGAGAGAACTGTCTCTCCGTTTTTCTTCATCGCATCGATATAATCGTTCAGGATTTTGATACCCTGATCAATCGTCTTTGCAAATGCAGCCTCCTCGCTCTCAAGAACACTATGGATAAAGACTTTCTTCTCTTCCAGTTCCGGGTATCCATCCTTCGATGTCTTAATGACCGTGTAAGAAAGATCAGCCATGAAATTTCCCGGGATGCCCAGTCTTCTTCCGGCCATCGCTGCACGGCGGATCAAACGGCGAAGAACATAGCCGCGGCCTTCATTGGAAGGTGTTATGCCGTCGGAAATCATGAACGTCGCAGAACGAATATGGTCCGTGATCTTGCGGATATCTACATCGTATGCCGGATTTTCATGGTATTTCTTATTAGAGATTTCACATACTTTTTCCCGCAGTTCTAAGATCGTATCGATGTCGAACATGGAATCTACATCCTGCACAGCGACAGCGAGACGCTCCAGACCCATACCCGTATCGATATTTTTCTGCTTAAGAGTCGTATAATTGCCCTTTCCGTCATTTTCGAACTGTGTGAAAACATCATTCCAGATCTCCATGAAACGGTCGCCGTCGCTTCCGGGTTCCGTATCATTTTCATCCGTCATATACTTTTCGCCGCGGTCATAATAAACTTCCGAACATGGACCGCAGGGACCTGCGCCATGCTCCCAGAAATTGTCTTCCTTACCGAACTTATAGATACGTTCCTCCGGAATACCGATCTCGTCTCGCCATATAGCAAGAGCTTCATCGTCATCAAGATAGACCGAGGGATAGAGGCGGTTCGGATCAAGTCCAACGACGTCCGTCAGAAATTCCCATGTCCAGTGAATCGCTTCCCGCTTAAAATAATCGCCGAAAGAGAAGTTTCCGAGCATCTCAAAGAACGTGCCGTGACGTGCGGTATGTCCGACATTGTCAATATCGCCCGTACGGATGCACTTCTGGCAAGTCGTGACTCTTTTTCTCGGCGGAACTTCAGCTCCGGTGAAGTACGGCTTCAACGGCGTCATACCTGCATTGATGAGCAGGATGGAATTGTCGTTGTGCGGTACTAAGGAAAATGATTTCATTGCAAGATGCCCCTTGGATTCCATGAACTCCAGGAACATCTTTCTCAGCTGGTTAACACCATATTTTTCCAAGGTATTTTCCTCCTTAAGAATCTCAGGGTAATATTCTGATATAAAGCAAAAGGGGCCTGCATTTTACCCCTAAATTACAAAACATCTTCAAAATTATAGTACAAGTAAAATCATTACACAAGACTTTTTTACTTCAGTGCGTCAGCGGCAGTCGCCGCTGAACCCTGTGCAACACTCGAAACGTCTTATTTCGGTAAGACGAATAGAATTGCCGCTTTAGCACCGAAAAAAGTCGACGCTTTCTTACACCTAAACAACGAACAAATCTGCCTGTTACTTCAGCGCATCCGCAGCAGCGGTCGCGAGCCTGTCGCATCTCTCATTCTCCGGATGTCCGGCATGCCCCTTCACCCAGTACCAGGTTATCTCATGAGGCTCCGCCGCTGCAAGAAGCCGCTTCCAGAGATCAACATTAAGGACCGGCTTCCCGTCCGACTTTTTCCAGCCTTTTTTCTGCCAGGAGTCAAGCCAGCCGTCCTGAAAGGCTTTTATTACATACTGGGAATCCGAAAATACATCAACTTCGCACGGACGGTTGAGCGCCTCAAGCCCGGCGATGACACCCATGAGCTCCATTCTGTTGTTGGTCGTCTTTTCGAATCCCTCGGACAGTTCCTTTTCGTGAAGATTACCCTTTGTATCTGTGTATTGCAATACAACGCCGTAGCCGCCCGGACCGTCCGGATTCCCGCGTGCGGCGCCATCCGTAAACATTTTCACTCTCATATTTATCCACTCTTTCCTTTCTTTTACTATCTCATCTGCACAACGGCCCGCTTGAATACTGTCGCGCACACATATTTATAGTTTCCATTCACCGGTCTGCTCGAAGCGCTCAGCCTGCTCTCTTGCAGCTTGGGAGATATCCTCGCCGTATCCCGATACCTCAAGGAGGGCGATCGCATTTCTGGAAGTTGCTCGCCCATCCCGCAGCACATAATCAAAACGCACATCCCCGTCAGCGATCTGCTCGGTGAAATGATAGTTTTTATAGAACTCCTCAAGAATATAGGAAAGTTCAATGTCGTGCGTCGCGGCAAAAATGATTGCATTCGTATCGCTGAGCCTTCTTAAAATCTGGGATGATGCAGAAATGCGTTCAATCGTATTCGTGCCTCGAAGGACCTCATCCACAATGCCGAGTACAGGCACGCCTTCCGACTGTGCCGCATCCAGAATCCGCTTCAGGGAGCGTATTTCCACTATAAAATAGCTCTCTCCGCTGTCTATGTCATCCCTCAACGCCATCGACGTATAAGTTCTGAAAAAAGAAGCTCGATACGACCCGGCCGGAACCGTGTGTACGGTCTGCGCCAGAATCGAAGCAATCGCCGTCTCCTTCAAAAATGTAGACTTTCCGGAGGCATTTGATCCGGTAATAAGATTCCCGCCGCTGCCGGAATATGTCACGGGGACCGGCGACTTGATCAGGGGATGATACATTTTCTCTGCATCCATAAATCCTTTTTGAGAAAACGAGAGCTCCGGCTCACACCAGTTCCCCAGATACTCTCTCCATGATGCGACGGCAATCGCCGCGTCGAGTCCTCCGGCTATCTCGAAGATACGCATACAGGTTTCTTCATTTCCTCTGTAGGCAGTTATCATCTGATCAAATTTAATCAGATCAAAATGAAACAGGATCTTGAGATATTCAAGAAGGGCGTCGCCGAGACCCGTCCCGTTACTTCCGGATGTTGTCACAAAAAAAGCGCCTCTCCTCAGGGGAGCGAGATTACCGGTAAGGGTCCTCAGCTCATCTCTGTAGGAAGATACAATTTCATCGTCACTTGCAGCCAGCTTATCCGCAGCTTCGGCAAGTTTCAAAACACACGCAAAGCTCTTTATGTACACGTCCGTACGATCTTTCTGACGCAGATAGACCGTAATGTTGGCAACTAATACAGGAATCAGAACAGCAAGCGCTGCCACGGGATTTATGAACAGCATCACTATCCCGGCAAACATCAGGATACAGAGTACAATATATTTGACCGTTCCGATTTTTTCCGCATCAGCAAGTCTTCTGATGTAATCATACATAGACATCTTCTTCATGCGCCCGATATCATTCAGAATTCGAAGGACGCCGCGCCTTGCGGAAGCATCCTCACCGAAATGCCGTATCATCTTCTCGCGCACAGAAAGCACTTCCGGATCCGCCTCAGGTCTCCTGAGCCATGTATACAGTATATCCTCACCCGGAGAAGAAAATGTTGCATTCATCTGCCTGAAGATCCTGTCAAAATCACAGTCATTCCAGGTAATATCGTCGACATAGTATCCGCTGTTTCCGGCAGCTCTGTCCCTGAAATAGTGCGAGATGCTCTCGAACTCGTCGGCAGTCTGCCTGAGTTTAGGCTCTTTTCCCCAGCCTTTTGATACTCTGCTTGCGAACTGCTGTCTGATATCCTGATTGTTTCTGATGATCATAATAGCGGCTGTCAGGACCAGAAGCCCTGCTATGATCATGATTGCTGTATATGATTGCAAATCTCTACCTCCGGAAAAAGAGCTGTCACGGTACCCGGACAGCTCTCATCATACTTCATTATTCTCACATATTGACCGCCGACACAAATTGAATGCGCCGAAGATTCACACGTAAATCATTACCAGACTTCTTTGTCGAGGAAGAACACATGTCCCCTGTAAAGGAAGGTATTCTTGCCCGCACCGTAGCCCGATGCGAACTTATAATGTCTGCCATCTGTCGCGAAACGGTTCCATGCATTCGGAGTCATGAAAGAATTGTACTTGAAAGCGGAAGCAGTAATCACAGATCCGCTGTTCTTCGTACTGGTCGTACTTACGCCCGCACCGGCATTGGAATAGACCGTAGCCGGGGCTTCCAGCGTGATGCTCTGCTTTGCAATCACCTTTTTGGCTGCCGACCTTGCATTGACCAGATAATCCGCATGTCCTGCAACAATATCCTTCAGGACATTGGTCAGGCTTCCGTTTCTTGCGACCTCCCACTGTGTCGTCTCATAGATCATGATATCCAGGGTGCCAGGGTACTCTATGTAATTGCCGGATCTTGCGGCTGCAATTCCTTCTGCGAGACGATTCTCAATGACATAGCCGACCATCATCATGCCGGACATACCCTGATCTCCCGCCTCTGTATAGAGCACTGCGGAAAGGAAATCTTCTTCTGTGATATCTCTGCCCACAACAGGATCGGTGAGATATTGCTTTTCAACGGTGAACGACTTACCGGTAGCAGGATCCTTGACAATTGTGGATGTTCTTGCTGCCGCGACCGTTGCCGTGGTCGCCTCAAGCCTGAATTTCTGTGCTTTTGTTCCGTTTGACGTGTACATCTGTATATTGGCGTTGTTCGCAGCAGAACCTCCTGCCACATCGAGGACCAGCCCGTTTGCCGCATTTGTAAATGTGTACACACCGCGGTCGCCGGATATCTTCCACTTTTCCGCATTTGAATTTATCCAGTTGTATTGCACGACATTCGTCCCGTTGGCTTTGCCTCCTCCCGTCACATGAAGCACTTTCTGGCTGCCGACATTCGTAATCTTAAAATAGCCGTTGCCGACCGATGTGATCTGCCATTTCTGGAAATTGTTGCCTGCGTTCCTGTAGATCGCAACATTTGCATTGTTGGCAGTTGATTTTGACGGGACAGATACTACAAACGTCGGTGTAACACATGTGCGGAGAATGTAGACCCCGTTCTTCAGGGACGTTACATTGGGCTTGGCCACCTTAACGAACTTCCAGTACTGCGCGTTCGTTCTGTTCAGAGAATAGAGAGCGATATTTGTTCCGACTGCCGAATTACCTCCGGCTACGTCAATGACCTTCTTGTGATCGAGCGCGGAAGAAATCGTATAGTAGCCGTCCGTCCTCGGTGTAGTAATGAACCATTTCTGTGCGGTTGAATTCTTGATTGAATACTGCTGAATATTCGTACTGTTGTCAGTCCGATCCCCGGCAAGTACTACTCTCTTTCCGGAAAGGGCATTTTCAATCGTATAATTGCCGTTACCGTAGTTGATTACGTAAAAGATTCTCGAGGCAGTCTGTCCTGTGGGACCGAGCTGGATATTCGCATTATTTGCAAGGGAATCATTTGCGACTTCCATATATCTTGAAGCCGACACTTTTGACTGAATCATGTAATATCCGGTCGCAAATGTAGCTTTCTTATTTGCTGATGTAGCCTGCGTTGTTGATGCGCCTGCAGCGGCCTTCACGAACTTCCACTGCTGCGCGGCAGTATTATTGGAACTGTAGACCCATACGTTCGATCCCGCAACATTCGATGCACCGTAGACATCAAGAACATTTGCAGAAAGCGCGGATTTGATCGTATAATAACCGGATCTCTTTGAAGAGAGAATCGACCACTTTTGTGCGTTGGAATTGTTGGAATTGTATTGCCATACATTGGTCCCGGATGCAGCGGAAGCGGCATAAACGTCCAGCATCAGACCGGAATTCTTATTCTTGATAGAATAGGAACCATTACCCAGATTCGTCACATGAAAGATCTGCGACGGACTCCCGGTATACTTGTTAATAATTACGTTCGCTCCGTTCGTCTTCGCGGAACCGTAAATATCGAGTACTTTATCGGATCCGACGCCGGAGTAAATGTAGTAATCACCGGT
The DNA here is from genome assembly GCA_017433725.1 of Lachnospiraceae bacterium. GTDB lineage: Bacteria > Bacillota > Clostridia > Lachnospirales > Lachnospiraceae > Chordicoccus. The sequence continues at coordinate 9,065 of JAFRGQ010000058.1, forward strand.
AGCCAATGTGGAGACGACCGGTCCGACAGCGGCAAATGCAGAGACAGCCCCTGCCTGAAGCATGCACGAGATACTCAGAACGATTGAAATAAGATAAGATATTATTTTTTTATTCATTGCACCCTTCCTTCGCAGATGTGCGCAAGAAGCACCGCGTTAGTTACGCTTCCAACTCCCCCCGGAACCGGTGTAATTGCAGATACTATATTACTGACATCTTCAAAATCGACATCGCCGGTCATCTTACCGGTCTCGTCAAAGTTAATCCCTACGTCTATGACGATCTGGCCGTCGCGTACATGCTCGGCTTTTATCGTCCCAATATGTCCTGCGGCAGAAATCAAAATATCTGCCCGCTTTGTTTTCTCCGGAAGATTTGCGGTTTTTGTGTGGCAGGTCGTGACCGTTGCGTTGCGGGCAAGCAACATCTGTGCCAGCGGTTTCCCGACGACCAGAGACCGTCCGACTATGACTACATCCTTGCCTGTAAGATCTATTCCGTAGTAATCCAGTATTCGGACGACCGCTTCCGGCGTGCAGGGAGCAAACCCTTCATTAGTCCCTTTGTACACGCCCAGCATTGATATGTCCGTGGCACCGTCAAGATCTTTCTCCGGAGCTATGCAGTTGATGATTTCTTTTTCATTCAGATGCCGTGGCAGAGGAAGAAACAGCAAAATCCCATGGACCGAATCATCCAGATTCGCCTTGTCGATCGCGTTCTTAATACCTGTTTCAGATATATCCTCAGGAAGAACGTCTACGCTGAGATCGACCCCTACAGCCTCAGCCCGTTTGCGAATTCCCCTCTCATAGGCAAGATCGCTCTTCTTTTCTCCGACGCGAATAATCCGGAGCAGCGGCGGATGCCCGGAATCTTTCATGGCATCAGCCTTTCGGCGCGTATTGGCCGCTATCGCGGATGCGACTTCTTTGCCTGAAAGTATTTTTGCCATATCTCCTCCAATCCTTTAAGTTGATCGCTCACGTGCGCTGTGGGAGGCACCTTGGCGCTGCGCACGTCGCGGCAAGAACGCTGATGCGTTTTGAATGAAAACTCAGCGTCCGAGACCTTTTCTGAGAAGAGTACCGTAAGCCTTATCAAAGATCTTATCGGCTTTCTCCTGATAATCTGCAAGGAATCTTGCGACATCCGTGTTCAAAGCGCGGGCATAATCCTTATCTTTCATATACATGGTATTTGCCAGTACATTGAGTGCTGCCGCTTCGAGAGCTGATTTACAGATCGTTGCAGCAGATCCGGTATCTGAAATCAGCATCTCTGACCCTTTATTCAGCATCTCCTCGATCAAGTCAAGAGCCTGGGCACAGCAATCCATGACATCGATGGGAACCTGAGCCGCGTTATGCAGGCATTCTTCCATCACCCTTTCGCGCTCGGCGATTTCTTCCGGCGTGTTCTTCGGCATGGAGTATGCTTTCGCGAGCGGTTCGAAGGCTTCCGGATCCTTGTCAACAAGGATGAGGAGTTCTTCCTGAAGTTTTTCAGCCTCCTTCATGATCCTTAAGACATCTTCTTCATTGTCGGCGTACTTCTTCTTTCCGACAGTGAAATGTCCTACCATCTTGCATAGTGCAACAGAAAGTGCTCCTGCAAGAGCGGATGTCGCTCCGCCGCCCGGGATCGGCTCTTCCGAGGCAAGCTCTCTTACGTAGCTTTCGATGTCCGATGTGCGATACGATTTCATAACCTTCACCTTCCTTTATAGATTGATATGAGCAGGAGCTTTACAAAGCTCCTGCTTTAAGTACTTATTTATGACTGTCTCGTGTCATACGAATGTATCAGAAGAGGCCGGTGATCTTTCCGTCTTTATCAATATCGATTCTCTCTGCAGCAGGATGCTTCGGAAGACCCGGCATTGTCATGATATCTCCGGTCAGTGCTACAATGAAGCCGGCACCTGCGGACACCTTGAGATTTCTGACTGTGACATCGAAATCAGACGGTGCGCCCACCTTGGTCGCGTCATCAGAGAAACTGTACTGCGTCTTTGCAACACAGACCGGCATCTTGTCAAATCCGAGATCCGTCAGCTGCTTAGCCTGTTTTGCGGCAGCAGGTGTGAGCACAGCCTTGTTTCCGTGATAAATCTTCTGTGTGATTGCGTCGAGTTTCTCCTGGATCGACATATCCGACTCGTATGCATATGTGAAGTTTGCGCGAAGATTTTCGGATTCACTCAGGTCACAAAGTCTGATGACTTCTTCTGCCAGAGCTATACCGCCCTCTCCGCCTTTTGCCCAAACTTCAGACAAAGCGACATTCACGCCGGCCTTACGGCATTCTGCCTCGACCAGATCCAGTTCTGCCTTCGTATCTGTCGGGAAAGCGTTGATCGCAACAACACACGGGAGATGATATACATCTGTAATATTGTGAACATGCTGCATAAGGTTCGGAAGACCTTTTTCAAGCGCTGCAAGATCTTCGGTCTGCAGTTCGGTTTTCGGAAGTCCTCCGTGCATCTTGAGCGCTCTGACCGTTGCAACGACAACGACAGCTGACGGAACAAGCCCGCCCATGCGGCACTTGATATCAAGGAACTTCTCTGCACCGAGGTCTGCGCCGAATCCGGCTTCCGTTACACAGTAATCAGCGAGTTTGAGCGCTGTCTTCGTAGCACGGATTGAATTGCAGCCGTGTGCGATATTGGCGAACGGTCCGCCGTGAACGATTGCCGGTGTGTGCTCAAGTGTCTGTACCAGGTTCGGTTTGAGAGCATCTTTGAGGAGCGCTGCCATAGCTCCCTGTGCCTTGAGATCCCCGGCCGTTACAAGCTTCTGTGTTGCGGGAGTTCCGTATGTATATCCGATAATAATTCTGGAAAGTCTTTCCTTGAGATCGGACAGATCATCCGCGAGACAGAGGACAGCCATGATTTCTGATGCCACAGTGATATCAAAACCGTCTTCTCTCGGCATTCCGTTCGGCTTTCCGCCGAGACCGTCAACGACCATACGAAGCTGGCGGTCATTCATATCCACGCATCTCTTCCAGGTAATCTTTCTCGGATCGATTCCGAGCTCATTTCCCTGCTGGATGTGGTTGTCAATCATAGCGGCAAGAAGGTTATTTGCTGCTCCGATTGCGTGGAAGTCACCTGTGAAATGCAGGTTGATGTCCTCCATCGGAACGACCTGAGCATAACCACCGCCTGCGGCACCGCCCTTGATGCCGAAAACCGGTCCGAGTGACGGCTCGCGGAGAGCGACAACTACGTTCTTTCCGAGCCTTGTCATACCGTCTGCAAGACCTACTGTAGTCGTGGTCTTTCCTTCACCGGCCGGCGTGGGTGTAATTGCGGTAACAAGAATCAAATGACCGTCTTCTCTTTCATCAGCTCCCGGAATGTTCCCAAGATCAATTTTAGCCTTGTAGTTTCCGTAAAGCTCCAGAGCTTCCTCCGGAATACCGGCTGTTTTCGCTACTTCTGTGATCTTCTGCATTACATTAGCCTGAGCGATTTCAATATCAGTCAAATCGATACCTCCATTTGCATAATTAGTTTGAAGCACTATAGTTTTAAGTGGCATTAAGCCCAATCGTTATCTTAACATCATAAGTTCCGGATTGTCTATAGGAAGGTTTTTATATAGATTTTCGCTATAGATACCTTCTATTTGTAATTCTTCATAAATCTATGCCGTTCCGTAAAGAAATGAGCCGAAATTCAAGTCTCGCTCGCGAGACTCGGCGCGGGATTCGGGTCAGCGTTAGCTGACTTCTTCCACTGAGATATATTACTTTCTGTAGGCAAGTCCGCAGTTCCTGCAGATTTCCAGAACCGCATCGGCTTTATTGAGTGAATAGAAATGGACTCCGTTTATCCCGAGCGCCATGAACTCGTACACCATGTTGGTCGTATACTCGATCCCGTACTTTCTGAAATCCTCGTCCGAATCATTGTAATGTCTGGAGATCAGCTCTGCGAGCGGCTGGGGAATAGAGCAGCCGTTCATGGAGAGGCACATCTTGATAATGGAGTTCTTATTGAGGACCGGCATGATGCCTACGTCAATCGGAATCGTGACGCCGGTCTTTCGGATGGTATCCATCCACCACTTGAAGCCCTCGACATCATAGCAGAGCTGTGTCGTTATAAAATCCGCTCCGGCATCCTGCTTCATGCGAAGGTGTGCGATGTCTTCGGCAAATGTCTGTGCCTCAATGTGTTTCTCTGGTGCACCTGCCATACCGATGACGAATTTCTCCCCGTATTCATCCCTGAGAAATGCTATCAACTCGCTTGCATGTGTAAAATCTCCGCGTGTTCCCTCCCAGCCCTGCGGGATATCTCCTCTGAGGGCAAGAATGTTGTCGATGCCGAGCTCAAGGCATCGGTCCATCTGTCTTCGGATGTCATCTTTATAACTTCCGATGCATGTGAAATGAGAAAGCGGCATTGTTTTTCCGGAATCCGCAATCGCCTTACATATTTCCATATGACGCCCCGTATTTGATCCTCCGGCACCGTAGGTTACACTGATGAAATCGGGCTGCATCGTGTAGAGTTTATCGAGAATTTTCATCAACGGATTGAGCGGCTTATCTGCCTTCGGCGGGAAGACTTCAAACGAAACGCTCATCCTGTTTTTCATAATATCCGGTATCCTCATAGCATCCTCCTCATAAAGTTTCGCTATTAACTATGATAGCAGTTGTACCATACCTGTGTAAACTTGTTTCTGTAAAAGTTTCTTAATATTTGTTTATAACTCTGGTCATATCTGTGTGATAAAGTAGTACAGGTTATTTTGATTTAGGAAGGTCTTATATGGATTACTACTTTAATCTGAACTCCGGACACCGGATGCCGTGCCTCGGACTCGGTCTTAATAAAGTGACCGGCCCAGGCGAAGCACAACGAGTAATTGCAGACGCAGCAGCTATAGGTTACCGGCTATTCGATACCGCCTCTGCTTTTAAAAATGAAGTGGATGTAGGGGAAGGAATCCGAAATTGCGGTGTTCCGAGGGAAGAACTGTTCGTTACCACAAAAATATGGAATACAGCACAAAGAATCGGTAATGTCGAGGAAGCCTTCAGCAGAAGTTTAGAGCGTTTAGGCCTCGATTACGTGGATTTGTATCTCATCCAGTGGCCGATACCCGGCTGTTCGCTGGATACCTGGCATCTGATGGAAAAAATATACCGTTCAGGAAGAGCAAGGTCGATCGGCGTATCCAATTTTACTGAACAGCACCTGAGTCTTTTGATAGAAAATTCAGATATCGTTCCTGCTGTGAACCAGATCGAATTCCATCCGCTCTATCACAGACCGACTCTTATCGAATTCTGCCAGTCCCATGGTATAGCCGTTCAGGCGTACGCACCTCTTGCAAGAGGTGCTTATCTGCATCGCGAAATCCTCACAAAACTGGCCGAGAAATACAATCGCAGTGAAGCGCAGATCGGTCTTCGTTGGATTCTCCAGCACGGATGCGGCGTGATACCGAAGACCGTGCGAATCGATAAGCTGCTTGAGAACAGCCAGATATTTGACTTTGAACTCAGCGAAATCGAGATGTCCGCCATAGACTCTATCAATGAGGGTTATCGCGTGACGAGCATTCCGGATGACCTGCAGAATATTTTGATATAAGAATGTAGGACAGAATTGTGTGATGTGTAAGCACGGAATGATCCGCAATCGACTTTTTTAGCATCTTAATTATAATAGCTTATGACATAAAGGAGCTGTCGCTTAGGCAAGGAACCAAAATATACAGCAGATAATGTTTGCAAACTTCTGCACAATATTGTGACTACTTACCTAACGCGACAGCTCCTTTCTTATGACCTTACTTCCAGCTCTCGGGGAGATCCGAATAATCGAGTGTATTCTCGGTCTTCCGGTCTCTCAGCATCAGTTCGTGGACGCTTTCCCTGAGATTCTTCCCTTCGAACAGTACTTGGTTCACTATTTCCGTAATCGGAAGCTCAACACCGTAGCGTTTCGCCAGGGCGAGTGCAGCTTTCGCCGAATAGACACCCTCAACGGTCTGCCCTACCTCTTTCATAGCTTCCTCCATGGATTTGCCCTGACCGATCAGGATACCGGCTCGTCTGTTGCGGCTGTGCATGGATGCGCAGGTGACAATGAGGTCGCCGATACCGGACAACCCCTGGAGCGTTTCCTTCTTAGCACCCATCTTTATCGCGAGGCGGGCAATCTCATGAATACCGCGCGTGATGAGAGCAGCCTTCACGTTGTCACCGTATCCCATACCGTCAGCCATACCGGCAGCAAGAGCGATGACATTCTTAAGGGATCCGCCAAGCTCAACGCCGAGTACATCGGGACTCGTATATACGCGGAAAACCGGACTCATGAAAATCGACTGGACGTACTCAGCCATCTCTCTGTCATAGGATGCTGAAATGATTGTTGTCGGGAGTCCGATAATGACTTCCTCTGCATGTGTCGGCCCGGACAGCGCACCGATCACAGCGCCCGGAAGAATCTCTTCAAGAATCTCAGCCTGTGTGAGGAGTGTGCTTTCCTCGATACCCTTGGTGACTGTAACAATTCTCTGACCCGGTTTCACATACGGAACCATCTTCATGGCAGTACTTCTGGTGAAAGGCGATGCTACCGCCATAACAATGAGATCCTTGTCACGGAGCGCGTCCTCCATGTCAGCCGTGAACGTGAGTGCATCCGGAAGGACTATGCCGGGTAGATTCGGCTGAATATGTGTCCTCGACAGATTTTCGGCTTCTTTTTCAAAGGGACACCACATTCTGACGGTGTGGCCGTTGTCGCAGAGAAGTCTCGCAAGGCCGGTACCCCATGTGCCGGCGCCGATAACCGCTATTTGTGCCATAATGGATCCTCCTTTAAAATATATTATTTTTCATCCTTTTCGGTTCTCTCTCTGATAATGAATTTCAGGGAAGTTCCTCTAAAGTCGAATGTCTCTCTGATCTTGTTCTCGATATACCTCTGGTAAGAGAAGTGCATAAGTTTCTTATCATTGACGAAAATGACAAATGTCGGAGGAACGACAGCTACCTGTGTCATATAGAACAGCTTCAGTCTCTTCCCCTTATCTGTCGGCGGAGAGTTGAGTGCAACTGCTTCCGTCATGATCTGATTCAGGATACCGGTCTGAATTCTTCTGTTCTGATTTGTCAGCACCAGTTCAATCGCATCGAAAAGCTTAGGGAGTCTCTGACCTGTCTCCGCGGAAACGAACAGAATCTCTGCATAAGGCATATAGGAAAGAATCTGACGGATCTTTCCGGAATACTCTCTTGTAGAATTCGTATCTTTCTCGACTGCATCCCATTTATTCACGGCAATCACAATGCCTTTGCCGCGCTCATGGGCAATACCGGCGATCTTGGCATCCTGCTCCGAAATACCTTCCACCGCATCGATCACAAGGACTACAACATCCGCCCGCTCAACGGCCGTCACTGTCCGGATGATGCTGTATCTCTCAAGTTCTTCCTTGATTTTGCTCTTTCTACGAAGGCCTGCCGTATCGACAAATATATACTCTTTTCCGTTCCACTTCACCGGAGTGTCGATAGCGTCTCTGGTCGTACCTGCAATATCGGACACGATAACACGGCTCTCGCCAAGAAGCTTATTTATGATACTGGACTTACCGACATTCGGCTTTCCTACGATAGCGATTCTCGGAACCGTACTCTCTTCCTCTTCGTAAGTCGTCTCACCGAAGTATTTAGTCACTTCATCCAGCATATCGCCGATTCCCTGCCTGTTCGCACTTGAAATCGGAAGCGGATCGCCCAGACCGAGCCCGTAGAACTCATATACATCGGCCTGTTGCTTTACAAAACTGTCTACTTTGTTGACAGCAAGAACAACCGGTTTATGAGAGCGTCTCAGCATATCCGCTACACGCGAATCTGCATCGACCATCCCATCCCGGACGTCCACCAGAAAAATAATCACGTCAGCCGTATCTATGGCGATTTGCGCCTGTTCCCTCATCTGCCTGAGAAGAACATCATTTGATTCCGGCTCAATTCCACCGGTATCGATCAGGGTGAAGTCGTACCCCGTCCAATTCACTTCCGCATAAATCCGGTCTCTTGTAACACCGGGCGTATCTTTCACGATTGAAATATTCTCCCCTGCCAATACATTGAATAGGGTCGATTTACCCACGTTCGGCCGTCCGACAATCGCAACAATCGGTTTACTCATATATATTACTCCTCGTCAATTCCTATTAGACATCCTTATTGCTCATAGATCTGCCTTTTCTCGTTTTCCGTGTCCGTAAGTCCGAGCAGGGCTCTGACGAATTTTTCCCCGCCGGACCAAACCACTCTCACAGGCAGACCAAGCTCCTTTTCGACGTCATCCGTTGTAATATCATCTAAAAATACTTTCTCACCGCTCCTTAACATATTTACGGGGATGAGAATTTCTTCACCTAACGGTTCCATATCAGAGTCAGACTGTAACTCTTTCAGCTGAGCAATCAGATCCCGACCGGTAACAAGTCCGCTCACCGTGATAAGATTGCCGAAAAAATCGTTTCGAATTGCCCTGACCCTTACATTTAGGCCGGGATATCTGTCTGCAACAAGCTTTGCGAACTTTTCGATATAATCGCGTATCAGAAACCCTGTCGCAATGGTGACTTTGCGATGTATCTGCAGATCTGTATCATCCATCCCGTTCAGCGCATCCTGTATCTCCGTCTCCATGAGCCTGACCATCCCAACTCCGTTCTCTAGCTGAAGGTAGCCGTCATATCTGTCTTCCTCAGGCAATTCTCTTCCTGCAAGAATATACCACTCATCCGACGCATGTATAAAGTGAGGTGATACGGCATTCGGATTCTCGGAGACAAACATCCTCTGCCATTTTTCTATGAGATCTATGACTTCGGCAGCGGATTTCCTGTCAAACGGTGTGAGTTTCGCAAGACCTTGCCTGTATTTTGTCAGACCTACAGGTACGACCGAGACGCTTTGCATGGCCGGCCTGTACCCGGCGAGATCGCGAATCGATCTCTCAAGTTCCTCTCCGTCGTTTATTCCTCTACACAGAACAATCTGTCCGTTCATAGTGATGCCCGCATCACACAGTCTCTGAATTTTCGGAAAAATGTCTCCGGCAAAACGGTTGCCGAGCATTTTCCTTCTGAGCTCCGGGTTCGTCGTATGCACACTGATATTGATCGGTTCCATGTGATATCGAATAATTCTGTCGATATCCCGGTCCTTCATGTTGGTCAGCGTAACATAATTTCCCTGAAGAAAACTGAGCCGCGAGTCGTCGTCCTTAAAGTAAAGAGTGTCACGCATGCCGGGAGGCATCTGATCGATAAAACAGAATATGCAGTGATTACAGCAACAGCGATATTCGTCCATCAGGGAGTTTTCAAATTCTACTCCGAAGTCTTCATCCGGATCCTTCTCGATTTCCAGAAGCGTCTCCTCGCCATTTTCCTCACGAATCAGGACATCTATCTCCTCCTCATCCATAAGGTATTGATAATCAAATACATCCTCGATGTCAACGCCGTTCACAGAGATCAGATACATTCCGGGCTCAACGCCCATCTCCCAGGCTATACTGTCAGGATTGACCTTTATAATTCTGTGTCCTTTGTTTTTCATGAATACTCCTGATAAATGATTTGAAAGTTGCGTGATTCTCAGAACTATTCTGCGACTCGTCTAGGATAATTTACCATTTTGCTTCTGTTTTGTAAACATCAAGAAAAACCGGCTTTCGCTGTTTCTCCTTGTTAATGAGCTTATTTTGTGGTATAAGTGAAGTGATAATGTATTCTAGATTTACCGGAGGACTATAATGACTACAACCGAAAATCAGAAAAAGCCTTTTCCAGTAGCGCCCCTCAAGATCGTGTATCTTAACGGCAGCCAGGAAATGGCCAAAGCTGTTGACAACAGCCTTGTTAAGTCGAGAAAATCTTTAATGTCATCCCTTTCATTTGCCAATGCCATTCCGGGCTATGTTGAGCCGAGCTATATTGCAAACGCCCATTATTACCGCTATGGTACAGGCGAAGGAAAAGTGATGCTTGAAGATTCCGTACGTGGTTCCGATCTCTTCATTATCGGAGATGTCACAAACTATTCCGTGACATACAAAGTCTGCGGCAGAATTAATCATATGTCGCCGGACAATTATTTTCAGGATCTGAAACGTGTCATCTCGGCTGCAAGCGGTCAGGCACATCGCATCACCGTTATTCTCCCATTTTTATATGAAAGCCGTCAGCATCGCCGTTCAGGCCGCGAATCTCTCGACTGTGCATTGGCTCTCAAGGAGCTGGCAGATTACGGCGTATCGAATATTATTACGTTCGATGCACATGATCCCCGTGTCAGTGACGCTATTCCGCTGGTGAGCTTCGATAATTTCATGCCGACTTATCAGTTCCTGAAAGCTCTGCTCAAAGCGGTTCCGGATCTGGAATTTGATAAGAATCACTTCATGGTCATCAGCCCTGACGAAGGCGCAACGGACCGTGCGGTCTATTTCTCAAATATTCTCGGCGCCGACATGGGTATGTTCTACAAGCGCCGTGATTACTCCAGAATCGTGAACGGTAAGAACCCGATCGTTGCACACGAATTCCTCGGTGACACGGTCGAAGGTAAGGATTGTGTCATCATCGATGATATGATCGCATCCGGCGGTTCCATGCTTGATGTATGCAAGCAGATCAAAGCCCGCGGTGCGAGACGTGTATTTATATGCACAACATTCGGTCTCTTCACCGAAGGTATCAAAAAATTCGATGAGTATTATGAGCAGGGAATGTTCACAAAGCTCATAACCACGAACCTTACATACCGCCCGCCGGAACTGCTCCGCCGTGAATACTACATTCAGGCAGACATGTTCGATTACATGGCAAGGATTATCGATACTCTGAACCATGATCAGTCTATGGTCGCAGTCAAGAATACCACTTCCAAGATAACGAATAAGCTTTCCGAAATAATGAAGGATCTTACCGAGCCCTCAGAGGCAACTGAGGTTCCCAATGCCTGAGAGCGCTTCGCCTTCAAAAAAGCAACTGAGACTCCCGATGCCCGGAAAAGCTCTGGTTTTTCTTTAAATAGGATATTTTTAAATATTACGGCATAAAGAATCCCCCGCCTTATCGGCGGGGGGTTCTTTATGTCGTATTTTCTGATTCTGATGAATCAAATTAGTCATCAGCACCCTCAGCGAGCTGATCGGCACGTGCCTTGATCTCCTTCTCCTGTACATCTGCGGGAGCCTGCTCATATCTTGCGAACTCATAAGAGAATTCGCCCTGTCCGCCTGTCATGGAACGAAGGACTGTGCCGTATCCGTCCATTTCTTTCTGCGGAACATCTGCTTCGATGATGGTGTTGCCCTTGTGATCCGGATTCATTCCGAGAACGCGTCCGCGGCGCTTGTTCAGATCGCCCATAACATCGCCTGTGAACTTATCTCTAACCTTGACTTTCAGGCTGATGATCGGCTCAAGGAGAACCGGACCTGCCTTGAGGAAGCCTTCCTTGAACGCCATATGTGTAGCGGTCTTGAAAGCCTGCTCGGAAGAGTCAACCGGATGATAAGATCCATCATAGAGAGTAGCCTTTACGCCGACAACCGGATAAGCAGCAAGCGGGCCCTTGGCTACGGACTCTGTCAGTCCCTTCTCGACTGCCGGATAGTAGTTCTTCGGTACGGCACCGCCGACGACTTCAATTGCGAACTCATACGGCTTTGTCTGGTCTTCGCTCGGCTCGAAGCGCATCTTTACGTGACCATACTGACCATGACCGCCGGTCTGCTTCTTATACTTGCCTTCAACATCCGATTTCTTGCGGATCGTCTCACGGAAAGCGACCTTCGGCTCAAGAAGCTCGATATCGACCTTATAACGTTCTTTCAGCTTACTCTTGATAACCTCGAGCTGCTGCTCGCCGATACCGTAAATAAGTGACTGATGGTTAGCGGAATCAAGAACTGACTTGAATGTCGTATCCTCTGCAGCGAGTTTGCTGAGAGAGGAAGCAACCTTGTCTTCATCACCTTTCTTGACTGCTCTGTAGCGCTTTACAGTATACGGTGTGGAGATAGCAGCCTTCGGGAATGCGATCGGTGTAGCCTTCGGAGAGAGGGAATCACCTGTATATACTTCACCGAGTTTTGCAAGAGCTCCGATATCGCCTGCGAAGAGCTCAGGAACTTCCTGTGACTTATTACCTGTCATGATATAGAGCTTGCCGAGACGTACTTCGGTCTCTCTCTGAACATCATAAAGAGTGTCGTCTGCTTTCAGAACGCCGGAGTTGACCTTGATGAAGCTGTACTTACCAATGAACGGGTCAGCGATCGTTTTCCATACATAAGCTGTCTTGATCTTCTGAAAATCATAGTTAGCCTCGAAGATCTCGTTATTCTTCTGGTTGATGCCGTTTACACTTCTCTGTGTCGGATTCGGGAACATCTCAACGATGTCATCCAGAAGATTGGAAACGCCGTGCAGATTGATTGCAGCGCCCATGCTGACCGGAATGATGGAGCAGTCACGGATGTTCGTTGCAAGAGCCGCAGCAACTTCCTTCTCGGAGAATTCTTCACCGCTGAAATAGCGATCCATGAATTCTTCGGATGTCTCAGCAACTGATTCCATGAGGGATTCATGATATGTCTCAAGATACTCTTCCAGATATTCCGGAACCGGGCATTCTACCTTATCATCTTTGTTGACGAACTTTCTTCCGCTCTGCTTAACAATGCTTACATAGCCGACGAACTTTCCGTTCTCACGGATCGGCATATGAATCGGAGCGACCTTCTTGCCGTAGAGCTCCTGAAGCTGCTCGACAATCGTACGGAAAGAAACATCATCATTGTCCATCTCTGTTACGTAGAACATACGCGGCAGATTTCTCTCTTCGCAGAGTTCCCATGCCTTCTCTGTTCCGACCTGAATGCCATCCTTACCGGAAACGAGGATAACTGCTGCATCCGCAACGCTGACTGCCTGCTCTACTTCACCTACAAAGTCAAAGTAACCGGGTGTATCAAGAATATTTACTTTTACTTTATTCCATTCAACCGGTACGACCGAGCCGCCGATCGAGAACTTTCTTTTGATCTCTTCCTTATCGTAGTCACTGATGGTATTTCCGTCAGTTACATTACCCATACGGTTTGTAATGCCACCGAGGTATGCCATAGCTTCTGTAAGGGTTGTTTTGCCCGAGCCGCCGTGACCAAGTAAGACGACGTTACGGATTCTGTCACTGGTATATACGTTCATGATAACCTCCTAAACACAAATATGCTTTATTTTACTAGAATTTATTCCATTATTCAAGTGCGATTCCTTTCAATTTCAAGCGTGATTCCACCCAAAGTGCGAAAATTATATACATTTTGTACACAGTTTCACTTTAAAGCACTAATTCAAGAAAATCTCGGAGTTCTTACCGCGAACTTGCGCGGCGCCAAGGCATCTTTTTCAGCACATGACTGCGATACGCCGGAGACTTTATTCTTCAACGCGAGATTGTACTCATGTTGAAGAAAAAACGCTTCATTCTTTTCTTACTGCCCTAATTCTGTTAAGATAGTCTGGTAAATCATGACACTGATTACATGTTAAATCACTTTGGTCATCACCCGGGAGGATGAGAACGTGGTATTTGAAAATATAGGATTTATCGGACTTGGACTGATCGGCGGATCTGTTGCGAAATCCCTGCGGCGGGTATACCCTGATCTCTGCATTACCGGTTATAACCGGAATCGTGCTGTGCTGGAAGAGGCCATTGCGGACGGTACCGTGACGATAGCCGCGGATGAGACACTGCAGGCATTTGCATCCTGTGACCTCATCTTTCTGTGCGTACCGGTCGTCACAGCCCTGCGTTTTATGGAGAAGCTTTCGGAAATCAGAAAACCCGGATCGATCCTAACAGACGTGGGATCTGTAAAAGGCGAGATTCACAGATTTGTCGAAACACACGGTATGAACAGTTATTTTATCGGCGGACACCCGATGGCAGGTTCCGAGAAAACAGGTTATGCTGCCGCTTCGGACAGACTTGTTGAAAATGCATGGTATATTCTCACACCTGCGGAAAACGTTCCCGCAGAATCGGTAGAGGCTATGAAAACGCTGCTGGAAAGCATCGGAGCTCTGCCTCTCATCATGGATTATCGTGAGCACGATAAAGTCACGGCTGCAATCAGCCATCTTCCGCATGTCATCTCAGCATCCCTTGTGAACCTTGTTCACGATGCGGACGGGCCTGAAGAATTTATGCGCACGATTGCTGCCGGCGGTTTTCGGGACATAACGCGCATCTCTTCCTCATCGCCGCAGATGTGGCAGGAAATCTGCCTCTCGAATCCTGACAACATCTGTGATATGCTTGATATGTATATTACGAAGCTTCTGGATTACCGCAGCGCAATCGGCAGTGCGGATTCCGATAAACTACTCCGGATATTCACTGACTGCAAAGACTACAGAGACAGTTTTGACACAAGAGCCGGATCTGTTCAGCGTGAGTTCCGCATCTATCTTGACCTGATCGATGAAGCCGGATCTATCGCGACAGTCGCCACGATTCTGGCTGTTAACGCCATTTCCATTAAGAATATCGGAATCGTCCATAACCGCGAATTCGAACAGGGTGTTCTTCGCATTGTATTCTACGAGGAAGATTCAATGAATAAGGCGATCGGTCTGCTCGGAAACAGAGGCTATACTATTTATCACGACTGAGGAACAAATTATGAAAATCCCTATTGCGACTTCTCTCCGCGGAGAACTTTCCGTTCCCGGAGATAAATCTATCTCCCACCGCTCTGTTATGCTTGGCGCCATCGCTGAAGGAATCACGGAAGTGCGTGGATTTCTGAAGAGTGCCGACTGCCTGGCTACGATAGAATGCTTCCGTCGTCTTGGCATCGAAATCGAAGAGATCAAGGAGGAGAATCGATATACAGGACTTCAGGAATCAGTCCTGATCATACACGGACAGGGACTGCGCGGACTAAAAGAACCGCTCGAAGCACTCGACGCTATGAATAGCGGAACGACCGTCCGCCTTCTTTCAGGTATTCTCGCAGGCCAGCGTTTCCATTCCTATATAAAAGGTGACTCTTCCCTGCAAAAACGTCCTATGAAGAGAATCATGGATCCGCTTACTCAGATGGGATGCAGGATAGAGTCCGAATATGAGAATAACTGCCTTCCTCTTGAGATTTACGGCGGAAAACTTCATGCCATCCATTATTCAAGCAGCGTCGCTTCCGCCCAGGTAAAATCCTGCGTTCTGCTCGCCGGACTTTATGCGGACGGACCTACTACTTTTTTTGAACCGTATCCGTCAAGAAATCACACAGAGCTCATGCTTTCAGCCTTTGGAGGTAACGTGAAAGCCAAGGTAGATCCGCTGACGATGCAGCCGGGCGCAATCATATATCCGGGCACAGCCCTCAGAGGGCAGAAAATCCGGATCCCTGGAGACATTTCCTCCGCTGCATACTTCATTGCAGCGGGTCTCATCGTCCCGAGATCAGAGATCGTTCTCAAAGGTGTGGGCATTAACGAAACGCGCGACGGGATATTGCGAGTCGCAAAAGCCATGGGCGGCAATGTGATCACACGCAACGTACGTATGGAAGGGCGGGAACCTGTCGCCGATATTATAGTGAAAACTTCAAAGCTCAAAGGCACAAATATCGGCGGCGCTCTCATACCTGCTCTCATTGACGAGATCCCAATCATTGCCATTATGGCTGCCTGTGCAGAAGGGGATACAGAAATCTATGATGCAGGTGAGCTTCGCGTGAAGGAGTCTGACCGGTTATCGGCGATTGTTGAGAATCTGATAAATATGGACGTCGATGTCGAAGAGACTGAGGACGGAATGATCATCCACGGTGCCGGCGGCAAGAAAAAGCGTGCAAGACGTGCGCCGGGGCGTCTCGGGTATTTTAAAGGAACTGTAGTCGATTCTCAGGGCGATCATCGCCTTGCAATGGCGTTCTCCATCGCAGGCCTGATTTCCGACACACAGATGGTCGTGAAGGATACAGAGTGTGTGTCTGTCTCATATCCGGCTTTTTACCGCGATCTGGCGAAGCTGGCGAATCCGTTCTGAAGTGACGAAAGGTAGTATATCTCAGTGTGTGATGACCCCCGCCTCAATAGGCGGGGGAATACAAACCAACATGTATTATTTTTGTACTGTTACCCAGGCAGAGCGATTTGTCATAAAATCAACATCGCATCCCCAAACGAAAAGAAACGATACCTCTCCTTTACTGCCTCCTCGTACGCATGGAGGACCTTCTCCTTACCTGCAAAAGCCGAAACAAGCATGACGAGCGTCGACTCGGGAAGATGAAAATTCGTGATAAGACCCTGCATTAGCTTAAACTCGTAACCGGGATAAATAAAGATCTGTGTCCAGCCGCTTTTCGCAGCAAGACGATATCCTCCCTTACCATCAGGTTCAGCGGCCGATTCAATGGTCCTGCAGGATGTCGTTCCTACACAGATCACCCGGTGTCCGCTCTCCCTGGTTCGATTGATGAGTTCGGCAGTCTCCTCCGTCACGATATAGAACTCCGAATGCATGTGATGTTCTTCTATCGTCTCGGCTTTGACAGGGCGGAACGTTCCCAGTCCGACGTGAAGTGTGACATGTGCGATATTGACGCCCATCTCCTCTATTTCACCGAGCAGTTCCTTAGTAAAATGCAGACCTGCCGTTGGTGCCGCAGCCGAACCCTCATGCTCGGCATAAACCGTATTGTAGCGAGACTTATCTTCCAGCTTGTGATGAATGTACGGCGGGAGCGGCATCTCTCCCAGTGAATCAAGGACCTCCTCAAAAATCCCAGCATATGTAAAGCGGATCAGCCTGTTCCCCTCTTCCAGAATATCCACGACCTCACCGATAAGCGGGGCTTTTTCGGCGGAACCGTCCGGACTTCCGAACAGGATTCTTGTACCGACCTTACACTTCTTTCCGGGTTTTACAAGCGTCTCCCAGGTATCGGCAGACTTACGTACCAGAAGCAGAATTTCCACCTTACCCAGTGTTCCTTCCCGGACGCCGTAGAGTCTTGCGGGGATGACTTTCGTGTCATTGATCACGAGCGTATCGCCGGGCATAAGATACTTCATCACATCCGTGAAGACGCCGTGTGTGATCTCACCGCTCTCGCGGTTCAGGTAAAGAAGCCTTGATGAAGATCGGTCTTCCAGAGGATCCTGAGCGATCAGTTCCTCCGGAAGTTCATAATAAAAATCAGAAGTTTTCATACATTTTTCCATTTATCGTACGTCTTACAACGCACACATCTTTCTCGCAAAACAAGCCGCCGCATGTAATCATACGGCAGCTTGGTGTACCCTTCACTGAAATTTCCTACTTCAGCCTGTTACTCAGTCGCAATCATGAAAAATGCAATCGGAGAGGCGTCGTCGAGCGGCCGGTACTTTAAAAATTCGAGCTTCAGCGATGAATTTTTATTAGTACCGCTGCCAGCGAGACCGAGCGAAAGCGTCCCGACGATGCATTTTTCAATGATAAGACTGTCGAAATTCTGTACGCAGAAAATTTTAGTCTTTATTTTCTGAGCTCAATCCCTATTCCGTTCAGTCCGTTCAAAATCTTATTCATCGCAGACACAATCTCAGCCTCTTCCATCGTCTTATCTTTATGTCTGAATGTCAGGCTGTAAGCAATCGACTTGTAGCCCGGAAGTATGCCCGGTCCCTCGTAAATGTCGAACAGGTTATAGCTCTCAAGAAGCTTTCCGCCTCTCTGTTCAAGCACAGCCTCGATCTCGGCAGCCGTAATCTCACGCGGAACGATCATGGAAATGTCACGCGTGACAGCCGGATAACGGGCGATTCCTGTGAACTTCCGATCAAATGTTGCAAACGGAAGGATAGCCGGCATATCAAGAACAGCAATGTATGCGCGTTCCCCTATTCCGTAATTCTGGCAGACAAGCGGATGGACTTCGCCGATCTCACCGATCCAAACACCTTCATAAGAAATCTGAGCCTGGCGTCCCGGATGCAGATAGTTCTTCAGAACGTCCGTTGTATAAGCAGCCTTCTTCTTCAGACCGAACTTACTGAGAAGGAGCTGAACAACGCCCTTCATTTCGAAGAAGTCACCTTCGCCGTACATACCGAGAGTGAGACGCATACGCTCATCGGGAAGTTCCGTCAGAGGAAGTGCCTTCGGGAGGTAAACATTGCCGTGCTCATAAAGGCGAACATTCTTGTTTCTTCTGTTATAGTTCGTCGCCAGAGATGTCAGGATACCGTTCAGAGAAGTCGTCCTCATAATGGAGAAGTCTTCACCGAGCGGATTTATGATCTCAATAGCATTTCTGAGTGCATCATCCTCATCCAGTCTGAGCTTGTCGAACACTTTTCTTGATTCAAAGGAATAGCAGTATCCCTGTGAAAAACCGCAGTCCTCAGCGATATCACGGGCGATTGAGAGAATCCGCATATCGAACTGAAGCTTGCCCGCAGTTGATGAGCCCTTCGGCAGCGTTGTCGGAATCTTATCATAGCCGTAGAAACGAGCAACTTCCTCTGCAAGGTCGCATGTGCGAAATACGTCCTGTCTCCATGTCGGAACGATTACGCAGCGTTTATCAGCGTCATACTTCAGATCCACTGCTTCAAAGTATCCGATCATCTCTTCCTCAGTGAAAGATGTTCCGAGCAGCGCGTTGATTTTCTCCGGCTCAAATGCAACTTCTTTCGGCTGACGTACTTCGTCATAGACATCCACTATGCCGCCGACGACTTCGCCTGCGCCGAACTCTTCCATGAGCTCACACGCTCTGTTGACAGCCAGCTCGGCTGTGTTCGGATCAAGTCCTTTGTCGAACTTCTGTGAAGCGTCAGTCTGAAGGCCGATCCTCTTGGACGAGAGACGGATATTTGTCCCGTTAAAGTTGGCAGCCTCAAAGAGAACGGTCTTGACGTCGTCTGTGATCATGGAGTTCTCACCGCCCATGATACCGCCGATACCGACTTCTTTCTCGGCGTCGCAGATCATGATGACATCATGATCAAGATGTCTTTCCTGTCCGTCAAGCGTCGTGAAGACATCTCCGTCTTTAGCGCGCTTAACAATGATCTTATGACCTGCAATCATGTCATAGTCATAGGAATGCATAGGCTGGCCATACTCTTCCATGACATAATTTGTGATATCTACGACATTGTTGATCGGGCGGATACCGTTTGACGCAAGACATCTCTGCATCCACTTCGGTGACGGACCGATTTTAACGTTCTTTACGACTCTCGCTGTAAAGCGCGGGCACAGATCTTTATCGATAACTTCCACATCGATATAATCGGAAGCTTTCTCGTCGTTTCCGGTGATCTTGATCTCCGGATTATGGAATTTCTTTCCAAATGTTGCGGCCGCTTCTCTCGCGATACCGATGACGCTGTAGCAATCGACACGGTTGGATGTAATCTCATACTCGATAATCGCGTCATGCAGACCGAGAAGTTCGATAGCGTCAGCGCCGACTTTCGTATCATCCGGGAATACATAAATACCGTACTCCGGAGCTTCCGGATACATCTCATGAGTGCTGCCAAGCTCTTCAATCGAGCAGATCATGCCATGTGATTCCACTCCGCGAAGTTTTCCGGCCTTGATTTTGATTCCTTCCGGATTCTTATCTCCGTCACGGCTTCCGGCTACACTGCCCCCTTCGAGTACGACAGGTACTTTCTGACCTACTGCAACATTCGGGGCGCCGCATACGATCTGCAGCGGCTCTGCTTCTCCGACATTGACCATGCAGATATGGAGATGATCTGAGTTCGGATGAGCCTCGCAGCTGAGGATTTCACCGACAACTATTTTATCCAGATTCTTATCGAGTTCTTCGTAATTTTCTACTTTTGTTCCGGAGAGAGTCATAGCGTCCGCGTATTCCTGTGCGGTAACGTCAAGATCCGGAACATATCTTTTTATCCATGAAAGTGAAGTGTTCATAGGAGCTCCTTATCATTATGTAAAAGTATAGGTGAGGGAACAGACAATCAGTTGAACTGGCTGAGGAAACGAACATCGTTCTCGTAGAGAAGACGCATGTCGTCAATCTCGTACTTAAGAAGTGCAATTCTCTCAAGACCTACACCAAACGCAAATCCCGTATACTCTTCCGGATCGATGCCGCACATTTCAAGAACATGCGGATGGACCATACCGCATCCGAGAATCTCGATCCAGCCGGAGCCTTTGCAGAAACGACAGCCTTTTCCGCCACACTTGAAGCAGGATACGTCAACTTCAGCTGACGGCTCCGTGAACGGGAAATGATGCGGGCGGAACTTTGTCTTTGTATCCGGTCCGAATAACTCTTTAGCGAATACATCCAGCGTACCTTTCAGGTCTGCAAGTGTCACGTTCTTGTCAATTACAAGACCTTCGATCTGATGGAATGACGGTGAATGTGTGGCATCCACTTCATCTGAACGGAAAACACGGCCCGGTGAAATCATGCGGATCGGCAGCTTGCCTTTCTCCATGACACGTGCCTGTACCGGTGATGTCTGCGTGCGAAGAAGGATCTCTTTATTAATATAGAATGTATCCTGCTCATCCTTTGCGGGATGATTAGCCGGAATATTCAGTTTCGTGAAGTTATAGTCATCGTACTCGATTTCCGGTCCTTCGATGACTTCGTAACCCATACCCGTGAAAATGCGCTCTACTTCCTCGAGCGCGATAGTATTCGGATGACGATGTCCGATAAATTTCATCTTGGCCGGAAGTGTGACATCAATTTTCTCAGCTGCAAGCTGTCTGTCAAGGCGCGCTGCGTCTAATTTTTTCCTCTTCGCTTCCATTTGCTCTTCGATGGCGGCACGGGCACTGTTCACCCATTTTCCTACCTTCGGGCGATCTTCCGGGGATACTGTCTTCATGGATTTGAGGACAGATGTCAGCGAACCTTTCTTGCCCAGAAATGAAACGCGAACACTGTTCAGCTTCTCAAGATCGTCAGCTGACGTGATCTCCCTGAGGGCGTTATCCTGGATTTCTTTTACTTTCAGTTCAATTTCACTCATATATGCCTCCAAACGTTTATGTTTAAAGCGTACAGGATTACTTACGCAATCTTACACATACCTTAGAATTCTATATCGTTCAGGAACAAATGTCAAAGAAAACAAATAGCAGATAATCAAAATCAGGGAGAAAAATGAAAATTCCGTATTCGCAGAGCGTTATGTTCCATGGAAAAGAAAATTATAGGACAAAAAAAGAGGCTGCACGAGCAGCCCCCTTAAAAGACATTTTATTTCTCAACACTAAAAGCATAGACTGTATTCTGGGTGAACACATCTCCCGCTTTCAGCAGTGAAGATTTATAAGCAGGATCATTGATCGAATTCGGTACAAATTGTGTCTCGATTGCGACGGCTCCGCGGTCCGGATAGAAATGTCCGTTCTTGCCGTTCGCGTCATTCAGGAAGTTTCCTGTGTACAGCTGTGCGCCGTCCGCATCTGTGCTGATTGTCAGCTTGATGCCGGTCTGATCACCGACGACCCAGCAAGCCTCACGGAAACCTTCACCGACGATGTCGAAATGATGATCATAGCCGTTTGCCTGAAGGAGCTGCTGTGAACCGCATTCGATATCCTGTCCGAGCTTTTTCGGTTCTCTGAAATCCATCTCCGTTCCTGTCACATCCCGGAATGTCCCGTCCGGAACATTGTGTTCGTCGAGCGGTGCGAACCGGTCAGCATGTATGCAAAGAACATGGTCATTTATAAGGCCGTTACCCTCACCGTTGAGATTCCAGTAGCTGTGGTTCGTAAAGTTCGCGATCGTATCCTTGTCAGCGCTGGCTTTGTATGAGAGGGAAAGTTCATTTGCCTCGGAGAATCCGAAAGTAACCGACACATTCATCTTTCCGGGATATCCCTGATCGCCTTCCGGGCTCTCAAGCAGGAATTCGACCGAATGATCGGTTATCTGTCCTACATTCCAGATCCGGAACTGAAGACCGTTCGGTCCGCTGTGAAGGTTGTTATATACGTCATTTAACGCGAGCTGATATTCCACGCCGTCAATCGTGATCTTTCCGCCGCGGATCCGGTTGCAGTTGCGTCCTACCAGACCGCCGTAGCATGCCGGGTTCTGTGCATAAAGCTCTGCGGTATCGTATCCGATCGTCACATCGACGGGATTTCCGTCCTTATCCGGAACTATGACACTCTGTACGACACATCCGATATCAAGAATAGTGGCGGATGCACCCGGAGCGCCTTCAATCGTATAGGCCGTAACAACTCTGCCGTCAGCTGTTTTTCCGAATTCTCTTTTTGTTACCATTTTTCCTCCTCTGAATGCCTTTCCGTATCGAGCTGCGCTTCGGGAAGCTTTGATCTGGATCCTTAAGTAATTTTCTTTTGAGTGTTCCCGAGATGCCG
Source organism: Lachnospiraceae bacterium (assembly GCA_017433725.1). Lineage (GTDB taxonomy): Bacteria > Bacillota > Clostridia > Lachnospirales > Lachnospiraceae > Chordicoccus. The sequence goes on from JAFRGQ010000058.1 coordinate 31,563, forward strand.
TTCCTATGAAACTGACGCCTAGCCTATGCCAGGTGGGTAACCGCACTCGATTCGCTGTCTTCCACTGATCCGTAGATATGGCCTGACATTGATACCGACGATATAGGAATCCCTTTAATTCAAATGTAGGTTCAGGAAAAATAGGGGGATCGCACATCCCAGGAACATAATTAATTATAACTTTTTGAGCTATTCTTGTAAAGTATCTGCACTGTTTCTGTCTATTTTCTGATACTATCCATATCCGAAAATACCGTTCTATCTCAGGTCATTCCCAGATGCTCAGCTGGTAATCCCGTTCAGATCCGTATAC